>NZ_JAESJS010000021.1:8262-277602 GCF_017891705.1 Staphylococcus sp. GDY8P196P | reverse complement strand
TGGGAAGTGGTTCTTTATCATTTCTTAAACTTTTCATTCAATGCTTTTTCAACATGTTCTGGTACAAAATCGGATACATTAGCCTTGTATGCAGCCACTTCTTTCACTACACTGGAACTAATAAAGGAATAATTTGTACTTGTCATCATGTACATCGTTTCTACATTACTATTTAACTTTTTGTTCATTGAAGTCAATCTCAATTCATATTCAAAATCGCTTACAGCTCTCAAACCTCTAATAATTGTTTGCGCACCAATTTCATCACAAAAATCTACAAGTAATCCATTAAAATGATGTACTGTAACATTATCAAGGTGTTTTACAGATGCTTCTATTAACTCAATGCGCTCATCGACTGAAAAAGTGCCCGACTTGTTGTTATTTTTCAAAACACAAATGTGCAATTCATCAAAGCGATCGGCACTCCTATCAATGATGTCAATATGACCATATGTAATTGGATCAAAACTTCCTGGAATCACTGCTTTAGTTGTAGACATTTTAATCTCCTTTTTCTAATAACAAAGTGTCTGTTAATCCATAGTGATATCTTTTAATCACATGAAATGATTTTGTATCAATCTCTTCTTTATGATTGAACTCACAAACGATAATACCATTTTCTTTTAATAAATTAAACTTTATAATTCCGTCTAACGCTTCATCAATTAATCCCTTATCATAAGGTGGGTCTAAAAATATAACATCAAATTGTATTTCTCTTTTTGAAAGTGCTTTAAGTGCTCTATCTGCATTATTTTTATAAACTTCCGCTTGTTCATCAATGTTTAAATGTTGAAGGTTCGCTTTGATAATTTTTATTGCTTTGAAATTTTGATCTACAAAAATCACTTTTTCCATCCCTCGAGACAATGCTTCAATACCCAAGGCACCACTTCCGGCAAATAAATCTAACCCAATGCCTGATACTTCGTGTAGACTGTTAAAAATTCCTTCCTTAACTTTGTCCATCGTAGGCCGAGTGTTACGACCTTCCATACTTTCTAGTGGTTTACTTTTATGGATTCCAGAAATCACTCTCATTGAGAAACACTTCCATTCTTTAAGTTATTTTTATATAATACATACTGCATGAAAGGAGGGGCAAAATGAAACAAGCCTTTATACAATTGGGCGAAGGCCTTACAGACTTATTTGAATTTACAACGCTCATTGAATACAATCACGCACGAATCGAGCATATCGTTTACTTCCACACCCCTACTTTTGATAAACAATTATCTTCAGTGGCTATTATTATGAAACCTACCCAAGGTCAACATTTTCAGGCGATGTACATTATGGTAAATGCAGTTAAATATCCATATCCATATTCGAATAAAAAATTCAATTTAATTAACGAACAAGCAGCACGTTTCAACATTGATGTGAAAGAAATTGATGTGCAACCACCCGAGCATTTTCATTCCAACAGTATTTATTTCAATTATTTAATCAGTGTATTGAGACTTCAACGGTGGATACCACCATTACAATAGTCGTAAATAAAACAAAGTCACGTAGTTATATTTAAAGCTAATGTGACTTTGTTTATTAATAAAAAATATTTAAATTTAATACAATCACGAAAATTCATGTTGTTCTTTTGGATACTCCTTTTTAAGATATTTATAAGGAGAACCTGCTATATGTTTTACATATTTTAAGCTCATCAGTTTGTCTACAATAGTGTCAGCCTCTTCTTCATTTATATACATAATAACATAACGTTGTAACTTATTCGTACTGACTATATGTCCAAATTTTCTAATTTGGCGTTCGTGTTTCATATGTTTTAAATATATAACTAAACTTGTTCTAGATACAATATTCATACTATCATCACTCCATTTATTAGCCACTTTATAATATCATGCCTAATTCGATTAATAAATAACAATTATTTTGAACAATAGCTAACATTTGCTATATTACTGTATATACTCAAATCAAGGAGGATTTGCGCATGACAACAATAAACAAATTAATAAAAGGTGCATTTTTAGGTACGGTTGGTTTAGTAGGTAGTGTTATTTTCTTTTCTAAATATAAAGCTAAACCTACGAACCAAGAAGTTCCAGCTTTTTTCTCTAAGCCTGCACCGTACATTTTCGCACATCGTGGTGGTATGGCAGTAAAACCTGAGCTAACAAAACTCGCATTTGACAATGCTTTATCACATCACGTAGACGGATTCGAAATTGACGTGAGATTGACTAAAGATCAACAATTAGTGGTTTTTCATGATGCAGATGTTGATCGTACAACAAATGGCTCTGGAAAAGTAGCAACACATACTTTAACTGAATTAAAACAGCTAGACGCAGGTTATCATTTCAAGGATTTAAACGGCTCAACACCTTATCGTAATCATCCTGACGCTAAAATACTGACTTTTGATGAATTATTAACATTATATCCTAACACACTGATAAATGTTGATCTTAAAGATGATTCACAAAGTAATCAAGGTAAATTAGCACCTAAAATAATTTACGATATCATTGTTAAAAACCACGCGCAAAATCGAGTTTTAGTTACTAGTTTTCAAAGCGATCAAATTAATTTGTTCAAAAAAGAAAGCAACCATACAATAGCGATTGGCGCAAGCCAAAATGAAGTGGCAGAAGGCTTCTTAAAATTCAAATCAGGTTTAGGTAACACGTTTAAACCACAAGCTCATACATTTCAAATGCCAGTGAATTTTAATGGTATTAAATTGACTTCTCCTAGATTTATTCAGTGGTTAAATGAACGTAACATCGTTCCAGGCTTTTATGGCATTAACAATTTAGATTTAATGAATGATTTAGTTAAAACTGGGGTGCATACGTTAGTCACTGATAGACCTGATTTAGCAGAACGTTTTAAAAACACCTATCGAAATAAATAATTATACAAAAGCTGGGTCACTACAAGTGCCCAGCTTTTATATGAATTAACACTACAGCGTTGATTTGCTATAAAGAACAGCTACAAGAACCACCTGTAGCACAACCACTTGCATCTTTTTGGAAAAATGGATTGCCAGTTTCTATCTTTACATTTTCAGATACAGCATAAGCTATTTTTACGATAACCTCATCTATTAAGTTTTGTAATGCAACCTCTTTTTGTTTGTAATCCATAACTACAGGTAGCATTTCATAAGCACGTTTACGTTTACGTGTTTCTAACATCACTTTTTGGTAATCTGGATGATATTTACCAAATCTCATGATTTCATCATATTGTTCTTTTGATTTTAAAAAGGCTTGATAGAGTAAATGTGCTTCATCGTTTTCTTGTAAATTTTGTTCTGCTTTTTTAAATGAATGATATAATCGTGAATCAAGTATTTTATCACTTAAATGCTCAATATCATCAAGAATATTCACCGTTTCTTCTGTTATCATAATAATCTCTCCTACTTATCTTCAATGAAAATAATTGTATAATATCCGTTTGACACTTCGCCGCCAACTTCATTGTATTTAGAATTTAACATCCTTGATCTATGAATATCAGAGTTTAACCAACTGTGGATTAAAGTTGGTACTTCGTTAAAATCATAACCCACATTTTGACTAGTGGAAACAAAAGAAATATTTTGTTCATTCAGCTTTTGTTTTAATGCATCTTCTGTGAATTCTACACTGTCAGTATCAATAGCTTCGTATAAATTGTATGATGCGATATGAGCTACGTCATTGTTGATTTTTAAAGGTTTTGCATCTTTTAATTTACGCATTTCATTAGTTATTTCATAAAGTGTCATCAATTGATTTGCATTCTGTTCATATGGTATTTTTTTATAATTATTTTTCACCTTTTTATCTTCTTGTGCAGTTATCATTTGATAAGGTTTAAATGCCATTAATGCTTCACTATCTAAATATCTTACACCTACGATTTCGTTAGCTTGTTGATCAATATATATTTGTGCATAAACATCATTAAATTTAATTAATGTCTGTGTTTTCATATCTGAATCAGAAAGTTCTATTTCATACGTTTTGCCATTAGCTTTAATCGTCGGTTCCGGATTGATACTGTACTTTTCGAAAACATGAGATGCATTGTCACCAATTTCTACCGGATTAGCGTTAGCATTTTTACCAGTGGCATACACAGATTTAATCTTATTTTTTTTAGTTGTTACAAGATAATATTGATCTTTTTGTTTAAAGACGTAGTTTTTAAAACCACCTTTATATGCATACACTCTATCAGCTTGTCCATAATTTTCAGTTAAATTATGTAAATCTTGTCCAATCCAAGTACCCACACCTTTTTTAAGCTTTGGATTTTCAACATTTGTTTTTGTGTTTCGAAAATCTTTATTTTGTGTTGTTTTTGACGTATCTTTATTAGGATTTTCTAAAACATCGAATTTCAAACGCGGTGAGTAAAATAAATAAATTATAAAACAAATCAATACTAATACACCAATAACTTTAATTATCAGTTTCTTCATCGCTCATCCACCTACATTATTCTTTGGTTCATTGTACATGTTTATAACAGATACAAGCAAGGCATGTCCTCAAATTTATTGATTTGTAATCATCCCTTTACATTTTCATCATAGATTATCTTAACACGACTTAATAGACAATAAAATTTTGGGTATAAAATAAATAAAGGGGTGACAAAAATGTCAATCATTCGTATTCACGGTGCGAAACAAAATAATTTGAAAGATATTTCCGTAGATATACCAAAACATAAAATTTCTGTATTCACTGGTCGTTCTGGTTCAGGTAAGTCATCATTAGTCTTCAATACAATTGCTGCCGAATCTGAACGTTTACTTAACGAAACATATTCTACATATATACAAAACCAATTAAAACAATATAGTAAACCAAACGTAGACTTAATAGAACACTTACCCGTAGCTATGATTATCAATCAAAAAAGATTAGGGGGAAATTCACGTTCAACTGTAGGTACAATTTCTGATATATATGCTTCAGTCCGTTTATTATGGTCACGTATCGGTACACCATTTGTAGGATATTCTGATATCTTTTCTTTTAATAACCCAAAAGGTATGTGCGAAACATGCTCTGGCCTTGGATACATAGAAGATATTAACTTAGAAGAGTTATTAGATTTTGAAAAATCTTTAAATGAAGATGCAATCCGTTTCCCTTCTTTCAGACCGGATAGTTGGCGTGGTAAACGTTATTTATATTCAGGTTTATTTGATAATGACAAGAAATTAAAGCATTATACTAAAGAAGAATTGGATACTTTGTTATACACGAAACCTACCAAATTGAAAAATCCTCCTGAAAACTGGCCAAAAACTGCAAAATTCGAAGGGCTGATCCATCGATTCAGACGTTCATTTTTATTAAATGATAATTTCGAAAAAAATAAATTCAAAAATGATATTGAAAGAGTTGTGACGTCACAAAAATGTCCGACATGTGATGGCAAGAGATTAAA
The DNA here is from genome assembly GCF_017891705.1 of Staphylococcus sp. GDY8P196P. NCBI lineage: Bacteria > Bacillati > Bacillota > Bacilli > Caryophanales > Staphylococcaceae > Staphylococcus > Staphylococcus sp. GDY8P196P. The sequence continues at coordinate 272,163 of NZ_JAESJS010000021.1, read as the reverse complement.
TCAAAATGTATTAAAATCTAAAATTAACGGCTTAGATATTGCTGATTTCACACACTTATCTATTGATGATGCGATGCATTTCATAAAAAAACTAGAATCTAGTAAAGCACAATTTATAATTAACCCTTTGCTAAAGCAATTAGAATCTCTTAGTTATATCGGTCTTAACTATCTTACTTTGGATCGTGAAACGAAGACCCTGTCAGGTGGAGAGTCTCAACGTATTAAACTTATCAGACATCTAAATAGTCCTTTAAGTGACCTAGTTTATATCATTGATGAACCGAGTGTCGGGCTACATCCTGAGGATATTCAAAAAATAAATGAAATTATTCAATCGCTTAAAAACAAAGGTAACACAGTTCTAGTTGTAGAGCATGACCCTGACGTTATCAAAATCGCTGATCACATCATAGATTTAGGACCTTATGCCGGAAAAAATGGCGGTGAAATTATTTTCACTGGTAGTTATTCTAGTCTGTTATCATCAAATTCTAGTACTGGACAAGCACTAAAGAAAAAACACAAATTAAAATCAAAAGTAAGACCAACTCATGCGTTTATTAACTTAAACCATATGACGCAAAACAATTTAAAGGATATTTCAGCGCGTATTCCTAAACATGTAATGACTGTGGTAACCGGTGTAGCTGGATCTGGCAAGAGCACACTTATACACGGGGGCTTAAAAAATAATACTGATGCTATTATTATTGATCAAAAACCGGTGCACGCTTCAAGTCGTTCTCATTTATTAACATATCTTGATATATTTGAAGACGTCCGTAACTATTTCAGTAATCATACAGGCTTAAAGAAATCATTATTCAGTTACAACTCTGAAGGCGCTTGTCCTGAGTGTCATGGCAAAGGCGTGTTAAAAACTGAGCTTGCGTTTATGCCAGACTTCACTCAAATTTGTAATGTATGTGGTGGTAAAAGATATAAACCTGAAGTATTAAGTGCAACGATTGCAGGCTATTCAATAGCAGATATATTAAACTTAACGGTGGATGAAGCGTTAGATTTCTTCCATACAAATAGGTCTATTGCAGAACCTTTACAATCATTGAAGGCAACTGGCTTAAATTATATGAGTTTAGGTCAAACACTTGATACACTTTCTGGTGGTGAAATACAACGTGTTAAACTCAGCAAGTATTTAACACACACTGTAAGCGGCCATATCTTTGTATTTGATGAGCCTACCACTGGTTTACATGAAGATGATATACCAATTATTTTAGCTAGTTTTGATAATTTAATTGAGCAAGGGAACACTGTGGTAATCATTGAACATAATTTAACAATGATGACGCATGCGGATTGGATTATAGATATTGGTCCATATGCTGGAAATAAAGGTGGCAAATTACTATATCAAGGGAAACCGGATGGTCTATTAACAAACACTGCTTCTGTTACAGCAAAACACTTAAATAGATATTTATCTTAGGTTAAGATGCTTCTACACTTAATTCATATTTCCACATTTTTATTAATATAAAATAAATCCAAATGTATCTGTAACCTTTAGATAAAAAATAACCTGCGACACAAAAGTGTCGCAGGTTATTTTTAGATATAATCAATATTTTAGCTAGATTAGTCTCTCGCATCCTTAGCTAAGTATATTTATAAAACCGAAAGTTGCTTTCAATAATGATGTCGTTTCTCCGCCTGGATATAATACATAGAGTAGTACATAAACCATCACGCCTGTGATAGCAGTACAAAACCAAACAATTGATGCAATTGGTCCTACAAATCTGTGAAGTTTAAACTTGTCTTTGAACGCAGTGATAATTTGGAAAAGTCCCAATAACCCACCAATGGTAGCTAAATTGATATGAAAAATTAAGAATATTGTATAATAAATCTTAATTGATTCTGGACCGCCAAAAGCAGTATTACCAATAAATATCGTTCTCGAAGCATAAATAATAAAAAATGTTAGCGCAAATACGGCAGCAAGTAACATAAATTTTTTATGACTTTCGATTTCTCTTTTCCATATTTTACGCCATCCGATTGCAATAAGGATTGCGCTTATCACTATACATGTTGTGCTAATTGTAGGTAAGATTGGTAAATTCATAAATTCCATCCTTATTAATATTTATTAGAACATTTTAATTAATGAAACAACAACAACGAGTACGAAGAAAACTACTAAATAGTTTAAAGAATAAACAAACATTTTTGTTGCCCATTTTGTTTGATCTGAATCTTTTTTAAAACTAGTTAAACCTAAATATAACCAGCCTAAGTTTAATAACGTAGCTAATACTATAAACGTTGTACCAAGATCACTCAATAATAATGGCAATGGTAATAACAATATTAGCCATATAAACATACTCACTCTCGTGCGTTTGAAACCTTTAACAGAAGGTAACATCGGAATATTTGCCAAGCTATATTCATCTTTACGTTTTATTGCCAATGCATAAAAATGTACTGGTTGCCAACAAAATATTACTAAGAATAGCGCTACAGCAATTATACTAATATTGCTCTCGATAGCTGTCCAACCTATTAACGGTGGTACAGCACCAGGAAAACTCCCAATTACTGTATTCCAAACTGTATGACGTTTAGACCAAATTGAATAAAATGACACATAGCCAACGATACCTAACAATCCAATTACACCGGATGGTATATTTAAAGCAAATAATAATGCTTCCCCTACGAGCATCATTCCAAAACTAAGTAATAATAAATTTCTATTTGAAATTTTTCCATTAACTGAAGGTCTTTGCTGTTTACTTGGCATGATACTGTCAATATCTTGATCATAGTAATTATTTAAAGCGCATGCGCCCCCCATAATTAATGTCGAACCTACCAACATCATTAAAATCTGTGGTATTGACGAGAGGAAGGAATGATTTGCCAACACAATTGCAAGCCATGAACCGGCAAACGCTGGAATTAAATTGCCCTGTACTAGTCCCATCTTAATAATTTGTTGTAACTCTTTAAACGTTACACGACTAGAATTATGCGACAAAGTTTGTTCTTTGTTCATAATTTCCCTCCTAAATTTTCCATATAATACAATGATATATCAATTTAAGGTCATTGACTACATTTATACAAAGTTATTTGTGACACTTTATCGACATTCACAAATAGTCATTTTTGTGACACAATTAGAAGTGTATTTCTTGTTATAATAATAATTAAGTTTTATTTAAAAATAAAGAAGTAAATGTAAAGAGTCTTTGGTTTACAGTATAATGGTTGTTATCATTTGAGCTGAACCATTACTCATATTCTGTTTTATTTATTTGTGGGGGGTTAATTCTTGTTTAACAAAAAAAACCTGAAATGGTTATCTGTATTGGCAGCGATAATAATGGCATTTGTACAGCTAGGAGGTGCCCTAGTTACTAAAACTGGTTCAGCTGATGGTTGTGGCTCTGACTGGCCGTTATGTCATGGTGCTTTTTTACCTCAAAATTTGCCTATACAAACAATTATTGAATTAAGTCATCGTGCAGTATCAGGTCTATCTTTAATTCTTGTTTTATGGCTAGTGATAGTTGCTTGGAAACATATTGGTTATATCAAAGAAGTTAAACCATTATGCATGATTAGTATTGGTTTCTTATTATTACAAGCACTTGTTGGTGCAGCAGCAGTCATGTGGCAACAAAACGATTATGTTTTAGCGTTACATTTTGGTATTTCATTAATTTCATTTTCTTCAGTATTTGTTTTAGCGTTAATTATCTTTGAAGTAGACCGTAAATACGAAGCTGATGAATTATTTATTCGTAAACCACTTAGAATCTACACATGGATTATGGCAGTCATTGTATATTTAACGATTTATACTGGAGCTTTAGTTAGACATAAAGAAGCAAGTTTAGCTTATGGTCAATGGCCGCTTCCATTTAATGATTTAATACCTCATAACGTACAAGATTGGGTGAACTTCACTCACAGAGGTATGGCTTTAATCGCTTTTATTTGGATTTTAATTACGTTTATACACGCAATTAATAATTACAAAGAAAATCGAACAATTCGTTTTGGTTATACCGCTGCATTTATTTTAATAATTTTACAAGTGATTACAGGTGCTTTATCTATTATTACTGAAGTGAATTTATTAATTGCTTTATTGCACGCACTATTCATAACAATATTGTTTGGTTTAATTGCTTACTTTATTGTATTGATGCTAAGAACGATAAGAAGTGGCGGATAATCTACTTTAATTAACTTACAAAAATGCTGGGATACGTTAACCGTATCCCAGCATTTTTTAGTTTAATCTTCTTGCTCTTTTTCAATTTCTATTAATAAATCTCCTGTTTCAATCGCATCACCATTTTGTACTGTCACTTTTCTTACGACACCATCAAATGGTGCTTGAATAGTTGTTTCCATCTTCATAGCTTCAGTAATCAATAATGCTTGCCCACTCGTCACAGATTCACCTTCTGTAATTTTAACTTCTGTAACTGATCCTGGCATTTGTGCACCAATATGATTTGGATTCAGTTTATCCGCTTTGGGTTTAACGCTGGCATTGGCTTTCACATTTTCATCTTGTATAAAGATACGTCTAGCCTGACCATTCATATCATAAAATATCGTACGTACGCCTTTTTCATCAGGTTCTGTAATCGTTTTAAGTGTAATAATTAATCGCTTACCTGTATCAATCTCAATTTCTACAGTTTCATTTGCTCTCATGCCAAAGAAAAATGTTGGCGTATCTAGAAGTGATACATTGCCATATTGTTCTTGTGTCGAAATAAATTGTTCATAGACTTTAGGATATAACACATAACTGATTACATCTTGCTCAGTGACTTCTTTTTGTTGTTTTTCCTCTAATTCTTGTCTCACTGTTTCAAAATCGACTGGCTCTAAGTATTCTCCTGGTCGTTCAGTTAATGGTGTTTGACCTTTCAATATCACTTTTTGAAGGTCTTTATTGAATCCATTTACCGGCTGACCAATTTCTCCTTTAAAGAATGATACGACAGATTCAGGGAAATCTAATTTATATCCATCTTTTATTATCGTTTGTTCATCTAAATCATTTTGAACCATGTATAAAGCCATATCACCAACAACTTTTGATGAAGGTGTTACTTTAACAATATCACCGAATAAGAAATTAACACGTTTATACATATCTTTCACTTCATTAAATCTATTGCCTAAGCCTAAACTTTTCGCTTGTTGACGTAAATTCGAATATTGTCCACCTGGCATTTCATGTTGATAAATTTCTGTGTTAGGTGACTTAATATCACTTTCGAAATCGCTATAGTATTGACGTACAGTACCCCAATAATGTGATAATTCTTCCATACCATCAATATCTGCACGCATGCTTCTACCGAAACCATTCAGTGCATAATACAACGAATTACCACTAGGTTGACTGGTTAAACCACTCATAGATGCAACTGCTGTGTCAATGACATCTACACCTGCATCTATAGCTTCTTTATAAGTTAATAGCCCATTTCCGCTTGTATCATGTGTGTGTAAATGAATTGGTAAATTGACCGCTGCTTTTAATTCACCGATTAATTCATACGCAGCTTTTGGTTTTAATAAACCGGCCATATCTTTAATTGCTAAAATGTGGAATCCTTCTGATTCAAGTGTTTTCGCCATATTTATATAGTAATCTAATGTGTAAATATCAGAACGATTACTATTTAAGAAATCACCTGTATAGCAAATAGCGCCCTCTGAAATCTTACCTGCTTCTTGAACGGCTTCATTTGCCACTTTCATTTGATCTATCCAATTTAATGAATCAAATATGCGGAAGACATCTATACCTGCATCAGCACTTTCTTTCACAAATTTTTTAATGACATTATCTGGATAGTTTTTATAGCCAACAGCGTTAGATGCACGTAAAAGCATTTGGAATAAAACGTTTGGAATAGCTTTTCTTAATCTTTCAAGTCTTTCCCACGGATTTTCTTTTAAGAAGTTGTAAGCAACATCAAATGTTGCGCCGCCCCACATTTCTAATGAAAAACTATCTTTCATTACTTCTGCTGTTTTAGAAGCAATATTCATCATATCTTTAGTTCGTACGCGTGTGGCCAACAATGACTGATGTGCGTCTCTGAACGTTGTATCTGTAATTAATACATCTTCTTGCTGTTTTAACCATTCCGCAACTGCTTGTGGCCCTTTATGATCTAATAACTGCTTTGTACCTTCAAATTTTTCGACAACCTTTTTTGGAACCTGAGGAATTGGCGACGTTTCATAAATCGGTTTCGGCCTTTTTTCTACGTTAGGAAAACCATTGATAGATACATTACCTATATATTCTAATGTCTTTGTTCCTCTATCTAATGTAGGTTCAATATCAAATAACTCAGGTGTACTTTCGATAAACTTAGTCGTGTAATCTCCGGTCTTGAATTGAGTATTTCTCATTACATTAATTAAAAATGGCACATTAGTTTTCACGCCACGAATGCGCATTTCTTGTAATGAACGGTCCATTTTTTCATTTGCTTGTTTAAACGTCATACCATGTGTAGATAATTTTACAAGTAATGAATCATAATATGGTGAAATCTCGGCACCTTGGAAACCATCACCAGCGTCAAGTCTGACACCAAAGCCACCACTTGAGCGATAAGCAATAATTCTACCAGTATCTGGCATAAAGTCATTTGTTGGATCTTCCGTTGTAATACGACATTGAATCGCATAGCCTAATGTTTGAATATCTTTTTGTTGTGGCATGCCTATTTCATCATCAAATAGTTTTTCACCATCTGCTACAAGAATTTGAGTTTTAACAATATCTACACCTGTTACCATCTCAGAAATTGTATGCTCAACTTGTACACGAGGGTTAACTTCTATGAAATAGAAATCGTCTCCAGATACTAAAAATTCAACTGTACCAGCATTTACATATTCAATATTTTCCATTAATTGAATCGCAGCATCACATATACGCTCTCTTAAATCATCAGTAAGTGCAACAGATGGCGCAACTTCAACAACTTTCTGATGTCGTCTTTGGACAGAACAATCACGTTCATATAAATGAACGATGTTTCCATGTTCATCACCAATGACTTGTACTTCAATGTGTTTTGGATTATCTATATATTTTTCAATATAAACCTCACTATTACCAAAAGATTTCTCTGCTTCAGATTTTGCTCTGTGAAATGCTTCTTCCAATTCATCTTCTGAACGCACAATACGCATACCCTTACCGCCGCCACCGCTTGTAGCTTTAATCATCAATGGGTAGCCGGCTTCATTTGCAAAAGCAATTGCATCGGATTGATTATCAATTGGTCCATCTGTACCTGGAATAACTCTTAAATCAGCATTTATAGCTGTCGTTCTTGCCTTAACTTTATCCCCAAACATGTCTAGATGTTCGACACGTGGGCCGATAAACTTTATCCCCTCTTCTTGACAGCGTTTAGCAAAAGTTTCATTTTCACTTAAAAATCCATAACCAGGATGAATTGCGTCCACTCCTGCACGTTTCGCAACATCTAAAATGCGCTCTATATCCAAATATGATTCTGCTGGTCCTAAATCTTTCCCAACTAAATATGACTCATCAGCTTTATATCTATGTAAAGACCCTTTATCTTCGTTTGAATAAATCGCAACTGTTTTAATATTCAATTCTGTTGCAGCCCTAAAAATCCTTATTGCTATCTCTCCACGATTGGCTACCATAAGTTTATTAATTTGTTTCAAATCATGGTCCCCCTTAAATTTTGAATTTTCTAAAAAGTTGAATATAAAATTGATTATAGCAAAATACGAACTATGTATACAGTAAAATAGTTTTCACATTATTTAAAATTACAATAAAACCATTACTTTTATTTTAAATATAAGACTAACTATTTTATTGTAATTAACACTGAAAAAATGGATACCTATCGTATTTAAGAGAGATTATATCACAAAAACAACATAATATAAAGTTATCATTATTAATAACTTAAAATTATCAAAAGAGTTAAACTTATTAACTTTTTCAAAAGTAGCTTGTACAGATAAAAAAATAAGCAAACGTTTCCAACATTTGCATGTTGAATCGTTTGCTTATTTTGCACGTATTAATTATTTTTTGGCACGCTAAAATTTTTAGTATGTTTACGTTGCTGTCTTCTTTTCGCTTCATCTACTTTAATTTGTTTAGCTGTAATTAACAATAGTCCCATTGCAATACTTAAGCTAATCATTGATGACCCACCAAAGCTAATAAATGGTAACGGGACACCAGTTAAAGGTATCGAGCCTGAAATACCACCTAAATTGACAAATGTTTGACTACCTATATAACTCGCAACACCTACACAAACTAATTTATAAAAGTATGAGCTTGTTTTACTCGCAAGTTCAAATGCACGATATACAATAAAGAATAATAGGCAAATGACAATTAGCCCTCCAACAAGTCCAAGTTCCTCACAAATAATAGAGAAAATAAAGTCAGTATGTGGTTCCGGCAAATAACCTAATTTCATAATACTATTTCCTAAACCACGGCCTAACAATCCTCCATTACCAATTGCAATTAATGAATTAGAAATGTGGTAACCTGTGCCACCTTCATTACTAAATGGATCTGTAAGGGTACTGAATCTAGCCGTTAAATAATCTGGCACGAGCCCTATGAGTAAAAATAAGCCACCAATAAGTACAACACCTGTAAGAACAATTAAACCATATTTTAGCGATTTTTGAACGCCAATACCTGCATAAAATAAGATTGAGAAAAAAATTATTAAAATTAATAATGTTTGCCCTACATCGCGCTGTAAAAACACAAGGCCAATACAAATAGCAGATAAAATGATTGGTGAAGTCATTAATTTAGGATTTTTAAAAACTTTTGGCCTTTTCTTTTCAATCATATATGGAATATATAATATCAAAGCAATTTTCAACAGTTCTGAAGCTTGTAAATTCATAAAGCCTAAATTAATCCAACTTTTCGAACCATTAATATTACTTCCTACTAAAAGCGTTGCCATTAATAATAAGATAATCCCAAGCATCATCCATTTTTGAAACTTAATTGTTTCCAAAAACTTCACATTCATCACAAAAGCCATAATAAAAACAAGAATGATACTCATAATTACGTACATTAATTGCCTAGTGTAAAAATATGTTCCTGTCACAGGTACACCGCCTGTTAAAGAACCTTTAGTGGCTGCAACCATACTTGCACTATATACCATGACTAAGCCAATGAGACATAACAACAAATATGTAATTACTAACGGATAATCAATATATTTAGCATTCTTACTAATATATTGAAAAAAACTCTTTATGTTATTCATTCGACATATCATCCAATTCTATTTTATATATTCTTTACATATTAATCATTTTTAATAAAAGTTTCAGAAACGTTACGTTATTCTAAAAACCGAAATTGTTTTTTAAATTAATTGTATCTTTAACAGTATATCAAAAATTGTATTCATTTTTCGAACAAATATAATTTGTTGTTCAATCATTAATATACTAATACATCCATTGTTATCAAACAAAAAAAGTGGCTACGATACAATCAATATAATATTGACATCTTAGCCACTTCAAATATCTTATGTAGTTTTTTAACTACTTAATTTCACTTTATATCATTTTATTTAGTAAAAATAAATTTATACTTTTAAAATTACTGAATCCAATTAAACGTTTGTAAATGCCTCATGCAATTTAGACAATTCTTTTTCTAAACGAAGCATTAAATCTTTGCCCGCTTCTCTGTCTACCAAGCCTAGTTCAACAGCAAAATCAACTTCTTTTTGTAAACCAAACATTTGCGTATCAAGAACTTCTTCATACAATGGGCATTGAGGTAATGTAAGATTATCCATTTGAACTTTGATCAATTGAAGAATCCTGTCTGCATCTTTATTTAATTGGTCATATGCCGCACTGTTTAATTTTTGGCCCTTTACCATGACATACTCCCCCTATCAATTGTAACTTTATATGTAAAAGTTTATCTTACTGATACAGAAAAAGCAAGCGAATTCAGTAATATACTAAGGCTAGTTATTTATGATAATATTAGAAATAGTGATATATTTAGTTTAGTTACATATATAATTAATGAAACGAACTACACAAATCATTGTGCTATGAGCGTTCAAGCAATTAGACATTTTTATTTATATGAAGCATCTCATATGATATAAACTATTTAATTACGTCTAAATTCACAAAAATGTCAATTATTGTAACGGCTGAACTTTTTGTCGATTCGTTTTATTTAAAATTTTTATAATACATTAGGAGTGGGATTATGATTCAAATTAAGGGTGAAGTTAAATTTCCAATTACTTTAGATAGTACAACTTGGATATTTGATGATAGAAAAGTTAAATTAGAAGATTTAGAGAGTGGTGTTTTTGACGGCACTAAACCAATCAATTTCGATGACAATCGGGAATGGAATCGTGCAATTTTAGAAGGACAAACAAATCCTCCAACACTTAATTCAGAAATTAAATATAGAAAAAGAGCAGTTTTAGAAAATTCATTTGTAATTAATATGTCACCATTTTTCAAAAATGCTGAGCCTTATGATCATGCGAAAGCAATACGTTTATTTAATGATAATGACTCAATAGAAGTGCCAATAGATTTACTACCATATCTTTTCTTCCAATTCGCTCGTGATGGTAAAAGACTTTATGAAGATAACTTCGTAGATAGTTTTGTCTATATTCCAGAACAAGGTTATTCATATGAGTTCAAGTATGTTACTCACATCGAGGTGATTTAAATGATAAAAGTGCAATGTATTATCTGTGATACCGAAGTATTCATTGATCAAAATACATTAGAAGCTAAAAGATTAAGAAATGATCCAATGCACACTTTTATGTGCGACGAATGTAAAAGTCGTCTGGATACACCAAAACAACGTAATCAAGCAACAACCTTCGACCATCGATAATCTATTTGTACAGACTTACACATCTTTTAAACCAAAAAGCAAAATATAGCTTCATCATATTATCAATCATTAATAGCTTTGACCATCGTCATCGACTGTTAATATTTTATAAGTCAACTGGAACCTTAATCTTAAAATACGCCCTGTGAAAGTTTCTATCAATTTGAAACTTTTATAGGGTTTGTTTTATATCACCATTGCTTATCAATTAACTTTCTTGATGTGAAACAACACTGATCCTGTATACTCAAGCAACTCATGATATACTTTGAAGTTTTATCAGTAACTACTATTCTAGATTTCACTATTACTTATCAAAGATATTCGCTACAAAATCAAAATATTTACCTATCATGAATAAATACAATTAAATGATTTAATTTGATGTCATGTGTATAAAAGTTATAAGTTAATATAACACCTCTGCTTTACTAAAACGCCTAATTAATTAAAAATCGAACTAATTATATTACCAAATACAGATCATTTTTACTACTTAACAAGTGAATATCATAAAAAAAGCAACATCAATCTCTATATTATTCCAATAGAAATTGACATTGCCATGTTAATCAAAAGTATTTATTGCTCCAATACTATGATGATTTACTAATTACTCTTCTTCTTGCATTAATTGTTTGATTCGTTTTGCTTCTTTTTCACGCGCTGCTTTTTCTAAAATTGTTTTTCTAATGCGAATCGTTTCAGGCGTTACCTCTACTAATTCATCATCATTGATAAATTGTAATGCTTCTTCTAAAGTTAATTTTCTTGGGCGTTTCATTGTAACTGTTTGATCTTTTGTAGCTGAACGTACGTTAGTTTGGTGTTTTTCTTTCGTAATATTTACTGTTAAGTCATTTTCACGATTGTGTTCACCGACAATCATACCTTCATATACTTCAGTACCTGGTTCCATAAAGTTCGTACCACGATCTTCTAATCCCATAATCGCATATGAACTTGCTTGACCTTTGTCCATAGACACAAGCGCACCATTTCTTCTACCGCCTATACGGCCTTTAACACGAGGTTTGAATTCTTCAAAAGTATGGTTAATAATACCGTAGCCACGTGTCTGTGACATAAACTCAGTAGTATAACCGATTAAACCACGTGCTGGAACCATAAATATCAGACGAGTTAAACCATTATCAGTAGTCACCATATCTAGCATTTCACCTTTACGTTGACCTAATGATTCTATGACAGCACCTGTATATTCTTGTGGTACTTCACATTGTACACGTTCGAATGGTTCACATTTAACGCCATCAATTTCTCTTAAGATAACTTGTGGTTTTGAAACTTGTAATTCATAACCTTCACGTCTCATATTTTCAATTAAAATAGATAAATGTAGTTCACCACGTCCTGCAACTATCCATTTATCTGGAGATTCTGTTTGAGTTACTTTTAATGATACATCTGTTTCTAATTGTTCATCTAAACGCTCTTGAATTTGACGAGACGTTACGAAGTCACCTTCACGTCCAGCAAACGGTGAGTTATTAACTCTAAATGTCATTTCCAATGTAGGTTCATCTATTCTAAGAACCGGTAAAGGCTCTTGATGATCATTAGGTGTTACAGTTTCACCTACGTTAATGTCTTCCATACCTGAAACAGCAATTAAATCGCCTGCATAAGCTTCTTCAATTTCTTCACGTTTTAATCCGAAATAACCGAAAATTTTAGTTACTCTGAAATTCTTTACAGAGCCATCTAATTTTAATAAAGATACACTATCACCAACACGCATCGTTCCTCTAAATACACGTCCTACACCAATACGTCCAACATAATCGTTATAATCCAACAATGCTATTTGGAATTGTAACGGTTCTTCTCTATTATCAATTGGCGCTGGCACATAATCAATAATTGTTTCGTAAAGTGATTGCATGTTTTCATCCTGTTTTTCAGAATCTAAACTTGCAGTACCATTAACAGCTGATGCATAAACAACAGGGAAATCCAATTGTTCATCATTAGCTTCTAATTCAATAAATAAATCTAAAACTTCGTCTACTACACCTTCAGGTCTAGCTTCAGGTTTATCAATTTTATTTACTACTACTACAGGTTTTAAATTTTGTTCAAGTGCTTTTTTTAATACGAAACGTGTTTGTGGCATTGTACCTTCATAAGCATCTACAACTAAGATTACACCATCAACCATTTTCATAATACGTTCAACTTCGCCACCGAAATCGGCGTGTCCAGGTGTATCTAAAATGTTGATTCTGTTATCTTTATAATTAATTGCCGTATTTTTAGCAAGAATTGTTATGCCTCGTTCTCTTTCTATGTCGTTAGAATCCATTGCTCTCTCATCAACATGCTCATTTTCACGGAAAATTCCTGATTGTTTTAATAATTCATCTACTAATGTTGTTTTACCATGGTCAACGTGAGCGATGATTGCGATATTACGAACATCTTCTCTTATTTTAGTCATTTTATATAATTTCCTTTCTCGAGTAAATTCCCACTTTTCTTTGCAACTTTTTTATTATATCATATAATTGGTTAAAGAAAACTATAAAGGTGTGGTTGGGATGCAACAAAAAAAATCTAAATCAATATTCTGGGTACTCGCTATCATAGCTGTTATATTTTTGCTTTTGTTTAGCTTTAGTATCGCTGCTACAAATGTTCCAATGATGATTTTAACATTTATACTATTCATTGCAACATTTGGGTGCGGTTTCACTTTAAAAAAGAAATATCGTGAGAATAATTGGTTATAATTATAAAATAAATGAGGACAGAAAATCATTAAAAAATGTATTTTCTGTCCTTTTTTATATGTTAATTTTATTTAAAAATGCTTTAAAGTTTGTATTTAACACGCTACTAATTAAGCCATCATTGACTTTCTGTATCACATCACTTACTTTAAAAGTTAAAATTTGATTAGTTATATGATTCAAAACAATCATCTTAATGTTTTAATCGTTTTTGTAATGCTTCTATCATTTCATTATTTTTTTGAAAATGAAATTCTAATAGTTCTGCATGTAATTGAGGATTTGCCATTACTATGGAACTCGGTTCATATATGGACAAGGCATTTCCCATTAAATCTGTGCCTATGCCACCTACTTCTTGCAAAATAATTAAACCACCAGCAAAATCCCAAGGTTGTAATCTAGGTGTAATGTAGCCTCCTAATTTACCCGTAGCTACATGAATAATTTCTAAGGCAGCCGAGCCATAAGCCCTTGCACTTCTAGCTTCATCCACAATTGGTTTGAACACTTCACCTAACTTTGGCTTTGTAAGCCAATTTGGATTAATACCAATTATACTTGTTTTTAAAGGACTCGATTGAATAGTAGATAACGAATTCCCATTTTCAAATGCACCATCTCCAACTTTCGCATGGTAAAGTTTATCATTTATGACATCGTATACAAATCCTGCATATGGTTTGCCGTCATTAAATATGCCTATAGAAATTGCAAAATTTTCTTTTTGATGTACAAAATTCAACGTCCCATCGATTGGGTCAACAACCCATACAATACCTGATTCATCTTTAAGGTCATGTCCATGTCCCTCTTCACCAATCACTAAATGTTCTGGATAAGTCTGCTTAATATTGTCAAAAATATACTTTTCAGTCGCTTTATCAACATTCGTCACTAAATCATTGGGATTTGACTTAGTTTCTATTTCTATACCTTGATTCATGATTTTTTTTACATTGATGCCCGCTTCTAAAATAAGGCCTTTTGCAAACTCATAAACAGTCATTGTATCCCTCTCCTTTTTCACGACTCACTTTTCATTAATATTTAATAAGATAAAGTTCTATATAATTAAAATAGTCAATTGTATGTAATATCATATTAGTTAATAATACTATGTTTTTACCCTGATTCATAGGTTTATACACGTTTCTGTGCAATGTAATATCGTTCAAAGAAAAATGCAATGGCAATGTTTATAGCGTAATATTGTGCTAAAATAAAAATAATAATTACATACTAGGAGGTTAAAATGTCTAAATATACATTTAAAGCAAACGATTTTAAAGCATTTACTGTTGATGGCTTAGATAACAGAATGGTAGCTTTGAATAAACATGTTCGACCACAATTACATGAATTAGGAGAATATTTTTCCCAATATTTAGAGGCAACAACAGGAGAAGTATTTTATCCTCACGTTGCTAAACATGCAAGACGAAGTGTAAATCCGCCTAAGGATACATGGGTTGCATTTGCAACTAACAATCGCGGTTATAAAATGTTGCCTCATTTTCAAATAGGTCTTTTTGAAAACCAATTATTTGTCATGTATGGTGTTATGCACGAAGCAAAAGATAAAGCGCAGCGTGTGAAGGTTTTTGAAGAACAATTTCAAACCCTTAAAAACTTACCATCCGATTATAGTTTAAGCTTGGACCACATGTCTCAAGAAAAAACTTACATCGCAAACATGTCAGACGATGATATACAAAGTGCAATTGATCGTGTTAAAAAAGTGAAAAAAGGTGAATTATTTGTTGCACGCACACTTGCCCCAAATGCGAATGAATTAAAAACAGATAAAGCTTTCTTAAACTTTTTAGAAGAGACTTTCGCACAGTTATTAAAATTTTATAAATAATGTTTAACTCCGATTCTATAAAGCAACCAAGGTATAAATAGCTTAGACCTTATAAAAAGAGTGGGACAGAAATTTATTATTATTAAAAAAATTCGTCGTCCCACTCCAGTCATGTTGATTAGAATTAAAAAAAGAATAATATGAAAGAGTTTAGGTCATCGTTGAGTCGACCTAGACTCTTTTTTATGTTAATAAATGTACTTTAACGTATTTCGTTAACTAACTTTAAATTAACGGACAGAAGCAAAAAAATATATTTATTTAATTTCTATGTCTGTATCCTTATTAAATCCAAAAATTATACTCATAACTAAACTGCTAACATAGACAATACTTTGTTAGCAGTTAGTGTATATTTTCAATTTCTTATAAATCTTTTAATGGTACGAATCGTTCACATAATTTAATAAATATATGGATCCTCATCTTTTTTCTTTTTTAATTCTTGCTCTGGATTCATGTCACTTTTTTGTCGTGGATCATTATTCTTTCCATTTTCACTATTATCATTTGACTTCATTTGATATTGTGATTGAATTTTGTCTTTTTTTACTAACAGCATAATACCAGCAATTATCCAAAGTATTAATGCGATAAAATTACCAGTAAAAATACTAATTAAAGCCGCTGCAATTAAAAGACACCCAGCTAAAATTCTGTTTCCTTTAATTGTAAAAACACCACAGAATCCTAGAATCGTCGCGAATAATAAAAATCCACCTTGCATTAATATCGACGCTTTAAGTGCATCTGCTGATATAGACATACCTTGCTGTTCATATATTTGATTTAATGCTTCCTTGGATTCGGGAAAATTCAATAAAATTAACCCCAAAATCATGAGTATTAAAAATAATAAACTAAGACCGTTTGCAATCCAAGCAAGGATTTTTTCTGCTTTCCGATTCATCATTTTTTCCTCCTATTCTTTCATTATCACTATCATAGCAAATTTAACAATATTACAAAATTACAAAGTATTATTTTCTATATTTCAAAATATTAATTTACTAATAAAAAATTAAAAGCAGTAAAATTTTAACCTAACAATTTTTCTTTGTTAGGTTGACCTAATAATTTTTTTGGAGTAATCTATAAAAAGTTAGTTAGAAGTATAGGAGGTATCACTATTGACTAATAATATAAAAATGCATAATAAAAGTTTAGAAGAAATCAACAATACGGTTTCTATTAATACCAATGGTAAATTTAGTCAAAAGTTATTATCTTATTTAGGTCCAGGATTATTAGTAGCAGTTGGTTACATGGATCCAGGTAACTGGATTACTTCAATGCAAGGTGGTGCACAATTTGGATACATTTTGCTATTCGTCATTTTACTCTCTAGCTTATCAGCAATGTTACTACAAAGTATGACGGTAAGATTAGGAATAGCTACAGGTATGGATTTAGCACAAGCTACAAAATATTACTTAAATAAACCATTATCTTTTGTGTTTTGGATTATTGCTGAATTAGCAATTATTGCAACCGATATCGCAGAAGTAATCGGAAGTGCGATAGCATTAGATTTATTGTTTGGCATTCCATTACTTGTTGGTGCGCTTATCACCGTATTAGATGTATTTTTATTACTCTTTATTATGCGATTTGGTTTCCGAAAGATAGAAGCAATCGTAGGTACGTTAATTTTCACTGTACTTGTGATCTTTATATTTGAAGTGTTTATCGCTTCACCACATGTCAATGAGGTTTTAAGTGGTTTTGTACCAAGCAAAGAAATCATAACGAATAATAGCGCGTTGTTTATTGCACTTGGGATTATTGGTGCTACAATTATGCCACACAACTTATACCTACACTCTTCTATTGTGCAGTCAAGAATGTATGATAGAAATAGTCTAAAATCAAAAGCACATGCAATCAAATATGCTACAATGGATTCTAATATTCAACTTTCGATCGCATTTATTATTAATTGCTTATTACTTGTTTTAGGTGCAGCCTTATTTTATGGTGTTAATACTGATCAATTAGGTGGTTTCTACGATCTATATCATGCTTTACAAAACCAGCCTATATTAGGAGCTTCTATGGGGGCAATTATGAGTACCTTATTTGCAATTGCTTTATTAGCATCAGGCCAAAATTCTACAATTACTGGTACGATGGCTGGACAAATTGTAATGGAAGGTTTTTTACACCTCAAAATTCCAAATTGGTTACGTAGACTTGTTACACGTCTCCTTGCAATTTTACCAATTATATTCTGTATCATTATTTTTAAAAGTGATGAAGCTAAAATTGAACAATTACTAGTATTTTCACAAGTATTTTTAAGTTTAGCTTTACCATTCTCATTAATACCTTTACAATTGGCAACAAACAATCGTTATTTAATGGGACAATTTAAAAACAGAACTTGGGTTAATACGATATCGTGGTTATTAATCATTATTTTAAGCTTATTAAATGTATATTTAATATTAGAAACATTTAAAGAACTTATGTAAACATATTACTTAAATATATACAGACTAATAAAACAGCAATTTCTTTATTGAAGTTGCTGTTTTGTTTATTTTTAAATCTAATACCTTTGTTTAATGACGATTTCTGTATGTTTTCATTATTATAGTGATTTTGTGAACGGTCAAAATTGTCAAATATTCATATAAAAAAAAGCAAATCCATTTTGGATAAGTAGTTCAGTTTTGGAGTACAAAAAGTGAAAATGTAAACCTAAATGAGTATCAAATTGCAACTGAATTTGATACTCGTTTTTTATTGTTAAATCAACGTTTGTTGTTAATTTACACCACAAAATGTAAGTTAAAATGTATATAAAAATGCGAACGTGAAATAATTATTGTAGGAATGCAAATTGGTGTGTTAAAATGGTTACAATTTACTAAGCAAAAAGGGGTGCATTTTCCTATGCAATTTCTTGAGCCAAAAAATAAGAACGCTAAGTCTGTGGATTGGGAAATATCAGAGCAAGTAAGGGTGATAGTTAAGCAATACGCTGAATATGCAGAGCGTACTGAAAGCGAAGCAGTGGATGAATTCTTATTGAACATTTTAGACGATAAGAAGTTTATTGAATGGATTGCCAACAAGCGAAGTAATAAGCGGATTGTTGAAAAAATGGGTATCAAAGATAGAGTGGGTTGATAGACAATGACCAAGCTTAAAAGATTAGCCACGAAGGAAGATGAAATTGTAGATGTTAAAATTCCGATTTCAAACGAAGAATTAAAAGATAGGGCTAAACAATATGATTTATTAACTCCAAAACGATTTGCAACAAGGTATAACAAAATGTTGTTCTTGCCAACGTCTTTTAAATGGAACGGTTCTGAATATCCCATTCAATATAATTACTGCATCAATCCGTTTTGTTGTAATTTTGGGAAAGAACAGCACAAATTCAAAGATGTAAAAGGGAAACCAAGTCGATATAAAATGACTGGTAGTTCCAAAGATAAAGGTCATAAAGGTATGTACTGCAATGACAATCCTATTGGCAGAGGTGTATCGCAAAACTGTACAGTAACCCCTTTATCTAATTGGTCTGTTGTTGAAGAAATTAAACGCCTTATAGAAATCAATAGCATCCAAGATGTTGAGCCAGATTATCAATTTCATAAAGAAGGCTGCTCGGAAGAAGAATCAACCCCATTCAATGAGCCGAAGCAATTTTACAAAAGGGGGAAAAGTAGGGGCAAATCTCAACGCTATCAATGTAAGGCGTGTAAGAAGTTCACTAATGTTCTACCAAAAAGAGAAGAAACCACTACTTATCACCAACAAAAGAACACCATTCTTCCAATGTTCGCTAAGATGGTTGTTGGAAGGGTTTCAGTCAGTCGTACTTGTGATATTTTAGGAATTGGAGTTGGAACCTACTATCATAAGCTGGAGTGGCTGTATAGGCGTTGTTTGGAGTTTTTAGAACGATATGAGACACAACCCCTTCAAACAAAGAAATTTAACGAGATGTGGCTTAATACGGACAAGATGCACTACTACCTAAATAACGTCCGTAAGAAAGGACAAGGTTCAAAGAAATATACGGGGTTTGAAGACCTTAATATGCAAACGTATATAGTTGTATCTGCTGAGGTCTTATCAAGATATGTGTTCCGTTCTGATGTTGCCTATGATTGGAATATTTCAATGGATGAATTAAATGAAGATACAAGAAAATTCAAAGAAGACCATCTCAATACTTTTAGTCGTAAAAATGATAGGTTAGATTGGTCTTATTATCCACAAGAACCATCCGCTAACGATAGCGAAAATAGGAATGCTTATCTTCACGAATTAGGGAAAATTACTAATAGGAGTAGATTTGTCGATGGTTTAAATGTTGATGCTCCTTATACTACAACTGCTCACTATTGGTTAATTAAACAAATGGTTAATGCCGACGAATGGCGAATGATTAGTGATGATGACTTCTCTATTAGAAACGCCTTTTATAGAGTATTCACGAAAGAATTAAGGTTGAGCGATGCACATCATTTTATTTGCCAAGTTAACAAGACGAAAAGCAGAAAACAATGCTTAAAAGAATTCGGACAAGCAAAAGCAGAACTGCTCGATTGGGGAGATATCAGAGGATTCAAAACAAAGTTTCTACGGACTTTGGCATCTCATTATCTAACTGAATTACTAACAAGTCATCAATTCCACGAAGAGGCTATTAGTAAAGATGGAGAAAGATATCGCAAATATGCCGATAACCCTATCAAACATCCATTAGCCACTAAGGATAAAGGATTTTATTCAGTTGATTGTAGAACGGATTTATCTGCTCTGGAACCAAACGAAATCGCAAAGATGCTATTAAATGTTAATGACCATTCGACCAATAGCTTTATTCAACAGATAAGACGTTATATATCATCTCTTGAAAGACCATTAACAACAGCTCGTGGTGATAAGAAGAGCTATATTTACGCTAACTTCAATCCGAAGTATGCTCAATTTGCGATTACAATTCTAAGAACTTACTACAACTTTTGTCGCCCTTTTAAATCAGCGGATAAAAAGGTTTTGACACCTGCTCAAAGATTAGGGATTACAGATAAACAATTTGATTGGAAAGATATAATTTATTTCAAATGACAAAAAGAGCTTGGAGTAATCCCAAGCTCTTGTGCTTTATCTTTACTGTTCTTCTTCAATTAACGCACCCGTTAACTCAATAAGTTTTTTCTTTCATATACATGAAAATAGTAGTTATACGGATTTTTATCATTCTTTATCCCTTTTTGGGCAAATACCTCATTCCATTCCTCATAATTCACTTCTGGAAAAAAAGTATCTCCTTCGAATTCATGATGTATTTTTGTGATGTACATTTTCTCAACATAAGGGAAAAACAAATTATAAATCTGTTCTCCTCCGAAAATAAAAATTTCTTCTTCGTTTTTACATAACTCAAAAACATCTTCTATTGAATGAACAATTTCACAACCATTAAAGGTAAACCCCTTATCTCTCGTCAGAATAATATTTCTTCTGTCAGGTAAGGCTCTTCCGATTGATTCAAGGTTCTTCCTACCTAATATTATCGGATGTCCCTTTGTAGTATTTTTAACATATTCCCAGTCCTTGGGAATCCTCCAAGGAATGTCATTCTCTTTGCCAATCACTCTATTCTTATCCATCGCAGCAATCAAAGAAACTTTCATTTATAACACAGCCTTTTTAACTAATTTACCATCTAATTTCTTATTTCTATCAAAAAACCTTTTCTCATTATCCTGCCCGTTAGTTGAATAAGCAATTTTTTCTATAAGTTATATTATCATAATACCACAAAATCACAAATTTTCATTCAATTATCATTTTCAATTGCATTTTATAAATCATTTTGTATGTAATTTGGTATGTAAGTTAAAATGAAAAAAGTAGTCCATTTTGAAGTACATTTTGTCATTTTGTACTCCAAAACTGAACTACTTACATTTTGGATTTGCTCTTTTTTATGCATAGCATAATAAAATACATGCTTTATTTTTCTTTATCTGTATCTGCTGCTTCGCTTTGCATATTCTTACTTGATTGGTTTTGTTCTTCATCACTCTCTGATGACTCTGCAGATTGACTTGTGATTTTCTTTCGTTCTTCAAAATTCATTCTTCGTTGATTAACTGCACTGGGTTGTTGCTTACGTCTTTCTTTTTCACGCTGTTTACGTGCTTTCTTTTCTTGCTTGATCCGAGCTTTTTCTTCTACTTTTTCTTGTTTCAATCTGGCAGCTTCCTCAGCCTTTTCTTGCTTGATTCGCTGTTGTTCTTCATATGCTTCTTGTTGAAGTTGTTGTTCTTTTTCAAATGCTTCTTGTCTACGTCTAGCTTCTTCTTCAGAGGCTTGGCTATCAAAGTTTTGATCTGCTAGGTCATTTTGAAGATTGTCATCATTATCATTTGACTGCTGTTTTGATTTATAATTGTATTTGGCTTGTCGAGATAGTATTTGAGGTTCTTCCTCTTTTGAATTGATATCCGAATTTACTTTATTAGCAACTTCGGAACTATACCCACCTCTTCTTAATTGTTGTTCTTGATTTGATGGTTGTTCTACGTCAGAAGTATCTTGTTGTGCTTTATATTGTGGGTTTGGTTCTGGTCTTGGTTCTGTCCTTGGTTCAGGGTTTGGTTCTGCTTTTCTTTCTTGTCCATAGTCATTATAACCACCTTGATAACCACCAGAATAATATGCTGGTATCATTTCTACTTTATCTTTGCGTGCAAACATCATAATTGCCACTATTAAAAATAGAATCGGTATAATGAGTGGTACAAATAACAGAACTAAAGGTAAAGTTACGATTGTAGCTATTAAAAATAAAAAACCAGATAATATTCTAATATTCATTGATATTAAAGCTAAAAACGATATTAATAAACAAACAATAAAATATACGATAACTGCCCATATACCATTTTGTAACCAAATAACGAATTGAATCGTATTTAATCCATTATTCGCCAGTATTTGCTGAATAAAATCATTACCATTTAACGACGTTTCTAAATTTTGAATAGAACTTTCACTACTAAAAGAAACTAGTGCAATAAACATTGTGATGATTGTTAATAATAGTAAGAATATCCAGCTCAACCAACCCAATACCTTTTCTGCTAGTCGACTCACTGGACGCCTAACTTGAGTATATTGTTCTCCTGACATTTCTATACAACTCCTTATACTACTTATCAAACTATTATATCGAATAAACGATAAAATAACTACTATACTACGCTTTAATTTAACGACATTTTAAAATTTAAAAAGCGTTCATTATATTCACTTAATGTATCCTTACCTAAATCTTTATAGACTTCTAATCTTGCTTGTGTACGTTTTGAAGGATAAAATCGTTCATCGTCTTTGATATTTTTTGGTAATTGTGCTCTTGCAGTCTTATTAGGTGTTGCATAAGCTACCCATTCCGTATTTTGTTTACTATTCTGTGCATCTAACATAAAGTTGATAAACTTGTGTGCACCTGCTTTATTTTGAGCAGTCTTGGGAATAACCATGTTATCAAACCACAAGTTTGACCCTTCTTTAGGTACCACGTAATCAAAGTCGCTATTATTTTGCACAATTGGCGCTGCTATACCGCTCCACACAACCGCGATATTTGCTTCATGTTGTTCAAGCATCATAGTTATTTCATCACCAACGACACCTTTAATATTAGGACTTATTTGTTTCAAATCATGTTCAACTTCTGCTAAGTGTTGTGTTTTTTTATCATTTAAACTGTAGCCTAATTTGTTTAAACCTAAACCTATAACTTCTCTTGCACCATCCACTAATAAAATATCATTTTCATATTTTGGGTTATATAAACTTTCCCACGAATTAAAGTTATCTTTTGGATACACATTTTTATTATATAAAATACCAACTGTACCAAAAAAGTATGGTACTGAATAACGATTATCTCTATCAAATGACATGTTCATATAATCTTTATCTAAATTTTTTATATTTGGTATTTTCTCATGATTTAAAGGTAATAACAAACCTTCTTTTTTCATTTTTTCTATCGTATATTCACTTGGAAAAGCAACATCATAATTTGTTCCACCATTGCGTATTTTGGCTTCCATAGCCTCATTAGAATCAAACGTCTCGTACACAACTTCAATACCAGTTTCCTTTTGGAATTTTTTTACTAAACTTGGATCAATATATTCTCCCCAATTATACACATATATTTTTTCACCTGAAGCAGAGTGCTCTTTTTCAGTGAGTTTTTGACTTATCCATAGACATAGTAATCCAACAAAAATTGAGAGCAAGATTAATTGTAAAAATCGTTTCATTGTTGAGTCACCTGCTTCAATGCTTTATTTCGTTTGATAATTTTTTGTATCAAATAATATCCAAGAATACCTATGATTATTGTTATAAAAAGTATAGTCGATATCGCATTAATTTCCATACTTATACCTTTTCTAGCCATAGCATAAACTTCTACTGATAATACACTAAATCCGTTTCCCGTAACGAAAAAACTAACTGTAAAATCATCTAATGAATAAGTTAATGCCATAAAAAAACCGCCAAGAATTGCTGGGAATAAATGTGGTAACATCACTTTGTTTAACACTTGTAACTCAGTGGCACCTAAATCTCTAGCAGCATCTAACGTATGTGCATTCATTTCATATAATTTAGGCAACACAATTATCACTACAATTGGAATGCAAAATGCAATATGTGAAATGAGCACAGTGATAAAACCAAGACCTAACCCTGTAAAGTGACCAATTGCCGTAAACATAATCAAAAATGATGCACCAATAACAACATCGGAAGAAACCATTAGCACATTATTTAAAGTTAGTAATGAAATTTTTAATTTCTTATTCCTTAAATGATATAAAGCAATGGCTCCCATTGTTCCGACGACCGTTGCAATTGCAGCAGCTAATAATGCCACTGCAATCGTATTAAAAATAACCGATAACAATCTGTCATTGTTAAATAAAGATAGATAGTGCGCTAATGTAAAATGCTCAAAATGAATCATATTACCTGCTGAATTAAATGAATAAAACATTAAAAACAGTATAGGGATGTACAATACTGCAATTAATATACCGATATATAGTTTGCCATACCATTTCATATGATTCACCCTTTTCCATTTGTAGATTTATTATTTGTGATGATTAAGACAAATGCCATAAAGAGAATGAGAAATAATGCAATTGTAGAACCCATTCCATAATTTTGAATTACAAGAAATTGTTCCTCTATCGCCGTTCCAATATTAATCACTTTATTTCCAGCAATTAACCTTGTAATCATAAACAAAGAAAGTGCAGGAATAAATGTAACTTGCACTCCAGTTAATACACCTCGTTTAGTTAAAGGCATGATTACTTTTTTAAAAGTGGCTAAACGACTAGCACCTAAATCACTTGAAGCTTGTAATAAATTATTTGGTATGTCTTTCATATTATTAAAAATTGGTAAAATCATAAATGGAATATAAATATAACTTGCTACAATTATAAACGCTGGTCCTGTAAATAACAGTTCCGTTCTAGGTAAGTGTAAACTATATAATATTCGGTTGATAATACCATCATGACTGAACAATCCGATAAATGCATAGGTCTTTAGAAGTAAATTAATCCAAGTAGGTATAATTAATATCAATAACCATACATTCTGATGTTTTGATGTACGAATAAAATACGCCGCTGGATAACTAATAAGTAATGTAGTCAGCGTAATAAGTACAGCGTACAATACAGAGTCCCATAACATCAAAAAATATTTGGTTGTCATCATTTGTTTATAATTTTCTAAACTAAAATCACCATGGATATCAATCATAGAAAAATAAATTAACAAAATAACAGGCACAACAATAAATAAAATCATCCACAAAATGTATGGTACAAATAAAAATCCATTTATTTTACGCATTATCATTTACCTCATAACTATTAATGCGTTTATCAAATTCTGCTTCAGTTTCACCTGGTACCATAATATGAATCGCTTCTGGTTCAAAATATAAACCTACTTTACTGCCTACTTCAGTTTTCTTTGTAGAATGCACCATCCACTCATAACCCTTTCTATCTACACAATTGATTTCGTAGTGCACACCTCTAAATAACATGGATTCAACAGTCACTTCAAATAACCCGTCCCCAGGAGATACTAATGCAATGTCTTCTGGTCTGATAACGACTTCAACTTGTTGTTGACTCGGAATTCCCATATCAACACACTTAAATGATTGATTGTAAATATTAACGACATAATCTTTGACCATCGTACCTTGCAAAATATTAGATTCCCCAATAAAATCAGCAACAAATCGATTTACTGGTTCATCATAAATATCAATCGGCGTACCAAATTGTTGTATTTTTCCATCTTTCATTACAAATATATAGTCACTTAGTGCCAATGCTTCTTCTTGATCATGTGTTACAAATATAAATGTAATGCCTAATCTAGATTGAATTTCTCTTAATTCATATTGCATTTCAGTTCTTAGTTTTAAATCTAGTGCTGATAATGATTCATCTAGAAGTAAAATCTCAGGTTCATTTACAATAGCACGCGCAATCGCAATTCTTTGCTTTTGTCCGCCACTCATGCCTTCTATCATTCTGTTTTCAAAGCCAGTTAATTTCACTAATTTTAAAGCTTCTTGTACCTTAGTTTTAATGACTTCCTTGTTTAATTTTTTTATTTTTAATCCAAATGCGATGTTATCAAATACAGTCAAATGCGGAAAGAGTGCATAATCTTGAAAAACTGTATTTACTTTTCTCTTATTAGCAGGAACTTGATTAATTGATTTTCCTTGATAAATGATTTGGCCATGATCAACTTGTTCAAAGCCTGCAATCAATTTGAGAATTGTAGTTTTGCCACAACCAGATGGACCTAATAGTGTATAAAAATGTCCAGATTCAATATTTAAATCTATGTTATCTAATATTTGAGTTCCATCGTAAGCTTTGCTTACCGATTCAAATGTCAATAAAGGGTTCATGTATTGTCCTCCTATAAATATGATGCTGTTGCAACAACCATCACTTTCACATCTTGTGACGTAAGGTTCTTTAACCTATGTATTTGGTTTGCTTTAAAATATAACGCGTCCCCTTCTTCAGCGTGATAATAATCACTCCCTAATAAAAGCGAAACCTCACCTTGTAAACAATATATGAATGTGTCGGAATCTGAAGGATCAAAACTTTTATAAGATACATTAGGTCTTAAAGTAAGTATTAAAGGTTCCATTTCGAAATTATTTGATTGTGTAATTGGCCAATTCAATAAATATCCTCTATCAGATTCATCATAGTGAATTTGCTCATTTTTCTTATATAACACCTTAGTATTCGCTGAATCATTAAAAAATTCACGAGGGGTCGTACCTAACACTTCTAAAATATTAAAAAAAGTTTCCATACTTGGTGAAGCGTGTTCACTTTCTATTTGCGAGACATATCCTTTAGATAAATCTGTACGTTCTGCTAACTCACTTTGAGTAAGTTGTTTAATATTTCTTAGATTTTTTAATTTTTTCCCTATCTTCATTTTGTCACCTTATTTTATAACTTCTACTTTTACACATTTAAAGCTTAATTGTTAATCACAACGTTAGCATGCTCTACACAAAAAACCATATTTTGTTTACTTTTATCAAACATTATGTTTAGTGCTTAATAAAAGTATCAAAATATGGCTAATATGACAATAGTTAAATTTATTCTGAGCTAAAATATTTTTGGTTAGAAGCCTCTTTGACTGATTTTACAGCTTTGTAGCTATTATAGCCACTTTGCTTCTCAAATTCTTTAAATATTTGCTTTTCTTGAGCTTTACCTGGAACTACTTTTTTAAATTGACTGTAGCGTTCTAACAAAAGCTTGCCCTCAACTTTTGACTCGTAGTATTGCTCAATGGCATTAAAAAAAGCTACCACTTGCATCATTTCTTCATTTGTCCATTCAAGATCAATAGGATATGAATATTCCATATCATTACACTCCCTTTTGTTAACAAATAATTATCAAAATTTTAAAAAAGTAAAAAAAAAAGAGCGGGACAGAAACCAATATATTAAATTGATTTCTTATTCCCGCCCTATATATTTGTTATCGCCTTTAAATGTTTGAACATTGACTTGAAAGTGCGAGAACAGTGTCCCTGTGCATACTTCCTAATCACTTAAGTAAAAACTTCTAAAGCATAACAATTTGTGCTTATAAATTATTACATTGTATGAATTGGTAATCCTAAAGCTTTTTCAGCAGCTTCCATAGACATTTCACCTAAAGTTGGGTGAGCATGTACAGTTAATGCTAAATCTTCAGCATTCATACCAGATTCAATTGCTAAACCTAATTCAGAGATAATATCAGAAGCCCCAGTACCAACTACTTGCGCACCAACAAGTGTATTATCTTCTTTAAGTGTTAACAATTTAACAAATCCAGTTGTGTCATCTAATGATAATGCACGACCGTTAGCTGCATAAGGGAATTTAGAAGCTGTAACTTCTAATCCTTCTTCTTTTGCTTGGGCTTCAGTGTAACCTACTTGTGCTAATTCTGGTTCAGTGAAACATACAGCAGGCATACCAATGTAATCCACTTCTGATGCTTCTCCAGAAATAACCTCAGCAGCTACTTTCGCTTCATAGCTCGCTTTATGAGCTAATGGTAGCCCAGGAACGATATCACCAATTGCGAAAATGTTGTCGATAGAAGTACGGCTTTGTTTGTCTACTTCTAATAATCCACGATCTGCGAATTTAAGACCTAATTCTTCTAAGCCTAATTCATCAGTGTTTGGACGACGACCTACAGTAACTAATACATAATCAGCATCAATCGTTTGTTCTTCACCTTTAACTTCGTAAGT
The DNA here is from genome assembly GCF_017891705.1 of Staphylococcus sp. GDY8P196P. Lineage (NCBI taxonomy): Bacteria > Bacillati > Bacillota > Bacilli > Caryophanales > Staphylococcaceae > Staphylococcus > Staphylococcus sp. GDY8P196P. Next base: position 243,665 of record NZ_JAESJS010000021.1, on the reverse strand, counting down.
TACTTTAACACCGTTGTCTGTTTCTTCAGCAGATTTAGCCATTGCTTCAGTAACAATTTCAACGCCTTTTTCTTTCATACCTTTTTTAACAGGTTGTGTCATTTGTTTTTCGAAGCCACCTAAGATATCTTTAGCACCTTCTAAAATAGTAACTTCTGAACCAAAGTTAGCAAAAGCAGTACCTAGTTCTGAACCGATATAACCGCCACCAACTACTACTAATTTACCAGGAACTTCTTGTAAATTTAAAGCACCAGTTGAATCAATAACGCGATTGCCAAATTCGAAATTAGGAATTTCAATTGGTCTTGAACCAGTAGCAATAATTGCATGTTTAAAGTTATAAGTTTGAGCGCTCTTCTCATCCATAACACGTAAACTGTTGTTATCTACGAAATAAGCTTCACCTTTAACAATCTCTACTTTATTACCTTTTAATAATCCTTCAACGCCACCTGTTAATTTCTTAACTACTGACTGTTTGAATTCTTGAACTTTGTCAAATTTAAGTGAAACACTTTCAGCAATAACACCTAAATTTTCAGAGTTTTTAGTTTCATCATAACGGTGAGATGCATGTAATAATGCTTTTGATGGAATACATCCAACGTTAAGACATACACCGCCTAATTCGCCTTTTTCAACGATTGTTACTTTTTGACCTAATTGTGCTGCACGAATTGCTGCAACATATCCTCCAGGTCCTGCTCCGATTACAATAGTATCTGTTTCAATTGGGAAATCTCCAACTACCATGTTTTACCCCTCCATTAATAATAATTCTGGATTATTTAATAAACGCTTGATATGGTTCATTGCATTTTGTCCAGTAGCACCATCGATTTGTCTATGGTCAAAGCTTAATGATAATGATAATACTGGCGCAGCTACAATTTCACCATCTTTAACGATAGGTTTTTGGGCAATACGACCAATACCTAAGATAGCTACTTCTGGATGATTTATCACTGGTGTAAACCATTGTCCACCTGCTGATCCAATATTACTAATAGTACAAGTAGCACCTTTCATTTCATCTGAAGTTAATTTACCATCGCGTGCTTTTACAGCTAATTCATTAATCTCATCTGAAATTTGGAACATAGATTTACGATCAGCATGTTTTACAACAGGGACTAATAAACCTCTGTCTGTATCTGCTGCGATACCAATATTCCAATAATGTTTGTGTACAATTTCGCCAGCTTCTTCATTAAATTCTGTGTTAAGCGCTGGATATTTTTTAAGCGCAGAAACGAGTGCTTTCACAACGTAAGGTAAGAATGTTAATTTAGTACCTTGCTCAGCTGCTACTTCTTTGAATTTTTTACGGTGATCCCATAGTTCTTGAACATCGATTTCATCCATTAAAGTAACGTGAGGTGCAGTGTGTTTAGAATTCACCATTGCTTTTGCAATTGCTTTACGCATAGCAGGAATTTTTTCTGTTGTTTCTGGGAATTCTCCTTCACTAGAAACTGGCGCTGATTGTGCTGCGCTCGCAGAAGTTTCTTCTGCAGTTTCAGGTGCGCTCTCAGTTGAAGCTGCACTTGCATCTCCATTTAAGTATGCATCAATGTCTTCTTTCGTTGTACGTCCATTTTTACCTGAAGCTACAACAGCTTTAATGTTCACACCATTTTCACGTGCATATTTACGTACTGAAGGCATTGCTTTAACACGTTTGTTTTCATCTACATCTGCATCAGCTGATGATTGTGTCGCAGCTGCTTCAGAACTTTCTTCTTTAGCAGGTTCTGCTTCTGTTTCTTCTGCAGATTCACTGCTATCGCTACCTTTAAATTCCATGTCTTCTGCATCAGGTGCGTCAATTTTAACAATTGTATCGCCGACAACAGCTACTGTACCCTCATCTACAAGTACTTCCTCTACTGTACCTGACACAGGTGATGGGATTTCTACTACAGATTTGTCATTCTGTACTTCAGCTAAAACATCATCTTCTTCGATATTATCTCCAGCTTTAACAAACCATTTTACAATTTCACCTTCGTGGATACCTTCACCAATATCGGGTAATTTAAATTCAAATGCCACGTTATTATCCTCCTAAAAATTCATATTTAGTCAAAAATTAGAAAATGAGAACGGAACTTATGATTCGCAATCTCATGCTGTTTTATTATTAATAATTGAAGCTGGGATAACATTTCAAAAGCTATCCCAAACTTATTAATATTTATTAAAATTCTAATGTTGCTTTTGCTTTTTCAATGATATCGTTTTTGTTTGGTAACCAAACATTTTCTGCTTGAGTAAACGGATAAACGGTATCAGCAGCAGCTACACGAGCAATTGGTGCTTCTAATGATAGGATTGCACGTTCAGCTAATTCAGAAGCAACTGTTGCTCCAACACCAGCTTGGCGTTGTGCTTCTTGAACTACAACTGCACGTCCAGTTTTTTCTACTGAAGCAACTAACGTTTCTAAGTCGATTGGTTGTACCGTACGTAAATCAATCACTTCCACTGAATGACCATCTTTTTCTAACTCTTCAGCAGCTTTTAATGATTCTTGTACCATGGCACCGTAAGCAATTAAAGTAATGTCATTACCTTCTTGTTTGACACTTGCTTTACCAATTTCAATTGTATACTCTTCTTCTGGAACTTCTTCACGGAAAGAACGATACAATTTCATGTGCTCTAAATATACAACTGGGTCATTACTTCTAATTGCAGAAATTAATAATCCTTTTGCGTCATAAGGGCTTGATGGAATAACTACATTCAATCCTGGTGATTGCGCTAAGATACCTTCTAAATTATCTGCGTGTAGTTCTGGAGTATGGACACCACCGCCAAATGGAGCACGAATTGTTACTGGTGCTTGTTTTGAGTTACCAGAACGGAAACGTGTACGTGCAATTTGACCTGCAACAGAGTCAAATACTTCAAATACGAATCCTAAGAATTGGATTTCCATTACTGGACGGTAGCCTTGTGTAGTTAAACCTAAAGCTAAGCCACCAATTCCAGATTCAGCTAGAGGTGTATCAAATACACGGTCTTCACCGAATTCTTTTTGTAATCCTTCAGTTACACGGAATACACCACCGTTAACACCGACGTCTTCACCGAAAAGTAAGACATTTTCATCATTTTGTAATTCGGTTTTAAGCGCATTGTTAATCGCTTGAACCATTGTCATTTGTGCCATCGGTTACTTCGACTCCTTCTCTTTGTAGATTTCATATTGTTCTGCTAAATGTTGAGGCATTTCTTCATACATATTTTCCATTAAGTCTGTAACTGTTTGTTTTTCTGTATTATCCGCTTCTTTAATAGCAGTTTTAATTTCAGCTTTCGCACGATCGATTACTTCGTTTTCTTTCTCTTCAGTCCATAGACCTTTATTTTCTAGATGTTTTCTAAAACGAACTAACGGATCTTTTTTCTCCCATTCAGAATCTTCGTCTGAAGTTCTGTATTTCGTTGGATCGTCACCAGCCATTGTATGTGGACCATAACGATAAGTAATTGTTTCAATAAGTGTTGGACCCTCACCGTTCACAGCACGATCACGCGCTTCTTTAGTTGCTTGATATACTGCAAGTGCATCCATTCCATCTACTTGTATGCCAGGAATACCTACTGAAATCGCTTTTTGAGCTAATGTTTCAGCAGCTGTTTGTTTACTACGTGGCGTAGAAATCGCATAGTTATTATTTTGAATCACAAAAATTGCTGGCGCTTTGTAAGCTGAAGCGAAGTTAATACCTTCATAGAAATCACCTTGTGAAGAACCACCATCACCAGTATACGTGATTGCTACAGCTTGTTTCCCACGTTTTTTAAGTCCAAGTGCAACACCAGCTGTTTGTACATATTGTGCACCGATAATAATTTGTGGGCTTAGTGCATTAACACCCTCAGGCATTCTATTTCCTTTGAAGTGGCCTCTAGAGAATAAAAACGCTTCAGTTAATGGCAAACCTTGCCAAATTAATTGTGGTACGTCACGATAACCAGGAAGAATAAAGTCTTCTTGCTCTAATGCGTATTGTGAAGCTAATTGTGAAGCTTCTTGTCCAGCAGTAGGTGCATAGAATCCTAATCTCCCTTGTCTATTTAAAGAAATAGAACGTTGATCAAGAATACGTGTCCAAACCATTCTTTCCATTAATTCTACTAATTGCTCGTCTGATAAATCAGGTACTAGATCTTCATTAACGATATTACCGTCTTCATCCAAAATTTGGATCATTTCAAATTGAGATTCAGTATCTTTCAATACTTTCTCTGCATCGAATTGGGCTTTTAATTTCGGAGCCATTCAATTCACCATACCTTTCCCGTATAATAGAAATTCATTTTATCCTTTAACATTGTATCACAAAACTGTTTCACTGTTAAACAAATATGAAAAGTTCTGTAATACAGTAAATAGGTACAGTTTTAAAACTGTATCACTAATTTCAAACTTGCTGTACTATATTATTCTCAAGTTTCAAAGCGTCAATGTTCAAATGAATGTAAGCGCCCTCATTTATAATGCTATAGTTATTTACATTAAATTTCAAATTAATAGCATTTTCATGTTAATTTAAATTATCAACATCTTGTTTTTCTTTATTTACTTTTTCCATTGCGTCTTTGTATTTATTAAATGATTTGTCCATAGTTTTATATGATTTGGATACAGCTTCTGTTTTTTTATTCATTTCTTCTTGATTAGCTTGATCACGTGAGCCATATTCAAATAAATCTTTTTCTTTATTCATAATATTTTTATATGAATTTGCATAGTTATCATGTGCCTTATATTTATCTTTCAAAGCATCATTTAACTCTTTCACTTCTTTTTTCTTATCTTTGTCACTAATATTATCTAAATGTTTTTGAGCTTTTTTAAACGCTTCTTCTGAATTTTCTATAGCATTTTCTTCTTTTTTAAATTCTTTTTTTCTTTTCTCAACATTATCTACAATTTTTTCAGAAGTTTGTTTTGCTTCTTGTTGGTCTTTACCATTGATTTTTTTAACAAGTTTTTGTTTTTCTTGCTCTAGTTCGTTAAGTTTTTTGCCTACTGAAGAAACAGGCTTTTCTTCATCAAATGCTTGTTGTATCTTTTCATTGTAATCTTTAATCTCACCTTTATCCGTTGTACATCCAGCTATAAGTACTGTGGAAGCTAGTATGGCACCAATACCATATTTAAATTTCATTTTGAAAAATCCTCCTTTTTCGTGTGCTATATTATATAATAAATTTTAATAAATCAAATGAATTACTGTATTTTATTTGGTAATCTTTGGTATATTTTATATTAAGGAAGGTGTATGAACAAATGTTAACAATGAAAGATATAATTCGAGATGGACATCCTACGCTACGCGAAAAAGCTAAAGATGTCGAGGTTCCATTATCAAATGAAGATAGAGAAACATTAAAAGCTATGAGAACATTTTTAATAAATAGTCAAGATGAAGAAACTGCTAATAAATATGGTCTTCGTTCTGGTGTCGGACTTGCAGCGCCACAGATTAATATTTCTAAAAAAATGATTGCGGTTTATTTACCGGATGATGGCGAAGGTAAAAGTTATGACTTGATGTTAGTGAATCCTAAAATTATGAGTCATAGCATTCAAGAAGCTTATCTACCTACTGGTGAAGGGTGCTTAAGCGTAGACGAAAATATACCAGGCCTAGTACACCGTAAATATAGAGTTACTGTTAAAGCAAAAGATATAGATGGTAACGATGTCAAATTACGTTTAAAGGGTTATCCAGCCGTTGTAGTTCAACATGAAATAGATCATATTAATGGCATCATGTTTTATGATCACATAGATTCAGAACATCCATTGCAACCTCATGAAGATGCAGTAGAAGTATAAAAAAAGAACTGTTAGTAAACGTGCCAATCGCGTACGCTTACTAACAGTTCTTTTTACATAAAGTCGTCTCTTCTTTCATGGTATATAATATTGAGCTCTTGTAACTCTTTTTTCAAAGCATTTAATTCTTGAATATCAATAAATACAGGGTCATGATTGTGTTTCACATAATTTTGATCTTCATTTACAGTGTCAATGATTTCATTATAATTGAAAAACATGATAACTTGTTCCGCACGTATTTCAAATGTAATATCTTGAAAGACCTTGTCAGTTCGTTGTTTCTCACTTTTAATATCTTCAACAATACGCTTCACTTTATCCATATCAATCATCCTCATCTCGTCTTTATTACTTTCTACTATTACTTTCTATTTTAAATTATTAATTATTATATTTCCTTTTAATCATAATTAATTTTTATTATTGACTCAAGCTATATGATGATTCATTTAATATTTGAATATATGTAGCCTAAATTTACTTAGTTAAATACCTTTTATAAAGTGAATCACTTTTTTCTACATATTAAGCTTTAGCAGAAAATAAAACTGCTTTATTTATTCTACTACATCATGTAAAATGAGAAATAACTGAAAACATACGAATATGTTCTATTTGTATTTTTCTATACGAACGAATTTAAAATGACCCTAGAAACATACTGGGCAACTGCTCGTATGTTCTCTTTATATAAAACGTAGTTTCAATTCACTTTTAGTGAAATTTATTTTATTTAAAATTGAGAAACTCACAAAATATTATACATTTCAGGGTTTATATAAATAATCTAACCAAAACTTAGGAGGAAATAGATATAATGGCAGTATTTAAAGTATTTTTTCAACATAACAAAGATGAAGTAGTCGTAAGAGAACACACACAAACAATTTATGTTGAAGCTCAATCAGAAGAACAAGTAAGAAGATATTTGAAAGACCGTAATTACAATATCGAGTTTATTACTAAACTTGAGGGCGCACATTTAGAATATGAAAAACAATCAGATCATTTTAATGTGGAGCAAGCTGAGTAATGAAACAAATTCATAAAAATGAAGTTGCGGTATATGCCCTTGGTGGCTTAGGTGAAATCGGAAAAAACACTTATGCCGTAGAATATCAGGATGAAATCGTAATTATAGATGCAGGTATCAAATTCCCTGATGATAATTTATTAGGTATTGATTACGTGATTCCTGACATTACTTATTTAGAACAGAATCAAGACAAAATAGTTGGTCTGTTCATAACACACGGCCACGAAGACCATATAGGTGGTGTGCCCTACCTATTAAAACAAATAAACGTGCCTATATATGGTGGACCATTAGCTTTAGGTTTAATCAGAAATAAATTAGAAGAACATCACTTGTTAAGAACAACAGAACTTGTTGAAATCGAAGAAAGTTCTGTTATTAAATCTAAACATTTCGAAGTTTCATTCTATTTAACAACACATAGTATCCCAGAATCATATGGTGTTATCGTTAATACACCAGAAGGCAATATTGTTCATACTGGTGATTTCAAATTTGACTTTACACCAGTTGGTGAACCAGCAAATATTGCGAAGATGGCAAAACTTGGAGAAGAAGGTGTCCTTTGTTTACTTTCAGACTCTACCAATTCATTAGTTCCTGACTTTACATTGAGTGAGCGTGAAGTTGGCCAAAATGTTGAAAAGATATTCCGTAATTGTAGCGGTAGAATCATCTTTGCTACTTTTGCATCTAATATCTATCGTGTTCAACAAGCTGTTGAAGCTGCAATTAAACACAATCGTAAAATTGTAACTTTTGGTCGCTCAATGGAAAACAATATTAAAATTGGTATGGAACTCGGTTATATTAAAGCACCACCTGAAACTTTTATAGAACCAAATAAAATTAATAGTGTGCCTAAACATGAATTACTAATTTTATGTACTGGGTCACAAGGTGAACCAATGGCGGCTCTATCAAGAATTGCTAATGGTACACACAAACAAATTAAAATTATTCCAGAAGACACTGTAGTATTTAGTTCTTCACCTATTCCAGGTAATACTAAAAGTATTAACCGCACTATAAATGCATTATACCGAGCAGGTGCTGAAGTCATACACAATAAGGTATCAAATATTCACACATCTGGTCACGGATCTAAAGGCGATCAACAATTAATGTTACGCTTGTTACGTCCAAAATTCTTCCTCCCAATTCATGGTGAATATCGCATGTTAAAAGCACATGGCCAATCAGGAATTGAATGTGGTGTGGAACCAGACAACGTGTTTATCTTTGACATCGGTGATGTTTTAGCTTTAACACATAATTCAGCTAGAAAAGCTGGAAGAATACCATCTGGCAATGTTTTAGTGGATGGTAGCGGTATTGGAGATATCGGAAACGTAGTTATCCGAGATAGAAAACTATTGTCAGAAGAAGGCCTAGTCATCGTCGTTGTTAGTATAGACTTTAAAACGAACAAATTACTATCTGGTCCTGACATCATTTCTCGTGGTTTTGTTTATATGCGTGAATCTGGTCAATTAATTTATGATGCCCAAAGAAAAATCAAAACAGATGTTATTTCTAAACTGAATCAAAATCCAGAAATACAATGGCATCAAATTAAATCATCAATCATTGAAACACTACAGCCGTATTTATTTGAAAAAACTGCACGTAAACCAATGATTTTACCAGTGATCATGAAGGTAAATGAAGATAATACATCTTCTCAAAATAAAAAAACACAAAATAAACCAAATCAGAAAAAAGACAATTCAAAAAAACACAATAGTAAATCTCAAAACAAAAATACAAAAGATACTAACAACAAAGATAATAAAAACATCGCTCAGAAAGCAAAACAAAAACAAAAAAATGATGGTAACCAAACGGACCAATCAACCAAATCATAATCAAACTCAATGCCTCATCCATTTGTAATAGATGAGGCATTTTTATATTAAACACTTGCTATTTTGACTGAGTACATTAATTAAAAGTTAAGTTTGAACCTTCGTATAACTTGTCTATTCACAAATATCAAAATCCCTTAAAGAATACACTTTACACAAAAAAGAAGAGTGTGGGACATCACTCACTGTTCTGTTCCACCTCTTCTACGTTAGTTCATATATTAATTTTTATCTTACTACCTTTTTTTCAAATCGGTTTAAGTCATTATCATGACCAATCATAATTAAAATATCCCCAATTTCAATATTTATGTTTGGGTCTGGAGATACGATAATGTCTCTACCTCTTTTAATGGCAATAATACTTATACCATATTGCGCTCTAATATCTAATTCTATAATGGTTTGTCCTGCCATTTTTTCACTAACTTTAATTTCTACTATTGAGTGTTCATCTGCTAGTTCTAAATAATCTAAAACACTAGCACTAGCTACATTATGTGCAATTCTCCTACCCATATCTCTTTCAGGATGAACAACGGTATCTGCACCAATTTTATTTAAAATTTTTGCATGATAATCATTTTGAGCTTTCGCCGTTACTTTCTTAACACCTAACTCTTTTAAAATTAAAGTCGTTAACGTACTCGATTGAATATTTTCACCAATTGCAACAATTACGTGATCAAAATTTCTAATGCCTAAACTTTTCATCACAGCTTCGTCAGTTGTGTCAGCAATTACCGCATGTGTGGCAATATCACTATATTCATTCACACGCGCTTCATCCATATCAATCGCCATAACATCCATATCTAAAGCATTTAATTCTCTAACAATACTACCGCCAAAACGACCTAAACCTATAACCACATATTCTTTATCCATATGCGTCCTCCAAAAATAAGATAATTGAAATATATCAAATATCCGTAGCTTAAACAATAAACATCGCTACTATATTTAAGTATATTCGTCTATTTTTTACCTTCAACATATTTTTTATCAAAAACAAATAATCTCAATAATAATATTAGCGATGGAATTAGTAAAAGTAAACCTAAAATAAATGCGATGATTAAAGCAATAGCCATCCCACTATTCACAACATGTTCATCTATACGAATATATGGATATAAAATGTATGGTAACTTACTTACACCATAACCGAAGAACGCAAAAGCCATTTGTAAAATAACTAAGACAAATGCAAAACCATGCCATTTTTTCATCAATGTGAGTAACATTGTACCAGCAAAACATAAAAAGCTGAGTGCAAACATCCACCAATAATCAAATACCGCTGTATAGAAATGCGTTTCATTTTGCAATCTTAACGATAAGAATACAAATAATGAAATAGCGATCATTGGTGGTCCCCAAAATAAGAACCAGTATCTTAATAAATCATAAGCTGGTTTATCATTCGCTTTAGAAGCATAATAAGTTAAAAATCCAGATGAAATATAAAGTACAGATATGATTGCAAGAAATACAACTGACCATGAATATGGACTTAACAATAATTCAAACCAATTTAAATCTAAATGGTTGCTTGAACCGGTAATATAACCACCCTCAGAAATCGTTAATGTAGTGGCTAATGCAGCTGGTATGAATAATCCTGCTAAACCATAAAGTGCAAGCCATGGTAGTTTTGTGTCTGGTCCATAGTTTTCAAAAGCATAAAAGCCACCTCTTATGGACAACAATATCAACGCAATTGATGCTGGTAAAAGCAATACTGTGCCAAAATACATCGCGGAATCTGGGAAAAACCCTACCATTCCTACAAAGAAGAATACGAAGAAAACATTCGTAACTTCCCAAACCGGATTAAGGTAACGTGCAATCAAATGGTTTATTTTTTTATCTTGTTTTGTCAATTTAGCATGTAACGTAAAGAAACCAGCACCAAAATCAATTGATGCAACAATAATATAACAAAATAAGAATATCCATAGTACTGTGATACCTATATATGCGAATATCATCATGCATCACCTCTTTCCGATGAAGTTACTTCAAATTCTTTATATGCTGGTTTATTTTTAAACATCCTTATTAGTACATAAGAAGAAGTAACAATCAATATTAAATATAATATACCAAATAATATTGTTACGAACGTTAAACCACCTGCTTGAGTGGCAGCTTCAGCCACTTTTAGATAACCACGCACAATCCAAGGTTGACGACCTTGTTCCGTTAAGAACCAACCAAATTCTATTGCCAACATCGCTGCAGGTCCAGTTAATAAAGCGCCATATAGCATTGGTTTGGAATAAGTGAATTTCCGTAATTTTTTAAAGCATAATGTTAGTACAAAAGCAGCTGAAACAATTAAACAGAACACGCCCATCGACACCATTAAGTCGAAATAATAATGGACAATCATCGGTGGATGTAGTTCTTTTGGAAATTCATCCAAGCCTTTCACCTTAGTATTAACATTATTATCAGCCAAGAAGCTAAGTAGACTCGGAATTTTAATTGCACCAGTTACTTCTTGTGTTTCTTCATTTAAAGAACCAAAAAGCACTAAATCAGCATTGGATTCCGTATCAAAATGCCATTCATACGCAGCTAATTTTTCTGGTTGTTCTTGATGTAAAAATTTTGCAGATAAATCTCCTGCCAACATAGAACCTAACGTAAAGACAACGCCAAGTATCATTGTTAATTTTAAAGCTTTTTTATGATATTCTGCATCTTTTTTAAACTTATTTTTCACTAATTTGAATGCAGCAATGGCAGCTAGTACAAAAGCCATCGTCATAAAAGCAGTCGTTACAACGTGAAAAGATCTTATTAAAAATGAGTCGTTAAACATTGCTACCCAAGGTTCAACATTTATCATTTTACCATTTTTAATTTCAAAACCAGCCGGTGTATTCATAAATGAATTAACCGCTGTAATAAAGAAGGCAGAGAAAGAACCTCCAATAATCACTGGTATACTAATTAAAAAATGCGTCCATTTACCCTTAAATCTATCCCATGTATATAAGTATATACTTAAGAAAATCGCTTCAAAGAAAAATGCAAATGTTTCCATAAATAATGGTAATGCAATCACATGACCACCCATTTGCATAAATGTTGGCCATAGTAATGACAGTTGTAAACCTATAATCGTACCTGTTACAACCCCCACTGCCACAGTAATCGTATAACCTTTAGACCATCTTTTGGCTAACGTTATATAATGGGGATCATTCTTTTTAATCCCTAAAAACTCAGCAACTGCAAACATCAATGGTACACCTACACCTATTGTTGCAAATATGATATGCACTGCAAGTGTCATTGCAGTTAGAAAACGAGCTAATTCAACTGAATCCATAATATCACCTTTTTAATTTATTTGTGACAAAAATCACAACGTCCATTCATTATAAACCCAATGGCTATGTTTTAAAATTAGTTAAACTCAGAATTAAGTGACAAATTAATGACCAATTACATGTAATTTTATAGCTTGAATTATAATTAAAAGTCACTTACTATTAAAGAAAATGACTTTGTAGAAAGGATTGATGCTGAATGACTGATATCATCATTTACACACAAAATGATTGTCCTCCTTGCACCTTTATAAAAAACTATTTAACTGATAAAGGTTTTAAATATATAGAAAAAAACATTGCTAATCAGCAATATCGAAATGAAATGATTGATTATGATGCATTTGCAACACCCTTTATATTATTGAATGGTGAACCAATGTACCAAGTTGATATGGATAAAATTAACCAAGTTTTAAATATTGAAACAACGCATTAAATTTTACAACTCTATAAAATAACCTAAATCAACTAGGCTAATAAGGCAATTTATCACTTTAGTTGTTTTAACTAACCATAACCTAATTTCAGTTATATTAAACAAAATGAGTAAGTGGCTAAATGCTCCTTATCCACTGTTATATGTATATCTACTTAGTATTAAAATAAATCGCAATATAATAACTAAAAAACTGGTAATCCATTATATAATGAATTACCAGCTTTTTTTATTTCGTATAATTACTTACTAAATCTTGTACTTCTTCAGAAGTAGCACAGTTAATCGCTTTTTGCGCTAACTCTTCCATCTCATTTTTACTTAATCCTTTAATTTGACGACGTGCTTTAAGAATTGATGTAGCACTCATAGAGAATTCGTCTAATCCTAGGCCCAATAGTAATGGAATAGCAATTTCATCTCCGGCCATTTCTCCACACATTCCAGTCCATTTGCCTTCTTTATGAGAAGCATCAATCACTTGTTGTACTAAACGTAAAATTGCTGGATTGTATGGTTGATACAAGTAAGATACTCGCTCTGACATACGATCTGCGGCCATTGTATATTGAATTAAATCATTCGTTCCGATGCTGAAGAAATCTACTTCTTTAGCAAAAACATCTGCTAATGCTGCAGTTGAAGGAATTTCTACCATGATACCAACTTCTATATCATCAGATACTTCAATACCTTCATTTGTTAAATTTTCTTTTTCCTCTAATAACAATGCTTTCGCATCACGGAATTCTTTAATTGTCGCTACCATTGGGAACATAATATTTAATTTCCCATAAGCTGACGCACGTAATAAAGCACGCAATTGCGGTCTGAAAATGTCAGGTTGATCTAAACATAAACGAATCGCACGGTATCCTAAGAATGGATTCATTTCTTCTGGTAAATTTAAATATGGGAGTTCCTTATCTCCACCAATATCTAAAGTACGAACAACAACGCGTTTATCTTCCATTGTTTCAAGTACTTTTTTATAAGCTTCAAATTGTTCATCTTCAGACGGCATTTCGTCTCTACCCATATATAAAAATTCAGTACGATATAATCCGACACCTTCAGCGCCATTTTCAATTACACCTTTCAAATCATTTGGTGTACCGATATTAGCAGCGAGTTCAGCATGAGCACCATCAACAGTTGTTGTTTCTTCATCGCGTAATTTTTGAAGTTCCTTTTTATCTTCAAAGAAACGTTCACGCTTGTTTTGATATGCAATGACTTCGTCTTCTGTAGGATCAATAATCACTTCGCCAGTTAAACCATCAACAATAATCATATCACCTTGTTTAACTTCTTGCGTGATTGATTTCGTTCCTACTACTGCAGCAATTTCAAGTGAGCGACTCATAATTGCTGAGTGAGAAGTTCTACCTCCAATATTTGTAACAAAACCTTGTACAAATTCCTTGTTTAATTGAGCAGTATCAGAAGGTGTTAAATCATTACCTATAATAACAACGCTTTCATCAATCATACTAGGATTTGGTAATTCCACACCCAATATATGTGCTAAAACGCGTTTTGACACATCACGAATATCTGCAGCGCGCTCTTTCATGTATTCATTATCCATCGCTTCAAAAATAGTAATGAATTGTCCAGTTACATCAGAAAGCGCAGTTGGTGCGTTAACTTGTTCATTTTTTATTTTATCTTCAATCGGTTGAATTAACTCTGGATCATCTAAGACTAGTAAATGTGCATCAAAAATAGCGGCTTTATCAGCACCAAGATTTTTTTCAGCATTATTTCTAATTTTTGTTAATTCAACTTTAGATGTTTCAATAGCATTTTGAAACTTAGCAATTTCTGCGTCGACATCTCGAATCTTCTCACTATCGTATGAAAGATCAGGTTCAACTAATAAATATGCTTTAGCAATTGCTACACCATCTGAAGCAGCAATGCCATTAATATAATTAGACATATTATTTAGTTAATCCTTCTTTAGATAAGATATCAGTAATCGCTTCCATTGCATCTGTTTCATCGCTACCATCAGCATAGATTGTAATTTCAGCATCTTTACCTACACCTAAACTCATAACACCCATGATTGATTTCAAGTTAACTTTTTTACCGTTATATTCTAATTGAATATCTGAATCAAATTTTGATGCAGTTTGAACAAGCATTGTAGCTGGACGTGCATGAATACCTGTTTCGTCAATAATTACATATGATTTTTGTTCCATAATATGATGTCTCCTTCGTATAGTTAGAATCGTTAGTTTATTATAAAACCTAGCATAGTTTTATATAATAACATTACCAAATTATACATATAAATTCAATTCGTTGCACCCATGATATGACAATATTCAATGAATATTGTTACTTTTTATGAAAACGCTCCACCATTACATTAAAGATTTAACAACCTTTTCACATTTTTCAATATGATCATCACCGATTTTTTTCATAAAGTAATAACTGATTGAAGCCGAAATAGCTTGCCCTACAAGTGGGAACCATTTTGTTTGTTTAGCAGCCATACGTTTTGCAACATCTCTAATAACGACTTTTAATATGGCATTAGATACTTTTCTACCTATAAATTGACTCCCCTGTATTGCAGCAGCTGTAAAAATACGTTCTTTTACATCTTCTCTCATTGAATTTACTTGTTTGTGATCTAAACCATAGATTTTATTAACGTCTTCTATAATATCTCTCATTAGCTTGATATCGACACCAAAGTCAAGGCCTGGTATTGGTACAATACTAACACTTGAAGATAACATTGATTTTTTTCTCACTATAGCTTGAGCGCGTTGACGACGTTCATCTAATTCTATGTTAGTCGTTGGTATATCGCTTTTATTTTTTATATCTTCAATATTTAAAACTTTATTTCCGACTTTCTGTGTTACATTATTAGTTATTTTATTTTTAAAACTCATGATATTCACTCCTTGGTAAAATCTTGTACTGTAAAAATATTACCCTCTTTCACAGAAATTACTGTATATTTACAAAAATAGCCTTCAAATATTTTGATGGTTTATAGTGTGGATGTGTTTTAAAATCTTTTGGTAATCCCATTACCTCTGATAGTTCAAAATCAACTTCTGCATTATTCAATGTATCTTTAATCATTTTTTTAAATGCTTTTAATGAAAATGTACTATTATTCGTACACAATAATAAAGTTCCATTTGGCGAAAGTACTTCCAAAGCACCTAGTATTAATTTATCGTAATCTTTCAATACTGAAAATGTTTTTTTCTTATTTCTTGCAAAACTAGGTGGATCAATAACGATTGTGTCATAAAGTAAATCATGACGGCGCGCATAATTAAAATAATCAAAGGTATCCATTACAAATATATATTGTGTCTTTGGATCAATTGCATTTAAGCCAAAATTTTCTTCTGTTAATGTGCGTGATCTGTTAGCTAAATCAACGCTAGTAGTGACTTTGGCCTTTTCTGCTGAGACAACTGAAAAAGCACCAGTATAACTAAACACATTTAACAAATACCTATCCTCAGCAAAATGATCTCTTAATTTCTTTCGTACTTCTTTTTGATCCAAGAAAATACCTGTCATAGGGCCATCATTTAAATCCACATTATAAAATGTGAAATTTTCTTCGATTATAATAGGAAATTCTGGTGCTTCCCCATCAACAAATCCTCCAGCTATTTGAGCATCTTTAAATCTCATTTTTTCAAACACAGATTTGTATTCTAAGGTATTTTTTAATGCATTTAAAATTTGATAACGGTATTTATAAATACCTTTAGAATACCATTGTATTAAAAAGTGTCCGTTATAATTATCAATAGTTAGACCACCTACACCATCACCTTCACCATTAAATATTCTAAAAGCATTAGTACCTTCAATATTATAAAAATACGCTCTTTCTTGTATTGCGATTTCAAAAAGTCTCTCAAAAAATTGAGTATTAATCACTTCATTTTCATCATAGCTCAATACCCATCCAAGTCCTTTATGTTGCCTTCCGACGTACGCAGTTGCAATATAGGTTTGTTCATCATTTACTAACGAGAATAAATCGCCCTCTTTTAAATGGTCATGCGCATACACGTCATCATCATCGATTAATGGATATCCATTTAGATATTTCGTTTCTTTACCTTTATTTAATACGGCAGTTTTCATAATTATATGTCAGCCTTTCTTCTAATTTTATAATTTATGCTTTCTTATTCTATCATCTCAAGAAATATCGTAACATCATTTATCTATAATTGAATGATTTCTCAATTCAAACATTATATTATTGTTTTTAATCTTTTGTGTTATTTCAATCATGAATCAAAAAGGACTGGCATTTAGCTATAGCCAGTCCTTTAAAAATTTATTTACTTGTTAATCTTTTGAAGGTTCACGCAATTTAATAATAAATGATACAATTACTGCGATTAACATCACAAACAATATTGGCGTAATGAAAATTGACAATAGTAGGCCATGAACCATAATATTCATAAATTCTGTTAACAATTTGAAAAATAATATACTAACCATAAACAACTGCAGATAATAGAATTTATCTCTCAAGAAGTTCGTTAATGTCGTTAATATATAAGCAATAATAATCAGCATTAATAATAATAAGGTAATCCATTCAATCACATATTGTGTTTGAGAAATTTCCCAATTACCTGAAACAAATAAAGCATTTCTATTATTAAATTCTATAATTGTAAAGAATAATAATACAACACCACAAAATATTTCTACATAAGCTGATTTAACCCATTTTGGAATTTTCATCCAATTAGGAATATCATCCTCTTGTATATCAATAATATTCTTCCATTTTTCGATAAATTTGTCTTTTTTATCTCTTAATTTTTGAATATCAACACTTCTACGTGTTTTCCGAGTAAACTCAGTTGTCTTATCTTGTAAACTTTTCAAATGCTCTTTCGTTTGGTTTGTAACTGTACCTTTGCTTGTTCTAGATAATTCAGGTTCTTCTTCACCTAATTCTTGTTTTGTTAAAGGAAGTGCCCTTCTTAAAAACAAGAAATTCCAAATTGACATTTGACCTAGTAACCACATTATTAAAAAGAATGTATTTACACTCAAAATATCAATAGGGATAATTTCGTCGCTATCTATTCTTCCATATAATACGATTTGCGTAATTAAATAACTTATCCCATAACTGAAAATAATTAATAAATAATGATATTTTCTGTGATCTGGATTTAGTTCATCTTTATATACAATATACCCAATATGAACTACAAATGGGATAATAAAAATGATAGCAAAGAAGCTATAAACTTGTGTCATTAAAATAAGTGTTATAATGAAGAACAGTATACCTATCACTAAGAAGAAGATTGAAACATCATAATCATATCTTGTTGTTCTTAATAGCGTGAATCCGAGTAAGATGACTGCAATACCAAATAAAATAATTAATACTGCACTTATAACAGGGAAATTCCCTATATAATTACTCATGACTCTTATGATTTCTGCAAAAAATGCATTTATAAAATCCCAAACATTATGAATATGTAATTCAATTTTACCTTTATCCTTTAAGTCATGGACCATAGATAAATTTATTAAAATGATGAGACCTGTGAAGAGCGAAACGATGCCTATTATATAACTATATAATATCTCAGCGTGTTTCTTTAAAAAAGACATACCATTCACCTCAAAGTTATTATATATTAACATTTAGTTCTTGTCTTTAATAAATCAATAAATAAGTCTATAGTATGATAGAAAATAGTTGTACAGTCAAGTTTCCACCAAACATAATCGATTAAACAAATATTTCAAATTTAACGTAATATACAGTTAGATCTTTGTGGTTTAGTTTCCAAATAAAGTGGTATATTGAAAACATAAGTCATTTGAATATTGAAGGAGTGTTTAACTATGAGTAAAGAAGAATTAAATAAAAAAGCAGCTGAAAAAGCAAAAGAAGCTGAAGATAAATTGAAAGATAAAAAAGAATCTGCTGAAGATAGTACTGAAGAAACGAAAAAAAATATTCAAGATACTTTAGATTAAACTAAATGTGCTTGATTTCTATATGAACATTACAATTTAAATTAAAAGAGAACAATAGCATTTAATTTTTGTTCATTCTATCAAGGTTAATATTAAAAAATCTGAAACATCAATCTCATAATTAGTCTAAAGGACTAAAACCACTTTTACATGGTTTTAGTCCTTTATTTAATATCATGTCATTTGATTTTCATACTTCTTACTCAAAATATGATTCGAGACTATACTCTGACACACATATGAATAAATGGATGAAGCACACAACAACATCTTAACAATGATATATTTGGACAATAATTAAAAACACTTTCTTATAAATTACACTACATCATGTATTTATTGTGATATGTAACTGAACTTAACAATTCCCTTTTTCATTAAAAACGATGAATTAAACAAACTTTAATTAACAAAACCACACTGCCATATCACCCAATGCACTATACAAAAAGTCTATATTTAACCTTACGTTATGTGTTGTGATTGAAGTCATAAATATCAAATTCAACGTTAATACACCTTGACATAACTAATTAAAAGTCATACATTATAGTTAAAATTAAATTTAATATTCGCACTAGGGGTGTTTAGTGACTGAGATGAGGTATACCCTCAAACCCTTTGAACCTGATCTAGATTAAACTAGCGTAGGAAAGTGTATCGTGATATGTTTTTTGGTATCCGTATGCCTATATTTAACGCGCAACTTCTAGATGGTTGTGCGTTTTTTTATTGGAGGAGAATTTATGTCAAAAGGTTTAAAACTATCAGAAATTTTAGTAACCGTACTTATAGCTGTTGTGTTTGCTATCGTCTATAATATTTGGACTTTAGTATATAAGGCAGTGCAAGTTTCTGGTCTTCATATTGAAGAACTAACATATGGTGCATGGTTTATGGCTGCAATTGTTGCATATTTGATTATACCAAAAGCTGGTATTGCGATTTTAGCTGAATTTGCTGCTGGTGCAGGTGAAACAATTGTCATGGGAAGATTTGATATTCCAACAATGGTCTATGCATTACTTCAAGGATTAGCATGTGAGATTATTTTCGCTATTTTCAGATATAAATCACGTTCGGCAATGGTAGCTATGTTAGCAGGATTTTTAGCATCTGTTGCGACACTTCCTCTTGATTTTGCTTATGGTTATTTAGGAGAAATTGCAGGATGGAACTTAACACTTTATATCGTATTTAGATTGATTAGCGGTATTGTTGTGGCTGGATTGTTGTCCTATTATATTGTGAAAATATTAGATCAAACTGGCGTAACCAAATTATTCAGACCTGCAACACAAAAAGATTATGACAATTTATAAGGAGCATAAAAGTTGATAGTCACTGAAAATCTACGTCTTAAATATCCAAATGGACAAAAGAAAATATTCGACAATTTATCACTTGAAATTAAAGATAAAGAGAAGGTGCTTATACTTGGTCCCTCTGGTTCAGGTAAAAGCACGTTATTGAATGTTTTAAGTGGTATCGTACCAAATCTCATTGATTTGCCAATGAAATACGATAAATTAGAGATTGATCAAGATTGTGGTGTTATTTTTCAAGAACCTGATAGCCAATTTTGTATGCCAAAGGTATATGAGGAACTCGCCTTTGTCCTTGAAAATTTACAAACGCCACGACATAAAATGGATGCATTGATTGAATCAGCACTCGAGTCTGTTGATTTAAACGTCAATAAAGACCAATATATCAATAATTTAAGTGGCGGTATGAAACAAAAATTAGCAATTGCAGAAACATTATTACAACAAGCTAATACTTTATTTCTAGATGAACCAACCGCGATGTTAGATGTAACATCAACAGAAGAATTATGGAATAAGATTAAAGCGTTATGGCAAGATCAAACTGTGATTATAGTTGAACATAAAGTAGAACATATATGGCAGCATATCGATCGTGTAATATTATTAAACTATGATGGTGTTATTATTGGTGATGCCTCACCAGCTGACATATTAAACAACTATGAACACCTTTTATCCGAATATGGCGTTTGGCATCCAAAAGCTTGGGATGAAGCACCTTTACCTATAGATTTACAGCAATCTAATATTCAATATGCCAATGAGCATCTATTTCTTTTTGAACAAGGCACTATAAAAAGAAGTAAAAAGACACTTATCGATATACCAAAACTTAATATCACTAGTGGCGAATGGATTACAATCACCGGTACAAATGGCTCAGGCAAGACTTCTTTATTAGAATCGATGATGCAACTTATTAAATATGAAGGCACAATGTCTTTTGATGGCAAAAAGCTTACTAAAATCAAAGAAGCTGCTAAAAATATGTATCTTGTATATCAAAATCCTGAAATTCAATTTATTGCGAATTCAGTTTACAAAGAAATTTTTATACAAAACAAAGCTAATTATCCTTCTATATCAGAAGCTGAAGAAAAAACAATTCAAATGCTTAAAATGTTAAATTTAGAAGATGTTCAATCACAACACCCTTATGAACTGTCAATCGGGCAGAAACGTAGACTGAGTGTAGCTATAGCTTTAAGCTCTACATCAGAATATATTTTATTAGATGAGCCAACATTCGGATTAGATAGTCATAATACATTTAATTTAATTAAATTATTCCAACAACGCGTTAGAGATGGCCAAACAATTATTATGGTTACACATGATCCTGAAATTATCGCACGCTATCCAACACGTAAATTGTGTGTAAGTCAAAAACAAATTCTTGAGATAGCAGGTGAGCATCATGTTTGAAATGTGGAAAAAACACTACTCTTTCATGGATGATGTGAATATCATTACAAAGTTAGCATTAGCTGTTTTTTTGTTTTTCTTTGTTATATTTGTACATCAATTCGATTTTATGATTTATATTTGTCTATTAATGTTCCTGTTTTTATTAATGTTCAATGGTATAAAATTTAAAATAACATTTGCTTTTATTTTCTTTACTATAACTTTCAGCCTAATTTCAGCTTTATTCATGATTTTTTATGGTGAAGGCACTCATATATTGTTTAAATTAGGATTTATTCAAATTAGTACTGAAAGTTTAGTTAGAGGGCTGCATTTAGCGTTACGTACAACAACCGTTTCATTTTTCGGTATTTTAATTGCTTTCACTTCTGAAATTGTAATGGTCTTTTACAGCCTAATGCAACATTTAAAAGTTAAGCCTAAAGTTGCTTATGCTTTTATGGCTGCTATAAGAATGGTGCCATTAATGATTAGCACTTTAGTTCAACTTAGAAAGTCTTTAAAAATGAGATATCAAATTATCTCTCAACAAAATTATAATTTATTTAGTAGAATCAAACATCTTATGATTCCACTTTTAAGCCAAAACATTAGAAAAGCTCATCAACTTGCTGTTGCAATGGAGAAAAAAGGTTTTAAAGATGGTCCGCGCACCTACTATTATCATACACCTTTCTCGTATAAAGACTTTCTATTAATCATCGTTTTTATCATCATTTTGGTTGTTGCTTATTTCTTAGCACTTCACTTACCGATTACAGGTATAAACGATGTTCGTATAAAAAATATATATTAACGATTACCTTATTATATCCAAAATTCATTACTATCCAATTAAGAAAAGATAAGACAAAAACTAAACCACTTTGTCTTATCTTTTTATATGTCAATTTACATAGATTGATCTGTGAACACATAGCTTTTAACGATATACAGTTTCAAAATTTAAAAAGTCGTAATTTCTATACACTTCTAAATAGAAATTACGACTTTTTTTAATATTTATAAATGTTTTATTGCTTTATTACTAATATCTTTTCGATAAAATAGTCCATCGCTTTGAATTTTTTCTGCAGCTTTATAGGCATTTGCTTTAGCACTAGTAATATCATGACCTTCTCCTAATGCTAAGATGACACGACCACCATTGGTGACAAATTTATCCTTATCTCTTTTCAAACCACTGACAAAATAATTACCATTTAAATCAAAACCTGAAACAGTCTTACCTTTTTCGTAATTTCCAGGGTACCCTTTAGAAGCAAGCATTACACCAACGACAGACGAATCTTTCCATTTAAATGCTATTTTCTTTTTAGCCTCTAAATCTAAGATATGTTGCATTAAATCACTTTCCAATCTCGTTAGTAATACTTGTGCTTCAGGGTCGCCAAATCTAGCATTAAATTCTATTACTTTCGGACCATCTGCTGTTAAAATCACACCAATATAAAGGACGCCAAAAAATTCATAACCTTCTTTATACATTGCTTGAGCTATAGGTTGTGCAATGATTTCATTCGTGAGGTTAAGTACTTCCTTATCTATATGAGGTACAGGACAATACGCCCCCATACCACCTGTGTTAGGCCCTTTATCGTCATCATATGCACGTTTATGATCTTGCGCAATACAATCAAATGGCACGGCATAATCACCATTTACAAATGTCATCAATGAGAATTCTTCACCTTCTAAAAATTGCTCAAAGACAACTGTACCAAGCTCTTGTGGATACAATGAATGAACCGCTGCTTCAGCTTCACCATAATTCTCAGCTATAATTACACCTTTACCAGCTGCCAAACCATCTTTCTTTAATACGATAGGATACTGGCATGTTTCAATATAATTTAGTGCATCAGATTTGTTTGATATTTCTTTATATTCTGCAGTAGGAATATGATATTTCTGCATTAACTGTTTTGCGAATAATTTTGATCCCTCAATCTGAGCCGCTGCTTGGTTTGGCCCAAACACTTTAATTTGTTTTGCGTTTAATTTATCTGCTAAACCTTCTGTAAGTGGTTGTTCAGGGCCAATAATCACCCACGAAATATCATGCTCAACAGCAAATTCAACAATCTGAGTGTGGTCCGTTTCCGCTATTTCACAATGTACATCTGCAATGTCTGACATTGCGTCATTTCCTGGAATTGCAAAAATTTCATTTACGAGTGAA
The DNA here is from genome assembly GCF_017891705.1 of Staphylococcus sp. GDY8P196P. Taxonomy (NCBI): domain Bacteria; kingdom Bacillati; phylum Bacillota; class Bacilli; order Caryophanales; family Staphylococcaceae; genus Staphylococcus; species Staphylococcus sp. GDY8P196P. The sequence goes on along the minus strand of NZ_JAESJS010000021.1, from coordinate 220,135 downwards.
GATTGTTTTAACTTGTGTGCTAAAATATGTTCTCTTCCGCCTGTGCCAATGACTAGTACTTTCATAAATAATTTTGCCTCCAATATTTTAATGTTTAAAGTGTCTAACGCCAGTCGTTACCATTGCAATGCCATATTTATTAGCCATATCTATTGAATCTTGATCTTTAATTGAACCCCCTGGTTGAATGATCGCTTTAATACCATGTTGCGCAGCTAGTTCTACCGTATCATCCATCGGGAAGAAACCATCTGATACCATTACGACATTATCATTAATTTCAATCGCACGTTCTATTGCAATTTGTGCTGATCCTACCCGATTCATTTGACCGGCACCAATACCGACTGTTTGTTTATCGTTACATAGGATAATCGCATTACTTTTAACAGAGGCAACCACTTTCCAACCAAGCAACATTGCATCCCATTGAGTTTCTGTAGGTGCATTTTCTGTAACGACTTTTAAATCATCACGTTTGATTAATACATTGTCTTTATCTTGTATTAAATATCCACCTGAAACAGATACTATTTCTTGCTCATTATTATCAATTGTCATATCAATTTCTAATAATCTAATATTTTTCTTTTTATTTAAAATCGCTAACGCTTCATCGGAAAATTTCGGTGCAATAATCACTTCCAAGAATATGCTGTGCAGCGTTTCAGCCAAAGTAGCATCAACGGTTCTATTTAAAGCAACGATACCTCCAAAAATGGATTGGCTATCCGCTTCAAATGCACGCTGATAAGCTTCATAAATATTTGTTCCAATACCTACACCACAAGGATTCATATGTTTAACTGCAACTGCAGCAGGTGTTTCAAATTGCTTAACTAAAGATAACGCCGCATCTGCATCTTTAATGTTGTTATAACTCAATTGCTTACCATGCAACTGTTTCGCGCCACCTAACGTATGATTGGCATCAGATGTTCTTACAAATGATGCTTGTTGTTGTGGATTTTCACCATATCTTAAACTTTCTTTATTTTCTTTAAAGAAATCAACAATTGCATTATCATATTGATTCGTATGTTCAAATACTTTAATCATCAATGATTTTCTATAAGATTCATCTAATTGATTTGATTTTAGTTTTTCAATCACTTCATTATAATCCGATGGATGAACAATAGTAGTAACGTGTTTAAAGTTTTTAGCTGCTGCACGTAACATAGTAGGCCCACCAATATCTATATTTTCAATCGCGTCATTTTCTGTAACATCTGGATTGGCAACAGTCTCCTTGAATGGATATAGATTTACAACAACCATGTCTATTAAATCAATTTGCTGTTCTTTTAATTGTTCTAAATGTTCTGGTTTATTACGATCAGCTAAAATACCACCATGAACGGCTGGATGTAATGTCTTGACTCTCCCATCCATAATTTCGTCAAAATGTGTAAGTTCTGATATAGATTTAACTGCAATATTTTCATCGACTAACGTTCGCATCGTACCACCAGTCGAATATAACTCATAACCTAACTGTTGGAGTGATTGTGCAAAAGGTACAATGCCTGTTTTATTAGATACGCTTAAAATTGCCTTTTTCATGTTTATTGGCACCTCTTATTGAATAATTTTTGAAATAACTTCTGGATACAACTCATGTTCAATTGCTTTTATTCTTTCTTCTAATTGTTCTTTCGTATCATCCGGTTTTATTTCACATGTACGTTGTTCAATAATTTCTCCTGTATCCATCCCACTATCTACAAAATGTACTGTTGTGCCTGTGATCTTGTCACCACTATTTAATGCTTGACCAATCGCGTCTTTACCACGATATTTCGGCAATAATGAAGGATGAATATTAATGATACGTTTTTGATAGGCATTTAATATATTTTCACCGATTAATTTCATATAACCAGCTAAAATAATCCATTCAACTTTTTCGGTTGTTAACCATTCAATGATTTTCCGCTCATAATCTGCTTTAGAATCAAAGTTTTTAAGCTCATTAATATGTACATCTAAATGATATTTTCTTGCTCGCTCAATACAATAAGCATTAACCTGATCCGTATATAAAGCAGTCACTTCAATGTTCGGCAAATAACCTGATTCTATTTGTGACATGATACTTTCAAAGTTACTTCCTGACCCTGAAGCAAAGATAGCAATTTTTGTCACTTTCATACCCCCGTCAAATGAATTGGCGCTTCACTTTTAACAATTTCACCAATTCTATATGCATTTACTTGTGCTTGTTGTAACGTATTTAATACTTTAGCTTCATCATTAGCATCAACAACTAAGGTGAAACCGATCCCCATATTAAATACATTGTACATTTCTTTAGTCGAAATATTGCCTTGTTTTTGCAACCATTCAAATATCTTTGGTGTTGGAAATTGAGTTACATCAATTTTTGCACCTACACCCTCAGGCAATGCTCTTGGGATATTTTCAATAAATCCGCCACCAGTAATATGCGTCATCGCATGTATGTTTACGTGTTCTTTTACAGCTAATACAGGCTTGACATATAGTCGTGTTGGTTCTAAAAAGATATCTAAAAATGTGTGGTTTTGATCAAATTTATCTTGTAGATTAATACCTGATTTTTTTATTAAATTACGTACCAAGCTGTAACCGTTAGAGTGTATACCACTTGATTCAAGACCTATTATTACATCACCTGGTTTCACGGCTGAACCGTCTATATACGCTTCTTTTTCAACAGCTCCTACAGCGAATCCTGCTAAATCATATTCACCTTCATGATACATTTCACCCATTTCAGCTGTTTCGCCACCAATCAGTGCTGTATTTGTAGCTTCACAACCGTCACTAACCCCTTTAACAATCTGTTCAATAACTTCTGGAACAACTTTATGTGTTGCAATATAATCTAAGAAATACAATGGTTCTGCACCAGTTGTTAAAATATCATTGACACACATCGCTACTGCATCAATGCCTATCGTATCGTGTTTGTCATTATCAATCGCTAACTTTAATTTAGTACCAACACCATCTGTTCCAGATACGAGTAATGGTGCTTTCATATTTAACTGTGATAAATCGAATGTAGCACCAAAACCGCCTAATCCACCTAAGACTTCTTTACGCATTGTTCTTTGAACATGACTTGACATACGTTCAACCGCTTCATAACCTGCACTAATATCAACACCTGCTTGTTGGTATGCTTTAGACATTTAAATTACCCTCTCTATCAAAGTATTGTTTATGATTTGCTAAATATTCTTTTTGACGTTCGCTTAAATGTTCAAAATAATCTTGTTCATAATCATAAAGACCAGCAGGATAATCACCTGTAAAACTTTCTACACATAACCCTTTATAAGGAGCATCTACATCAAGGCCAATTGAATCTATTAAACCAGCTACAGTTAGATAGGCCAGAGAATCTGAACCAATATGTTCACTGATTTCTGATGGTGATTTGCTCGCTGATATGAGTTCAGCAGTAGTTGAAACGTCTATACCATAAAAGCTTGGAAACATAAATTCAGGAGAAGCAATACGTACATGCACTTCATTAGCTCCAGCATCTTTTAGCATTTGTACTATACGCTTACTTGTCGTGCCTCTAACAATAGAATCATCCACTAAGACGATATTTTTGCCTTGTACGATATCCTTTACTGCCGATAATTTGACCCTTACACCTTGCTCTCTTAATTCTTGAGTTGGTTGAATAAATGTACGCGCTACATATTGATTTTTGACTAACCCCATCTCATATGGCAAACCACTTTGTTCAGCATAACCAGAGGCTGCTGAGAGTGAAGAATTAGGTACACCAATAACCATATTTGCATTTTCAACTGGACTTTCTAACGCTAATTGTTTACCAGATTGTTTACGAATCGCATGAACATTTTTTCCTGCAATAGTTGAATCTGGTCTAGCAAAATAAATATACTCCATAGCTGATATCGCCGTATTCGTATGTCTCGTATAAGACTCTACTCGAATACCTTCATCATTGATAACCACATATTCACCTGCATGGATATCTCTTACATACGTTGCACCTAAAACATCTATAGCACAAGTTTCACTTGCGATGATGTAAGCACCTGTTTTCATTTTTCCTACAACTAAAGGTCTGATTGCATTTGGATCAACAGCACCATATAATGCATCTTTTGTTAATAACGCAAATGTAAAACCACCTTTTATTTTTCGTAAACTTTCCTGTAACGCTGCTTCAAAGGTTGGCGCTTTACTTTTACGAATTAAATGCATGATTACTTCAGTATCTGAAGAAGAATGGAAAATAGAACCTTGATGCTCAAGAGATTTTCTTAAACTTTGTGCATTTATAAGGTTTCCGTTATGACAAACTGCGACACTCATATCATAAAAATGGTACAAAAATGGCTGAATATTCTCTATACCTTTATTCCCCGATGTCGCATATCGTACATGACCAATCGCATGTTGATAGGACTTAAATGATTCCAACTGTGTATCTGAAATGGCTTCAGTCAATAAGCCAAGCCCTCTTTCTCCAGTGAGTTTTTGTCCATCAGAACACACCATACCTGCGCCTTCTTGACCTCTATGTTGTAAACTATGTAAACCCATATACGTCAATTGTGCTGCTTCATGATGATTCCAAATACCAAAAACGCCACATTCTTCGTTTAATCCGTTGTAGTCATACATTTAGGAATTGCTCCTTCCCACTGTTCATTCAATTGTTTCACATCACGTGAAATTAACGTGTCCCCGTTAGAAACTACAAATTTTCCATCTTCTGTTAATGTACCAACTTTAATAGCATCTGCGATATCTAAAGGTTGGTCACCTTTTACTGCTACTACATAACGCCCTTGCGTTTCACTGAATAATTGCTCATTTTTTAGATTTAAAGTTACATTTAAGCCCATTTGATAATGTGCACTGATACGAGCAAAAGTCATTAACAGGCCACCTTTACCCACTGTTTGTACGTGGGATGCTATACCATTACGTATTGCCCTTTTAATCGACTCTCCTCTTTTGACTTCATTTGATAAATCAATGGTTTCAACTTCATGATTCACCTTACTGAAAAGTAATTTCTCAATTTGACTCCCACCAAAATCGCTAAATGTATCGCCTACAACATAAAGCGTATCACCCACTTTTGGCGTAAAATCATTGAAATAATCAATTTCTTCAATCAAACCAACCATACCTACGACTGGTGTTGGGAATATTGAAGTTTCTTTTGTTTCGTTATACAAGGATACATTGCCAGAAACGACTGGTGTCTTTAATATTTCACAGGCTTCAGCCATACCTTTAGTAGAATCTGCTAATTGTTGATAAATTTCTTTTTTCTCCGGTGATCCATAATTCAAACAATCGGTCATCGCTAAAGGTGTAGCACCTACAGAAATCAAATTACGGTATGCTTCTGCTACTACCATCTTTCCGCCTTCGTATGGATGATTAAAGACATATCGTGCTTCACCATCTATCGTAGAAGCAATTGCTTTATTTGATCCTTCAACACGAACAACTGATGATTGTAAGCCCGGTTTGACAATAGTATTCGCACCAACTTGTTGATCATACTGCTCGTATAAATAACGTTTTGAAGCAATCGTTGGATGAATGAGTAAACGATTAAATACATCTTCGACATCTATGTCACTGTATTCATTTTTAGGTTCATTATATTGAGGAGTTTCACCTTCAAGCACGTAAACAGGTGCTTCATCTGACAATGGCTGTACGGGTATATCAGCGAAAATTTCATCTTCATATGTAAGTACAAAACGATCTGTATTTGTAACTTCACCGATAACAGCACTATCTAATTCATGCTTATCAAATAAATTTAAGAATTTATCTTCAGATCCTTTTTCAACTACTAATAACATGCGTTCCTGAGTTTCAGAAAGCATCATTTCATAAGGTGAAATACCTTTTTCTCTTGTTGGAACTTTTTCTAATTGTAGATGTAAACCACTTCCACCTTTAGCAGCCATTTCAGAAGATGATGATGTTAATCCTGCTGCCCCCATATCTTGGATACCTACTAGCTCATCAAATGTTATTGCTTCTAAAGTTGCTTCCATTAATTTTTTTCCAACAAATGGGTCACCAATTTGTACTGAAGGTCTCTTACTTTCACTATCTTCACTTAGTTCTTCAGATGCAAAAGTAGCACCGTGAATGCCATCACGTCCTGTTTTTAATCCCACATATATAACTGAATTACCGGAGCCTTTAGCAGTACCTTTTTGAATTTTATCGTGATCAATGATACCTACGCACATTGCATTGACCAATGGATTGCCATCATATCTATCATCAAATTCTATCTCACCCGCAGTTGTTGGAATCCCAATACAATTGCCATAACCGCCAATACCGGCTACTACACCACGTAATAATCGACGATTTTGTTTTTCTGACAATTCACCAAAGCGTAAACTATTTAATAAATTTATTGGTCTAGCACCGATTGAAACAATATCTCTTATAATGCCTCCTACCCCAGTAGCAGCACCTTGATATGGTTCAACAGCAGAGGGATGATTATGTGATTCAACTTTAAATACTACTGCTTGGTTGTCACCAATATCTACGACGCCTGCACCTTCACCAGGCCCCATCAACACATGTGATCCTGACGTTGGAAACTGAGTTAAAAATGGCTTGGAATGTTTATAAGAACAATGTTCACTCCACATGACAGAGAAAATACCAGTTTCAGTAAAATTGGGCTCACGACCTAAAATTTCACATACTTTATCGTATTCTGACTCCGATAAACCCATATCTTTATATCGTTTTTCTAATTTGATTTCTTCCACACTTGGTTCGATAAACTTAGACATTTTGTTCCCTCCAACTATTAACCATTGCTTCAAATAACTTAACGCCACTATCAGTACCTAATAAAGATTCCATCGCACGTTCAGGGTGCGGCATCATTCCACAAACATTTCCGTTTTTATTTACAATACCTGCAATATCATTGTAAGAACCGTTGGGGTTATCCTTGTATTTTAAAATGATTTGATTGTTTTCTTCTAATCTGTCATACATTTCTGATGTACAATAGTAATGACCTTCCCCATGCGCTACAGGATATACTACATTTTCATTCTCTTCATATAAATTAGTGAAAGGTGTATGATTATTGACTACTTTTAGTAGTTCATTACGACTTACAAATAAATGTGAATCATTATGCAATAATGCACCTGGCAGCAAACCTATTTCTGTAAGAATTTGAAATCCGTTACAAACACCTAATACAGGTTTCCCTTCTTTAGCGAAACGTTTCACTTCTTCAGTGATAGGTGCAACACTTGCCATCGCACCTGAACGTAAATAGTCACCAAAAGAGAAACCACCAGGTATTAAAACACCGTCAAAACCTTCTAAAGATGTATTTCTATAGTCGACATATTCTGCTTCTACACCAGATTTCAATGCTGCATTATACATGTCCCTATCACAATTGGATCCTGGGAATTTTAGCACTGCAAATTTCATTATGCTTTCTCCCCTTCTTCCAATACTTTGTAGCTATATTCTTCAATAACGGTGTTTGCAAAAAGTTTTTCGCTTAAAGTTGTAACGACATTGTGAACTGCAGCATCAGTCGCTTCATCAACTGTCATGTACAATAATTTACCAACACGTATATCATTAACTTGTGTGTATCCTAAATCATGTACTGCGCGATTTAAAGCTTGTCCTTGTGTGTCTAATACTTGTGGCTGTAATGTGATATGCAATTCAATTGTTTTCATTTTATAGTTCCTCCAATTTATTAAGAAAAGTTTGATAAGTGTCTATGATTGAACCAGTATCTTCACGATAAACGTCTTTATCGAAATTTGTATCACTATATTTATCCCAAATGCGACATGTATCTGGTGAAATTTCATCTGCTAATAGAATTTGGCCATTCGTGCTACGTCCAAACTCTATTTTGAAATCTACGAGTCTTAGATCCATATCATCCATTAATTCAAGCAATACTGAATTAATTGTTATTGCTGCATCTTTTAATTTTTCAATTTCATCTTTACTAGCTATATTTAATAATTGTATGTGATCTTCTGTAATTAAAGGGTCATTTAAATCGTCGTTTTTATAAAAGAATTCAACTAATGGGCTTTCAAACTTATGACCTTTATCAAAGCCTAATCTCTTTGTTATAGAGCCTGCAGCAATATTTCTAACTACGACCTCTAATGGAATAATGTCTACAGATTTTACGAGTTGTTCAGTTTCTGATAGTTGTTCGATAAAGTGACTATTAATATCACGATCTTGAATAAGACTGAAAATTCTAGAAGTAATTTGATTATTTAAACGGCCTTTACCTTCTATAAAATCTTTTTTGGCACCATTACCAGCTGTGACTTCATCCTTATATTCAATTCGAAGTACATCTGATTGTGCCGTAGAAAAAATTCTTTTCGCTTTTCCTTCATATAACAAAGACATTAGCCATGTCTCCCTTCAAAATGATTTAGTAAAGTTTGTTCTGTTTGTTCTACATTGTTTGTAAGCATTGTAAGATGACCCATTTTACGGTCAGGTTTACGACTTGATTTTCCATAAATATGTACATGCCATTCAGGATGATCGCCGAATTTATGTTCTAACAGATCTAAATCTCTTCCTAATAAGTTCATCATTACACTAGGTTTTAATAATTCGATTTTTTCTGGTAAGTGTTGACCTGTCACTGCTAATATATGTGTATCAAACTGCGAATAATCACACGCTTCAATTGAATAATGTCCTGAATTATGAGGTCTAGGTGCAATTTCGTTCACAAACAATTGATTGTTTGAATCGATGAAAAACTCCACTGTAAACGTACCTACAAAGTGAATATGTTTGATGATCTTTTCAACTTCATTTCGTGCTAATTGTTCAATTTGTGAATCCACACGTGCAGGCACAACAGTCTTAAATAATATTTGGTTTTGATGTTCATTCTCTTGTAACGGGAAGTACGTAATTTGATTATTGTTACCAATCGTTACCGTTAAAGAAACTTCTTTTTGTAGATTTAAAAATTTTTCAGCGACACATTCTTGCTTTTCAATTAACGCTTTTGCATTGTCCAAATCTGTTTCATTTGTAATAAGTAATTGTCCTTTTCCGTCGTATCCACCAAATCTTGTTTTTATCATAAAAGGAAAACCAATTGTTTCTATAGCTTGAGATAACTCATCTGGGTCAGATAATTTTATAAATGGTGCTACTTGAGTTCCAGCACCTTGCAAGGTTTGCTTTTCAATCAATCTATCCTGTAACAGTTGTATAGCTTGATAACCTTGAGGAATATTATATTGAGAAACTAATGTTTGTAATTGATGCGCAGAAATATTCTCAAACTCATATGTGATAACGTCGGACAATTCACCTAGTTGAATAAGCGATTGTTCGTCATCATAGTTTGCTTTTATAAATTGATGCGCTACATATTGACATGGACAATTTTCATCAGGATCTAAAACGATAACTTTATAACCCATTTTCTGTGCAGATTGTGCCATCATTTTTCCTAATTGCCCGCCACCAATAATTCCAATCGTTGATCCAAATGTCAGTTTATTGAAGTTCATGTTGCATATCACTCACTTTCTCAACCAATAATTTTTCATAATTTTCCAAATTCTTTTGGATAACTTTATTACCAATGCTGAGCATTCTTGCAGCAAGTATTCCTGCATTTTTGGCTCCAGATTTGCCTATAGCTGTCGTTGCCACTGGAATACCACCCGGCATTTGGACAATAGATAGAAGAGAATCTAATCCTTTTAAACTTTTAGATTCTATTGGCACACCAATTACTGGTAATGTCGTCATTGAAGCAACCATACCTGGCAAGTGTGCTGCTCCACCAGCACCTGCAATAATGACATCATAGCCATTGTCTCTAGCTCCTTTTGCAAATTCATACATTAATTGAGGCGTACGATGTGCGGAAACAACTTTCTTTTCGTACGGTATATCTAGTTGTTCTAACATTTGACAACTTTCTTTCATAGTCTCCCAGTCGGAAGAACTACCCATTATGACTACCACTTTCAAAATGAACACCCTTTCAGAAATTTGAAATGTTACGTCTATTAGATGTATATTACAGATATAGCATAACAACTAAAAATCGCTTTTTCAATCAAAAATCGAACTTTAAAGTAAAAAAATCGTTAAATTTTCGTCTTTTGGTTGAAAAACATGATGTTAATTATGTTAAAGTTAAGTAAAGTTCATACATTGGAGGAGGATTTTTTCATGGTCGCAAAAATTTTAGACGGGAAACAAATCGCAAAGGATTATAGACAAGGTCTAAAAGATCAAGTCGAAGCTTTACAAACTAAGGGTTACACGCCAAAATTATCAGTAATATTAGTAGGTAATGACGGTGCTAGTAAAAGTTATGTGAATTCTAAAAAGAAAGCTGCAGAAAAAATAGGCATGATTTCTGAAATCGTACATTTAGATGAAAGTGCTAGTGAAGAAAAAGTATTAAGTGAACTACAACGCTTAAATGAGGATGACAGTGTCAGTGGCATATTAGTTCAAGTGCCACTCCCAGATCAAGTTAGCGAACAAAAAGTTCTAGAATCAATTAACCCCGCTAAAGATGTTGATGGATTCCATCCTGAAAATATAGGTAAATTATATATTGACCAACAAACATTTGTACCTTGTACACCTCTTGGTATTATGGAATTGCTAAATCATGCTGACATTGATTTAGAAGGAAAAGATGCTGTTGTTATAGGTAGAAGTCATATTGTAGGTCAACCAGTATCAAAACTATTATTACAAAAAAATGCATCAGTAACGATACTGCACTCAAGAACTAAAGACATGCACCAACATTTAAAAAACGCTGATATTATCGTTAGTGCTGTTGGACGTCCTGGACTTGTTACTAAAGAAGATGTTAAAGAAGGTGCAGTTGTAATTGATGTTGGTAATACACCAGATGAAAACGGAAAATTAAAAGGTGATATTGCCTATGATGAAGTTAAAGAAATTGCTGGTGCTATTACACCTGTACCTGGTGGCGTTGGCCCAATGACTATTACAATGGTATTAAACAATACACTTATGGCCGAAAAAATGCGTAGAGGTATTGAATAACAATCACACGCTTAATTTAAAAATATTTTAATAACAGGCAAAACTGAGATTTCATATCTCAAACTAATGAATAAACGTCAATTTCTAAGTGATCACAATAGAAATTGACGTTTATTTTACTTTTATGAAATATAGGCCGTGTTGATCTACTATCTTCCTTATATAAAACTTCAAATCATTTTTTACAAAATGAACAAATTGCGTAAGTGAGAATTGTTTGAAAGCTGAAGTTCAGTTAAATATTTTATACTTTTCAATTCAAATCATATATGGCCAGATAAGCAGACAAAATTTTTTTCGTAAAATCAGATTTCTGCCCCACGCTCATATTCATTTTTAAACCATCTCCTAAAACAGTTCTTATATTATTAAAACATCCATCAATAAGGTTTTATTCAAAAACACTCAATTTTCTTTAGTAGTTTTTACGTTTTTTTAAAATTTATTACAGTTAACTGAATTTTTTCGAAAAATTATAACTTAATTTACACAATTACGTTATATTAAGACTATAGTACGATGTAATTTCTATCAAAATAAAATATAGTGTATTTAAGATAAAAAATAAATGACGCTCATACGGAGGTTTACGTTATGAATAAATTAATGCAGTCATTATCAGCACTCGGGGTATCTGCAACCCTTGTTTCACCTAATCTAAGTGCAGAAGCTACAGAAAATTCTATCCCCGAATTAAAAGGAACAAACGATGTTATCATCGATAAAGGAAATAACTATAATTTATTAAATGGCGTACGTGCCTATGATAAAGAAGATGGTGACTTAACGCACAAAATTTCAGTAGATGGAAATATTAACACTGAAAAAGAAGGCAAATATAAAATTGAATATACTGTAGAAGATTCAGAAGGTGCAACGAATAAATCAATAAGATATATTGAAGTAAAATAAATAGTATATCAATACATATGTCATGATGAATTTCACTCAAACAATTAATTTTGGTGTGAAATTATCCTATCGCCTAAAATATGACACTTTTCACAAAATGTACACATAATTTTAACAAATCTTTGAAAGCCCGTCAGACGTTGAGTTTGTTGGGTTTCTTTTAATTTTACAATAATTTTTTTTGCACAAACACTTGTAAATATTGCGTAATATCTTAAAATTGATGGTAAGCCCTACAATTGTATTATTAGGAGGTCAAAAAAGTGTCAAAATTTAAGTCTTTGCTTCTACTCTTTGGCTCACTAATTATACTTAGTGGTTGTTCAAATGTAGAAGTTTTAAACCCAAAAGGGCCGGTAGCAAGTGACTCGAAGTTCTTGATTATTTATTCAATCATCTTCATGCTTGTTATTATTGCCGCCGTACTTATCATGTTTGCTCTGTTCCTATATAAATATAGATTACACAAAACAGACGAGTCTGGTAAGATGCACCACAATTCTTTAATTGAAACAATTTGGTTTATCATTCCGGTGATCATCGTTATCGCTTTAGCGATTCCTACAGTAAAATCACTTTATATGTATGAAGCTAAACCGGAAAAACAAGACGATCCACTTGTTGTCTATGCAACAAGCGCTGGTTATAAGTGGTTCTTCAGTTATCCTGAAGAAAAAATCGAAACTGTTAACCACCTAACAATACCTAAAGATCGCCCTGTTGTCTTCAAACTCCAATCAATGGATATGATGACAAGTTTCTGGATACCACAATTAGGTGGTCAAAAATACGCGATGACTGGTATGACAATGGATTGGACATTAACTGCTAGCGAAGAAGGTACGTTCCGAGGACGTAACTCAAACTTCAACGGTGAAGGATTCGCTCGTCAGACATTTGATGTTAATTCTGTTAGCCAAAGTAAATTTAAGGATTGGGTAAAAGATGCTCAAAGTCAAAAGAAATTAGATCAAGATACTTTTGATAAACAACTTTTACCAACTACTGAAAATAAAAACTTAACTTTCAGTGGTACGCACATGGCGTTTGTTGATCCAGCAGCTGATCCTGAGTATATTTTCCATGCTTATGATCGTTTCAATTACGTACAGAAAGATCCAAACTTCAATACACCTGAAGAAATTAAAAAAGATGTATTGGATAAACCGAATAAACCTGCACGTAAACCTCAAATCACAAACGCAAACTATGAACGTCATGGTATGAAAGCTATGATTCTAGGCAATAATGAACCATATGATAGTGAATTCAAAGATGAAGAATCACATAATATGGATGAAATGGAAAAAATCTCAGAAGGTGCTAAAGATGAAAAAGCATCTAAAGCTGAGAAAAAAGACCATGAACATGGAGGTGGACATTAATGAATTTCCCATGGGATCAATTACTCGTTCAAGGTAACTGGATGATTACAATGGCGCAGATTGGTGCACCGTTTGCTATCATCGCAGTAATCGCAGTAATTACTTACTTTAAATTGTGGAAATATCTATACAGAGAATGGTTCACGTCTATTGACCATAAAAAAATTGGTGCTATGTATTTAATCTGTGCTGTATTAATGTTCGTACGTGGTGGTATTGATGCCCTAATGATGCGTACACAATTAGCAATTCCAGATAATACATTCTTAGAAGGAAATCACTATAATGAAGTCTTTAGTACGCACGGCGTAATAATGATTATCTTTATGGCGATGCCTTTCATCTTTGGTTTATGGAATGTTATTGTACCTCTTCAAATTGGTGCAAGAGACGTTGCATTCCCTGTATTAAATAACGTAAGTTTCTGGTTATTCTTCTCTGGTATGTTGTTATTCAACCTATCATTTATAATCGGAGGCTCACCTGCAGCTGGTTGGACTAACTATGCACCACTCGCAGGAGAATTCAGTCCAGGACCTGGGGTTAACTACTACCTTATCGCAATACAGATTTCTGGTATAGGTACCCTAATGACTGGTATTAACTTCTTTGTAACAATACTTAGATGTAAAACACCTACGATGAAATTTATGGAAATGCCAATGTTCACGGTTACTACTTTCATTACAGCATTAATCGTTATTTTGGCTTTCCCAGTATTGACAGTTGCGCTAGCACTGTTTACAACAGATAGAATCTTCGATACTGCATTCTTTACAGTCGCAAATGGTGGTATGCCAATGCTATGGGCTAACTTCTTCTGGGTATGGGGGCACCCCGAAGTTTATATCGTTATCCTACCGGCATTCGGTATTTATTCAGAAATTATTCCAACATTTGCACGTAAACGTCTGTTTGGTCACCAAAGTATGGTGTGGGCAACAGCAGGTATCGCATTCCTTAGTTTCTTAGTTTGGGTTCACCATTTCTTCACTATGGGTAATGGTGCATTAATTAACTCATTCTTCTCAATCACAACTATGCTGATTGGTATACCAACAGGTGTTAAATTATTTAACTGGTTATTCACTTTATATCAAGGTAGAATTACATTTGAATCGCCTATGCTATTCGCATTAGCATTCATTCCTAACTTCTTACTTGGTGGTGTAACTGGTGTTATGCTTGCAATGGCAGCAGCCGACTATCAGTACCATAATACGTACTTCTTAGTTGCTCACTTCCACTACACATTAGTAGCTGGTGTTGTATTTGCTTGTTTAGGTGCACTCATTTTCTGGTGGCCTAAGATGACTGGATTTAAGTTAAACGAGACATTAAACAAATGGAGTTTCTGGTTATTCATGATTGGATTTAACGTTTGTTTCTTACCTCAATTCATCCTTGGATTAGATGGTATGCCACGTCGTTTATACACTTATATGCCAGAAGATGGATGGTGGTTGCTAAACGCAATCTCTACTGTCGGTGCATTAATGATGGCACTAGGCTTTATGTTCTTAGTTGCTAGTATCGTATATAGTTTCTTCAAAGCACCACGTGAAGCTACTGGTGACAACTGGGATGGCTTAGGACGTACATTAGAGTGGTCAACTGCTTCAGCAATGCCACCTAAATACAACTTTGCTATTACACCAGATTGGAATGACTACGATACATTTGTAAATATGAAAGAACACGGTAGACACTACTTAGATAATCACAATTATTCTGATATCCATATGCCAAATAATACGCCAGTTGGTTTCTGGATGGGAATTTTCTTCACAATCGGTGGATTCTTCCTTGTCTTTGAAACTATACTTCCAGCCGTTATTTGCTTAATAGGTATCTTTGGTACTATGATTTACCGCAGTTTCCAAGTAGACCACGGTTATCATATTCCAGCTTCTGAAGTAGCAGAAACCGAAAAACGTTTACGTGAAGCACGTATTAAAGAAAGGGAGGCTGTAAGTCATGAGTCATGATGCAAACACTATTGATCAACGTTCGCATGAAGGTAATTTAAATAGACTTGGCTTTTGGGTATTCCTTACAGCGGAAGTCTCATTATTCGGTACGCTATTCGCAACCCTATTAACGCTTCAACACGGTGGCGATTATGGCGGTAAAATGACAACTGAAATGTTCGAATTACCCCTAATTTTAATAATGACATTTGCGTTATTAATTAGTTCTTACACTTGTGGTATTTCTATTTACTATATGAGACAAGAAAAAGCAAAATTAATGACAATATGGATGATTATCACTTTACTATTCGGAGTAGTGTTCGTAGGCTTTGAAATTTATGAGTTTGCTCACTATGTCTCAGAAGGTGTTAACTTAACTATTGGTTCTTACTGGTCTAGTTTCTTTATTCTTTTAGGAACACATGGTGCCCACGTATCTCTAGGGATTGTTTGGATTACATGTCTATTAATTCAAGTTGCAATGCGTGGATTAAATAAAGATAATGCTCCTAAATTATTTATAGTAAGTTTATATTGGCACTTCTTAGATGTTGTTTGGATCTTCATCTTCACTGCCGTATATATGATAGGGATGGTGTTTAGCGGATGAATACAATTGTAAAACACACAGTAGGTTTTATTGGCTCAATCGTTTTGACTATTTTAGCAGTATTCGTAACCCTATACACATCAATGGCACTAAATGCTAAGATTACAATCATCTTTGGCTTTGCCTTTATCCAAGCTGCAGTACAATTATTAATGTTCATGCACTTAACTGAAGGTAAAGATGGAAATGTACAAGGGTTTAAAGTTATATTTGCGGTTATCATTACTCTAATTACAGTTATTGGTACGTATTGGGTAATGCAAGGTGGACACTCAAGCCACTTATAATCCCAAAAAGACTTCTCGAAAGAGAAGTCTTTTTTTATTCCCGTATCCATCTCCCCTATACCTTTCATTAAATAATTTACTTTGTAACATTTCTTTCTCCAAAAGATGTAGAATATAATTGATAATGCTATTTTTGTAACAGGAGGATTAGATAATTATGAAACAACCAATTATTATTGATACAGACCCAGGTATTGATGATGCAGCAGCGATTAGCTTTGCTTTAAACCATCCAGAATTTGATTTGAAAATGATTTCTACAGTCAATGGTAATGTTGGAATCGAAAAAACAACTGCTAATGCATTAAAAATCAAACGTTTCTTTAATAGCGATGTACCTGTACATAGAGGTGCTTCACAACCACTTTTATCAGCTATTGTAGATGCAAGTGAAGTACATGGTGAATCGGGAATGGAAGGATATACTTTCCCAGAAATCAATGAAAGTGATCTCGATTCTACTCATGCTGTTGAGGCCATGCGAGATGTTTTACTCAAAAGCGAAACGCCTATCACACTTATTCCTATTGGCCCATTAACGAATATTGCATTATTATTAATGACTTATCCTGAAGTGAAAGCATACATTAAAGAAATTGTATTAATGGGTGGCTCAGCATCTCGAGGTAATGTAACACCATTAGCTGAATTTAACATTTATTGTGATCCTGAAGCTGCTCAAATCGTATTTAATTCTGGCCTACCTATAACAATGATAGGATTAGATGTTGCTAGAAGTTCTAGTTTGACACATGAAACAATTAATGAACTAAAATCAATCAACGAGACTGGTAAGATGTTGCATCAGTTATTCAAACATTATAGAGGAGACGATTTTGAAAAAGGTATTAATGTATACGATGCTTATACATTGCTTTATCTACTGCATCCAGAACACTTTGTTGTACGAGAAGCTGATGTGCAAATTGAAACAGATGGCAAATTAACCAAGGGTGCTTCAGTAGTTGACTTCAAATCTCAATTTCCTAATACAACCGTAGTAATGTCAGTACAAGCAAATATCTTTAAGCAGATGTTTATCGATGCTTTAAAGTATTGTAAGTAAAATTTTAATACACAAATCGCTTGACTCATCTTTTATTATTTACAATTTTTGATCATATGTATGAACTCAGATTCGTAATTAATCATATCTACGACAATCCAGTCTGCATCTTACAAAACAAAAAAGTATTTATTTTGCAGAAAAACTAACACACCTTTTCTAAGGAAATCCATGGACAAACTAATTTAGCGAGATATATCATGCATGTATTTATCTCTAATTAACATTACCGTATAAAAAGCATGCATTTTGCGAAACATGAACTATAATTTGTCCTCAAAACATAAACAACTTATTATAAAAGAAAAACCGTCAATTTCTATCGTGGTTTGATAGAAATTGACGGTTATGTTTTAATCAGTGATATTAAACACCTATCACTATTCCCTTTCAATACAACTGTTTTACTCTATTATAATGACCATCTTGATGTAATAACTTAAAGTAAATATGTTTCATTTTATATTCATTATTCATTTTGCCGTTGTCATAATTCGTTGCTAGTACAATAACATAATTATCATTAAAATATACTGTGAATATATTGCCGAAAAAAATGCCATTAATTCTATTTTTATCAGCAAAAGAATAAAAACCGTATCGGTATGGTCTAGGATATTGTGTAGTCAAACTTTCATGAATAAAAGGCATGGTCGTTGTTTCGTCAAAAATTCTATTGTCTTGTAAATTTAATACCACTTTCCCCATATCATAAGGAGACATGTAAAGGTTACCTGCCCCATCATATTGATTTAATATATTAGGTTTTTGACGAATACGTCTTCCAGTTAATTTATCATTTTTATAACCAACGGCCATATATTTTTGAAAATTTAAATTACTATAACGTGCCGTATATTCTAAATTATATGGTTTCACTAATCTTTCATTTAAATTCTGCATATAAGACTTATGTGTCACCGTCTCTATTACTTTCGATAATATTAAATAATTAGCATCGTTATATTGATATTTATTATATTCTAGAGGGTTGATACCTCTCTGTTGTATTGCATGTGTTGCATCATTTAAATCTTTAAATTTTGGATTAGCTTTATATTTATATAACCCACTTTGATGTAACATTAGTTGCTTAATCGAAAGTGGATAAATTGAATCAAACCATTCTAAATAATGTTTTACTGGCGTCATCATATGAATCTCGTCTTCAATTTCTAATTGTTTTAACATGATACCTGTCAAAAATTTTTGTGCTGAGCCAATTAAAAACATCGTATTAGCATTATTTTCTTCACTCTTTTCAAAATCTTGATAACCATAGCCTTTATTCAATTTAAGTTTACCTTTTTCAAAAAGCGCAATGGTACCATTAAAATGAGTTTGTTCCAAATATTCATCTATTTTATTAATTTGTGGATGTTTGTGATCAACGACTGTTTTTAACTTTTTTTGTTTCTTAGATGATTGTTTTTCATTTTCCTTGGTTGAAATCTTTGAAGGACTAATATAATCTTTCATTTGTTTATAGTGTCTATAACCAGTAAAACTTAAAACCAAAAATATGAAAATGATTAAAACAATGATTATTTTATATTTGTTGACTTTCATGTTGTTGCCTCTTTGTTGTTATTTTATATGATTGATATATTCCTCTTTAAATTGATTTGTTAAAGCATCAATATCTTCTATATTTAATGAGAAATACAACTTGATTTTAGGTTCAGTACCAGAAGGTCTCAATGCAATGAAACCTTCATCAAAAATAAAGCGAATTAAATTGGTTTCAGGTAATGATAATGCCTCAGTACTACCCTCTCTTAAATTTTTAATGGTACCTAATTGGTAATCCTCAACTTGTGCTACTTCAAGACCACAAATCGTTGAAACATCTTTATTTCTAAATTGATCCATTATTTTAGTGATTTTTTCAATGCCTTCTGCGCCTTCAAATGTCGGTGATAGAGTTTTATCTTTATATGCACCGATATGCGCATAAATATCTTCTATTGTATCTTTAAATGTCATTCCGTTATTCGCTAATAAATTTTTATATTTGATTAATAAAGGAACCATTTGTATTGCATCTTTGTCTCTTGAAAATGGCTTTGCTAAATAGCCATGGCTTTCTTCAAAAGCAATTAGTAATTGCTTATCTTGATGAGCACTTTCTGTTTCCAATAAATTTGAAATATATTTAAATCCTGTTAATACATTATTCACTTCTACATCTAATGCTAAGGCTAATCTTTCCGCAAGTTCACTTGTGACTATAGATTTAATCATGTATAGTTGCTTACCTTCTTCTACTAAATCTTGGAATCTTAATTTAGTAAGCAAAATACCAATTTCATTTCCATTAAAATATCTGTACGTTTGGTCATTATAACGTTCAATTATACCCAATCTATCAGCATCAGGATCAGTCGCTATAATTAATTGTGCATCTGTATCGTTTGCGAGCTTAATACCGCGTTCAAAAACAGCCTCATCTTCAGGATTAGCTATCGCTACAGTTGGAAAATTACCATCTGGGGTTGACTGTTCTTTTTCAATAACAAAGTTATCATAGTTTAATTCTGATAATATATCAGAAGCCAAAGGTAAACTCGTACCATGTAAACTCGTAAGTACGACTTTAGCTTGTTTCTCAGGAATATCCCCTACTAAATCTTTCACTTCATTTTTATAAGCTTCAGTGACTTCATTTGACATATATGTGATTTTATTATCTTCGAGTAATAAATTAAAATCATCTCTATCAATCTGTAGTGGATGCTCAATAGCGTTAATATATTGACTTAAATGTTCTGATTCATTGGGTAATAATTGTCCACCGTTTTGATCGTATATTTTAATCCCATTATAGTTTTTGGGATTATGACTAGCAGTAATCATCACACCTGCACTTGTTTTTAAATATCTCACCGCAAATGATAATTCAGGTGTGGATTTGTAATTTTCTGATAAAATCGTAGTAATATTATTTTGAGCTAAAACAGACGCCATTTCTTCTGAAAATGCTTTCGATAACAATCTTGTGTCAAAATGGATTACGATGGATGGATTATCAAATTTTGCTTTCAAATATTGCGATAAACCCAATGCAACTTTGCGGACTGTAAATGCATTCAATTTACCCGGTCCTAAACCGAAAGTACTACGTATTCCAGCAGTGCCAAATGTTAGGTTTCCGCTAAACCCTTCTTCTATTTCTTTTTCTGTTTGTGCTTCATAAAATTTTTTTACTAAACTTTCATCTAATTTATCCAACCATTCTGATTTCATGGTTATATCCTCCTTGAAACTTCAATATATTAACAATTTATTCATACGGTATTATCTTTGATTTAATTTAATAAATACCAAAAATCGCTATGACTTTAAAATCTCTGCTTAAAAACTTGCTTAAGTAAAAATATTAATATTATCAATCATTGATAACATTTAACATATGCTAATTATATCGTAAGTTTATAAATAAATCATTTTAGCCATGTCGTTTTTCTTAATAATTATTTCTTTTATTTTCATTAAGAATATTTTAATGGTCAACTGTACGCCAATTTATAATTCAAACTTTAGTAGGATAAATTCTTAGTTGATATTTTTTAATGTTAGTTATAAAATTATAAGTTATAGTACAAATTTCTCTTTACAATAATTTAATGAAATAATCAAAAACTTAACATTAGATCAATATTGTAATATATACAAAATCACATACGATGGGGAGCTTCATACATGAATAAATTTTTAAAATATCTTTTAATATTTCTATCTTTAATTCTTGTAGTTGTTCCAGTTATATTTGCCGTTTTATTACTTAAATCGTCACAAGGTGCATTTGAGCATTCATTGAATACGAGCGATACTTCTAGAGAATCAAGTATTCGTGAATCTAAAGTAAACCCGTCTAAAGATCCAATCTCTATTTTATTTTTAGGTATCGATGATAATAGTGGTCGTGAAAAGAATGGGCAAAGTGCTGAACAATCAAGAACTGATGCAATGATATTATCTACTTTTAACGCAGATAAAGAACAAATTCGAATGTTAAGTATCCCACGCGATACAATCAGTTACATTCCAGAAGTCGGCTATTATGATAAAATTACACACGCACATGCATACAACGGCCCTACAGCTTCTATGGATTCAGTAGAAGCTACATTAAATGTGCCCGTTGATTATTATGTAAGAATTAACATGGAAGCATTCGTGGATGCCGTTGATGAACTCGGTGGCATTGAATACGATGTTCCATATAATATTTCTGAACCAAATACAAACGATACAGGAAAAATAAAAGTGAAAAAAGGTCACCAAAAACTAAATGGAGATGAAGCTTTAGCAGTCGCTAGAACACGTCATCAAGATTCAGATTTAAAACGTGGCCAAAGACAGATGGATTTAATTAAAAAGCTATTTATTAAAGCTCAAAAAGCAGATTCATTCAGTAAATTAGATGATGTAATTGAAATAGTAGGTAAAAACGCGAAGCATAATTTAAGTTACAAAGAAGTAAAAGCACTAGCTACATCTTACTTAAAAGATGATGTTAAAATTAAAAGTAAACAGCTAGAAGGTCAAGATGATTATTTAAATGGTGTTTATTACTATAATCCTAATATTAAAAATATACAAGATACTGCAAATCTTTTGCGCAGCGATTTAAATTTACCTAAAATTAAAGATACAGACGATTTCTTAAATAAACGTGTCATCGACTTTTATGGTACACTCGTACCACAAACAGAAATTGATAGTAGTTTATTACGTAAAAATCAAAAAGATAGCTCTGAGGAAGATGAAGACGATTCAAATTCACAATCGGAACAAAATAATTCAAATTCACAAGATCCAAATTCTACAAATGAAAATCAACAAAATAATATGAATCAAACAGATAATAACCAAACGACAGAGCAACCGAACGATTCAAATCAACAATCTGATTACAACCAACAAATAGATCCTAACCAACAGCAGCAGGATCCAAATCAACAACAAAACACACAAGAATTACAAACAAATCTATATTAAGCTGTAGAGAGGAGATCGCGACATGTCACGAAAAACATATGAAAAATTAGCGAATATAAACGGTATGTTTAACGTTTTAGAACAACAATTAATCCATAGTAAGGATATGGCACTTTTTAGAAATGAATTTTTCTATGTTAATCACGCACATCGTGAAAACTATGAAGCTTTACGAATCTACTACAAGGATAGTGAAACCAACCCTGTTGTAGACGGTGCATGTTATATCGTAGCACTACCCGAAATTTTTGATAAAGTTGATGTTTTTGAATCAGAACTACCTTTTTCTTGGGTTTATGACCAAAATGGTATAACGGAAACAATGAAAGAACTTAGTGTACCACTACAATATTTAATTGCAGCAGCCCTTGAAGTAACAGACGTCAATTTATTTAGGCCGTCAGGTTTTACTATGGGGATGAACAATTGGAATATTGCACAAATGAGAATTTTTTGGCAATATACTGCATTAGTACGTCAAGAAGCTCAATAATACATTAAATAACTACCCTATTACATTATAAATGTGATAGGGTAGTTTTATTATATTCAAAAGAAATGAGGTTTTATCATGTTCGAAGTGGTTACTACATCTAAAATGTTGGATGATGCATACGAAATTAGAAAAGCAGTTTTTGTTCATGAACAAGGAGTCCCGCTTGAAAATGAAATAGATCAATTTGAATCTACCGCTACTCATGTCATAGGTTATGATGAACTACACTCCCCTTTTGCAACTGGAAGGTTTAGACCCTATCAAAATGGAGCAAAAATTGAGCGCGTAGCAATTTTACCAACACATAGAAAATCAGGTCATGGCAAAGCTTTAATGCTTTTTATTGAAACAGTAGCAAAAGAACAAGGGTATAATATGTTAACGCTTAATGCCCAATGCCATGCACAACGCTTTTATGAATCTTTAGGTTATAAAGCTTCAGGTGATATTTTCTTAGAAGAAAATATTGAACATATTTTAATGAATAAAACAATTTGAACTAAATAATTTAATAAAGTTGCAGTTAATGTACATCTTTATTATGTAATATTCCAAAGAGTGTAATATTTTAATATATTTAAAATTAGGCGTATTTCCGCCTTTTCTTAAATTATTTCTACTTTTTTAGTGTCTTAATAAGATTAATTTTATATTACAAATCTATGAAATCAATTCAATTAAACTATCTTCGTATTATAATGGTATTAAATATTAATAATAAAAGGGGCAGTTAAATGACTAATAAAAAGTTGAATTATAAGGTACCTTCAATAGTTGCATTGACGTTAGCTGGTACAGCTTTGACAACCCATTATGCACATGCAGCTGATAATACACAAAATCAGAAATCAAATAAAAATGTGTTGAATGATGAAAATACCTTAAAGCAAAGCGAAGAAATAAAATCTGAAGTTAGTAATCCAACGACAAATATTTCAGGGACACAAACATACAATGATCCAAGTCAAGTGCAAGAACTCAAGTCAGATGAACCTGAAAATTATGATGCACAATTAGACGAACTAAACAAAGACACATCAAGTCAAAATACATATTCTACACAAAATCAAGAAAATCAAAATAATTCTGACAGCAATAAAAATACAGATGCCCAAGCAGTAAATAATGATGTTTCTATAAGTACTGATGTGAAAACCGACAGCACTAACGTAGCAGATCAGAATGATGATAAAACTACTGTTGCTCAAGATGATAATACTTCTGATGTTGCTGACTCTGAGGTCGCTTCTGATGAATCAACTTCTGATTCTACAAACGATAATAGTACGGCTTCGAACACTAATGAAAGTAAAGACGACAGTACTAACATAGCAGATCAGAATGATGATAAAACTACTGTTGCTCAAGATGATAATGACTCTGATGTTGCTGACTCTGAGGTCGCTTCTGATGAATCAACTTCTGATTCTGCAAACGATAACAGTACGGCTTCCAACACTAATGAAAGTAAAGACGACAGCACTAACTTAGCAGATCAGAATGATGATAACGCTAATGTCGCTCAAAATGATAATGCTTCTGATGTTGCTGACTCTGAGGTCGCTTCTGATGAATCAACTTCTGATTCTGCAAACGATAATAGTACGGCTTCCAACACTAATGAAAGTAAAGACGACAGTACTAACGTAGCAGATCAGAATGATGATAACGCTAATGTCGCTCAAAATGATAATGCTTCTGATGTTGCTGACTCTGAGGTCGCTTCTGATGAATCAACTTCTGATTCTGCAAATGATAATAGTACGGCTTCCAACACTAATGAAAGTAAAGACGACAGTACTAACGTAACAGATCAGAATGATGATAACGCTAATGTCGCTCAAGATGATGATGATTCTGAGGTTGCTGACTCTGAGGTAACTTCTGGTGAGACAACTTCTGATTCTGCAAACGATAATAGTACGGCTTCCAACACTAATGAAAGTAAAGACGACAGTACTAACGTAACAGATCAGAATGATGATAACGCTAATGTCGCTCAAGATGATGATGATTCTGAGGTTGCTGATTCTGAGGTAACTTCTGGTGAGACAACTACAACAACTCAATCTGACAATGAAGCACAAACTGAAAAAGTGAATACTTTAGATTCAGATATAAATACGTCACCAAAAACAGTTCAAGTCTATAAAAGTGAGGCAACACCAAAATTAAGAATGGCTAGATCAGTTAGTACACCAACTATAGCTACAAGATCAGCTGTCAGTACTAAATCTACATCTAAAAGTTCATTACCTAAATATACGCCAAAAGTAAATTCGTCAATAAATAATTATATTCGTAAAAATAACTTCAAAGCACCTAACTATGAACAAGATATCGCAAGTTATTTACCAAAATATCAGTATCGTTATGGTAAACCTGAAGGTATCGTTATGCATGATACTGCAAACGATAATTCAACAATAACTGGTGAAATAAATTACATGAAAAATAATTATAATAGCGCATTTGTACATGCTTATGTAGATGGTAATCGTATTATTGAAACAGCTAATACAGATTATTTAGCATGGGGTGCTGGTCCAGCTGCAAACGAACGCTTTATTCATGTAGAATTAGTCCATACTCATGACTATGATTCATTTGCTCGTTCTATCAATAACTATGCAGACTATGCAGCTACAAACCTACAATATTATGGACTTGCTCCTGATAGCGCTGAGTATGATGGTGTTGGGACTGTTTGGACGCATAAAGCTGTAAGTAATTATTTAGGTGGATCAGATCATATCGATCCACATGGTTATTTAGCTAATCATAATTATAGTTATGATGAACTTTATGATTTAATTTATGAAAAATATTTAATTAAAACAGGTAAAGCTGCCGCTTGGGGTTCTACGTCATCTGGAAGTACAAGTGGGAGCAAAAATGAGTCAAGTGGTTCTACTACAAAACCGTCTACTAATACTGGTAAATTAACAGTATCAACGAACAACGGTGTTGGGCGCATAAACACAAATAATGATGGATTATATACCACTGTTTATGATCAAAATGGTAGAAAAACAAGTAAAACGAATCAAACGTTAAAAGTTACAAAATCGGCGACTTTAGGAAACAAAAACTTTTACTTAGTTTCTGATTATAATAAAGGTAATTTAATTGGATGGGTACATCAAAGTGATGTAAGTTATAACTCTGCTAAGCCAGTTGCTAAAAATAATCAATCTTATAAAATCAAACCTGGTGAAGTGATTTATACTGTACCTTGGGGCACTAGTTCTCAGAAAGCAGGCACAGTTTCAGGCAGCTCTAGTCAAACATTCAAAGCATCAAAACAGCAGCAAATTGGCAAAACAAATTATATTTATGGCACAGTAAATAATTTATCCGGTTGGGTAAGCTTAAGTAAATTAACTTCAACAAGTAAAACAGCTACCTCCCCTAGTACAAGTAATAATTTAACTGTCAATACGCTTATCAATCAACAAGGTACAGTCGCTAAAACAAATCATGGTGTTTATACATCCGTATATGATCAAAAAGGTATTCAAAAATCATATGTGAATGGTAAAACTTACAAATTAAGTAAAACAGCTACATTAGGTAAAAATTCATTTTATTTAATTACAGATAACAAAACAAATACTAACCTAGGTTGGATGCAAACAGGTGACATTACTGTTAAAGAAGCAGTTACAAAAGCTACTGCTACTCCTACAACATCTGTTAGTAAAATCGGACAATTAAACACAAACAATTCTGGTATTAAAGCAACTGTTTATGATAAAAAAGGTAAAAATGCTTCTAAATTTGCTGGTCGTACGTATACTGTAACTAAGCAACGTACTCAAGGTAATAACACTTATGTGTTAATCCAAAATACAAAACAAAATACACCAATTGGTTGGGTTAATACTAAAGATATAAATACGCGTAACTTAAGCAAAACAAAAGCTAAAAATGGACAATATACTGTAAAAGCTACTAACAATGGCTTATATGCAATTCCATGGGGTACAAAAAATCAGCAATTAGATACCCAAAATAATATTAAAAACAGTAAATTTAACGCATCAAAATCTGTGTTTGTTGATAAAGACGAGTACCTATACGGAAACGTCAATAATAAAACTGGTTGGATTGCAGCTAAAGATTTGAATAAAACTCCAACACAATCAAAAATCACACCACAAAAATTCGACTATGTTATTTACAATGCCAATGGTAACTATTACCTTGATCCTAATGCTACAAAATCAGCTGGATCATTAAAAGGTTTCCATGAAAGCATATTTACTGTTTTTGAAAAACAAATCATTAATGGGGTAACTTGGTATCATGGTAAATTATCGAACGGTAAAATTGTTTGGATAAAAGAAAGCGACTTACGAAAAGAGCTTGTAAAATACTATAAATCTAATCTTACTTTAGATCAGGCAGTAGCGTTACAACATGGTTTGAAATTCAAACCTCAAATTCAACGTACACCTGGAAAATGGGAAGATGCAACAAAAAGTGAGATTAAAAATGCTATGGATAGTAGTAAGCTTGCTAAAGATCCAACTCAAAAATACCAATTCTTACGCTTAGATAAATCACAAAATATTTCTGGTACTGATTTAGATAAACTATTAGTTGGCAAAGGCATATTAGAAGGACAAGGTGAGGCATTTAGTGAAGCTGCTAAAACTTATAACATTAATGAAGTTTATTTAGTTTCTCATGCCCTACTTGAAACTGGAAATGGAACTTCTAAGCTTGCTAATGGTGGTGACGTAGTAAATAATAAAGTTGTCACTAATGGCGCTAAAAAATATTACAATATGTTTGGTATTGGAGCCGTTGATAAAGATCCTGTAAAACAAGGTTTTGCTACCGCTAAAAATAATGGCTGGGATACTGTTAAAAAAGCAATTGTTGGTGGCGCTAAATACATTGCTAATTCATACATTAACCAAGGACAAAATACTTTGTATAAAATGCGTTGGAATCCTGATAATCCAGGCGTTCATCAATATGCAACTGATGTTGCATGGGCATCTCATAATGCTACACGTATTAAAGGCTTCTATGATTCAATGAATAAATTGGGCAAATATTTTGATGTAAACACATATAAATAGCATGAAATCATAATGTGTAAGTTTTAAAACACAAATAAACCTTAGGTGAAAATTCACCTAAGGTTTATTTGTTTATATAGTGCTAACATATTAAGTATCATTATACTAAACAGTTTTGTAAACGTCATAGAAGCTTTTTAAATCTCTGTTATGACATATTGTTCTTTTCCAACATGAAAGTTTTTCCAATCATTGGATAGCTATTTATTTTTTCTGTTTCTATGCATTTTTGGTTCATTTGAACCCTATCATAACTTTGTATCATATCGCTGTGTTACATAATAAAATGATGCTGAAAATTTTAGCCACCATTTGTCATTTACTTGATATAATGATGATGCGTATTTAATTTATTTAATAAATAATTTAGATTTTCAATATCATTTGAAGTTAAATTTTGACACCTTGCTTCTATCAAAGCCACCCTAACTTCGTTAATTTGTTGAACAAGTGCTTTTGTTTTTTCTGTAATCA
Source organism: Staphylococcus sp. GDY8P196P (assembly GCF_017891705.1). Taxonomy (NCBI): domain Bacteria; kingdom Bacillati; phylum Bacillota; class Bacilli; order Caryophanales; family Staphylococcaceae; genus Staphylococcus; species Staphylococcus sp. GDY8P196P. The sequence continues at coordinate 191,717 of NZ_JAESJS010000021.1, read as the reverse complement.
TTAAATCTTTACATCTTAAGTCTTTGTTTGACTGTTTACTAGTTATATAGCCCATTTGACATAATTTTTTGATCCATCTAGACACAATAGACTGTTCTTTATTAATTTTCATTGTTAAATCATATTGTGATAACACATTATAATGATATAAAATCCTTAACATTTCTAACTGTTCTGAAGTTAAATCTGTGCGTTGGCCAAACCTTCTACTGACTAAATTTAAATCATTACTTGTAAGTGTAATTAATTGTTCTAGTTGTTTATACATGTTGTTTCATCTCCACTACTTTAATTAAAATGTTCAATAGCATTTAAATTTATTATTTTATTTTCTAATATTATAATGTTATTCCTCATAATATACAATAATAATCTACAAATCAGTCGGTTTTGTTGCATTTGTCATATGTTTTATAATAAATTAGTAACAGTGATTATAAATTTTACCTGCATATAAAAGGAGCAACCCTATGACACAGTTAAAAGAAAGAGATTATTTCTTCGACAATGCGAGAATGATATTAATTTTTCTTGTTGTATTTGGTCATTTATTACAACCATATACTGAAGAAAGTAAATATCTTTCTTCACTTTATTTAACTATATATAGTTTCCATATGCCCTGTTTTTTATTCATCTCAGGTTATTTTGCTAAAAAAGCAGGCAAAGCTGGTTATCTAGAGAAAGTTTCAAAAAAATTGTTAGTACCTTATTTTATTTTCTTTGGATTTTTCACCTTTTACTATTATTTCACAGGAAAAGAGGACAGTGTTAAATTCGATCCATTTGATCCTGTTTTTGCATTATGGTTTTTACTGACATTATTCTTTTTCCATGTCATATTAGTAATAGTAAAAGACTATAAACCTTATTTTGTATTACCAATATCTATTATTATTTCTTTATTTGCAGGTTACTCAGATAATATTGACAATTATTTAAGTTTTTCAAGAACAATCATGTTCTTCCCTATTTTTTATTTAGGTTATTTATTTACGAGTGAACATACACGTGTGTTAAGAAATAAGAAATTCATACCGGTCGCTGTTAGCATTTTACTCCTTTTTTATATCATTTATACCTTGCATCCTATAAATGCTGATTGGTTATTAGGTGATTCACCTTATATGTCACTGGAAGGTAAACAAGATTTATATAGTCCAATTAAACGTTTGCTATTATACTTTATTATTTTAATTACAATGTTTTCTTTCCTTAATTTAATACCTGAAAAAGAAAGATTTTTCACATACATTGGGCGTCGCACTATGTATGTCTATTTACTACATGGCATTGTAATTGGTATTATACGTGGTTTTAATATTTATCCGTTTAAAGACCACATCTCTATACTGACTTATATATATCTACTCTTATTTACTAGTATAATTGTATATGTATTATCAACTAGATTTATCTCTAAGTGGACCAATCCAATTATTAACTTGCAATCCCCTTCGAATTTTAAAGATTAAAATAATTTCCAGCCGATTTGTAGTTGATTCAAATATGTTACGATGGTAGTAATTTGATATTTTAAGCTAGTCATACTTATTTAACTACAAATCGGTATTTTTATTTTGAGGTGAAAAACAATGAAGCTATCATTAAACGACAATTCTAAATTTTTAACAGCACCAAGTATTAGGCAATTTTCAAATAAAATTAAAGATATTGATGATTGTATCAATTTGACAATCGGTCAACCAGATTTTCCTATGCCTGATGTCGTAAAAAATGCATATATTACTGCAATAAAAGAAAATCAAACAAAGTATTCTCATAACAAAGGGTTACTTGAAACACGAAATGCAGTCAGTCATTATTTTAAACAGCGCTATGGTTTCCATTATAGCTCTGATGAAATTATTATTACAAATGGCGCTAGTGAAGCGTTAGACACAGCTTTGAGAAGCATTATTAACCCAGGTGATGAAATATTAATCCCCAGCCCTATTTATGCAGGTTATATCCCTTTAATTAAAACACTTGGTGGCGTTCCTGTATATATCGACACTACACAAACAGATTTCAAAATAACACCTGAAGCAATCAAGCAAAATATATCGTCAAAAACAAAAGCAATTCTTTTAAATTATCCGACAAATCCCACTGGTGTTATTTTGACTTATGATGAAATTCATGCACTTACAGAAATGTTAAAAAATGAAGAGATTTTTATCATTAGTGATGAAATTTATGCAGAAAATACCTTTAATCATCAACACACTTCTTTTGCTGAATTTAAATCCATCCGTGATCAGTTATTGCTCGTCAATGGATTAAGTAAATCTCACTCTGCTACTGGGATTCGCATTGGTTTTCTAATAGGTCCTGAATATTTAATTGAAAAGTTAACATTTATGCATGCCTATAATTGTATATGTGCTAATGTACCTGCTCAAATAGCTTGTATAGCAGCATTAAACGAAGGATTAGATGCACCTCACTATATGAACAAAGCATATATTGAAAGACGAGATTTTTTAATCACAAAACTACAATCTTTAGGTTTTAAACTCGACGCTAAACCAGAAGGTGCTTTTTATATCTTCCCAAGTATTGAAAATTTCACAGAAAATGATTTTGATTTTTGCGTTGATGTACTCGAAAAAGCACACGTTGCAATGGTACCAGGTTCTTCATTTACAGACATTGGTAAAGGCCATGTGCGTATTTCTTATGCCTATGAACTCGATGCCTTAAAAGAGGCAATGAGAAGATTAGAACTTTATATAAAAGAACATTATGAATAACGACTTGTTATTTTGTATTTAAAATTTATTTACCAATGATTACTACGCTAACTTCCATATTCTATGTAGGCAGCCAAAAAACTCAATTGAATATAATCAAAAAATTTTAGTGTGATTAATATCCGACATTCGATTAGTCGGTATAATGATTTAATAAATCGAGAAACTATATCAAATTGTTAATAATAGTAGGATTAATAAAGTGAATTTTTTAATGTGATTATTATGCTGAGGATTATGAGGAAAACTTACTTAGAGATAACTACGCACTTAAGCAGAGGTAATTTTCTTAAAAATATATCTGTTAAGAAGTATGACATAAAAGAGGCTCGTAAATGAATTTCTAAAAATTCATTTACGGGCTTCTTTTATATTACGCTTTATATTTCAAATATGTGCATTTTATTGATAAATATTTTTTTCAGCAAATTTTTTCATTAATTTATAATATATATCTATATCTTCTGAACTCATATTGAACTGAGTTAACACTTCATCTGAAATTTGCTCAAATTTCTCTTTTAACACACTTCCCTTTTGTGTCAATTGTACTTTAACTCTTCGTTCATCCTCTTCTGTTCTCATACGTTCAATTAGTCCTTTTTTTTCGAGTCTCTTAATAATTGGGCTTATTGTACCAGAATCTAAATATAATTGATCGCATAATGTCTTGATAAATACAGGATTTGAGTTTTCAATATATAACATCACTACATAATTTGGAAAGCTAATATCATACTGCTTTAGGTGTTTGTTAAATTTATTTACTATCTCTTTACTAGAAACATAAAACAGAAAACACATATCTTTCATAAGTTCTTTATTTTTATATTGTGTCATTCATTACTCTCCTCTGCCCTTTTTTATTATATTAATAGAAATTTTATTTTTGGTCAAATATAATAACAAAATGTTTAAAAGTTTTAACATTACTAGTATTAGTCAATAGAATATTCTGAAAACTAATTTTATCCAACTTACATGTTTTTCATTTAATTTTTAATAATAAATTTAAAACCTGGATTTTCATTTTATATTCTCATTTTTATCATTGATGTAAATGAATTTTTTTAACTTTAGATTCATTCATATAACCAGTCATTATGTATCATTTTGGTAATAAGGTGTATTCGTTCGAACCATGCATTGGTCAATTTGTCATTCAGCATCAAATAATCACTAGACAACTTTAAAACAATAAAAAAACCGTTAATTTCTAAATATTCACTAGAAATTAACGGTTGTCGTTTTAGTTTTAATACCATGACTTTCATTCAAAAGCCTCTATATTTATTGACGCGTTGTTACTAAATATCTTTACTTATGGAAATTTAGGGAATTGATCAAAATCAGGATTACGTTTTTCTTTAAACGCATCTCTGCCTTCTTTAGCTTCGTCTGTTGTGTAATACAACAGCGTAGCATCGCCCGCCATTTGTTGTAATCCTGCTAATCCATCAGTGTCAGCGTTCATCGCTGCTTTTAAGAATCTTAATGCTGTCGGAGAATGTTGCATCATTTCTTCACACCATTTCACCGTTTCATCCTCTATATCAGCTAAAGGTACAACAGTATTTACTAAGCCCATGTCTAAAGCTTCTTGTGCATTGTATTGACGGCATAAATACCATATTTCACGTGCTTTTTTATGTCCTACAATGCGCGCTAAATATCCTGAACCATAACCTGCATCAAATGATCCTACTTTTGGACCTGTTTGACCAAATATTGCATTATCTGCAGCGATTGTTAAGTCACAAACAACATTTAATACATTTCCGCCACCAATTGCATATCCTCTAACCATCGCGATGACAGGTTTTGGAATAATACGTATCAATCTTTGTAAATCCAACACATTAAGACGCGGAATTTGATCTTCACCTACATAGCCACCATGGCCACGTACTTTTTGGTCTCCACCTGAACAGAATGCTTTATCACCTTCACCTGTAAGGACAATAACCGAAATACGTTGATCATCTCTAGCTCTTGTAAATGCATCTATCATTTCTTGTACCGTATTCGGCGTAAACGCATTACGAACTTCAGGTCTATTAATAGTTACTTTGGCTATGCCGTTATAAAATTCGTACTTAATCTCTTTATATTCTTTAATTGTTTCCCATTGTCTAGTCATTTTGCTCCTCCTTAAAAATAAAACCTAACACTATTTTATCAAATTCTGTCATTTCTTCCACATGTACAGTATGACCACTACCACTAACTTCATATAGACTCGTCTCTGGTATTAAGTCGCACATGTGATAACCAATTTTTATAAATTTTTCGTCGAAACTTCCTACAATTATACAAGTTGGAACTGCAATATCTGATATTTTTGGCCATAAGTTAGGCATTTGTCCAGTACCATACTCTCGTAAAGCTTTTGCTAATCTCACAGGATTTTGTTGTAATCGCATTTGACGAATCTTTCGTTTTGTTTCTGTATTTAAATTATACTGACTTTGAAATAAAGGTAATTTTTCCCAATCATTTACAAAAATTTCTAATCCAGCGATTTCTAAAACTTTTGCACGTGCTTGATCAATTTGAATTCTTTCGATGCGGTCGTCTTCATCTGCAATACCTGGTGAACTGCTTTCTAATATCAATCCATTTAAGTGGCACGTTCCATAAAGCGCATAATATAAAGCGATTCTACCGCCCATAGAATAACCGTGTAAAAAAATACGATACGCCTTAAACAAAGCTAATGTATCGTCTAATAATTGGCAGATAAATTCGAAATTCCAAGTACTCGTTTCACTTGATTGATCAAAACCATGACCTGGCAAGTCAATGGTTAATACATTGATTTCATCTGTGAACGTTTTGATATGTTCATCGAATGTCGATTGATCACTTATAAATCCATGTAATAATACGATCAAATCATTTGAGTTCTTTGTAGATTGATGAAATTTATAATGTAACATCTATAATATCACTCAATTTCAAATAAAGATTTTGGTGTTGGCTTAAGTTTTCATCACGACTTGTAATGATTTCATATATATGTGCACCAAGTTTTGACAGTTCTGCATACTTAAAAGTTTCAATTGTTTCAAAACGTCTGTAAGAAAAATCATAAAGTAATGCAGCATGTTCAAAGTTTAATCCTGTCGGTGTACCAAATAGTCTTTCAAAATAAATATCAGCAGACGACTTTTGTGGTAAAAAGGAGAAAATTCCGCCGCCATCATTATTTAAAAGTATGATATTTAAGTTAATATCATTTAATTTTGACATAAGTAAACCATTCATATCATGGTAAAATGCTAAATCACCTATTAATAATGTGACACGTTTATGTGCTGCCATTCCTATCGCTGTAGAAATAACACCATCTATGCCATTTGCACCTCTATTAGCATAAATCTCTGCTTCACAATCTATAAATAAGTTATCGACATCACGGATTGGCATACTATTGCTAACAAATAATGCATCCTCTTTCGTCAATTTATCTAATAGATTTGCTACAAAAGCTGACTCATCCGTAGCAGTTCTCAAATAATCTTTGATTTTAATATGTGCTTGCTTTTCTAGTGATTGCCATTTTTCTAACCAATTTTTTCGTTCTACAGTTGGAATTTCAGAAAGCTGCCTAAAGAAATCATTAGCCGACATTTCGTAAGATACATGCGGTACCTTTGGAAATGCATCTGGTTGATCATTATTTTGCACTAATATTTGAAAAGCTTCTGTAGCTTTTAACCATTGATTTACTTTTTTAGAAATCACTGGTTTACCTACGCGAATAATAAAATCAGCATTTATAGATAATCCCGATCTATACAGTAAATCATAAGTTGTCACTACATTAGGATGATGTTCTTTACGTAATTGACTCAAAGGGTCTGCCAAAATAGGCATGTCATGTATGGTTGCATAAGTAAGTATTTGATCTACATCTTGATGTTGCATATCACCCACAACAATGAGGCCTTTACGTTTTTGCATAATCGTTTTGATTTCATTCAAACTTGCTGTTTTTTGATAATGAGGCAAGATCTTATTATCTGAATTTAACCATTCTACTTTTTCTAGGTTCGGTGTTAATGGCTCTCTAAATGGCAAATTCAAATGTATGGGTCCACGATGCGGACCGTAGAAATATTGGCTTGCTTTTTGTATTTGAAATTTGATAGTGTTTAACAAATAATCTTGTGATTCATCGGCATCTGCTATTGGAAAATCAAATTGGTATTGAACATAATTCTCGAACATATTTGTTTGATTTATCGCTTGCGGTGCACCTATTCCTCTTAATTCATGCGGTCTATCACTCGTCAATACGACTAATGGTAAATGACTTAAATCACTTTCTGCAATTGCAGGAGTATAATTGGCAGCTGCAGTACCAGATGTACATAAAATTGCAACTGGTCTTTCACTACCTTTCATTAACCCCATCGCAAAAAAAGCAGCGCTACGTTCATCTGGATGAATCCAAGATTTCAGTTTTGGGTGTGCCTCTATAGCAATAGCTAGTGGCGTTGAACGAGAACCAGGGCTTATTACCACTTCTCTTATGCCATATGCATATAGTTCTGAGACTAATGTAAAAACTTGTTTTGTTAAAGCGTCTGTGTGATTACTCATATTTCTCTACTCCTAAAGCTTTCATCATCGGATTGAATTTAACCGCAGTTTCTTCTACTTCACTATCAGCATCAGAATTTTGTACAATACCGCAACCAGCAAATAAAGTAGCTTGATTCTTTTTAATTAACATCGATCTAATAGCTACGATGAACTCACAGTTATCATACATATCAATATATCCTACTGGTGCGCCATATAGACCTCGTGTACCAAATTCATTATTTTCAATATAAGAAATTGCTTCTTCCTTAGGATAACCACCTAATGCTGGTGTAGGATGAAGATTATCTAATAATCCAATATATGAATTTTGTAACAACCGTCCTTCAATTTTGGTATATAAATGATATAAATGATCATTTGTTAAAATTTGAGGTTTTTTATTAAATGTAATTTCTTCTACATAAGGTTTGATATCATTTAATATACTTTTAACAACAAAATGATGCTCATTTAAATTCTTATCATCGTTTAAAAATGCATCAATATTTGCCTTATCTATGTCATCTCGATGTGTTCTTTTAATTGTACCAGCAACAGCTTTCGTCGATAACACGTCATCTTTGACTTCCATTAATTGCTCAGGGGTTTGGGAGAAAAACACACTATCTTGTGATTCAAGCACAAATAAGTAGCTATTATGTTCACCCTGCATTGCCCTATTGAGTATATATGGAATGTTAATGTTTTTATCAAACATAATAAGCCTTTTTCTTGCAAGGACAATTTTTTTATTTTCATCTAAAATATCAATTGTATCTTTAACTAACTCACGCCATTCGTCTTTATAAATATCGTCAATTCTTTTAATATCCCCTATTTCATCACTAGGTTGAACGTCCTTTTGTGTAAGTCTATCAATGATTGCTAAGAAAGTATCTATCTCAAACTTATCGGCTTCTACTGTATACGTTATAAATGATTGTCCCTGCTCCATCGTAACGAGTACTTCAGGTAAGACAAAATGATTAATACCAAACTCACGCCATTCATCACCTGATTTATGCGTTGAAAATTGGAAACCACCACAAATTTTCAAATGATGTCTTTCTGAATTTGGATGTATTAACTCAATATCATTTTTATACTTTTCCCACTCACGAAAAATAGATTGTTTATTTTCAAAATCGTTTTTAAATCTCGTGATAGCATGATAGCCAAAGAATGAAGTTTCGTTGTCATTTTTCTTGAAATAAAAACGGTCTCCCGCACAATCTTCGGTTAAATGAAATAATAATGTAGGTTCTAATTCATAATCTAATTTTGCTTCTACAGAAACCCAAGTATGGTTACTTTCGTATACCGCTTCGACAATTTCACTTTCCTTGACATCTAAAGTCATCTATTTCACTTCTTTCATTTCAATATCAGTTTACACTCATTATAATATTGTACCACTTTTCACAATCTGTGTACGTTTTTCAGCTTATTTCATGTAGACAATTTTTACGTAAGTTGACCTTTACAACTTCTTCTATTAAAATTAATTTGATAAAAATTAATTATATTAAAAGAATTCGAGGTAAATCATTATGGCATCTCAATACCAACAATATTCAACAGTCAGAAAATACTGGCACTTAATGCGGCCACACACATTGACTGCTGCAGTAGTTCCAGTTTTAGTAGGTACTGCAACTGCAAAAATATTCCTTCTAGGTAGTGAAGATCATCTAAAGCTTAGCTTATTCATTGCTATGCTAGTGGCATGTTTACTTATCCAAGCAGCTACAAACATGTTTAATGAATACTATGATTTTAAAAAAGGCTTAGATGACCATACTTCAGTAGGTATCGGTGGCGCAATTGTACGAAATGGCATGAGTCCAAAATTAGTCATGAACTTAGCCATAACATTTTATATTATCGCAGCGATTTTAGGTATATTTATCGCTTCCCAAAGTTCATTCTGGTTACTTCCTATTGGGTTAGTATGCATGGCAGTAGGTTACCTATATACAGGTGGACCATTCCCGATTTCATGGACACCTTTTGGAGAACTATTTTCAGGAATATTTATGGGTATGATAATTATTTTAATTGCCTTCTTTATCCAAACTGGTAACATACAAAGTTTAGCGGTATGGATTAGCATTCCAATTGTAATCACAATTGGTCTTATCAACATGGGCAATAATATCAGGGATTGGGTTAAAGATAAGGCAAGTGGTCGAAAAACATTACCCATTTTATTAGGGAAAAATAATGCTGTTCGCTTTTTAGCATTGATGTATATCGTTGCTTATTTGCTCGTTATCTATATCACTTTCTTTAAACCTGGTGGTTCGATTTTCTTCTTGCTAGCTTTATTATCTTTCCCAATGCCAATCAAAGCAGTTAGAAGATTTAAAAAGAACGACACACCTGAAACAATGATGCCTGCAATGGCTGCTACTGGAAAAACAAATACATTCTTTGGTTTCCTTTATGCATTAGGTATCTATATCAGTGCTTTATTAGGCGGGATTTAATAACACCCTGTATTTAATTTATTATATATACAAAATCGTTCTTCATTCATTTGATGAACGATTTTGTATTTTTACTAGTATATGCTAAACATGTACTAAGTGATAATGCATATGTCCATATAAATCAAATTCACTTTTAATTTCAAAACCTAATTTTTCATAGACACGTAATGCTGCAGTATTATCAACATCACAATTTAAACTCCATTTTTCATCTGGGTAGTTTGAAATGACATGTTTAATCAATTTCGTTGCTACACCATTTCCACGAAAATGAGGAAATGTTGCTACAGTTTCAATGTACCATTCATCATTAGCAGCCTCTTTCATCGGCATTGGTGTGCCATAAGATTTTATATCTTCCTCTAAATCCATGTCTAGCCATGCTTGTTCAAGTTCTAATTCTTTACTGCCAGGATATGCGATCAAACAGCCTGCAACGTTACCATCAATTTCATACACCCATACATTACTAATGTGCCCTCTATATTTTACATCTACCATGCTTTGTTCCATTATATTTAGCAAACGAAATTTTTCGACTTCCTTTACCATATCGATATCTAATTGACTCCAAATGATATAACATAATTCTGCAATATCTTTTTTGTCACTAGGCTTAGCTTTTCTAATCATTTTATTTCTCCTTTATTTATTACGATTATTAATTCCATTATATCTGAATCAATTTAAAATTTCGATGTAATAACAACCATATAATTCAAATTTTGTCACATTGTTTTATTTGTTCAATTTCACTATTTAAGAGATAATTAATACAATAATCTAGAAAATGAAAGGACATTATACACATGAAAGTAAACAAAGTTATATACGTCGTACTTGCATTTCTTTTGGGTTGGTGTGGCATACATAAATTTTACTCAAACCAATTACTACAAGGTATTATACATTTAATATTTTTTTGGACTGGCATCCCTTATATTATTGCTATCATTAGCGGGATATTAACAATTTTCTTTAACAAAGCAGATGAAAATGGTCTCATTACCCTCGAAAAATAGTTTTATACTAACTTGCTAAAAAATCCCTTACATTTTCATTACACTTATAAAAAATGGGTAAAGGTATGTAAGTAGCATGTATGAGTTTCGTTTAGGAGGTAAAATTTTATGAATATTATAAAACGTGTTTTTAGAACACTGATTGTCGGTTATATTGTAAGAGGAATTAGAAACTTAATAAGTAAAAAAACAAAATAAATTAAAGCCCCACTTCTCTATTTATTGAGTTAGTGGGGCTTATGCATGAGCTAGATCAGGCAATCCCTAATACCACTTCTCTATTTATTGAGTTAGTAGGATTATGCATGAGCTTAGCTCAGGTAATCTTTAATACCACTTCTCTATTTATTGAATTAGCGAGCTTATGCATGAGCAATGATGCTCCAGTCACATTGCAATAACGGAAAACAAATCCATATAATTATAAATCTCTCTCTTTTATGCACCCATCCACATCTAAATTATTCATTTAAACTTACTTTTATGTTTTACTGAAAAGCAATTACTATTTGCTAATGTTGTCGCATAATTTTTATTACGTATTTATCGAAAATTAACCGGACGTAACAAAAAAAGTTAAATCAACGTATTATTTACATCAATTTAACGGGAATTCGGCATTACCTTTACCGTCTTTTAAATCTTCCATTTTGTTACGTTATAATGTTGCACCGACTTTGCCAGCTTCTTCATAGAATTTTAATGTTCGTCTATCTGAATTACCATTATGTAATTTTATATCTATACTCCATTGTTCTACTTGTATTAATAATTGATCTAGTGTGTTCGTAATTTAAATATTCTTCCTTATCTAACAATATTGTCAGATTTTATATATTGCTTCAAATTTATTTTGTTAAGTGTTTTAATTGCTTTGGAGGTGATTATATTGAATCAATCTAATAAAAATCAAAATATTTTATCATCACTAAGTTATTTCAGTGTGTTTTTCGCACCAATTATATTTCCAATATTCGTTTGGATATTTGCTGAAAAACCAACTTCTACTCATGGTAGAAAAGCATTATTTAATCACATTTGGGTATATATTTTCTTATTCTTTGCAAATCTAGGTTTCATCTTTTCTCGAGAAGTTTTCGATAAACCTTTTGACAATCAAGAAGTAATATCTAATGTTTCATTCGGTATAGGCATTTTTTTATTACTCATTGCTGGCATTATATTTCTTTTCAACATCATTCGTGGTATCAAATTGCTTACGGATAAATAATATTGTCCCATCCTTAACTGGATAGCTTTTTCCATCTTTATATTCTCTCCCTTTCATCGTCTACATGCTACAATCTATCAATACTGCCGTGACATTAATTACAAATAAAGCAGCTATAAAGACTTAAAAAAAGTTCTTGTTAGAAACAATGTTGATAATTTTACATCACTTTTGATAAGACATACCCATGCATCAATATATTAAAGTAAAGAATTTTCAATGCCATATATTAGTAAAAGATTAGGTCATGCAAATATTGAAATTACTTGGTGAGTATATAATCATTTGCTTGAATAATTGAAATCACAGGAAGATGATAAGCTACTTAAAGCCTTTAATTTCTAGCTGGACATCTCAACGGACAAAAAATTTTAAAAGTGTTCAAGTCGTCCCATGTTGACCAAAATTTATAGAATTCACTTTTGTATATTTTTCATAAAATAAAAAGAACGCTGATTTAACAACGTTCTTTTGTTATCCAAAGTATTTACTTGAAATGATTTTTCTGTTTTTACGGAAACAGTTAAAGCCGAAAACGATAAGGCTATTTCAAGCGTTAGAAAGTATGGAAACTCACACCAATGCGTTGGCGTATCTTGTAAAATCTATATAACTATTGGCGTTTCATCGTCTTAAAAGTTCATTTAAGACACTTAACCAAGCTTATCCAAATATAATAAAAAACCCGTCAAATCAACGTTTTACTCACGTCAACTTAACGGGATTATCTAATTTACGGAAACGGAGGGATTCGAACCCTCGCGCCGCTCTCGCGACCTACACCCTTAGCAGGGGCGCCTCTTCAGCCAACTTGAGTACGTTTCCAATGGCTCCACAGGTAGGACTCGAACCTACGACCGATCGGTTAACAGCCGATAGCTCTACCACTGAGCTACTGTGGATAAATAGTATCTCTAATCAAGCACAAATATTATTATATCAATTAATAGCAAATTTTCAAGAGATATCGTAAAAAAATATGCAGAACATTTACACTAAATTAATATAATATTCCGCATATTCTACTTTTACATTAATATTTTTAATAAACTTTACTATTTACTTTCAAACAAAGAATACTTAGCAAGTGCTTCATATATATTTAATTGTGGTTTTGTATAATCTATAGGAGATTCTGGATCAAAAGTTGCAACTCTTGCCGCTCTATCCATCATATAATAATAATAAATACCATTTAAATATTGATGTTGCATGCTATGAGCTGAAATGTTTACAACGATAGATTGATTATCAACAAAGTTCACTTTGCATTTTTTATCTTTTAGTGATTTAATACTTTGAACATAATGGATATTAATCCATGTATTTTGTGTTTTTCTATCAGAATGTGTTGGAAAAAAATAAGTGGGAAATAAAGGAGTGAATAAAATCGGGGGCTTGCTGCTAATACCTGTAATTCGAATGGTATCCTCTTTTTTAAAAACATAACTACTACCATAAAATCTACAAGAGCGGTCAATAATTTTGTGGGTACGTTCTTTTATTGTACTTTCATCTTCTTTATACCTTAGCACTCTTGTTCCTTCATATTGGCCAACGGGTAAATGGCACGGTTGCAATGACATATCACCTTTTTTAATAATATACGGTTGAATCATAGTTGTAACCTCCTTGCAATTTTGGTGATACTCAAATAATATACTATCATCATTTTAAAATCAACTTATATTATAAAATATTTTCTATATATTCTACAATTAAATTTTAGTTACGAATCTTTTTCTATTTTTTAATTATTGAAAGTTTCGTTTTACACTTATTTTTTCGGAAAAGTCAGAATATTCGTTGATTTAAAAATCAAAACCTTGTATAATGTATTTTAAATATAGATAGAGGGGTTGTGTTGATAATGAAACATAATACACATGTAAAATACAATACTTTAGAGTCTTTTGTATCAACAATTAATGACTTAGGTATCGAATTAATCATTGATGAATCGTTAAGGAATGTCCGTAAGCAACAATTAGAAAATCTCATCGATCATGCACTTAAAAATAAAAACGAGAATGATTTCAAACGCTATACAGAAGAATATAAACATTTGGAGGCATATCTCGTTGGTTAATTTAGTTGTCATATATTTAAAATAAGGTCTATTCACTAATTAATTAAAGTTAGCGAATAGACCTTTTATATTGTTTATTTAAGACATTAATCTGATTAACTCATATCTATCAATATCTCCAAAATAGTGATAGATATCATAATCTGCTAATGCTTCTTCTATACTATCAAAGTCATGCAATGTGCCTTCCAATGCATGTTCTAATTCAGTAACGTCTCCCACACCGAAGAAGTCACCGAAAATTTTAGCATGTTCAATTCTTCCTTTTTTAACATCTAATTTAATTTGAACAAATCCCTTTTCAAATTTTTCTTCTCGTTCAAAATTATATTTAGGATTTCTACCGTAATTCCATTCCCAAGTACGATATTTTTCATTACTTAATTGCTCTATATTTGCCCAATCTTCGTCTGAAAGCTTATATTCTTCAACTTGTGTAGCCTCACCAAATATTGTTTTTAAAATAATTTCTTTAAAAGTATCAATATCTAATGGTTCAGTTAAGAATTCTGAGATATTAGCAACTCTACTTCTCACAGATTTAATACCTTTCGATTTAATTTTTGCTGGATTCACACGCAAGGCATTTTGAACTTCATTTAATTCACTGTTTAACATTAAAGTACCGTGGCTAAACATTCTATCTTTTACTTTGACCATGGCATTACCGGAAATTTTAGCTTTACCGATTTGAATATCGTTTCGGCCACTCATTTCTGCATCTAATCCAAGTGATTTCAATGCTTCCACTATAGGTTCAGTGAACTTTTTAAAATTATGAAAACTATTGCCATCATCATCCGTTATAAAACTAAAGTTTAGGTTGCCTGTATCATGGTACACGGCACCGCCACCTGAAATACGTCTGACTACATCTATACCATGTTCATCAATATAAGGTTGGTTCACTTCTTCAATCGTATTCTGATTTTTGCCAATAATAATTGAAGGACGATTGACATAAAACAGAAAATAACTATCGTCATTCGGCATGTGCTTTAATACATATTCTTCCATTGCCAAATTTAATGTTGGATCTGTAATATCATTATTACTAATAAATTTCATATACTGCACTCCTTTTCCTCTTAATACCCTTACCTTATTTATGCAATATTTTCATTAAAAATGCCAATCATTTAACTGATTTATACTAATTTTTCTAAAAAAAGAATGATAACTGTATATTTAAAGGTTATTTGTTTATTTGTCTGTCGTTTTTTTGTATAATACTATCTAGTTAGCATTTCTAGGGAGGATTCAATATGACTGTCGCAGAAGTCGGAAATATAGTAGAATTTTATGACGGTTTAAAAGGCCGCGTAGAAAAAATTAATGATAACTCTGTAATTGTAGATTTAACAATTATGGAAAACTTCAATGATCTAGACCTGCCTGAAAAAACTGTCATCAATCACAAGCGATATACAATCGTCGAACAAGAAGGATAGTTTATATGAATAGAATTTCAAACGCTTTAATCTGGTTTATTGTAAGCTTCATCGTATTTCACATTATTTTATATATCATGTGGGGTGAAAAGCAAGAATACTGGTACCTTTATACTGGTATCATGCTTATCGCAGGTATCAGTTATATATTTTACCAAAGAGATATTGAATCAAAAAGATTATTAACATCTCTAGGGATAGGTATTATTACGGGTATCGTACTCATTATTATACAGCTAGTTTTAGCAGCTATCTCATCAGATATTCAGTACGCATCACTGATTAAAGAGTTAACGCGAACAGGTGTATACTTTAAATGGCAAATGTTAGTTACTTTATTATTTGTGATACCGTGTCATGAACTTTATATGAGAACTGTATTACAAAAAGAACTACTCAAATTAAACATTCCAATGTGGTTAAGCGTATTAATAACAGCAATTTGTTCTGCTTCTTTATTTTTCTATCTAGATAAAATGTGGATTGTTTTCTTTGTATTCATCGTTCAAATTGTGCTTTCATTAAGTTATTATTATACGCGTAGAATTGCTACGACTGTCATAGCACAAATTGTTGCAGTAGTTATTCTATTAATTTTCCACGGATAAATTGAAATAGAAACACAAGCTTATGAATGATGTAAAAAAGATTAAGATTTTACAGCTTATACCCCACAGTTTGAAAGAGATGAGGGCATAAAAGGTCTCTGAATGAAAATAAACGCCAATTTCTATTGAAATAATATAGAAATTGGCGTTTTCTTTGGTTTTAAGAGATTTTTATAGCACATAAATTTTATCAAATAATAACATTAAATGTTTGTTTTTGTTCGATGTGGTAGTCATTATCTTTTAAATTTCTAGCAATTAATTCAACCATCGTAATTTCACCCGTTTCGTGAATGACAGCATCTTCTAAATATTGCTTATAGTTTCTATAGCAGTAATCAGTCATACTTACACGATACATGTGGTCTAATTTAATATTTTCCAATGTCACACGATGGTATGGCTCTGCATTCATATCTATTGTATAGTTAACACCTTGCCAAAACGTACATAAGGTTTCATCTACGATTGTTAAGCTCAATGCGCCGTCACTAAAAGCTATATGTGAATAGCAATACTCTAAAATATCATGAATCTGTTGACCTTTCATTGTTAAATCAACTGGGACATCTGGATGAGGATAGGCATTAAATAAATCTTCATTTGTAATGATGCCATTGAGCCCCTCTTCACCACTCGTTGGTAAGTGTACACAAGATATATCATAATCATAGGCTAATCGAATACTATCATGTAATAACTGTGTGAATGGATGAGGTTTTGTTATAACATCACTCAAACCATTTACCTCTGCTGACAAAGCATTTTCGTTTATGCTTTCTTCACTCCAATTACAAACTGTTTTTCTATCATAAAAAGTCAAATCTAATAATGCTTGGTCTTCTGGATAATGATTTAAATCCACAATTTTAGAATTGACATCTTCTAATTCATACGAATTTGTGCGTTTTTTAAAGTTAATCTTCACATGTATAAGTTGTTCAGCATTTTGTCCTGCTTGTACATAAAGCGTCTGATCATCTCTACCGATAAACGTTTGATGTTGATGACCAGTAATTAATAAATCAATAACGCCTAGGGTCTGCATGATTTTTTCCGCTTCATTTACATTTTGCTCACGCTCATTAGAGGTTTTATTTAGTTGATTTAGTCCACCATGGTATATAACAATTAAAAAGTCTGGCATTTCGCTTTCATGAATAAATCGAATCCAACGTTTAGAAGAGCGTAATGTTTTTTCAATTCGTACATCATTTTCCATTTCAAAATGTTCACGCTCCATTAGCCCATCTGAAGTCAAACCCACTATTGCGATTTTTACACCTTCTATTTCTTTAATTGTATATGGTGTAGAAAAATATGGTTCTTTTGTACGTTTATATTCAATATTTGCCGATAACCATGGAAACCTAGACAATGATACTGCCCTTGAAAAGAATGACAGACCAAACTTAAATTCATTAGGACTAATACCACTTGCATCGTATTGCATAGCATTCATCAATTTTATCATTGGATGACGTTTATAAGGTGCTACAACTGCATAATAAAATGCTGCTAACGAACCTGCTAAACTACCACCACTGTCTAATAAAATAACGTGATCATTTGTTTCTCTAATACTTTTAACATAAGATCCTGCTCTATAAATATTGGAATTATTCTCACCACTTTGAAAATAACTATGCATATCAGAAGTAGTGATAATGTCTATTGCGATTTTTTCACTTTTTTTCATACGCCTCTCCCCTCATTAATATTAGTCTAACACGTTTCTAAAATAGCTTGAAATAATAATAAACATTTATCATCAACAGTGAATATTTGCCAACTATACGCTTTGATCCTGAAACTAAAAGCACCAGTACATCATTTGTTAGATGTACTGGCACCATTGTTTCATAAACTATTCAGTTCAGATTTACATTTAACAATCAACCAATTTGTACGCGTTCTTTAGGATAATGAAATTTATCAGGTTCTCTACGTCCACCAATCATAATAATAAAACTGATTAAACCAACACGGCCAATTAGCATCAACACCATCAAGACACCTTTACTCATATCATTCACATCACCAGTAATACCTAATGATAATCCACAAGTTCCAAATGCCGACATAACTTCAAAAAACGCTTGTAAAAATGAAACCTTTCCATTTTCAACAACCAGTATAAAAATCATACTCGTAAAAGTTAATATGCTAGCCATGATAAAGACAGCAAATGAACGTTGAACATCAGTTATGTGAATTTCACGATTAAATGCTTTGATAGACGTTTTTTCAGGTTGGTTGCTAAAGTTTAAAAGGAATAATATTAAAATCGCAAACGTCGTAGTTCTAATCCCCCCACCGACAGAACTAGGGGATGAACCTATAAACATCAGTATACCCATAACAATATTCGTACCTTCTCCAAAACCACTTACATCAATAGTTTGAAGCCCCGCGCTCCTTGTGGTAGCTGATTGGAATAATGCATAAAATAGCGATTTGTGCCAACTCATATTCTGAAAAGCTTGGTTATGTTCGAATAAAAGGATAATTAATACACCGAAAATAAACAAACCAAAATAAGTGACCGTTGTGATTTTTGCAAATAATGAAAATCTAAAATTAGGAATTCGATTTTTGATATATGCTTTCACTTCTATCAATACAGGAAAGCCAATTGAACCTAACATGATTAAAAACATAACAATAGTTTGCACAAAATAGTCATTTGCATATGGTATAAGTGATTGTCCAGTTATATCAAGCCCACCATTTGTTGTTGCTGATACCGATACAAATAATCCTTGCATAATTGCATATTGAATGTCGGGGTTATCTCTATAGAAATAAAATGCTAATAATGATGCACCAACAAGTTCTATGATAATGATTGTTCGAACAATATCTAAAATCAATTTCACAGTACCACTCATCGTATGTTTATTATTATCAAGCATGATTAATTGGCGTTCACGCATACCAATATGTTTACCTAAGACAACCCACAGCATAGTTCCAATGGCCATAACACCAATACCACCTAAATTTAGTATCAGCATGATAACCACTTGGCCAAATGTTGTGTAAGTATCAATAATGTTAACTGGCGTTAGACCTGTTACACTGACACCTGACACAGCAACAAACAAGGAATCAATTGGATCTACAGAGACATTGGACTTATGGACAAACGGCAAGTTCAGCATTAAAAATGCCACGATAATTGCCGCGATATAATACATTACAATCCCTTGTTGAGGACTTGATTTTTTTAACAATTGGTTGAAAATGGACAACGTTTCTTCACCTCAACGTTACTTCAGTTTAATCTTAATATCCTTTTCTTTACCATCCCTATATATTTTAGCTGGTAGCGTTTTTAAATCATCTTTATGATTAAAAATAATTTGTCTATATCTAAGATTATCTTCTAATGCTTTACCATCTAATTCTACTATGACATCATTTTTTTGCAACCCGGATTTTTCACCTAATGAATCTTTTTTAACATCACCTACTAGCACGCCTTTTTTAACATCTTCTGGTAAATTAATAGATTGTTTGGTAGCTTCATCAACCTCACTAATATTAGCAATCTTCACACCTGTATTAGGATATTTAACTTCACCTTTATCTTCTAATTGCTTGGCAATGTCTTCAGCGTCATTGACCGGTATGGCAAAGGCAATACCTTCAACATTATCCATATCTATTTTCAAGGATGCTATACCTACTAACTTACTATTTCTATCAATCACGGCTCCACCTGAGTTGCCCGGATTTACAGGTGCATCTATTTGGAAAGCACTCATTAACACATCATATTGATCGTCTTTATTGATATCCACTGGTATGTGTCTGTTCAAACCTGAAATAATACCATCAGAAATACTTCCTTTAAAATCTACACCTAGAGGGTTTCCTACGACTATAATTGGTTCACCTAGTACTAAAGTACTGGAATCGCCTATTTTAATTGGTTTCACTTTACTATCCGATTTTACTTTAGCTTTAACAACGGCGATATCTGAATACTTATCCGTGCCAACAACTTTTCCAATCGCATAGTCATCATTACCATATGTAATCTTCTGTTCTTTTTTATCTCCAACCACATGTGCGTTGGTCATAATAAAAATAGAGTCGCCCACTTTTTTGTAGACGACACCTGAACCTAATTCATTTTCTTTACCTGCTTCTTGTGTCTCTTTTTCGGCAGAAGTTCTATCATCACTTGTATCATTTTCAACAGTTACTACTGAATGAATTGCACTGTTTGCACTTTTCATTGTTGTTGTATAAGTTTTATCTTTATTTTGATTATCGTTAAACACGCTATCATTTGAAGTACCATTTTCATCAACATTTTTGAATATAGCTTGTATGAGTGTAAGTAAAACAATAACTGCAACAACAATTAAAATTTTAGCCCAATGTTCAATAAAGAAAGCCTTAACTTTATCAGAAGTATTAGCTGTGCTTTCATGCTTAGTTTCATTGTTACGATTCGAATGTTCACTGGCACTTTTTTGGTGCTTCATTTGGACAGATGTTTGTTCATCATTACTCAAATAATCATCGACTCTAGATTGTTGTGCATTCTCTGAGTAAAAGTTTTCTTCCTGCTGTTTTTCAGCTGGGACATGTTGTTCATTTGATTGTGCACTGTTATTTTGATCCACATTCTCAACATGTGATGATTTTGAATTTATATTATTTTTTTCATCCGCTATGTTCTCGTTTTCATTGTATGGATGATTGATATTGTCCGCTGAGGTTGACTCATCGTTTTCTGTTCTCTCTGGTGTATGTTTTGAGTTCCGCGCAGCAGCAATGGCTTGTTGTTGCTGAATTTCTTCTTGTGTAAGCTTTTCAATACGTGCTTTTCTTAAATTTTCTTTCACACGCTCTTCATTATTTTTAGCAAGTATTTCAGCCTTTTCTTCACGCTGTTTTCTAGCTTGACGTTCTTGTTGCACACGTTGTTCCCGTTCCTCGTTATGAAAGTACTCACGTCGTTTGCGTCCATACTTTACTTTTGGGATGACATGTTTTTTATTTTGCGTCACAATAAGCCCCCCTATTACTTTTGATTGCAATTCTATTATGACATATCAAATATAATTTTTCTGCTTTATTTTGTCATATAAAGTTAGCATACTACAGATTATAGTCTCTTTTATTAAAAAATTCTAACTTTATCTCATGAAAAATAAAACAAAGCCTGAGACATAGTTTTTTATGACTCAGACTTATTTATATTATTTATGTTCTTTTTTATTATTTTTAACAGAAGTTAACCAACCAATAATCACAAGTGCAATCATAACCGTCCAGAAAATAGATTGCCATAATACACTGTGTGGGAAGTGTTCCGGTAATATTTTAATATCTGGGTGCGCTAACACCATAATAACTAATTTAATACCTACCCAGCCTACAATTGCAAATGCAGCACCTTCTAAACCAGGATATTTATTCAATAGATTTACAAACCAAGTGGCAGCAAAACGCATGATGATTACACCTAGCATACCACCTAAGAACATGACTGCAAACTGTCCAAGGTCCATACCACCAAAGTGTATACCAACAGTAGGTAAAGTTACTGCAATAGCAAGTGCAGCTAACATAGAGTCAATCGCAAAGGCAATATCTGCAAATTCTACTTTTAATACTGTGCCCCAAAATGCTTTTGGACTTGCATGTATTTCCTCACCTGACTCATCATAATGGTGGTCATCCGTACCATCTTCTTTTTGGTGATCTTTTTCATTAAAGAATGATATAAGATTCTTAATGGACATGTATAATAGGTAAATTGCACCCAATGCTTGAATCCACCAAAAATGTGCGATGATGCTTATTAAGAATAAAGAAATAAAACGGAAAATAAATGCACCTAACAGTCCATAAAACAATGCTTTTTTACGTTGTTCTGGAGGCAAGTGTTTAACCATGACTGCCATTACGACAGCATTATCTGCTGCTAATAATCCTTCTAAAAATACCAGTACTACTAGAACCCATAAATAAGGTAAAATTAAACTCGGATCCATTTAGGACAACTCCTTTAGTTTTTTACATAAAAATAGAGACCTAAGCTAAGTAAATGCTACACACATTTTCGATCATATACACGCCTATAGTAAATTAAACTTTTAGCTTTATATATTTTGTATGTTTGTAACATTTATAAGCAAAGGTCTCACTCGACAGTATTTTTCTGCCCATTTTACCGGAAACGTTTAACGTTTCGTAATGACGACAAAATGACTATGTTAAAAAGATATATAAAACAGACATTTCACAAAAATATTACTATCTCATATATCTCCTTAAAAACAGTTAAGTTACTCCCCTCCGACTACAAAGTCATAGGTATTCTATTAATAATATAGTATTATACACAATTAATCATATTATAACAAACTGTATAATTTAATTTCTGGAAATTTTTCTTCAAACCATCTCGTTGCAAACTCATTTTCAAATAAGAAAACGTAATTATCATAAACATCTTTAACAAGAATAGAACGAGAAGAGCTCATTTTATCTTTAATATCTTCTTCATTTTCAATCCATCTTGCAATTTTTGGACCAACTGGTTCCATGATGACATCGACATTATATTCATTTTTAAGTCTATGTTCAAATACTTCAAATTGTAACTGACCTACCGCACCAATAATAATTTGATTGGTATGCAATGCTTTATAGTATTGAATTGCGCCTTCTTGAACTAATTGTTCAATTCCTTTATGGAAATGCTTCTGCTTCATGACATTTTTGGCAGAAACTTTCATAAATAATTCTGGTGTAAACTGCGGTAATTCTTGGAAACTGAATTTTTGGTTGCCACCTACTAATGTATCTCCAATTTGGTAATTACCTGTGTCATACAAACCTATGATATCTCCAGCAACTGCGTGATTAACTGTTTCTTTATCATCAGCCATAAACGAAGTCGAACGTGTTATTTTCTGTTTCTTTTTCGTTCTTTGTAAGGTAACATCCATACCTCGTTCAAAAGCGCCACTAACTACCCTCATAAAAGCAATTCTATCTCTGTGTTTGGGATCCATATTGGCTTGAATTTTGAAAATAAAGCCTGAAAAATCCGTATCGTAAGGTGTAACTTCAATATCTTCTTTCGTTTGTCGTGCACTTGGCATAGGTGCATGATCAACATAAGCATTTAAGAAATTTTCTACACCAAAGTTCGCTAATGCTGATCCAAAGAACACTGGTGTTAAATCACCATTTCTCAAAGCTTCATTATCAAATGTTTCTCCTGCTTCTTCTACCAACATTAATTCTTCGATTGCTTGTGTAAAGGCGCTATCATTTTTAATATTATGATCTTCTTCCAGTTCATAATCATCATTTAAATGTAGTACATTTTGTTCATCTCTAAATGGCTCAATCGTATGTGTATCTCGATCAATGATACCAAAGAAATTTTGTCCCATACCCACTGGCCAATTCATAGGATACGTTTCGATTTCCAGTGTAGACTCGATTTCATCTAACAATTCAAATGGCTCTTTTCCTACTCTATCTAACTTATTGATAAACGTAAAAATAGGAATACCTCTCATTTTACAAACTTTGAATAGTTTTAAAGTCTGAGGTTCAATACCTTTTGCACAGTCTATAACCATTACAGCACTATCCACTGCCATTAATGTTCGATATGTGTCTTCGGAAAAGTCTTCATGCCCTGGCGTATCTAAAATGTTGATTTTATAATGATCATAATCAAATTGCATCACTGAACTCGTTACTGAGATACCACGTTCTTGTTCAACTTTCATCCAGTCACTTGTCGCAAACTTACCGCTCTTTTTACCTTTTACGGTCCCTGCTTCTCTTATTGCCCCACCAAATAACAGTAACTTTTCTGTTAATGTGGTTTTCCCAGCATCAGGATGTGAAATAATCGCAAAAGTTTTTCTGGATTCTACTTCTTCCTTTATACTCATTTGTTCTCTCCTTTAATTCTCAAATATCGATTGACCAATATCATCAGCAATTTGTACTGCTGTTGACTCATCAAGTAACGTAAACAAGTGTACCACAAGTTCCTCCTTGATATCATCATCATTTAACGAAGTATCAATTTCTAATGACCAATTGAGGTCTGGTATTGCCATAAGTAAGACATCAGCGTCATCATTTTTATAAATATAACTACGAACTGTTACACCATTCAGACTTATAGGCTTAATTTTCAACAGGACCACCGCCAAACTTTTTATAAGCCGCTTCTAAACCGATTAAGTCATCTCGATGCGGTACTTTTACATGACCAGGCATAATTTGATAAGGCTCACGCCCTTTTGACGCCAAGACAACTGTATCACCAGGATTAGCAATTTCAATAGCATGACGAATCCCTTCCGCACGATCTTCGAATTCAACATAATTACTATGCGTTGCGCCTTTAGCAAGTTCACTTGTTAATTTTTTTGGATCATCATTTGCTGGATTGTCAGGCGTAAAAATAACATAATCCGCTCTACAAGCGACACGACCCATTTTAGGTGTTTTCCCCATATCTCTTTCTCCAGCCATTCCACACAAGAAAATCAATTTCTGTTTTGCAAAAGGTTTCACTGCATCTATAAGTTTATCCATACCATCTGCTGTGTGTGCATAATCTATAATTAAATCAATTGGTAATTTTGGGTCTAAAACTTCAAGTCGACCTTCAACTGGTTCTAAGTTTTCTACCGCTTGAATAATTTCTTCTAAAGTAGCACCTTTTGCCCAAACAGCTATCATTGCTGCCATAATATTAGAGACATTGAAAATGCCTACATATGGTGACTTCACAGGAAATGTACCTTCAGGTGTATTAAAATCAAATGTTACACCTTGTAAAGACTCATGAATATTTTCAGCCTTAAATTGTGCATGTTCTTTGATGCCATACGTAAACACCTCGTAAGGTGTAACTGAAGCTAAATATTCTGAGAATTCATCATCTTGATTTAAAACAACATATTTTTCTTTTGATAAATCTTCACCTAACTGGCTGAATAATAATGATTTGGCATGACCATAAGCTTCCATTGTACCGTGAAAGTCTAAATGATCTTGCGTTAAATTTGAAAACACAGCAACATCAAAATTAACACCACTTAAGCGTCCTAATGATAATCCGTGGCTTGATACTTCTAAAGTCATAGCTTGTGCTTGTTGTTCTACAGCTTCATGAATTTTTTTCGTCAACGCAACTGTTTCAGGAGTTGTATTTGTACCTTTAGATTTTTCTTCGTTAATTTGAAAACCATTTGTACCTAAATAAGCACTACCTTTACCTAATTTTCTATATATGTGGTGTATCATTGTTGCTATAGATGTTTTGCCATTTGTCCCGGTAACACCATATGTAGTAAGTTGTTTACTTGGATAATTAAATAATACATTTACGAGTAAACTAGCAACACGCAACGTGTCAGGAACGATAACTTGCGTTACATCACCTTTCAACAGTTGTTCATGATTTACCACAATAACTTTACAGCCTTGATTCACAACATCTTGACAAAATTTATGACTATCGACGGTATAACCTTTAGAAGCAACAAATATGCTGCCTTCTTTAGCTGTACGCGAGTCCGTTGTTATATCATTCACATTCATATCTAATGTTCCAATCACTTGTTTAACTCTAATTTTTTTAAACAACTCGTTTGCATTCAACATTAACCGCTCCTTTATTTCCAATACTTCTATTATACACATTTTCAAGTGATTTTATAGAAACTAATATTGCATTTTGCCTTTTCTCTACCATTATATATTTTTTTCGTTTTTATTTAAAAACATTATAATTACCGTAAGTATAAACTAGATTTAAAATGTTAATCATATGTAATTAATTATGTAGATTTTCTTTTTTATTTATTTAATTTCTTTTAAGATGACTTATTTTAAAAGCATGCGTGGTATGGTATAAATATAGAACAATCTAAATTTATCATGATATAATTTTTAAAAATAAGTATGAATTATTTTCTATGCGTTTGTAAAATGATATACTCTCTATTAATTATGTTTTTTCTTTCGCATGACAACAAAATGCGTTAAACTTAGCATGAGCTAAATTTATACTATTGGAGGGTGACTCAAAATGGTTACTCGTAACAAAAAAATATTGATTATTACTGGTTCTTTTGGTAACGGACATTTACAGGTTACTCAAAGCGTAGTAAACCAATTCAACGAAATGAATCTAGACAATTTAACTGTCATTGAACATGATTTATTTTTAGAAGCTCACCCAATTTTGACTTCTATATGTAAAAAGTGGTATATCAATAGCTTTAAGTATTTCAGAAATATGTACAAGTCTTTTTACTATAGTAAACCTGACCAAATAGACAAATGTTTCTACAAATATTATGGTTTGAATAAATTAATTAATTTATTACTAAAAGAAAAGCCAGATTTAATTCTACTTACCTTCCCTACGCCAGTGATGTCTGTATTAACTGAGCAATTTGATATGAATATTCCCATTGCCACAGTTATGACAGATTATAGATTACAAAAGAATTGGGTTACACCACATTCTCAACGATATTATTTGGCAACTGAGGAATTAAAAGATGAATTTGCTGAATTAGGCATTCCAAGAAATCAATTAAAGGTTACAGGCATTCCAATTTCTGATAAATTCGAACAAGATATCGACCAATCTGCATGGTTACGTCAAAATAATTTGAATCCTGACAAACCAACAATCCTTATGTCAGCAGGTGCTTTTGGTGTTTCTAAAGGATTCGATCAAATGATTAGCGATATTTTGACTAAAAGTCCACACTCGCAAGTCGTCATGGTTTGTGGTAAAAACAAAGATTTGAAGCGCACATTATCTAGCCAATTTAAAAATTATGATAACGTACTGATTTTAGGTTATACAAAACAAATGAATGAATGGATGGCTTCAAGTCAATTGATGATAACAAAACCAGGTGGCATCACTATTTCTGAAGCACTAACGCGACAAATACCAATGATTTTCTTAGATCCTGCGCCAGGACAAGAGTTAGAAAACGCGCTCTATTTTGAAGAAAAAGGTTATGGTACAATCGCTTATTCACCCGATGAAGCTATACAACAAGTAGCCTCATTAACAAATCATCCAACTTCACTAGTGGAAATGTCTGAAGCAATGAGTGAATCGCGCATTCCATATTCAACATATAAATTATGCAAAGATTTGTTAGAACTTCTAGACCATTCGACACGTTATGAAGAAGTTTATGGAAAGGTTCCTTTATATGCAAAGCTCTTCGTTAAATAATACTAACTACAATTCAAGCACAAATTTTATTATTATGTTGATTATTTTATTTTTAATGGAGTTTGCTAGAGGTATGTATGTATTGAGTTACTTAGCCTTACTTCCAACGGCAACTTCTATTGCGGTAGGTGTTACATCTATCGCTATTTCTATTCACTTTATTGCTGATGCAACAACAAACTTTGTCATTGGTTTTTTACTTAAACGCTTAGGTACTAAACTTGTTTTAACACTTGGATTTTTATTAGCTTTTGGTAGTTTGTTTTTAGTCATTTGGTTTCCTACATCACCAATCGTATTAATCACAAGTGCGATATTACTAGGTATCGCAGTGAGTCCGATTTGGGTCATTATGCTTGCAAGTGTTGATGAAAATAACCGTGGTAAACAAATGGGATATGTCTATTTCTCTTGGCTACTAGGCTTATTAGTCGGGATGGTTGGAATGAACTTAATCTTTAAATTCCACCCAACACGCTTTGCGTTTATGATGTCATTAGTCGTATTGATTGCATGGATTTTATACTATTTTGTTAAAATCAGGCTTACTAACTACAATACAAGACCTGTAAAGCAACAATTAGGACAAATTGTAAACGTGACCAAACGTCATCTCATTCTATTTCCAGGTATTTTATTACAAGGTGCTTCAATCACCGCCTTAGTCCCAATATTACCTACATATGCGACAAAAGTTGTCGGCGTTTCAACCGTAGAATATACAATAGCAATTATCATTGGTGGTATAGGTTGTGCCATTTCTATGCTATTTTTATCTAAAATTATAGATAAAAATGGAACATTATTTATGTACAGTATCATTTTTGGTGGTTTTGTCTTATACACTATAATGATATTTGCTTTATCTATTATTACAGATATTAAACTAGTCTGGGGCTTAGCATTATTTATTGGCCTAATGTATGGTATCTTATTACCTGCATGGAATACTTTTATGGCTAGTCATATCCATATGGATGAACAAGAAGAGACTTGGGGCGTGTTCAATAGTGTTCAAGGTTTCGGGTCTATGATTGGTCCACTCGTAGGTGGTTTAATTACAGAATTCTCTAAATCTGTTAATAATACATTTTATTTTTCAGCATTAGTGTTCTTATTTTTAGCAATATTTTATGGCTTGTATTTTATTAAAAATAAAAAACAACACAATCACACTTAAGTATATGAGTACGTTTCAACATACAAAAGCGTCGCTATCATTTTAGAAATTATCTAAAAATATGATAGCGACGCTTTTAAAACTTCAATATTATCATCGATTAAAATGATAATTTTATATAAAAAAATTATGCAAAATTAAAATTCTCTAATACTTTCCATTTTTCTGCACTTTCATCATAGTAAACTAAAGAAAGTTGCTCAATTGCTTCTTTATAGTCAATACCCGCTAAGTTCAATTGACCAAAAATGTCTTCGAACTCTTGACTAGTCAAGCCTTGTGCAATTGTAAAATGTGGTACAAATGGATGTTCTGGACGACCATAAAAATCACCACTATTGAATTGATTAAATAATTTTTCTAAATTGTCCGTTTTGGCAACTTTAAAATAAATTACATTTGTAATTGGCGCAAAGTTTGATGCCTTTGTCGCGTGTACTTCAATCGGTGGTATTCCCTCGATTCTTGATTTGATTGTCTCTTTGACAGCGTCAAGATCACCTTCGTTTATTTTAAAATGCTCTTTAATCGTAATGTGTGGCATAATCGTTGCATAGTGAGCATCATAACGTTTACGGTATGCATTTACTTCATCTTGAAACGCTTTTGACGGAATTAATGCTAATCCTAAAATCATTTAAATTCCTCCTTTGTTTAACATAACTACATTATATCAAATTTCACAAAAATTCGTTACTTTTAACTAAATTTCCTACAGATAATTAAAAAGAAATATTATCTGATAAAAAATATTTTAATAAATCATCTAGTAAATGTTTCCAAGATTTCCATCTATGTCCCCCATCAAACTCTGCATAGTGATAAGTAATATCACTATTTTCGATAATCGATTTCAACTGGCGATTAGGTGTTAAAAAATCCGCTTGCTTTCCGGTCGTTGGTAAAGCAAAGTCTTTTTCTTCTAATCCAACTGTATGCCAAATCGTCAATTGTTCTTGAAATTGACATCGTTCAATTAATGTTTGTATTACCTCATCATGTTGAGGACTCAATAGACCTACTTGGCTAAAAATTCTTGGATAGGATAAGGCTGTGATCAAAGCTGCACTCCCTGCTAAACTATCACCTAAAATAACTCTGCCATTTCCTACTTTATATGTTGGGAATTGAGCGTCTATAAACGGTAAAATTTCATTCGCCATACATTTTACAGTTAGTGCTGTTTTTGCTCCTTGAGGATGAAATTCTGCTCTTCTTTTTTCAACATCTTCATAATGAAAACCCACAAAGATTGCTCTTTCTACTTCATTTGCTTCCCATAATTTTTCATACGTTCTGTGTATTCTACCAAAGCTAAAAAAATCCAAACCATCAAAACAAAAGACGACCTTGTATTTAAATAATTCTGTGAAATCTTTAGGTAAATAAATAGAAAGTGTGATGTCTCTATCTAATATGTCGCTTGAAAAATTAATTTTATTAATTCGTCCTGCTTGAAAATTGTCCATAAAATAATGCGCCCCCTCATAGTCTTAATGACATTGTATCAAGAGACGCAATATTTTAAAATAACTCCTTTTTATTTAGCAAAGTAAGATATTATTTTTTAATCGTTAATATTCTCTTTTTTAAGGCGTTCAGGATAATCTTTTAGCCAAAAAACAGCATTGGGTACTTTTTCTGGGTCTGGTTTATAAATCGCTTTTCTACCAGATCCTAAACGCTTTTTCTGCAATTCATAATCTTTCAATGCGTTTATAGCTGGTTTGTGTAATAGCCAAATCGCTATGATATTAAGCCATGCCATCATGCCTACACCTAAATCTCCCATTAACCATGCTATATCTGCCGTTTTCACTGCGCCATAAACTGTTGCTAATATCAATACAATACGAGTTATATTGATAAATATAAAGGAAGTTCTATAATTTGCAGATCTCGTTAAGTATGCAATATTGGTTTCTGCAATATAGTAATAAGCCAATATAGTAGTAAAAGCAAAGAAAAATAATGCAATTGCTATAAAGTAAGATCCGAATCCAGAGAATGATGGATCAAAATGATAACTTCCGCCTTGTAAAGCCTTATCTATACCTGCTTGAGCATACATTGCTGTACCAGAATAATCTTTATCTCCATTTGACATTTCAACAAAGATACCATTATCTTTAATCAAACTCGCTTTATCACTAGGTGTATTGCCACCATCCGTTACATTATATGTACCAGAAAGCAAGATGATTAGTGCGGTTGCAGTACAGACAAATAAAGTATCAACGTAAACTGAAAACGCTTGCACCAAACCTTGTTTTGCTGGATGTGACACCTCTGCTGCCGCGGCTGCATGTGGCCCAGTACCTTGACCAGCCTCATTTGAATAAAGACCTCTTTTGACTCCTATTTCAATCATTGCACCTACAATCCCACCAAATGCTGCTTGCATGCCAAATGCAGATTTGAAAATTAATGCAAACAATGCAGGAACCGCTTCAATATTAAGTATAATGATAATAACCGCCATTAATATATAAAACACTGCCATAAATGGTACAACTGCTGTCGCTGCATTAGCAATCCATTTGATTCCCCCAAAAATAATTAATCCGATAATGATTGCTAAAAATATGGCTACAACCCATGGATTTAATTGAAACGCATTTTTCATAGAACTGGATATAGCATTGGATTGAACACCTGGCAATAATAATCCGACTGAAATTACAGTGACAATTGCAAAGATCAATCCATATACTTTGCCCAGTTTCCCCTTTATACCATATTCAATATAAAATGCTGGTCCACCTCTATATTGTCCCTTCTCTTCTCGTTTATATATTTGACCTAGTGTCGATTCTATAAAGGCGCTACTTGCTCCTAAAAATGCTGTAGCCCACATCCAAAATACGGCGCCTGGTCCACCAATAAATATTGCTGTCGATACACCTACAATATTACCAGTACCTACACGACCTGCTAACGATAAGGCGATTGCTTGAAAACTTGAAATACCAGTTGGTGACTTTTCACCTTGAAACATAAGTCGAATCATTTCTTTAAAGTGTCTGACTTGGAAAAATTTCATAAATAGTGAGAACAATATACCAGTGATTAACAAACCATAAACTAATGGTTTGCTCCATACTATGTCATAAAGCCAAGTTAAAAAACCTTCTATCATAACGTATCCCCCTTGTTATACCATTAAAGAAAATGATATTTTTTAATATTATACACATATGTTATGTTCCGCGCAACGCATTATATAAGTTATTATTTTCACAATTTATATAATGCGTTATGAATTTTTTATATAAATAACATTAATATATTTAATACTTATATTATCTTATAACGTACTACTTATTATTAAGTAACAATTGTTACTTACCTGAAATTGCAGTCAACCACACGGTGCGACTAAGTACAAACTTTCACAAATTTACCTTTTGTTCTATCTTTTTTTAAGATATACTGAATTATAAATTCAAATAAAGTTTTATAGGAGGAACCATTCTATGCTTAACAAAGTATGGTTTAGAACAGGTATCGCTTTATTAATCCTGTTTTTACTAATCAAATTGATTATGGAAGTACATAGTATTTTCACACCATTCATTATTATCCTTCAATCTGTGTTACTGCCATTATTATTGAGTGGCTTTTTGTTTTACATTTGTTTGCCTTTTCAAAAAATACTTGAAAAGAATCATGTGCCACGCTGGGGTAGCATTACTCTAATCTTTATAGGCTTAATCATAATTATTAGTATTGTTATTGGGGTATTAGCTCCGTTAATTGCAGAACAAATTGAAAACTTAGTAACTCAAATACCTGCATTACAACATGAAGTTCAAAACATCATTAATTTCGCTCTAGATCAAATGGAAAGATTGCCTAATGATGTAACAGATCGCATTAATAAAATGGTACAATCTATCAGCGACAGTACTGCTGATATTTTATCTAACTCTTTAGGTTACTTAACATCATTTATTTCAACACTTTTCTTACTGATAATGGTTCCGTTCTTTTTAATTTATATGTTAAAAGATCATGAACGTTTTATCCCTTTCATCGCAAGACTATTTAAAGGAGACAGAAAAGTTTTCACTGTAGAATTATTGAAAGATTTAAATGAAACTGTTAAATCCTATATTCAAGGCCAAGTTACAGTAAGTATCATTCTTGGAATTATCTTATACATTGGTTATTCAATTGTAGGACTTAACTACACATTATTACTCGTTATGTTTGCATGTGTAGCAAATATGATACCGTTCTTAGGTCCTTGGATGGCATTTGCACCCGCTGCAGTCATTGCAATTATTCAAAGCCCTACAACATTTATATGGGTATGTATTATCACGCTGATTGCACAACAATTAGAAGGTAATGTGATTACACCTAACGTAATGGGTAAATCACTTAGTATTCATCCTTTAACAATTATTGTAGTGATATTAGCTGCAGGTAATCTTGGCGGTTTCGGTCTAATCTTAATAGCTGTTCCATTATATGCTGTCATTAAAACCGTTGTCAGAAACGTATTCCGTTATAGACAAGAAATTATTGCAAAAGCCAATAGTGACGTCAAAGAATGAAATAATGATATAAAACAAAAAGACTATTCGTTTCAGTTGTTGAAACGAATAGTCTTTTTATATGTTAATAATTAAAGATATTTAATTATTTAACGATATGATAACCACTGTCTACATGGATATTTTCGCCTGTAACTCCACTTGAAAAATCACTCAATAAGTAAGCTGCAGTTTTACCTACTTCTTCTTGGTCTACATTACGTTTTAATGGCGCACGTTCTTCAATTTCTTTCATGATTGTGTTAAAACCACCAACACCTTTAGCGCTAAGTGTACGAATTGGACCAGCTGAAATCGCATTGACACGGATATTATCTTCACCCAAATCTAATGCTAAATAACGTACATTTGCTTCTAAACTCGCTTTAGCTACACCCATCACATTGTAATTTTGCACAGCATACTCGCCACCTAAATAAGTAGTAGCAACAATACTACCACCCTCAGGCATGATTTTTTTTGCTTCTCTAGCAACAATTGTTAATGAATATGAACTAATGTCTTGTGCCAATAAGAAGCCATCACGAGATGTATCTGAAAAACGACCTCTTAAATCTTCCATGTTAGCAAAAGCAATCGAATGATAAACACCGTCAATGTTACCTACTTCTTCTCCAATTTTTGCAAAACCATTGATAACATCTTCGTCTTTTTGTACGTCTATTTGATACATTCTAATTGTTTGTTGATCTAACTGTTCAACAAGTTTTTCCATTTCTTTTTTACTACGTTCTTTACGATATGTAAAAACTAAATTCGCACCTAATTTGTCTAATACTTTAGCTACACCAAAACCGATACTACGTTTATTAGCAATACCCATAATGACGAATGTTTTATTTTCTAAATTTAACATGAAAATAACTCCTTTTTTAAATTTTCATTGTAAATTGGTTCGAGATGTTATAATCATACTTCCTATCACTTCGCTCGATGCCAATTCTAACAAACTTTATTTTAACATTGGTTTCATTGTTTAAACAATTCATTTTACATTCTATAAACGAATTCATCGTTTTTTGCTTTCTTTCGAGTTGAAATTTTGACCAACGCTTCATTCAATTAATCAGTACTAACAGCTTAAAGTAACTTGCATATTGTTCTTTCACTACCTATTAATACATATTTTAGGATTTCAATACTATCCCAGATATAGATGTTAATAATAAAATTCTAATTCACGTTTTAACTCATCAACATACTCTTTAGATCCCGTTACAATGACACGGTCTTTATAGCGTAATTGAGTATCACCATGTGGTACAATCGATTCATTATTTCTAATGATTCTCACAAATATAATATCCCCATCAAACGGGAAATTACGTAATTGAATTTGATCATATTTGTGATTTAGCATTGCAATTTCATATAAAGATGTTTCCACATTACTTAAAAGATTAAGCATATTTGGTGTTTCTATTAAACCTTTCAAGAGTATCTTATTACTCATAAAGCCACTAAATACTTCTATACCTTCACTTTGTAAACCTTCATCACCAGTACTCGCTTCTAACCTACATATAACTCGATTTACACCATGGCTTTTGGCCATTAAAGCCACTTTTCTATTAATATCGTCATCATTTGTAGAACAAACAACAATATCTCTTTCAAATAAACCTAAACGCTCTAATAATGGTTCTTCATAATCTGCAATTTCAATCATCGAAATTGCATCTGATAATTTACGTTTATCACTTAAATCATTTCTATAATATAACGAAACTTGATAAAGTTGTGATGTTAAATTCTGAGCAATTGGTATGGTTAATTGGTTTTTACCTATTAAACTCACTTCAATCTGTCTTGTTGCTTCATCTGGCATCGGGAACATTTTCTTAAATATAATTGGTACAAAAACACATGTAATAACTGCACTTAATATTAAAATACCTGATATTTCAGATGATATTGTTCCAAGTTTTTCAGCAATTTTTGCAGAAGCAATAACCAACGATAAAGTTGACGTTAGCAAGAAAGCTGAAGAAATTGTTGTTTTCATATCAAACCATCGACGTATATAAAATACTGGTATTAATTTAGATATTAAAAAGGCCAATATTAAAAATGGAATGATAAGTAATAATGAAGGCTCTTTTATTAACATTGGTATATTTAAATCTACACCAACCATGATAAAGAATATTGGAATAAAGAATCCGTAACCAAAGGAATCTAATTTCTCTACCATATCCTCATCAGGACCCAGTAAAGAAACAATCACGCCGGCTAAGAAAGCGCCTAGAATATTTTCTGCACCAACGCCTTCCGCCAAAGCAACTAGCATGATAATTAACGCAAATACCGCACGTATACCAATTTGTGTTGTACCATCCATCAGTTTTTGCAAGAATTGTGCTTTCTTAAATAATCCACCTAGGAAATAAAAAACAAGCGCAAATACTACTAAACTCCCTATTAACCAAAGTGATGTGCCACCTGAAGCGTGTAGTGTTCCGTACGCAGTTAATAATATCATTGTCACTAAGTCAGCTAATACTGCTACTAATAATATGAATTGTCCGATAGTTGTACGCATAATATTCATTTCTTTTAGTGTAGGTACCACAACACCTAATGAAATAGTAGAAATAATAATAATCATTAATAAAACATCATCAATTAAACCAAACCATTTAAATGCATATGCAAATACAATTGAAATAACCATAATAAATAAAAATACAGTAAGTGCTAATTGTAAATGACCGGGTTCTTTACTTTTTTCATTATCTTCTAATGCGCCTTTGTCTTTTTTAAATGCTTTAAAATCAATTTCTAAACCACTCAAAAACATTAAGAATATAAAGCCTAATGTAGATAAAATATTTAACATAGCATCACGTTCTACTATGTTTAAAAAAGAGTGCCCAATAAGAATACCCATTAATATTTCTGCTACAACAACAGGCAAGAATGTAATTCGCAATCTATTGATTAGTATCGGTGTAAGGAATGCTGCCATTACAACGACAACAAGTGATAAAAATTCCATGTAACCCCCTATAATAAGTAAGACATGAATGAAGTTGCTAATCCAAAGTAAATCAACATACTCACAATATCATTGATTGTAGTTATAAATGGACCACTAGCAACTGCAGGGTCAATTTTTAGTTTATTCATAACTAATGGAATCATTGATCCCACTAATGTACCTACTGTCATAGCAATTGTTAAACTGCTTGCCACGATCGTAGCTAAAATTGGCTGTCCATAAAGCACCATTATAATAATAAACAGCAATATAGCACAAATCAAACCACTTAAAAAACCGCTACCTGCTTCTCTCAATGCGACTTTAAAATTACTTTGTTCGTCAATTTCACCAGTTGAAATATTACGTACTGATACGGCAAGTGATTGTGTCCCAGAATTACCAGACATACCACTGATAATTGGAATAAACGCTGCCAATAATGACACTTGTGCTAAAGTATCCTCAAATGATCCAAGTATCGTGGCTGTGATCATTCCTAAAAACGTTAAAATAATTAGCCATGGCAAACGTTTCTTAGCAGTTTTAATGACTGAATCATTGGTTGCATCAACATCAGATACCCCGGCTAAACGAGAGTAGTCTTCACTCGCTTCTTCATCCATAACATCTAAGATATCATCGATTGTAATAATACCTAATAAGTGATCTTGATAATCGACAACTGGCATAGCGATAAAATCATAATCACGCATTTTCTGAGCAACATCTTCTTGGTCATCAGCAGCATTAGCACTGATCACACGTTCGCTCATTATGTCTTCTATATAAGCATCATTTTCTGCTACGATTAAATCTCTTAGTGATAAAACCCCAGCTAATTGTTTATGCTCATTCACTGCAAATATGACATAAATTGTCTCAGCATCTGGCGCTTGTTCTTTAACATGCATTAAAGCTTCTTTCACTGGCATTGTTGATTTTAAAGAAATATATTCCGTCGTCATGATACCGCCAGCAGTATCCTCTTCGTAATGTAATAATGCTTTAATTTCTTTTGCATCTTCACGGTTCATCAGTGTCAACAAGCTAACAATTTTCTGCTTAGATAATTGATTCATAATGTCTACTGCGTTATCGTATGACATATTTTCTAACACTTTGCTAGCATATGTAGCATCCATAGTATCGAACAGCGCTTCATACGCTTCTTCATCAATTTCTAATTGTTCAAAGAAATCTGCTACTTCTTCAGGGGACAATACTTCAAACATTTTTTGTCTAATATCTTCATCGCTGTCTTCAAAGTATTCACTTTGTTCATATGTGTGCATCGCTAAGAATTCTTCTCTAAATTCACCAATATGATTTTCATGCAGTAATTTATCTAGCATTTCTTGATCATATACTTGCTCATCTTCTAAAACGATTTGGTCTTTTTCATTTGCCAAAAGTCCCACCTCCATAGTTACTCAAATTATATCATATTAAATATGTTTTCTATTGCATCATATTTATCTTGTATTTCAATCTTTTGATCATAGATTGGATGTATAAAAGATATTTTAAAACATCGTAACAACTGATGTTTAAAATACGAATGTTCTCCTCCATATAAATCATCACCCACAATAGGATGTCCTATATGCTGAAGATGGACGCGAATTTGATGTGTCCGGCCTGTTAATAAAGTAACTTCACATAAACTGTAATTATTTTTATGGTCTAAGCATCTATATTTTGTTTTTGCTTGTTTACCATTTGAATTGACTTGTCTTGTAATAATACTAGCAGGATCTCTAGCAATAGGTGCATCTATGATTCCTTGTGATTGCAATTCACCATAGCATACGCATAAATAGGTTTTATCAATGTGTATGTTTGACATCAGATGATGTAAAAAACCATGTTTAGCAATCACAACAATACCTGAAGTATTTCGGTCAATCCTAGTGACAATATGCGGTACGATGTTTTGTCCTGATTGTTTAAAATAACCTAGAACTTGTTCAGCTAAACTAAAATGTTTATGTTCTCTTGATGGTGCGCAGTTTTGAAAAGCTTTTTTAGAAACGATTAATAAGTATGCATCTTCATATAAAATATTTAAAGACTTATTGAATGGGATTAAATTATTACTAGCTGTCTCGTAACCTAAATGTACCTCCACTATATCGCCGTTCTGTAATTGCTTACGCACAGTTTCTGCTTGTCCATTAACAATTAAAGCGCCATTATGCTTAATGGCGCTAATTGTATTCTTAGAATACCCTTGCTCCTGTAAAAAAGTTCTTAGCATTTGAGGGTCTCTAATCATATACGTAAATTGCATTATTCATCGTCTCCACTTGAAATAAAGGAATCATGTACTCTTTTCCAAAATGGAAATGGTCTAAACCTAGCAAATCTAATTTTTTCATTTGCCACTCTAAATTGAATTGCATTAACATTTTTATGTTTTATGCTGACGTGATCTATGGTTGTTAAAATCTTATCATGATTCACTGGTGTAATCAGACATGTATGATGTTTGGGCAATACTAATGGTGACCCAACCGTTCTGAATACTCTATTATTAATAGAAGCGATTTCGGCGATTTGCATCGCTTCCAAAGAAGGATGTATTAACGCACCACCCAACGCCTTATTATATGCAGTAGAACCTGATGGTGTTGACACACACAGTCCATCTCCTCTAAAGCGTTCAAATTGGTTTCCTCTAATATTCACATCCACAACAAGTGTAGAACCATTTTCAGTTTTCATCGTCGCCTCATTTAATGCTAAGTATCTCGTCTCATATCCATTATCGTTATAACGCACTATAATTTCTAATAGTGGATATTCTATAACTTGGAATTCTGAATTATTAATTTCAATAATCAATTTCTCAACTTCATGTGGCAACCAATCTGCATAGAACCCTAAATGTCCAGTATGTATCCCTACAAATGCGCACCTCGATAACATGTGACTATACTGATGGAAAGCCTGTAATAAAGTACCATCTCCACCAACTGATATGACTATTTCAGGATTTTCCGTATCTTCAACCATTTCAAAATCTTTCATGTGATTAATCATCTTATGCTTTAAAGCGTTCGACTTAGAATCACCTTTAGATAAAATTGTATAGCGCATGATTGCACCTCCTAGTCATTATCATGCTTTTTAGCACGTTTTTTGGAATAGTATTTTTGAGCTTCTTGAATTTCCTCTTTAATTTCTGACATTTCTTCATCAAGTAAAAACGCTGCTTCAGCCGCACGTTCTAGTCGGTGCTGAATTTCTGGCGGATAATCTCCATCATATTTATACCGCAAAGTATGCTCGATTGTTGCCCAAAAATTCATGGCTAATGTTCTGATTTGAATTTCTGCTAAAATTGACTTTTCACCTTTAAGTGTTTCGATTGGATATTCAATAATTACATGATATGAACGATATCCACTTTGTTTTGTATTACTGATATAATCGCGTTCTTCTACTACTTTGAAATCTTGACGTTGTCTCAAGAGATTGACCACAATATCGATATCATCGACGAATTGACACATTAATCTCAAACCTGCTATATCATACATTTCTTCATGTAATCGATCAAATGAGATTTGTCTTTTATTTGCTTTATCAATAATGCTAGTCATAGGTTTAACACGACCCGTCACAAATTCAATCGGTGAAGCATTATCTTCTACATCATATTGTTTTCTAAGCCCTTTTAATTTTACTTTTAATTCATCAACTGCTTGTCTATATGGAGATAAAAATTGATCCCATTGATTCATTGTGCTTCACTCCGCTTCACTCTAATTCGAAAGTATCTTCCACAACAGAAACAAACTCCTTACCATAGTTTGAATTACCTTGAATATTTTCTAATATATAATTAAATTCTCTATCGAATTGTTTTAGTTCTAAATGATCATTAACGATAATCTTTTTATTTTTATTTTCATGTAGCATAGACCAAGTTTCTTGAACAAAAATCAAATATGAATACGACTGGCCGTCATCTAAGATATATGCAAAGCTATAATTATCACTATCAACAAGCATTTGTCCTGCTTCTTGTAAGCCTTCTGTAGATTGTTCTGTATAACACTTTAAACTATCTTCTGTTACTTTAATTTCATTCACATAAATACGCATGCTTGTTCCTCCTTATTCCTCATTATTTTAACATAATTAAGACGTACATAACACGTTACATGACTATTATTATGTCATCAATTGACTTAACGTAAATATAATAATTTTCAGCGTATAATGCAATCTAATTTAAATTAACTTACAAGTCCTTTAAAATGAATTATCATATATATTTAAGGAGTGTAACGCGTGGCAACTAATAATGAAATTGAATTTAAACAGTTATTGTCTGAAGACGATTATCAAGCTATATACAACACCTATTTTTTAAATATCAAACCATTTAGTCAAACTAATTATTACATCGACACATTAAATTTCGATTTAAAATCTCATCAATCAGCTTTGAGAATTCGCGTTAAAGATGATGCATACGAAATGACGTTAAAAGTACCAGCTGAAATTGGTTTGATGGAGTATAATTTCGATACAATCGTTGAACCAAAACTAAACAAGCACATCAAAAGTCAGGATCTGCCCCAAGATATTTTAAACCAACTCCTAAAAATGGACGTAGATATTGATGCATTAATCGTCTTAGGAGACCTAACTACCGAACGTATAGAAAAAGAAATTAACGGAAATCTACTTGTTTTAGATAAAAATTATTACTTGGATTTCCAGGACTTTGAACTTGAATATGAAGTAAATGATTATAATGAAGGATTAGTTCAATTTAAATCGATTCTTAATCAATTTAATATCAATCATGAAATTCCAAACAATAAAGTCCAAAGATTTTTCAATCGCAAACGTAAATTAAACAACAGTTAATTGCGCACAATATTAAGAAGTCGAATTACTTCCAAATGTAAAAATTCATGTTATATTAGTATTATATTAATAGGATATGGTGATACTATGACTCAAACAGCTTACGAGGTTATCGGACAAGACGCCTTATTTAAAATGATTGACCATTTTTATGATATGGTTAAACGTGATGATAGAATCAATCATTTGTTTCCTGGAGATTTTGAAGAAACAAGCAGAAAACAAAAACAATTCTTAACACAATTTTTAGGCGGACCTCAACTGTATACAGAAGAACATGGTCATCCTATGTTAAAAAAAAGACACTTGGAATTTGTAATAACAACATACGAACGTGACGCATGGCTTGAAAATATGTATAAAGCTATTCAACAAGCAGATTTTTCTGCAGGCGTCGGGGATTATTTATATGAACGATTACGTTTAACAGCGAATCACATGGTTAATTCCGAAAATTAATTGTAGGTGAAAAAACATGGCTGAAGAATTAAAATTGATAAATGCTAATAGTCGTGAAGATGCAAATCTTTCACCTTTGAGTAAGATTGAAATTTATTCCTTTTTCGATCCATTCAGTAAAGAGTGCTTTAAATTGTCTGCGATACTTTCAAAATTACGACTTGAGTATAAACAATATATAAGTATTAGACATATTTTAAACCCTTCTTTACGTGTATTAACAAAATGCCAAGCACAAAGTACATCAAATTTAGATAATATTGCACTTGCCTATAAGGCCGCCGAACTCCAAGGTCGATTACGGGCGGAGCGTTTTATCCATCTTGTTCAAAATGAGATAATACCAAAACGAGATATTATCACTGAAGAGATGGTCAATAATTGTATAAGTAATGCTGGCCTTGATTATGAAGTCTTTAAAGAAGACTTACATAAAAGTGCTTTAAAGGAAAGCTTACAAGTTGACTTGCATATCGCTCGAGAAATGGAAATTGAAGAAGCACCCTCTCTTGTATTCTTTAATGAAGATATTCATGAAGAAGGTTTAAAAGTCGAAGGCTTTTACCCTTATCACATATATACGTACATCATAAACGAACTGATTGGTTCACCGATTGAAAAAGAACTCCCACCAAGTTTGGAAACTTACATCTATCAACAACAATTAGTAACCAAAGAAGAATTACTGACTATTTATGAATGGCCTGAAAAATTATTGAATAAAGAGCTGAAAAAATTAGCATTACAGCAAAAAATAGAAAAACTTAGCTCACCAGAAGGTAAATTTTGGAAGTCAAAAGTTTGAAATATTAATTTTGTTAATATCTATATCAATATACTGCACCATAAAACGTAGTATATTTTATGGTTAAAAACTTGTGACATACAACATGCTTACTTTCCGAATCAAAAGCTAAAAGCATAAGTCAAAATAAAATGACTTTAAAAGATTTTATATAGGTTAATGATTTATCTAGAAAATGTTTCATAAACTTATAAAAGTTAAATAAACATTTTGAATATACGCAAATATCATAGTAGATAGAATTACAAAATTTCATAAAAGTAAAGAAATGCCAACTTCTATATGAGTATTAAAGAAGTTGGCATTTTTATTTATCATTCCTAGTTATGATCACTCAATCACTTTTTTGTATAATATATACTTGCAATTACTTGCTTAGTAGTTGCTAATTGTTAATCATTATTTTCAATATACATTCATGTTTTATATAAAATTCCAGTCAAAATATATGCTGAAATATCTGAATAGTTATTCAATTTCTTATACATATAAAAGTCTTTAAAAATGAACATAAAAAAACGCCGTGTCTGATTACACGGCGCTAAACAAAGGGGATGGGAGAAATTTTTCACTTCAAACAAAGGGGTATGTTTGTTATGTGATTAATTTCATGTATATAATATAACACGGTGTTATATACCTTTCAACCTTTAAAATTAAATAAATCTCCTTTGTCACAAACTTGTCATATTGTAAACGAATACATTCATACTAAGCTTTCATTAACTTTTCAAAAGCGTCTAATTTTTGTTCGAACACTTGGCAAGCTTGTTCAATTGGTTCTGGAGTTGTCATATCTACACCTGCATTTTTTAAGATTTCAATAGGATAATTTGAACTACCTTTTTTCAAGAATTCATTGATATATCGCTCAACAGCAGGTTTACCTTCTGTTAAAATTTGATGACTTAAACTTTGAGCTGCACTGTATCCGGTTGCATATTGATACACATAATAATTCATATAAAAGTGTGGTATTCTAGACCATTCTTTACTAATATTTTCATCTGTTTCAACAGAATCTCCAAAATATTTTCTGTTGAGCGCTGCGTATTCTTCATTCATACGGTTAGCTGTTAATGGTTCTCCTGCTTCTTCTATTTGATGGATTTTATGTTCAAACTCTGCGAACATTGTTTGTCTAAATAGTGTTGCACGGAAACGTTCAAGTTCTTGGTTTAATAGTAATAATCTGCGCTTGTCATCTAAATGTTTATCCATATAATCACTTAATAGTGCTTCATTACAAGTCGATGCAACTTCTGCAACGAAAATAGTGTAATCACTTAAATTAGATGGTTGATTTTGACGACTAAAGTAGCTATGTGCTGAATGACCAAATTCATGTACTAAAGTATACAAATCAGAAACAGTATTTGACCAATTTAGTAAAATAAACGGATTTGTTAAGTGTGCACCTGATGAATAACCTCCAGAACGTTTACCTTTATTTTCAAAGACATCTACCCATCGATGATTTAATCCTTCTTCTACAACTTTCATATATTCTTCACCCATCGGTTGTAATGCTTTCAACATCCAATCTTTAGCCTCTTCGTACGGCATTTCAAATTTAATATCTTTAACAAGTGGTGTGTAAACATCATACATTTTCATGTCATCTAAGCCCAATAGTTCTTTGCGCAATTTAGTATAGCGATGAAGTAAAGGTAAGTTTTTATGAACTGTTTTCACTAAATTATCATATACAGCTTCTGGAATGTGATTATTACTTAACGCTGCTTCTCTTGCTGTTTTATAGTTATGTGTTCTAGCGTTAAAAACATTTTTCTTAACTTCTCCAGCGAGCGTCGCACTTAGTGTATTATTATAAGCACCGTATGCTTTATATAAATTTTCATAAGCAGATTGACGTAATACGCGATCATCTGATTCCAGACATTTAATGAATGTTCCTTGTGTTAATGAATGTCGTTGGCCTTCACTATCTATCGCATCTTCAAATTCTAAATCCGCATTACTAAACATGCCATACACATTGTCAGGTGTAGACAATGCATCTTGTGCTTCAGTTAGTAATCTTTCTTTATCTGCACTCAATACATGTGGTCTTTTTTCATTAATTAATTTTAAATCAAATTTGTAACGTTCCAAATCATCATTTTCATCAATAAATTTTTGTATCGTTGCTTCATCTATTTGTAGAATTTCTGGCACTAAGAAACTCCATGCTGAGCTGAATTTTATAATTAATTGATGTGCTCTAGATTCATAACC
Organism: Staphylococcus sp. GDY8P196P; assembly: GCF_017891705.1. NCBI lineage: Bacteria > Bacillati > Bacillota > Bacilli > Caryophanales > Staphylococcaceae > Staphylococcus > Staphylococcus sp. GDY8P196P. Next base: position 147,089 of record NZ_JAESJS010000021.1, on the reverse strand, counting down.
TGTGTATTTATCATTCGCTGTATCTTGATCTTGTTTTAAATGTGCATATACATATACTTTTTCTAACTTAGAACCTAATTCATCTTCTAGTGCTAATGCATTATATAGTGTAGATGAGCTATCAGCTAAGTGACCGACATATTGTTGTTCTTTGCCGATATTATTTTCTACTTCTTTAAATGCATCTTCAAAAGCATTGTCAGATTCAAAAATGGTAGATAAATCCCAAGTATATTCTGGATATTTACGTTCTTGCTCTTCTCTTGTTAATTGTTGTGTCATAATATCTAGTAAACCTCCTATAAAGTCTATTAGTATAATTTTCTCATGTCATGATTATTTTTGCACGCTATAACACCCATGATTATGATAGAATTGTTTGAACTTTTGAACAACGCTATGGCTTATTTAAAAATGATTTAATTCTATCAGTTGTTTAAATCGTGTCATGTTAAAAGTGTGTGTACGCCACAAATATATAAGTTGTAATTGCCAATACACAGGATGTGACTTAATATAAATTTGTTCTGGGTAAATTATACCTATATATTTATTTACCCATGCATCCGTTAATTTTAAATTATACATCACACTTAAACTTGGTTCTAAAACTGAGTGTGTTTTACGGCAGTTTCTCAAATAAGTGCTTATAGCAATTTTGGATAATTTTAAGGGCTGTGTTGGCGCATGATAAACACGCTCTATTTGAATTTGATTAATTAATTGTGCAAATGTCATACAATGCCTTTTGGCAATAAATTGTTGCCCTCCTAAAAAATTAATCACTTTATAACCAAAAAGAATTTTATGTGTTGTATCCCACGATAATAATAATCTATTATGAATGTTAATAAAATTTCTTTCGTATTTTGATAAATACAAAACACTATTACTTTTATTATATTTAACTTTTTTTGTTATCCAATACACTTTATACCCAGCATCTTGTAAAGTTTTACTGCGTTTTGAAATACATGCTGTCGTTACTTTTGAAAATTGTATTTCTAATACAATTTCATCATCAATGATTAAATCAGGATATTGGCAACTTTGTGGTACATAAGGTTCGATGTTAACTTTGTGATTTAAGCCTTTTAACTCACGAGCAATATGGTATTTTAAATTAAAATGTTCTTGTGATTCATTTTTATGACAGTATGAACGATTATTACGGATATGCGCAAAATGAGGTGTATTGTATGTTCCTTTTTTTAATATCACTTTGCATTTACAAAATGGGCAACGATAATGCTTATTTTTTATCGCATCTTTTGCCCAAACGGCCTGATTTCGATTATTGTTCGCGTATAACATTTCTTCACCTCATTTAATTACACGTGATAAGCCAACAAATTACTATACTTTATTTAGAAATCACCTTGTTATTACATAAAGAATCTGAGACATAAATCCTAGAAAAATAGCACGCAGATGATTTAATTCAATTTATCTGCGCGCTTCTTTATGATTCAATACTTCGTATTGTTGACTTGCTTTCTTAGAAAACAGCTTCATACTGCAGTCTTCAGCTTATCCTGTTCCTTCAGTACCTCACCAAAATACAACGTATTCATACGTAATTTCACATTAAAATACTTTAAAAACAACGTCTTATATCAACCAAAATGATGTTAACAATTATTCTACATGTAGACACCCAATCTGTATGCTCTAGTCGTACAATAGAAAAAGATCAATAATGGTATCTGAATGATGTAGCTCTCACAGAATCAAATGACTTATTTTAAAACAATACAGAAAAAGGCAATTTCTATATGATTTCAATAGAAATTGCCTTTTTTCATTTGTCCAAGAACCTTATGTCCCAGACTGTCAGTCTCAAATTAATCTACTAATCAAATCATAATCATTGTTGATAATAATTTATATTAGTTTCTTTATCGTAGTTATTCTGTTGTATCAGGAAAATAACGACGTACTTGTGAAGCGACATTATGACTCATAATAATTTTTGCGTAATCGTTTAAATATACTTCTGATTTATCAGTAGGATATGCGAACTCAAGTAATTGACTGTAACTATCGTTAATTGTTTCTTGTCCAACTGTTTCATCAAAGTGAACAGCGTAGTAATATACATTATTAAAACTATATAATAAATCTTCAAACTCATCTGTTCTTTGATTATTATGGTAAGCATAATCAATTACTTCTTCCAAGTCATTAAATCTAACTATAACAGTACGTGTATTTTGCGGCTTACGTTTGTTGCGTTCTTGATCTTGTTGTGTCTCTTTTTGTTGTTGTCGTTGTTCAAATAAATCCTCTAAACTATCATCTTGATCAAATGTTTGTGATAATAAATCATTAACTTGATGATCTAATTGGTCATTGTCTTCATCAGACATATTGATAAGATCTTCGTTTTTAGATTTAGAAATTGTTACTTCAACGCCCTTTTCAAAAGCATGTACTTGAATCCATAAAGGACCTTCAACAACAAAATCTTCTTCTTCATTGATTTCTTCCATCATGTTCCAAAAGAATTCTTCTCCACGTTTGCGATTAGTCCATAAATCTTCTCGTTTAAAACCTCTTGCTTCTATATCACTATATGTTATAAATAGTTTAACGGTAGTATCGTCAACTCGCTCTATTCTCATATCATCTCACTCCTTACAGTCGATGAATAGTAATCATTATTGTATTAGAACGTAGTAAGAATTACAATTAATTTGTTTGATTAATTTTTACTATTTTCTATTTGGTCTCTTATAATAACATATACCCTTATAAAAGGCCAAAAAACAGCACTTTTTATAGAGTGCTGTTTGAATTTAGTCAATAATTATTCACAATCGAATAATCGATTTGTTTGACGTAAGTATACATTTATCTGTTATGGTAAACACAACAAAACCACAAAGCAACATCACAATAACATTACTTTATGGCTTAATCGCTCTATTTATAAATTAATCAACCATACGTTGCGCTTCTTGCAATTGGAACGTACGTACTTTTCTAGGTAAAAAACGTCTGATTTCATCTTCATTATAACCAACTTGTAAACGTTTATCATCTAAGATAATCGGACGTCTTAATAAACCTGGATTATCTTGGATAATTGAATATAAGTCTTGAAGTGGTAAAGCATCAATATCTACATTTAATTTTTGATAAGTTTTAGAACGAGTAGATATGATTTCGTCTGTTCCATCTTCAGTCATTTTTAAAATTTGTTTAATTTCATCAATTGTTAAGTGTTCTGAAAAAATGTTACGCTCCGTATACGGAATGTCATGTTCTTGTAACCATGCTTTCGCTTTACGGCAAGATGTGCAACTTGGTGAAGTAAATAATGTTACCATACATCTCACTCTCCTATTTTTCATGAATATAAATTCATTAGATTTCAATTTTTATATGATTAAGAAATTACTAAGTCATTTTTACCTCTCTTAACCTTACAATTAAAGTATACCCTATCAACATTAAAATTAAATGAGAATTCTCTAATTTTTTTAAAAATTTTCAAATAAGCTTAATTCCCAATCAATTTAGTTAGAAATATTGACATGTATACAGTTTAACATAACTTACAAATGATTGAAATACTGTTATACTATTACTAAAGTAGATAAATTAAATTATTAAAAAGGTAGGCATCAAAAAATGGAAACTTTATTTTCTGGTATCCAACCTAGCGGCATCCCAACGCTTGGTAATTATATTGGTGCGTTGAAGCAATTTGGTGAAGTCCAAGAAGACTATGATTGTTTCTTCTGCATCGTGGATCAACACGCAATTACAATTCCACAAGATCGATTAAAACTACGTAAACAAACAAGACAACTAGCAGCAATTTATTTAGCTTCAGGCATTGATCCAGAAAAATCAACATTATTTATACAATCTGAAGTGCCAGCGCATGTGCAAGCTAGCTGGATGTTAACAACTATTTCATCTATTGGTGAATTAGAACGCATGACACAATTTAAAGATAAAGCAGTAAAACAAACGGAAGGTATACCAGCTGGCTTACTTACATATCCTCCATTAATGGCAGCAGATATCGTTATTTATAACACAAACATCGTTCCTGTTGGAGACGACCAAAAACAACATATTGAATTAACTAGAAATTTAGTAGACCGATTCAATTCACGTTACAACGATGTTCTTGTAAAACCAGAAATACGCATGCCAAAAGTTGGTGGTCGTGTTATGAGTTTACAAGACCCAACGAAAAAAATGAGTAAAAGTGATGATAACCAAAAAAATTATATCTCATTGTTAGATGAACCCAATGTTGGCGCTAAAAAAATAAAAAGCGCAGTAACAGATTCAGATGGTATTATTAAATTTGATCGTGACAATAAGCCTGGCATTTCAAATTTATTATCTATCTATTCAAGTTTAACTGATAAAACAATTGATGAACTCCAAACACAGTATAAAGATTCTAACTATGGTGAATTTAAATCAGATTTAGCTGAAATTGTAAAAGACTTTTTAGTTCAGTTCCAAGAAAAATATGAGTATTATTTCAACTCAGATGAATTAGATACGATTTTAGATAATGGTAGAGAGAAAGCTCAAAAAGCTTCATTTAAAACATTAAAAAAAATGGAAAAAGCAATGGGCTTAGGTCGAAAAAGATAATCTAAAAATCAAAAAAATTGGCATACATCTCATTTTAAAACAGACCAATCCAAATTAAAGGATTAGTCTGTTTTTTCAACTTTCGATACATATATTAATCTGGTTGTACTCAAATTTCATCATTCCTTCTACAACTATCCGCGTGATTTTAGCAAATTACAATTTTGTTTAGTTGATGAATGCTACATTAACACCGTAATTTTTGAAATATATCAATTAGGTCTTACAATATCAATAATCATTTATTGTCAGTTCTTCTGTTGGTAAGTAATTATTTAACAAGGATCAAAAATGTATGATATCAAAGAATACGTCACTCTCTATATAATGACATAGAAAGTGACGTATTTTCATTATTTCAATAAGTTGTACTCAAATTTCATTTTTCACTTCTTTTATTTCTTTTTACCAGTTTCACGGTCAATTGATTTATCAATGCTTACTTCTTTTAACGAAGTATCACCACCAATTTGGTGATAGAATAAACCTTTGACTTGTGGATTGGTTAAATGTGCTTCCCCTTTTTGATATATAGGTGCTACAGGTGCATCATTGAGTAATAATTCTTCTGCTTCTTTCATCGCTGCATTACGTTCTTCCGGTTTTTTCAATAATTTACCATTCGCATCTTTAACGAGTTGGTCGTATTTTTTACTACCCCAAGCGGTATTATTTGAAGGATTACCTGTTGTCATAATTTCCAAGAATGTTAGAGGATCTGGATAATCTGGCCCCCAACCTGATAACGATGCTTCAAATGTTTCAGAATGTTCTTGATTTACTCTCTGTTTAAACGGTAATTGTTTAACTTTCATCGTTACACCTGGTAAATTCTTCTCTACTTCTGATTTTATATATTCTGCTGATACTTTTGATCCTGGTGTATCTTCAGTATTCATGGTAAACGTCAATTCTTTCACACCTAAATCTTTTTTCGCTTTTTCTAAGTGTTTCTTGGCTGCTTTCGGATTATATGCAAGTGGTGAATCTATAGATTCGGCAAAGTCTTTGCCGTCAGGTGTTTCTGCCGTTAATTTAGCTGTGAACCCATCTGTCGATTCAGATCCATTATTTAAAACTGAATTCACATAGCCTTCTTTATCAATCGCTTGTGAAATCGCAATTCGTAAATCTTTATTTTTAAATTCAGGTACATTATCTTGATTTAATTTCATATAGAACGTACTAGCTAACAAACGTTTTTTCAAACCAGGATTTCCTTGATATTTATCCACTTGGTCTGCACTGATAGTAGTATCATCTACAGAACCAGTGTCATAAAGTGATGCTCCTGCTTGCTGGTCTTTTAACACTTTATAATTTACACGGTCTAAATGAACTTTTTTCTTGTCCCAATAATCTTCATTTTTAACTAATTGAATTTTATCTTCTACTTTCCAATCTTGAACTTTGAAAGGACCATTAAACACTGTTTTATCTGCAGTTGTAGCATATTGTTCACCATGCTTTTTCACAACTTTTTCTTTTTGAGGCAAGTATGTGCCAAATGCGAGCATTTCATTAATATATGGTATTGGCTTATTTAGTTCAATTTTTAATGTGTGGTCATCTAACGCTTTTACACCTAATTTATCAACATCTTTTTTACCCATATTAATGTCTTCAGCATTTTTTAAGTCATACATTATGTAAGCATATTCTGAAGCTGTATCTGGATTGACAACACGTTTCCATGCAAAAACAAAATCTTGTGCAGTAACTGGATCTCCATTAGACCATTTTGCATCCTTACGCAATTTAATTGTCAAGGTCTTACCGCCATTACTTTTCTTTGGCATTTCTTTAGCGACACCTGGTTGTGCTTTATCATTCTTATCCAAAGTGTAAAGACCTTCATAGACTTGATTGAATAAATCAAAAGATACCGTGTCGGTCACTAGTGCAGAGTCTAATGAAGAAATATCTTGTGGTATCACTTTTCTAAATACTTGTCCTTTGTCCGAGTAGATACCTTCAGCACTGCTACATCCCGCTGTAATCACCGTTAAAGCTAATAAAACTATAAATAGTTTAATCCTTTTCATATTAATCCCCCTTCCCCTTATACTGATGGTGCTTGCATTTGAGATTTTAATGTTTCTGCTTCTTCATCCGTAGTAAATACAAAATGGCCAGGTTGTATTTCATTTAATGACCGTTGATTATTTTTGGATGTGTCTTCTTTATACACTGTTCTTTTTCGAGAACGTTCACTTTCAGGATCCGGTTGTGGTACTGCTGAAAGCAATGATTTCGTGTAAGGATGTAACGGATGATTGTATATTTCATCTGCAGAACCTAATTCGACAATTTTACCAAAATGCATTACTGCTATTCTGTCTGAAATATATTTCACCATTGAAAGGTCATGGGCAATAAATAAAAACGTAATATTGTGTTCTCTTTGCAACTTTAATAACAAATTAACGACCTGGGCTTGTATTGACACATCTAACGCTGATATTGGCTCATCTGCAATAATAAATTCTGGTTCTACTGCTAATGCACGTGCAATACCGATACGTTGTCTTTGACCGCCTGAGAATTCATGTGGATAACGATTGGCATGTTCTTTGCTAAGACCTACTGTTTCTAATAAATTGTAAACTCTTCTTTTTCGGTCTTTTGTCCCACTAGCTAGCTTATGAATATCTATCCCCTCTGCTACGATATCCATGACTTTTAACCTTGGGTTTAATGAAGCATACGGATCTTGGAAAATCATTTGCATCTTTTTATTAAACTTCAACGAATCTTTACGGTTTTTTATTTTTTGAATATCGATACCTTCATAAAGTATTTCTCCATCAGTTATATCATTGAGTTTAATAATAGCTTTACCAGTTGTAGATTTTCCACAACCAGATTCACCAACTAATCCAAATGTTTCCCCTTTATAAATATCAAATGAAATATTTTCAACTGCACGCACTTCGTTACGCTTTCCTTCATTAAAATATTGTTTAACATTTTTCACTTGTAAAAGTATGTCTTTATTTTGCATCATCAAACGCCACCCTTTCTACTTGTTGCGGTTTATCGTAATTATTTGGCATCTTACGTAAACGTTTTTGTACCATTTCTGGTGGTTCAACATGAGGTGCACGTTCGTCAAGTAACCAAGATTTCACAAAATGTGTATCAGATATTTTGAACCATGGTGGCGGTGTTTTAAAATCCACATCTAATGCATATTGGCTACGTTCAGCAAACGCATCTCCTTTAGGCGGGTGTAATAAATCTGGTGGTGTACCTGGAATAGCTAATAATTCTGTTTCTGAACCAGTCGTTAAATCAGGCATCGATGATAATAGTCCCCAAGTATACGGGTGTTTAGGGTCATAAAATATTTCATCTACATCCCCTGTTTCAACCATTTGACCACCATACATAACAGCTACTCTGTCTGCTATATTAGCAACAACACCTAAATCATGAGTGATGAAAACGATTGAAGTACTTATTTTACTTTGTAACTCTCTCATCAATTCTAATATTTGAGCTTGCATCGTTACATCAAGTGCAGTAGTTGGCTCATCAGCAATTAATACTTTAGGCTCACATGCAAGTGCTGTCGCAATGACTATTCTCTGTCTTTGTCCCCCTGAAAATTGATGTGGATAGGCATTAAAACGTTTTTCAGCGTTTGGTAAACCGACAAGGTTTAATATTTCCAATGCTCTTTTTTTCGCATTTACTTTATTGTAATTTCTATGTTTCATTAGTGGTTCCATAACCTGCTTGCCTATTTTCATTGTAGGATTAAGCGAAGTCATCGGATCTTGAAAAATCATAGAAATATCTTTTCCTCGTAATTTAATTAACTCTTCTTCTGATTTTTGAGCTAAGTCTTCACCCAAGAAATTAATAACACCTTTTTTAATTCTCCCTGTATCACCTTGGAATAATTTCGTAATAGCTTTTGTTGTCACTGATTTCCCAGAACCTGATTCACCAACAATCGCTAGTGTTTCTCCTTTATCTAGAAAGAAATCCACGCCACGTACTGCTTGCACTTCCCCTGCGTCAATATCAAAGGAAACATGCAAATTGTTAACTTCTAATATTCTTTCTGACATAAAATGTTGCCCCCTTTTTATTTACGCATTTTCGGATCAAATGCATCACGTAATCCATCACTAAATAGATAGAAGAATAATATTAATAAACTTAAAATAATAGCCGGAATAAATAATTCATGTGGATGAATCAATAACATTGCACGACCATCATTTACAAGTGAACCAAGTGATGTTCTTGGTGCTGGCACTCCAATACCAATAAAGCTTAGGAATGCTTCGAAGAAGATTGCATTCGGCACTGTAAACATAGATGTAACAACTATAACTCCTAGTGTGTTAGGTAATATGTGCTTAAATATTAATTTAAGTTTAGATGCACCTAATGTTTTTGAAGCTAATACAAATTCTTGGCCTTTTAATTTTAAGAATTCCCCTCTGACAACACGACTCATTCCAATCCAGCCTGTGATTGCCATCGCTAATATAATCGTCCATATAGATGGTTCAAAGATTAACACGAATAAAATAACAACAATCAATGTTGGTATAGACGCAACAATTTCAATAATACGTTGCATCACATTATCAAGTCGTCCTCCAAAAAATCCTGAAATCGCGCCATAAATGACCCCTATAAAAATATCGAGCAATGCTGCAACAACACCAATAAATAATGATACTTGTGCACCTTGCCAAGTACGTGACCATAAATCTCTACCTAATTGGTCTGTACCAAACCAGAAATTTTCTTTCACTCCAGCTTCTTCATAGGCATCTTTACCTTGAGCACCTTCACCATCAAATGGTAAAAATGAAATTTGATCTAGTACAGGTATTTTAGCTGGTAAGTTACGTCTTTCAACATCTTGTTCAGCATAGTCATGCGCACTAAATAATGGCCCAATTAACGCTAAAATAATGATAATAATTAACCCTATCATACCAACTACCGCTAATTTATTACGCTTTAATTGTGTCCATGCATCCTGCCAAAAGTTTTTACTTTCTCGCTGTATTTCAGGCTCTTTTTCAATATCATTGTTACTTCTAATAAAATCTGATGCTGGTATTGCTTCTGAGGTATGTGACATAACTGCATTTGAATAATCTTGATTTAAATTTTCATTTTTATTATCAGCCATTATTTTTTACCTCCTTGTACACGTATACGTGGATCAATAACACCATATAATATATCTACAAGGAAAATAGAAACTATAAATAGTGTACTGAATAAAATAGTTGTCGCCATAATTACTGGGAAATCGTTCGTGGTAATCGATCTTACGAATTGATCCCCTAACCCTGGCACACCAAAAATATTTTCAATTGTCAAAGTACCTGTTAATATACTCGCCAACATTGGCACAATAATTGTAATTACTGGAATCAAGGCATTTCTTAATGCGTGTCCAAATAATACTCTCATTGTTGAATTACCTTTGGCACGTGCAAGTAAAATATAATCTGAACTTAACACTTCTATCATTTCTGCTCTTATGTATCTTGCTACCGTCGCTAAAACTGCTGCTGATAGTGCTAAAGATGGTAACACTGCTGTTGAAATACCTTCCCAACCTGCTACTGGGAACCATTGTAACCTTACTGAAAATACATATTGTAATAAAACAGCTAAGACAAATGATGGTACCGATACTGCTATAACTGAAATTACTGTAGCTGTATAGTCAGCCCAGGTGTTTTGCCGGACTGCCGCAATGACCCCTAAAATCAGACCGAGTATGACACCAATCACCATCGCTGTTAAACCCATCTCTAAAGATGGTAATAACCTTGGTTTGATTAAATCCCAAACTGGCTGGTTATCATATTGGAATGAGTTACCAAAGTCCCCCGTAACAACATTCTTCAAATAACTCGCATACTGAACTGGTACTGGGTCATTCAAACCATATTTTTCATTTAGAATTTGCTTTTGTTCATCATTTAATTTTTCATCATTAAATGGTGAACCTGGCATAAGTTTCATCAAGAAAAAAGTAATGGTAATGATAATGAATAATGACAAAAACATATAACCCAATCGCTTTAAAACATATTTAAGCATATTGTATCCCCCTTTGAATCGAATTAAACATTCCCTTCACAATATTCAGAATATTTAATAACATTATACGTTTAGTTAAGATTTTAATCAATATTCTATTGCTTTACTTTATTAAAGAAATTAAAAATTAATTAATTTTAAACTTCTAATTAAATACTGTTGTTAACGAATTTATAGTAATTTTTATTCATTTTTTAGTTAACTTAAGTTACAATTAATTTAATTCTTTTTTGGGGGGCAACGACATGAAATATTTAAAACATCTCGTATTATTTTTACTTATTACACCTATAATTTCATTTATTTTATGGTTATTTTCAAACCATAATTGGATAAACTTTATTAATATTATATTCTATGTCTCTATCTTCTTAGCAATATTCTCTTTTATCATTTTGGTTGTGCAGGAAGGCGTTTTAGATCCTACAAGCTTTGGTTTTAGAAGATTAAAATATCAATTGATGAGAAAGAAACATAGAAGCTCGCTTGAAGATGATACGTTTTTTAAGCCTACTAAACCTAAAAAAGATATTTATATTGTTTCATCTTGGGTGAAAATTGCTTTTCTTTGTAATCTCATTTATGTCATTATCTCTATTTTAATATCATTTGCTATATAAAAAGACTGGATTAGTAATTGTATTTAATAACAATAACTAATCCAGCCTTTTTTTCTGTTGATTATCAATATTGGGATTACAAAAAAGTGCATAATAAAGTAGGATAAAGCCCAACAAAACAATGACTGCCACGTAGATAGACATCATCCATGGTAATATAAATGCGCCAATAATAAGTCCTAGACGTGCTAAAATATTTCCGCCGTAAAATGAAACCATTGCAAATGTACTATACGTACTTCGTTTATCTTCAGGAATCATCAAGAATCGTTGTGCATTTTGTATAGGTGAATATATTAATTCCCCTAAAGTAGCCAAAATTGAAAATAAGCATAAAATCCAAAACGATGTTGCAGACGTCAATACACTGTATCCTAATGTATACAAGACAATCCCAATCATAAATGCAATTCTAGTCGAAGTCGCTGCGACAATTCTGTTTACAGTAAATGTTAAAGTGGCGACAACTACTGTATTAATAATCATAATGACCGTAAACATTCTGACACCATCTATATAAAAACCTAAAATCGATAATGGTTCAAAAGCATCTTTCAACCTTACCACGACATAAGAATTTAAACTCAATTCAGCCATGATTACCATCATATAGCCCAAATTTAGCATCATATAATATTTATCTTTAACTACATCTCGATAGCTTTCAAAAAAATGTTTAAACTTAGTCGTAACGTCGCCTTTTTTACTAATAACTTGTTTAACATCATAATACTTCTCAAATAAGTACCAACTTACTAACATAGCGACAAAGAAAAGAATAAATAATAAATGTTTATGCCCCAAATATAATAATGCACCTAACGCCATACCGATGGCTGTACCGATATTAAACATCCAATAATTGAGTTGATATACATATGCCCTAACATCTTCATATATAGCATCCATAATAGCCGCTTCAAATATAGGTTCACTTGCAGCAAATAATAATTGAAAAACAAAAATAGCAATACAAAATATAACTAAACCAGTACCGTACATAGTAACCGTAATACTTAGAATAATTAGGCAAATTGCATATAAAAAGTGAATATAATTCACCGTTTTCTTCCTATTATAATTATCACCTAAATATCCACCTAAAAAAGACACTATAAAACTCACTATAATATTTATAATTAAAAATGTCCCTGCAAAAACTGCGTTCACCTTGCTCGTTAAATAAAGTGCTATAAAAGGCATGATGGCTTGACTTGCTATAATCAAGATAAAATCTGCAATCATTCGTGTTTTCAAAGTTGTTGACAAAGTTGAAAAGCGTTTCATCTTGACTGCCTCCTTTTGAAGTAAATATAAAGCACATTATACACTAGGTGCACACTATAAATATACAATATATCAAATTTAATTATGTATTTTACTATTAAAATATATATTATTTAAAAATTAAAACTATATTCAATCGATATCATCGCTTATTCATATCACTCCGTATCTGTTAAATAACCTCAGCCAAAATAAATAAGGCTGGACAAATGAATTGTCTCAGCCTTTTATCATTACATATGATTTAGTCGTTAAATTTTTTCAAAACAAGGACGGCATTATGGCCACCAAATCCTAAACTATTACTCATAGCGTAAGTAATATCTAAATCTTCAGCTTTATTTGGAACAATGTCTAAATCACACTCTGGGTCTGGAGATTCAGCATGGATGGTTGGCGCGATGCGGCCATCTCTAATAGATAAAGCAGAGAAAATGGCCTCTAAACCACCTGTTGCACCTAATAAGTGACCAGTCATTGATTTTGTAGAGCTAATTTTTAAGTTTTTAGCTGCTTCACCAAATGTATTTTTAATCGCTTGTATTTCAGTCAAATCGCCAACTGGCGTACTCGTACCATGAGCATTTAAATATTGAATATCTTGGGGCTCAATGCCTGCATCATCAATCGCTGCTTGCATCGCACGTGAGCCGCCTTCGCCTTCAGGTGCTGGAGCTGTAATATGATAAGCATCACCTGTTGAACCATAACCAACTACTTCAGCATAAATTTCTGCACCACGTGCTTTGGCTGACTCTAAAGATTCAAGTACAACAATACCTGCGCCTTCTCCCATTACAAAGCCATCGCGGCCTTCTTGGAATGGTCGACAAGCTGTTTCTTTATCTTCATTCGTTGTTAAAGCACGGCTTGCACTAAAGCCTGCGATTGCCATATGTGTAATTGGCGCTTCAGTACCACCTGTAACCATAGCATCGGCATCACCGCGTTGGATAATCTTGAAAGCTTCTCCAATTGAGTTTGTACCTGTAGCACATGCTGTAACCGTAGCACCATTCGGCCCTTTTGCACCTAAATCAATAGATACTTGGCCTGTAGCCATATCAGGAATTAACATCGGAACAAAGAAAGGACTGACACGTCTAGGGCCACGCTCTAGCAATTGGCTATGTGATAATTCAAATGTTTCCATGCCACCGATACCTGAGCCAATCCAAACACCAATTCTATTAGCTGTATCTTCATTAATATTTAGTTTTGCATCCTTAACCGCTTCTCTTGCAGCGACTACTGCATACTGTGTGAATCGATCCATACGACGCGCTTCTTTTTTATCTATATGATCTTCAATATCAAAGTCTTTTAATTCACCAGCTAAATGAACTTTATATACTGATGTATCTATACGTGTTATTTCATCTATACCACTAACACCATTTAGTGCATTTTTCCATGAAGTTTTTGCATCATTACCGATTGGTGATAAAACACCCATACCAGTAATGACGACACGATGTTCCTTGCTCATATATTATCCTCCTATTTTCCCCATCTTATTGTTACAGCACCCCAAGTAAGACCGCCACCGAATCCTACTAGTACTAAAACATCATCATCTTTAATTTTACCATTTTCTAATTCTTGTGCGATACTTAATGGAATTGAAGCTGCAGAAGTATTACCAAATTTATCCACTGAGACGCTCATTTTTTCTTTAGGTATACCTAATCGTTCTCTTGCAGATTCCATAATTCTAATATTCGCTTGATGTGGCACAAACATATCGATATCGTTTGGTTCTAAATTTGCTTTTGCAACTGCATTATTAGAGGCTTCACCCATGATTCTAACAGCAAATTTAAACACTTCTCGTCCATTCATAAATATCTTACCATTTTCTGGATTTAAATATAAATATTCGCCTCCAGAACCGTCTGATCCAAGTTCATAACTTAAAATACCTCGGCCTTCAGACACTTCGCCGATAACGACTGCACCAGCACCATCACCAAATAAAATAGCGGTTGAACGGTCTGTGTAATCTGTGATTTTAGATAATTTATCTGCACCTACAACTAAAATATTTTTATAATCGCCTGATTGTACGAATTGTTTAGCGTTAATCATTGCATACATGAAACCACTACATGCAGCTAACTGATCCATAGAAGCAACCTTTCCGATACCAAGTCTGTCTTGTAATATGTTAGCCACAGTTGGAAATGGAAAATCTCCTGTAGATGTTGCAACAATAATCATATCTATGTCCGTTGGTTCAATACCAGCATCATTAATAGCTTTAACACTTGCTTGATAAGCTAAATCAGACGTCTCTTCATCTTCATCAGCCCATCTTCTTTCTTTAATACCTGTCATTTTCGAAATCCATTCATCTGAAGTTTCTAAAAACGATTCAAAATAGGCATTCTCTACTACTTTTTCAGGCGCATATGCGCCGAAACCTTTAATACCCACGTTCATGGTTGTACACCTTCTTAATAATTTTTTAATACCAGGTATTAATTTAACATAATACATAATTCCAATACAAGAACTTCACCTAGTATACTCATTAAAATCACATTTATTATTATAATTTATAGTGAAAATTAGTACAATTAAAATCTACACTTTATAACTTACTACTATACAAATATCACATTCTTATTTATAATAAATGTATATATATATTAAATTGGAGGCATTACATAATGAAATACCTCGCAGTGTTATTTTGGTCTATTGTCTTATTACAAATGGTAAATTTCGTGCTTAACAGTCTTTCAGGTGGGGGCGCACTTAATTTGATTACCCCTATTATTGGTGCTATTGTATTTACAATCATTGTCGTATTATTTGACTTGATTATTAAACCTTCAAAGCATGAAACGAAAGAACAACACTAATTATTTATCGCATACACATTTTTAAGAAGCGTTCGAAACGAAAATATCTCGAACGAATTTAAAAAGGCAATCTCTAAGTTTTCAATTTAGAGATTGCCTTTTTGCTATAGAAAATTTCTAAGATTTTAAATGTACTAACTTTTTAATTAATCCAACATTAATATAATAGTAGCCCATAAATAAATTTCTCCAAATCATTTATGGGCATATTTTAATAGCGATGATGCGCAAACACTATTTTCTATTTATTTCTTCTTATATCATTTCTGGTTTAATTTCTTCAAATGTTAAACCATCATCAGATAAATCTATTTTTATTAACGTACCTTCCGGTAGATTTTCTCTAATCATTTTGCGTGCAAGTGGCGTTTCAATTTGTCTTTGAACAAATCTTTTAAGTGGTCTTGCACCAAATTGTGGTTCATATGCTTCTTCACCTAACCAAGTCTTAGCTTTGTCAGAAACTTCAATTGAAATACGTTGTTCCATCAGTCTAATGTTTAATTGTGTTAAAATTTTATCAACAATTAAACTCATATCATTTACAGATAATGGTTTAAATAATACGATATCATCCATACGATTAATGATTTCAGGTTTGAAGTATTGATTTAAACTATTCATAACTGCTTTTTCTGTTGATTCAGTTATTACACCTGTATCTTTTACATTTTCTAATAAAATTTGTGAACCTATATTACTCGTCATGATAATAATTGTATTTTTAAAGTCTACTTCTCGACCTTGTGAATCAGTTAAACGACCTTCTTCTAATATTTGAAGCAACACATTGAACACATCTGAATGTGCTTTTTCTATTTCGTCTAACAGAATGACTGAATAAGGATTACGTCGTACTGATTCAGTCAGTTGACCGCCTTCTTCATGTCCAACATAACCTGGAGGCGCACCTATT
Organism: Staphylococcus sp. GDY8P196P; assembly: GCF_017891705.1. Lineage (NCBI taxonomy): Bacteria > Bacillati > Bacillota > Bacilli > Caryophanales > Staphylococcaceae > Staphylococcus > Staphylococcus sp. GDY8P196P. Next base: position 130,683 of record NZ_JAESJS010000021.1, on the reverse strand, counting down.
AAACGTGAGACAGAATGTTTTTCCATATATTCACTCATATCAATACGAATCATATGTTTTTCTGAATCAAATAAAGTTGATGCTAAAGATTTCGCTAATTCTGTTTTACCCACACCAGTTGGGCCTAGGAATAAGAAGCTGCCAATGGGTCTGTTAGGATCTTTAATTCCAGCACGTGCTCTGACAACTGCGTCTGCAACCAAATCTACAGCCTTATCTTGTCCCACAACACGTTCATGAAGTATATCAGATAAGTTCAAGAGTTTTTCTCTTTCAGTTTCAACTAATTTTGATACTGGAATGCCTGTCCAAGAACTAACAATATCACCAATTTCTTCATCGGTAACAATTTCACGAATGATGCGGTCATTGTCTTCATTTTGTTCATTTTGGAAAGCATCTTCTAGTTCACGTAATTCTTTTTCTAATTGTGGAATTTTACCGTGCTGTAATTCCGCTGCTTTTTCTAAATTGTAGTTGTTTTCAGCATCTTCTAAAGCTTTTCGATTTTCATCTAATTCTGAACGTTTCTCTTGCAACTTAGCTATTTTTTCTTTTTCTTCTTCAACACGTGATTGAATAGAACTTTGTTTTTCTTTTTCGTTCGCTAGTTCTTCTTGTAGCTCTTGTAAACGCTGTTTACTAGCATTATCAGATTCATTTTTCAATGCCGACTCTTCAATTTCCAGCTGCATAACACGACGATTCACTTGATCTAATTCTGTTGGATTTGAGCCCATTTCAGTACGTATCGTCGCACATGCTTGGTCTACTAAATCTATTGCCTTATCCGGTAAGAATCGATCTGTAATATACCGATCTGATAATTCAGCTGCTGCTACTAATGCTTTATCTTGTATACGAACACCGTGATATACTTCGTAACGTTCTTTCAAACCACGTAAGATAGAAATTGTATCTTCTACATTAGGCTCAGATACATTTACTTTTTGGAAACGACGCTCTAAAGCTGAGTCTTTTTCAATATATTCTCTATATTCATTTAATGTAGTCGCACCAATACAATGTAGTTCACCACGAGCTAACATCGGTTTAAGCATATTACCTGCATCCATAGCCCCTTCAGTTTTACCAGCACCTACAAGCATATGAATTTCATCAATAAACAAAATAATTCTGCCGTCAGAGTCTTTGACTTCTTTAAGTACTGCTTTCAATCTTTCTTCGAATTCTCCTCGATATTTAGCTCCAGCCACAAGTGCACTTAAATCAAGTTCAAAAATTGTTTTATCTAACAATGATTCTGGCACATCTTTACGAACGATACGTTGCGCTAACCCTTCGACGATTGCTGTTTTACCTACACCTGGTTCACCAATCAAAACAGGATTATTTTTAGTTTTTCTACTTAATATACGGATTGAATTACGAATTTCTTCGTCTCGACCAATGACAGGGTCCATATTTCCTTGACGTACTTCTTCAACTAAGTCACGACCGTATTTTTCTAAAGCTTCATAATTTGCTTCTGGATTTTGTGATGTCACGTGATTGCCTCCTCTAACTTTTTTAATAATTTCTTCAATAACTTCTTTTTTATTTGCTACAAATTGTTTAGTCGTATCATCTATATCAATAGCAGCTAATACGATGTGTTCCATAGATATATATTCATCTTCATATTTTTTCATATAAGATTCAGCTTTATTTAATAAATTGTTAGCATTTTGGCTTATATATTGGCCATATTGGACATTATCTCCTTGAACGGATGGATATTTTTTAAGCTTTTCTTTATATGATTGATCTAATTTATCAGTGTCTATATGCGCTCTATCAAAAATACTTTTAAATAAACTTTCACTTTCTGTTAATGCCGCTGATAATACAGCTTCAATTTCAATATTTTGATTTTCATTTATTTTAGCCAGTTCAATAGCATTTTGTAATGTACTTTGGACTGCATAGGTCATTTGATTGATATCCAAATTGATTCACCTCACCATTTAATGATTGATCAATAAAGTAAGTTTGACTTTGACTTTCTTTGACCTTATCTATATTATATTACGCTTCTCGGCAATAATCAACAATAAAAGGGTTGGTTTTTCAATTATTTTTTATAAGTTTTTAACGCTTACTATATCATAACTTTTACCAGATACATATATGTTAAAACATCTAGATAAATAATATAAAGCTATTAAATTCTATAGCAATATTTATATTTTCAACAATAGGACATTCCTCATTACTTTAAAGCTATGTTAGCATTATTGTAAATATACAAGATTGGAGGTTATCTATATGAAAGATGTAATCAAAAAGCCAACGCCGCCGTTTAATAAACAGACAGCTTTAGAAAAAGTTAAATTGGCGGAAGATGCATGGAATACTAGAGATCCTGAAAAAGTATGTCTCGCTTATACACTTGATTCACAATGGAGAAATCGTAATGAGTTTTTTGAAGGTCGAGAAGCAATCAAATCTTTTTTATATAGAAAATGGAATAAAGAACTTCATTACAAATTGATGAAAGAATTATGGTGTTACACCGATAACCGTATTTCAGTTAGATTTGAGTATGAATGGTATGATGCTTCAACAACTCAATGGATGCGTACCCATGGTAATGAACATTGGGAATTTAATAGCCATGGACTCATGACTAGAAGGGATATGAGCGCAAACGATTACCCAATCAAGAAACAAGATAGAAAATATTAATATCATCTATGCTAATTCATCAATGGTAAATATATGTCATTTAAAGTACATCTTCAAATGACAGTTTTCTTTATAGATGTTCAAAAGCAAAGTAAACGCCAATTTTAACAAAAATTGGCGTTTACGCGTTAGTTAAGTTTCATTGATTTCATATTTCTCTAAGTTTTTAATTTATTTTGCATTGCTAGCTATATGTTTTAAAATTTCATCCGTCAATGCCTCTACACCTTTTGGTTCTAAATGAATACCGTCTGGTGCAAAGTATTCTGTATGATTTTCAGAGCGTTTGTACCAATCAACAAGCGTTACATTCTTGTGTGTGTGCAGCATCTGTCATCAATTTATTCACATGGCCTTCATAACTTCTCGGAACTCTCGTATTCACTAAATAAATTTGAGCATTCCCGAATTTATTGATTAACGTATCTAATTGTTCTTTACTAAAATCTCCATTTGTACCAAGCTCTAGTACAATTTTATCTGATTTTTTATTAAACGAATGATAATGTTTTTCTACAAGTGGAGCGACATCGTAAAGATTACGACCAACCTCACCATCAATTTGTGCATTGGGCACCCTTTTTTTAAAATTCTCACCAATATCAACCATCACTGAGTCACCAATGAGCAGTGGTTTAATATTTGTAAAAACTTCTGATTTGGAGGTTTTTTTAGCATTTGATTTACCAAAAAAGTTTACATCATCAATTGGTATAGGCCTCACTATTTGTTTATCAAATTCATTAGTCTTAAACGTAGTTTTTTTATCTGAAACCATATCTTTCCCTAATTTATCAAAGCTACCAGCTAAAACAAATAAACTTGGAATCATAAAAATTAATAAAATAGCTGTTCTCACTAATGGTATTTTTTTGTTTAATTTTATAGAAAGTGCTTTGAAACCTTTTTTTCTAAAAGGCGTTTCAATATAACGATACGATAATTCTGCTAAAATAATTGTCAATATGATATCTAATAAGTACACATAACTCGGTAATTGTCCATCAACATAATATGAATGTACAAAACTAATCACTGGAAAATGCCATAAATATAAGCTATAGGACCTTTTACCTATCATAACAAAAATAGGATTTCCTATGACTTTAGCAAAGTAACCTGATGGATGAACAACACTCATTATGACAAATAATGTCATTACAGATATTAAATAAAAACCACCATTATAAATCCAATCGCTATTATCATTAACTTTATAAAAAAGTAAAAGCAAGATAAAAATACCAAAAACACCAATACCATCTATGATATGCGTTAATGTCTTTTTCGGATGTTTTTTCAACTTGAACGGAGGCCATAAAAACGCTAATATGACGCCTAATAACATAGTTTGAAGTCTTGTATCTGTACCAAAATAAACTCGAGAATGAGACATATGTGGTTGTGAAATGCTTATCATCACTAGTAAAGAAATTAACGAAATAATCCAAAATATCAAAACAACATTACGATATTTTTTAAAAGCTAATAAAAGGAATATAAAAAGAATTGGAAAAACTATGTAAAATTGCTCTTCAATTGCTAAAGACCACAAATGTTTTAATGGCATGAAAGCAAATTGTTCAAAATAATTGACATCTGTAGCGATGTACCACCAATTTGAAAAGTAAAAAATTGCTGCTATTGCATCTTTTTTAATATTAATAATTTCGTCTGGTTTTTATACCAGTGTTACCACAATGACAACAAATACTAAAGTTAATACTGCAGGTATCAATCTTTTAAAACGTCTTATCCAAAAGTTTTTTAAATTAATTATCCCTGTTTCTTCATATTCATTTAACAGTAAACTAGTAATTAAATATCCCGAAATAACAAAAAATGTATCAACACCTAAAAACCCACCGGTTAACCATTGCTTATTTAGATGGTAAATAATAATACCAATCACTGCAATTGCCCTTAAACCATCTAAACCTGGCATGTATCGCGTGCTACGTTTCACACGACAATTTTCAAGATTATTGTTCATTTTCCCACAAACTTTCCTAAAATTACATAAACATCTATTTTATTCACCTAGCCATTGTAATACTAATGTAATACAACTGCAATTATTTTAATGAATTGAGCGATAGAAATAAATAATTTTAAAATAGCCTGACACAAAGTGGGTATATGTTGTTTAAATAAAAAAACTAGCTTAAGTTAGCAATACGTATCTCATCGCATTGTTACTTAAACTAGTTCTCTAATCTATATATTAACCTATGCCTAGCGCTATTTTTGCATAGCGTGACATCATTTCTTTACTCCATGGTGGACTCCAAACAATATTTACTTCTGTATCTGAAATCTCTGGAATTTCTGCTAAGACCATTTTTACTTGGTTCATAATTTGCGGTCCAAGCGGACAACCCATAGAAGTTAACGTCATTTCCACTGTACATAAACCTTCATCATCAACATCTACGTTATATACTAAACCTAAGTTTACAATATCGATTCCTAACTCAGGGTCTATGACCATCTCTAAAGCATTTAGTATGCTATCTTTTAATCCTTCGTCCATACTTTTCACCTCTTCGTATTTAATCATATTAACAATATATCAAATATCTTACAAAACGCCAATAAAATGCTATGATGTTCATACATCATTTATTAAATTCAAAGGAGATTTACATGAGTTCTTATTTAATTTGTTTAGACTTAGACGGAACACTATTAAACGATGACAAGAAAATTACACCTTATACAAAAAAGGTTTTAACTACATTGCAAAAGCAAGGACACAAACTAATGATAGCAACAGGCAGACCATACAGAGCCAGTCAAATTTATTACCATGAACTAAATATGGATACTCCTGTAGTTAACTTTAATGGTGCATTCGTTCACCATCCAAAAGATGATCATTTCCAAAATAAACATGAAGTACTGGATTTAGACTTATCACATGAGATCATTCAGTCACTGAACAACTTTGGTGTCTCCAACATTATTGCTGAAGTAAAAGATTATGTTTTTTTAAATAATTTTGACCAAAAATTATTCGATGGTTTTTCAATGGGAAATCCTAAAATTGAAACTGGTGACTTACTTTACTCCTTAAATGAATCGCCTACTTCCATTTTAGTTGAAGCTGAAGAATTTATGATTCCTAGAATCAAACAAATGCTAACCCGTTTCTATGCAGAAAATATTGAACACCGAAGATGGGGCTCACCTTTCCCAGTAATCGAAATCGTAAAACAAGGAATTAGTAAAGCTAGAGGCATAGATTATGTGAAAACTTATTTAGATGTAGACAGAAACCATATTATTGCATTCGGCGATGAAGATAATGACTTAGAAATGATAAAATATGCCAAACATGGTATTGCTATGGGAAATGGTTTAGATGAACTAAAACATGTAGCCAATCATGTGACTTATTCAAATAATGAAGATGGCATTGGTCGCTATTTAAACGATTTCTTTCATTTAAATATATCGTATGAAACAGTAGTAGAATCACATATTTAAACACTAAATTTATAGGGGGCAATATACTATGAATAAAATTGTAGTGGTGGGTGCTGTTGCTGGAGGTGCAACCGTTGCTAGCCAAATCAGAAGACTAGACCATGAGAGTGAAATAACTGTTTTTGAAAAAGATAGAGATATGAGTTTTGCTAACTGTGCACTTCCTTATTATTTAGGAAATGTCGTAGATTCAAGAGACAAAGTATTAGAAGCTACACCCGAGTCTTTCTATGATTCTAAAAAAATTGTTGTTAAACCTTATCACGAGGTAACTGCAATTAATGACAAAGCGCAAACAATTACTGTTTATAACAAGCGTGACAATACAACGTTTGAAGAAGATTATGACACTTTAATTTTAAGTCCAGGGTGCAGTGCAAATACTTTAAACTTAAACAGTGATATCAGCTTTACATTAAGAAATATGGAAGATACTGATGCCATTGAAAAATTTATAGAACACCAAAACGTTAAAACTGCCCTTGTCGTTGGTGCAGGATATATAGGTTTAGAAATATTAGACAATTTACACCATAGAGGTATCGAAAGCACATTGATACACCGTTCAACTCATGTGAACAAGTTAATGGATAGCGATATGAATCAACCCATTTTTGATGAAATGGAAGCGAGAGATATCAATTATCGTTTAAATGAAGAAATTCAATCAGTGGATGGTAATACAGTTCATTTCAAATCTGGTAAAGTTGAAAACTATGATTTGATTATTGAAGGGGTTGGAGTAAAACCTAATTCCGAATTTATTCAATCATCAAATGTAAGTTTAGACAGTAAGGGTTATATTCCAGTAAACGATCAGTTCCAAACTAACATTGATAACATTTATGCTTTAGGTGATATTATTACTTCACATTATCGTCATGTGGACTTAAATGCACACGTACCATTAGCATGGGGTGCTCATAGAGCAGCGAGTATTATAGCAGAACAACTAGCTGGTAATGCATCTATACACTTTAAAGGTTACTTGGGTGCAAATATTGTAAAATTCTTTGATTATACGTTTGCCAGCGTTGGCGTAACACCACAAGAATTAGATAACTTTGATTACGAAATGGTAGAAGCTAACCAAGGAGAACACGCGGGCTATTACCCAGGAAATACTAAGTTACATTTACGTGTTTATTTCGATAAATCAAGCAGACGCATTATTCGAGCTGCCGCAGTAGGAAAAAATGGTGCAGATAAACGTATAGATGTTTTATCTATGGCAATGTTGCATAAGTTGACAATAGATGAACTTACTGAGTTCGAAGTTTCCTATGCCCCACCTTATAGTCGACCAAAAGATATCATCAATATGATTGGTTATAAAGCGCGCAACAAATAATTTCAGCTAATTTAATACGTGAAAATAAAAAGCGGAGACAGCTTAATGTCTCCGCTTTTTATATTACATACCAAACATTTGTGTGATTGGGCCTTGCGGTAAAATAACCCCAATAATGATAGTGATTATAATAACTGCAATTGTGCTCCACATCATACCATGACTTGCTTGTCCTTTTTTTCGTTTTGTAACTGTAACTTCCATTAATGCTACGACAGCCACACCACAAATCATTTTCAATGTTAATAACATGTGCCCGCCTGAATTTCCATCACCAAATGCTTGAATCCAAATCCAGAATCCTGAAATTAAGACTAAAACCATGAATAACCTTAATAACATATGAATTGGTTTAAAATAAGGTGTCGCACCTTGTTTTTCTGAGAAATTAAAATAAGCAGCGAAAAACAAGATAATTAGCAATACCCAACTTGCAATATGCATATGTAACATATTTAATACCCCCACACTATTTTTACTTTATAAAAAATATCAATACATTGTTACTTTTAATTATAAAATTAAAAGCGTACTTTTTTAATCATACTGAAAAAGTAAATATTTTTCAAAAAAAGTTCTGCACTTCACATTTTATCTTCATTTTCAATTTATAGCAACATCATTACTTTGTATCAAAAAAATTAGGCTAACTTATTATAATTAGCCTAATTCGTTTATAATTATTTTTCTGCTATGACATTTGTTAAAGTACCAATATTATCAATCGTTACTTTTACTTCATCACCTGGTTGTAAAAATTTAGGCGGTGTCATACCTGCCCCCACACCAGCTGGTGTACCAGTAGCAATAATATCACCAGGATGTAATGCTACATATTTCGAAATCTCTTCAATCAATTCATCGATTTTAAGAATCATTTCTCCTGTATTACCATCTTGACGAATTTCATTGTTTACTTTAGTTACAATATTTACATCTTCAGGTGTAGGTAATTCATCTTTAGTTACTATATATGGACCAACTGGGCAACCACCAGTTAAACTTTTAGATAAGAATGCTTGATCCTGTTCATTTTGGGCTTTGCGGTCAGTAATATCATTAATGATTGTATAGCCATATACATAGTCAAGTGCTAAAGCTTTAGGAATTTTCTCACCTGATTTACCTATCACAATACCTAGCTCACCTTCATAATCTAACTGATCTGTAATATCTTTATGATTTGGTATTACACTATTATCACCAGTTAACGATGAAGCTGCTTTTGTGAAGACGTATAAACGCTGTACCTCATGATTTAATTCGCTAGCATGGTCTTGATAATTACGTCCAAAAGCAATCACATTATTTGTTGGCGTGACCGGTGGCAAAAATTCAATATCTGCAAATGCGACTTTATATTCTTCACCTCTACCACTATCTTCTGCCGCTACGACTGCTTTACGAACCTGTTCTTGGAAATCTAATATTTGATTTTGTTGAAGACCATTCAATAATGTCTTAGGATGAAAGTCCCCTTCCGCAAAATCTGCAAAGACTTTTTTCAAGTCCCAAGCAGCTTCTTCTCTTTTAACTTTCACACCATAAGATGTCTGTTCATTATGTCTGAATGATAGAAATTTCATTCAATATCAGCTCCTCATCTTTATCTTATTACATATTATAACTATATTTAGTAACAAATCACAAATAAATACCCATTATTTTCAAAAAATTCAATAAACATAGACATGATATTGTATCGCTATTTTAAATAAGTCACTTTACGCCACAACCATTCAATAGGGCCGTATCTATAAAATTTCAGATACACATAACAGAAAATTAGTTGTAAGTTATATACAACCAATACGATTAAATAAGATTCATACAGTGGTAACTTATTATATAAACCTAAACCTACATAAATAAATGTAAAAATAAAACTTTGCATTAAGTATACTGTTAGACTCAATTTTCCTGGGTATTTAAAGATATTTACGGTTTTGGAAAATTGCTTAAATCGACAACAATAGATAAATAACAATATGTAGCCAAACGCTACAAGTGGCCCACCAATCATAGCACTAATGATTGCAAAAGCTTGGTTTCCAATGTCCACTACATATGGCATTTTAAAAGCGTATCCAACAATTAACATAAGGCATGCATATAAAACGTGACGATAACGATTTTGTGCGAATTGTACCTTTTCAACCAAGTTGTATTTTTGTGCTGCCATTCCTAAAAACACATACGGTAAAAATTCAAAATATGCAGAAAAAGTTATTGTATCTATAATATTATAGGTGTTTTCTACAACATTTACTTTTAAATAGTTAAAATATTCGCCACTTTGCTTTAGATTGACGATTTCAGAAACATTAAATCCGCTTATATTAATAGTACTATATGGATCATCTAAGTATGTTACTAAAAAAGTAGGTAAAATTAAGATAAATGCTTTTATTGCATATAAAATAACACCTATTTTAAAGAGTTTCTTGCTACTTTTTTTAATACATAATACTGCAATCATCCCTGTAAATGCATAACTGAACAAAATATCTCCTGAAAATAGTAAAAAACCGTGTAATGCACCTAATATTAATAAAAAAGTTAATCTTCTATAAATAAAGGGATAATATTTCATCGCTCTTCTCTGACTATGTTTGTACATAATGGCTAAACCATAACCAAATAAAAAGGTGAAAATAGGATAAAAAGAACTGATTACAAACAGTGTAATAACTCTTAATATACTTTGATCTATCCCTTTCACTAAACCCGGTAAAAATGATTCCTCATATGGCATACTAAATGTCAATATATTCATCAATACAATACCTAACAAACTGAATCCACGTAAAGCATCCAGTTCGAATATTCTCTGCTGTGTCGACACTGTTTAGCACTCCTTTATCAAAGCATTATTTAATCGATTTATCATCTATTGAAAGCTGACCAAATTTAAAGAAGTATAAATAACCTTTAACAGGTTCGCCAAGTATGGTCTGTAAGGTATTTCTATAGTATTCCATTTGTATTTTATAACGCGCACGCAATTGATTTCCAACTTCTTCATCTGACATATGCAAGCGTCTATTAAATGCATCTGTTTTATAATCAACAAAGTAATATTGCTGATCTTTAATAAAAATCAAATCAATCATCCCTTGAATGATTGATGCGTCTGTTTCTACATCTTTCAACTGGTCTACTTTTGCTTGATTCACAACGAAAGGTAATTCACGATAAATATAATCACTTTGAGCAATCGTAAGATACAAGTCACTCTCAACAAATTTATAAATATCATCAAATTGAATATCAGCTTTTGCATCTTTAGGTATGATCGCTTTAACTATTAATTGGTCAACAAATATTCCAATTTCTTCTGCTGTCAGCCTTTCTTCTTTAAATGGTAAATGCTGCATTACCGTATGCATTAATGTCCCTATTTCATTTGCTTTTCTCTTTGTTTGTTGACTTAAGAAAGCTGGTCTTTCATATGAAGTTGTGCCAATACGATACTGACGAACTCTATCATAATTTGTATCCGCTTGTTCTGTTTCTAATTGTCGTTTTAATTCAGAAACGGACTGTTTTGAAGGTTTCATCATAGCTTCTTGATATGGATAGACGTAACTTAATTGCTGATGTATTTGCGTTTTTAATGTGTCATTGCCACCATTTATATACTCAATATCACTAACTGTACGCTGTTCACTATCTGAAATAACTTGTTCTGAAGCAATGTCTTCATAAAATTCTGTAGTCAAATTCACATAAGGTTGCATCGTTGAATCAATATCTTCTATTGATTGCTCAAAACGCATCTCTCTTGGTAAAGATGATGATTGATATTTTGCTAATATTGGGTATATCATATCAATCGGTCTTTGGGCTGTAATCCGATAACTGACTGGTAAATGTGTTTCCGAAACAGAAACCTGCTCTAATTGTGTTAATTCTTTCTCATCTTTAACACGGCCAATCAAAAATAATTGTTCCTTAGCACGTGTCAACGCCACATAAATTAATCTCATCTCTTCTGAGACCATTTCTTTTTCCGCGATTGCTTTCAAAGTGACTGATGATAATGAAGGATAAGCTAAATTTGATTCTACATCATAATACGTCATTCCAAGTCCATAATTTTGATTTAAAATCACAGGTTTATGTAAGTCATCTCTTCTAAACTTACGCGATAAGCCAGAGTAAATAACAAATGGAAATTCCAGCCCCTTACTGCTATGGATTGTCATCATTCTCACAACATCATCATTAGGACCTATGATGTTTTCTTCACCGAAATCTTTTCCTCGCTCCATAAGTTCATCAATAAATCGAATAAATTGATATAGACCACGAAAACTAGAATTTTCAAATTCTACTGCTTTATTAAACAAACCATATAAATTCGCACGTCGACCTTTGCCACCAATAAGACCACTAAAATATTGTATAACATAGTGATCATTGTAAAATTTATTAATCAGTTGATATACAGGATGATTTTGACTGTACGATTGATACATAGCTATATCTTTTAAAAATACTTCTAATTTTTTGACCAATTTCTTATTTGCCAGGTCATTTTCCATATAATGTTGGATAGATTGATAAAAATAATCATCATGAGGACTAAATACTCTAATGTTTGATAATTCATCTTCTGTAAATTGGTAAATAACTGAACGCATTAAACCGACTAAATAAATATCTTGTAGTGGGTTGTCGATCGTTCTTAAAAAAGACAATATCAGTTGCACTTCTGTTTGTTCAAAATAACCTTCTTTACTATTAACATGGAACGGAATATTATGATCCTTAAATGCTTGTTGTATTTTTCGTGCTTGCCCATATGATCTCTCTAAAATAACAATGTCCTTGTAGTTAGGCTTTCGATATTTTTGGGCTTTAATATCAAAGATTTCACGTGTATTCATTATTTTTTCAACTTGTTGTACAATATATTCTGCTTCTTGTTCAAAACCATTTAACTCAGAAGATGCATCTTCTACTAGCATATTTAAATTCACATCATATGGCTTGTTGTCAAAGGGAGCTCCATAATATAACTGTGCTGCATCATCATAGTTAATCTCTCCTACAGATTCATCCATCATATGTTTAAATAAATAATTAGTTGTCGTTAACACTTCTAATCTTGAACGGAAATTTTGTGATAAATCTATACGTAAGCCATATGATGAGCCATCTACAGTAAAACGATTATACTTTTCGATAAACAAACTAGGATCTGCTTGTCTAAATTTATAAATCGACTGTTTGACGTCCCCTACCATGAATAAGTTGCCATCATGTTCCTCACCACGTTTAATACATGACAAAATCTTTTCTTGTACTCTGTTTGTGTCTTGATATTCATCTACTAATATTTCTTCAAACTGATCACGATAAGATTGTGCAATCATTGAAGGTGAACCATCATCATTTGTTAAAATTTTCAAAGCAAAATGTTCATAATCCGAGAAATCTAAAATATTTCGACTGCGCTTTTTTTGATTAAAAAGTTCTATGACATCTTTTGTAATAAGGCTAAGATAAGATACTCTAGGCGCTAAACGTTGCATATCTTCTTTTAGATTTTCTGAAGACCTTGAAAAATAATCATTCTTAACTTTTGACACTAATTTTTTATAATTATCATAATATGCTTTACCATCATCATAAGCATCTATCATCATTTCGTTTGCTTCTTTAATTTTTTTATCTTTTCGAGGAAATGTTTTTTCAAATTCGTGTTGTACGATTGCTTCATGATTGATATGGCCATTTTCCATAGCTTTGTTTAAGAATTGTTGTTCTTTTTCAATAACTGCAATTTGTTTATCGACTTGTTCCAGCATCATAAATAAATCATAACTTTTATTTAATGACTCTAAGGCAGACCTCATAAATATCATGGCCAACTCATTAAGTAATTTTAATAACGCTTCCTGTTGCACTACATCTTTATATGGTGTTGCAAGACCGCTTAACCAATTCAAAGGATTGGGGTTAGCAACACTAAAGAAATACATTTTTTTCACAATATCTCTGAGTTGTTCATCATTCCTATCTGAGGACAACTGTTCAGTTAAATCAACAAAATGCGGGTCTAAGATGTCATAATGTTGTTCTAAAACCTCATCTATGGTTTGTTCCAGTAATAAAATATTTTCCGCTTCACCACTTGTTTTAAAGTTTGGATCAATATCCAATACATCGTAATGTTGCTGAATTAACTTTAAACAAAAACTGTGTAGTGTAGAAATTTGAGCTTGGTGAATTTTGATGCGCTGATTCTTTAAATGCGTATTATCAGGTGATTCAATAAATGCTTCTTGTATTCGTTGATCTACACGTTGCTTCATCTCTCTTGCACTTGCATTAGTAAACGTTACGACTAATAAACGATCTACATCGACCTTATCTCTAAGAATGCGTTGAATGATGCGTTCTACTAAAACCGCTGTTTTACCAGAACCTGCAGCTGCTGCTACAAGTATGTCTTGATCCTTTGCAAAGATACTTTTCCACTGATTATCGGTCCATCTTGTGCCAGCTGGTTTTACAGGAATCTCACTGATCATTCTTCTTCCTCACTTTCTAACTCCATATTTTGTACTGCTTCAATTGGGTTGATTGTTTCGTCTACGGTTCTATAGCGTTTACTGTCAATCATGCCATCAACATGACAGACTGGTTTATAGTTACAGAAATCACATGGCAGTGTTTGATTATATTTCATTGGCGCTACTTCTGTGTGACCATCCATAATATTAGATGCTGTTTCTATAAAATTTTGCTTATTATGTTGAATTAATTTATAAATCGTCTTTTCGTCCGCGACCTTACTATTAGATTTAATGCCTCCATCTTTTTTTAAACCTAAAGGTACAATATCTGAATTATAGCTAGGTTCTATTCGAGTATCAAAAGCATCCAATACTGCTTCGTCACTATTTAATAAGCCACTTAATTTAAAGGATTGGATAAATTCTAAATCCCTTTTCGTTTCATTTAATTCATTCCACGCAAGTTTAATACGTGGTTCATGGACATGAAAGTACAATAACCCACCCGGCTTAGTCATATTGGTTAGGCCGAGCCTTGCTTTATTTTGTAATACAATATCCATATAAGTCATCATTTGCATTTGCATGCCATAATATACTTTTGTTAAATCTAAGGTCCCACTATATTTTGATGATTTATAATCAATAATATTCACAAAACTTTCATTTCCATGGTTATACGTATCTATCCTGTCAATTTGTCCTCGAATGTTGATAGGAACCCCTTGTTTAGTTTGTAAAGGCTGCGCATACAGTTCTTGATTGTCCCTAGGTTTTTTTCTGAAACTGGCTTCAAAGCGTTGCGGTGTGAATTTACTATAACTACCTTGATATTTTAACGCCGTTAAAGTTGTTTCTACTATTGAACCAATGCGCTGTGACAAATAGCGATAATAAGCTGTTGAATTTAATAGATTAAATTGTATCTCTGGTAGGATTTCAGATAACGCGTCACTCGTCAATTTGTGAATTTGTTTGATGTTTAAATTCTTAAAGTCGCCATTAATTTTTTCAGAGATAAATTTTAATACTTGATGGAATATATCACCTAAATCAAAGTTTTCTAGTTTATATTTTGTTCGTTCATTAAGTCGTAAACCATGTGAAGCAAAATGCTTAAATGGACATGATTGATACCCTTCAAAACGTGATACACTAGCATTTATAGTCGTACCATATAAATCCTTTGATAAAGATTCACTTAATTGTACAGTTTTATTATCGTAAGTGAGTGCTGATAACAAATAAGTAAGCCCTTCATTTAACTGCTCATCATCCCTCATAACTTGGTATGTATCTAACCACGTATCAGCGACGATTTCTTCATCAAGCCAAGCTTTAAGTGATTCAAATAATGCAATTTTTGTTTGATGTGGATGTTCCATTAACGTTAGCGGATTTGCTCGATGTTGACGTTGGATGTTTTGTACTTCAAGATCTGTAAATAATTGCTGAATTTGACCTAAAAATGGACTTGCTTCTTTTTCATCCCCATTTGATCCCATTAAGGAATATGAAAATGTCACCTCTGAACGCCCTCGTGTCATAGCAATATAGCAAACAAATGCTTCATCCATTTGTAATATATCTGATGTTGGACTTAATTCGATATCAGCTTGTTCTTCAAAATATTTTTTCTCCTCATCTGTTATTAAGCCTGAAGCATTCACAGTCTGTGGTAAAATGCCATCATTGACCCCAACTAAATACACATGTTCTTTATTATCAACTTTTGCTAGGTCCATTGTACCAATGCTAACTTGATCAAGCGTTTGGGGAATCATTACAAATTCCAATTGATCCAAACCAATATCTAATAACTCTAAAAATCTACTTTTTGTTAAATTTTGAGTTCCAAAAACCGTAACTAAATCATCTAATGTTTGAATAAATCCATGCCATATTTGATCAATTTCTTCTGATTTACGGTGTTCGCCTTCAGCGTCTAACGTATCACGTTCTGTCATTAACTGACTGGGCAAATCGAACGATTCAATAGCTTCGTAAAACGCTGTTGCAAAATCAACAGCTGTGGTTGCATCAGCCATTTGATTTTCAAAGCGCATAATTTTATCTATCACATCTGTTTTTAACTGAATAACCCTTTCAAATGTTTCACGTTCTTCTTCTGTTAATGGTTGTCGTTTTAAACCCATTTTCCTAAATTGTTCAACTTGGAAATATTTATCATCTATCCAACGTTTTCCATAAATACCACGTTCTAATACAAAATTTTCTAAAATATCAATTAAGTACTGGCTGTCTTTAAATTTTTTAGTTAAAATATTCGTTTTAAACAAACGCATTAGAGGCTCAAAGTTCCAATTTGTCTGAAGCACTTCAATTAACGAGCGAAACATTTCCATTATAGGATGATGAGTCATAGAAGCCTTGACGTCAATGTTATAAGGTATATCGTATTGTGGTAATATCGATTCCATTAAGTAGGCATATGATTCATCTCTATATAAAATAGCAATATCTTGAAAACGTCTACCTAATTCACGGTTTTCTTTTAAAATCCGTCTAGCAACTTCATTTATTTCTTCTCGCATCACTGATGATTCTAGGATAGAGATATGACCTGTTGATGCAATAGGTTCAAATTGCAATGCATTAAAGTTTTTCTCTAAATGCGATAAGTCATTATGAATAAATCTTTGTTGTTGATAAAATGGTTTAACATTTAAATGAATATTCAAATCATTTGCGATGGCTTGCATTTGTGTTAATGATTCTGACGGCTTTCTAAATAAACTAAAAACATCTTTATCTCCATCTGTAGTTAAAGCAACCGTAACTTGCTTGGTATGCTGAACTAATGAACGAATGATTTGATATTCAATTGTAGAAAAGTTATGAAATCCATCAATGTAAATCTCAGCACGTTGCAACCAATCGGATTGGTTCATCACCTCAATAAATCGCTGCAAACTATCCTCAGTAGAAACATACTCGCCACGAATCCTATCTTCTAAATGTTTATATATTAACGCGATGTCTTCTAATTTGTGTTTAGTCCTCGTTTGTAAGTGGTTGTTTGCTATATAATCTTCAATATGTTGTGGAGAAACTGCATATTTTTTAAAATCTTGAATTTGCTCATATAATTTTTCACTAAAGCCATAGTATTTTACTTGAGATTGATATAATTTCAATTCTGACTGATGTTGTTGAATAATGTCATAAATCATCATTTCAGTACCAACTTTGGATAACTGTTGTTCTGTTAATCCACCAACTTCTTGAAAAACACGGTGACTTAAACGTTCAAAATGGAGCACTTCAGTTCTCAAACTGCCATATAATGATGGATCTTTTACAAAAGCTTGCTCTAACTGAAACGTGTTTTGGGTAGGTGCGATTAAGATAATAGGATCACCTAATGGATTTTGTTTCATTTTAGTTTTTATTTCTTCTATTACACTGTGCGATTTACCAGTGCCAGCTCTCCCAATATAAGCATTAAATTCCATTGCGTGCAACAACTCCTTTGATTCATATTTTAACATATTAGGCATTACACTTTGTTTAATAGTCTATGTGATTTACCTACATTTAAGTTCATAAATGAATGATATACTGTGTAAGTTTAATATTTGAAAGGTGTCATTCAAAAGGTTCAAAAAGCACAAATTTAACAACATTAATATATAGAAAAACCTGAGACATTTTTATGTCTCAGGAAGTATACACATATGCTATCTATTCATAACTGACATCTGGGTTAAATCCAAATGTCATTTTATTTAACGGCCAATATCTAAATGAAACTTTACCTACTACCTTATCTTCATCAATCAAACCAAATGAGCGGCTATCCTTACTCACTTCTCGATTATCGCCTAATACTAACAATTTCCCTTTTGGAATTTTGTTTTTTCCATCAACCTGATTGATTTCTTTTGTTTTATAAGTACCTGTAATGTATTCACCTAGTTTGTGTTTTTCATTGTAATCTAAATAAGGCTCATCAACTTTTTTACCATTAACATATAATTGATCTTTTTTATATTCGATGTTATCTCCAGATGTACCAATAATACGTTTTACATAATCTTGTTCCTTATTAGCGTGGAATACAATGACATTTCCCTTTTCTAAATGACCTAGCTTTTGACCAATCATATTTACAACTACGCGTTCACCATCTTTTAAGGTTGGGTCCATAGAATCCCCTTTGACTGTGTATGATTTTGCAACAAAATTTGTAATCAATAGGACTAACGCTACTGCGACAGCAATTGACACAATCCATTCTAGTATTTCTTTTTTCACTTTTTACACCTCGTCTATTTATTTAAAGTTTACTGTGAAGTTGCTTAAAGGGTAATACCTTAAACTTACATCACCAATAATGTCTTCTTGTCGAACAAAACCCTCTGTTCTTGAATCGTTTTTTAGTTCCCGATTATCATTCAATACAAAGTATTCGCCTGGTGGAATTATATCTCCTTCAGAGCCTTTAATATTTCTGAGGGATAGATCTTTCATACTTGACTCAGTATACATTTCATCTACTTGTCTGTCATCTCTATACAACTGATTATTTTTAAAGGTTATAGATTGGCCAGGCTTCCCGATAATTCTACCAATATGTACATCGTCACCTTTATGGTACATGATGATATCGTTAAGCTTTAACATATTAAAAGTCGTTTTGATTTTATTAACAATCACACGATCATTTTGTTTCAACGTTGGCGTCATACTTTTATCTTGTATGACTGCTCCTGTAATAATAAAAGTCTGAATCAATATTACAATAATAATCGCAAATATTATAGAAATCAAATGTTTTACTACCTTACTCAAATTGTCACTCCTCTGGAGAATGCATAAAATATCGTTCAAGTTTTCTACCTATAAACCAAACGACAATAATAACAATAATGATGATGACCAACCTTAAAGGCTGTGTAAATAGCGTCGTAATATCATTGCCTAACCATCCAATCAAACCAATCATTATCAATTTCGAACTGAACAATACTACCAGATAAACGTGTGCTCTGATATGCGACAAGCTTACGACCAAGTTTACTAATGCACTTGGGGTAAAGGGGAAACATAATAGAATGAAAATAGGGATAACGCCTTTTCTATCTATAAAATGTATTAACCTTTGAACCGAGGTGCGTTGTTGTAATTTTTTCATATAACGTGTATGGTTCAATTTGCGAAAACCTAAAAATACAAGATAACTTCCTAAAACAGTACCCAACCATGCTAATAATGTACCCATCAAAAATCCAAATGCATTCACATTCACAATCACAAATACAATAATAGGTAGTACTGGGATAAATGCTTCAATAAAAGGCAATAAAAATCCTACGATATAACCTAAACTACCAAATAAATCAAACCAATACTGCACTTGTTCTTGAGTCATTTCATCAATCCCTACCAATGTTAGTCAACGATTATTATAAGTGTATTATAGCGATTTTAAAACAATTATGTATACTTTTGTGTAAATATCAGTCTCAAGTACCAAAACAGTAAATGACATTACACACAAATGATAAGTTTTTTATAAAATAGCACATAAAAAAATTTCCGCATTTTCAATGCGGAAATTATTTTCTCAGTCACTTATTAATCTAATGCACAGATAAAATTATAGACGTTTTTCTAATGCTTCTTTTTTATCTTCAAAACCTGGTTTACCTAATAATGCGAACATATTTTGTTTATATGCTTCTACACCAGGCTGGTTAAACGGATTTACACCAAGTTGATAGCCACTCATTGCGCAAGCCATTTCAAAGAAATAAACGAGATAACCAAATGTTTCTTCATCTAATTGTGGAACATTGATCACTACATTTGGCACGCCACCATCAGTATGTGCTAATAAAGTACCTTCAAAGGCTTTAGTGTTCACTTCATCAATTGTTTTACCTGCTAAATAGTTTAAACCATCTAAATTGTCATTATCTTCTTCAATTGTAATATTATGCTTTGGTGTATTTACTTTGACAACAGTTTCAAATAAGAAACGACGACCTTCTTGTACATATTGTCCAAGTGAATGTAAATCAGTTGTATAATTTGCACTGGATGGATAGATGCCTTTGTAATCTTTACCTTCTGATTCACCAAATAATTGTTTCCACCACTCGTTAAAATATTGCATTGAAGGTTCATAATTGATTAACATTTCAGTGTCATAACCTTTAGCATATAAAATGTTACGGATACTAGCATATTGATATGCAATATTATCTTCTAAGTTTTCAGAAGAGAGCTCTTGTCGCGCTTTTGCAGCCCCGCCCATCATTGCTTCAATATCAATACCTGCGACAGCGATTGGTAATAAACCTACTGCAGTTAAAACTGAGTAACGTCCACCAATATCATCCGGCACTACAAATGTTTCATAGCCTTCATTTGTTGCTAATTGTTTTAATGCACCTTTTTCTTTATCAGTAGTAGCAAAAATACGTTGTTTTGCTTCTTCTTTACCATATTTATTTTCTAATATTTGTTTAAATAGTCTAAATGAAACTGCTGGTTCTGTTGTAGTACCAGATTTAGAAATAACATTTACTGAAAAATCTTTACCATCTAAATAACTAATTAACTCTTGTGTATATGTCGAAGATAAATGATTACCTACAAAGACAATTTCAGGATATTCATTACTATTTCTAAATGCCGGTGTCAACATTTCAATTGCAGCACGTGCACCTAAATATGAACCACCAATACCAATTACAACAAATACATCTGAATTATTTTTGACACGTTTAGAAGCTTCTAATATACGTGAAAATTCTTCTTTATCATAATTAACAGGTAAATCAATCCAACCTAAGAAATCACTACCAGCACCTGTTCCTTCATGAATTGTATGATGAATTGATTTAACAATATCTTTTTGTTGTTTTAATTCATGTTCGCCGAAAAATTCTAAAGTTTTACCATAATCTAATTGAATATGAGTCATCTAAATTGCCTCCAGTGTTTTTGATTTCATACATATTTTACTAAGTTTATTTTGACTATTCAAACAACTAGCCTACAAAACAAAATTTTTTATAATTATTTTAGCTTATTCATTTCTTATACAACAGACAGAACATCCAATTATATATTCACTGATATATACATCTTCATAAAACGCACATAACTCCAAAACACCTATAATTCAATATACAATCAGACGGTTAAATTGTAAGAAATTTCTATAATTTGCATATTTATGTATAAAAATGGTTTTATTTTCATTATGCTTCTGCTATACTTACTAATATCAAATTTATAAACAACATATTAAAAAATTCAATTGAGGTGTAACGGTATGAAGGAAAAAATAGTTTTAGCATATTCGGGCGGTTTAGATACAAGTGTTGCAGTGAAATGGTTGATAGATAAAGGCTATGATATCGTAGCTTGTTGTCTGGACGTCGGCGAGGGTAAAGATTTAGATTTAGTGCATCAAAAAGCTTTAGATATGGGCGCAGTTGAATGTCACATTATTGATGCCACAGAAGAATTTAGTGAAGATTTTGTTTCATATGCAATCAAAGGCAATTTAATGTATGAAGGCACATATCCCCTTGTATCTGCATTATCAAGACCTTTAATTTCAAAAAAATTAGTTGAAATTGCTAACAAAACAAATGCAGTAGGTATTGCACATGGTTGTACCGGCAAAGGTAATGACCAAGTTCGTTTTGAAGTGGCCATAAAAGCATTGGATCCAGAGTTAAAAGTATTTGCTCCAGTAAGGGAGTGGGCTTGGAGCCGTGAAGAAGAAATTGACTATGCAATCAAACATAATATTCCAGTACCTATCCAACATGATTCACCATATTCTATTGACCAAAATTTATGGGGAAGAAGTAATGAATGTGGCATTTTAGAAGATCCATATGCAGCACCACCAAAAGATGCATTTGACTTAACGAATGAAATTGAAGATACACCTGACGAAGCAGATGAAGTCGTACTTACATTCGAACAAGGCTTACCTACCGCTTTAAACGGTAAATCCTATAAATTAAGCCAATTAATTTTGGATTTAAACAAATTAGCGGGTAAACATGGTATTGGAAGAATTGATCATGTAGAAAATAGACTCGTCGGTATTAAGTCTAGAGAAGTTTACGAAACACCTGCAGCAGAGGTTATAATCAAAGCGCATAAAGCACTCGAAACGATCACTTTAACTAAAGATGTCGCTCATTTTAAACCTGTTATTGAAAAACAATTTTCGGAACAAACGTACAATGGACTTTGGTTTTCTCCACTAACTGATAGCCTAAAAGCGTTTGTAGATAGTACACAAAAATTCGTTTCTGGTGACGTACGTCTTAAATTATTTAAAGGTAATGCCGTTGTAAATGGTAGAAAATCGCCGCATACACTATATAATGAAAAATTAGCGACTTATACAAAAGAAGATGCATTTAATCAAGAATCTGCAGTCGGTTTTATTGATATCTTTGGTTTACCTACAAAAGTTAATTCTATGTTACACGGCGGATATTCAGATGAGTAATAAAGCTTGGGGCGGAAGATTTAGTGAGCAACCCGAAGACTGGGTCGATGAATTTAATGCCTCCATTCACTTTGATAAAACGCTCATCCAATATGATGTGCAAGGAAGTATTGCTCACGCTAAAATGCTAGCTAAACAAGATATCATAACCGATGAAGACTGTCAGCAAATAATCAATGGTTTAACAACGATTTTAAATGATTATGAACAAGGTAATTTATCATTCGATGTTTCTTTAGAAGATATTCATCTAAACATTGAGCATGAATTGATTAAACGTATCGGTGATGCAGGTGGTAGGTTGCATACAGGACGTAGCAGAAATGACCAAGTTGCTACTGATATGCACCTATATACTAAAGAAGAAGTTACTCAAATTATTGAGCTCGTCAATGAGTTGCAACAAACAATTGTCAATATCGCAGAACAACATGTCAATACAATTATGCCTGGTTATACACATTTGCAAAGAGCTCAACCTATTTCATTTGCACACCATATACTGACTTATTACTGGATGTTAGATAGAGATAAATCGCGTTTTCAAGATAGTTTGAAGCGAATCGATATTTCACCACTTGGTGCTGCTGCTCTAAGTGGAACGACTTATCCAATCGATCGTCATGAAACGCAATCTTTATTGAATTTCGGCTCTGTTTATGAAAATAGTATAGATGCTGTAAGTGATAGAGATTATATAGTAGAAACATTGCACAATATATCATTAACAATGATACATTTATCACGTTTTGCTGAAGAAATTATCTTTTGGTCATCAGCAGAAGCCAATTTTGTAACTTTATCGGATGCATTCTCAACAGGTTCCTCAATTATGCCTCAAAAGAAAAATCCTGACATGGCAGAGTTAATAAGAGGCAAAGTAGGACGTACGACAGGAAACCTAATGAGCATTTTGATGACGCTCAAAGGTTTACCACTTGCCTATAACAAAGATATGCAAGAAGATAAAGAAGGGCTATTTGATGCGGTGCATACGATTAAGGGCTCCTTACGAATTTTTGCTGGCATGATAGATACAATGACTGTGAATGTCGATCATCTACAACAAACTGTTTACAATGATTTTTCAAACGCTACTGAATTGGCTGATTACCTTGTCAATAAAGGTGTTCCGTTTAGATCAGCACATGAGATTGTAGGAAAAATCGTACTGTGGTCAATTCAACATAATGTCTATTTATTAGATGTGCCGTTGGAAGAATATCAGAAAGCGCATAAACGTATTGATTCAGATATTTATGATTATTTAAAGCCAGAAAATTGCGTTAGTCGTAGAATTAGTTATGGCTCAACTGGACAATCAGCGGTAGAACATCAATTATCAGTTATCAAGCAACATCTAAATACAAATTAATAAACCTTTAAAAACTGGAAGTTAAACCAATAATTAACTTCCGGTTTTTTTCTTCCATCCATAGTCCAACGTTTTAATCCATTTCACATTTTACTTAGCTCCCTCAACATATGTTTGTATAAATGTATTAACAGTACCCAACTCACCATGTCTTGAATCCTATAGATAAAGCTATTTATTTATATGTCTCAAATCTATATAGACACTTTTCTATATAGATGTTAGTCTATTTAATGCTTAGGAGGTATCATTATGTCTTATAAAAAGCTTTCAGCATTGCTTAAAATTTTATCAGATTCAAGCAGATTAGAAATATTAGATTTACTTTCTTGTGGTGAACGATGTGCATGCGATTTGTTGGAGCACTTTCAATTCTCACAACCCACGCTAAGCCATCACATGAAAACATTAGTGGATTATGAGTTAGTGCATACACGTAAAAATGGAAATAAGCGTATGTACCAGCTTAATCATGTTATTTTAGATGAAATCAATCAAAGTCTCAATATAATTCACACATCGAACCAACATTGCGCATGTCATAATATGAAATCAGGTGAATGTTAATCAATGACCATTTTAGCTATATTAATTTTTCTTTTAACATTAATTTTTGTCATATGGCAACCTAAGGGATTAGATATTGGTATTACTGCTTTAGCTGGGGCTATCGTAGCTATAATTACAGGTGTAGTTAGCTTTTCCGATGTATTAGAAGTAACAGGCATCGTTTGGAATGCCACGTTAACTTTTGTTGCTGTTATTCTTATTTCATTAATATTAGATGAAATTGGTTTCTTTGAATGGTCTGCACTACATATGGTTAAAGCATCGAATGGTAACGGGTTAAAAATGTTTGTTTTCATCATGCTATTAGGGGCAGTTGTAGCAGCATTTTTCGCAAATGATGGTGCTGCTTTAATCTTAACGCCTATCGTATTAGCCATGGTGAGAAATTTAGGATTTAATAAAAAAGTCATCTTCCCTTTTATTATTGCCAGTGGATTTATCGCTGATGCGACATCATTGCCCCTGATTGTAAGTAACTTAGTAAATATCGTTTCTGCAGATTATTTTGATATAGGATTCATTGCGTATTTTAGTCGTATGATAATCCCTAATGTATTTTCTTTACTAGCTAGTATTCTCGTATTGTGGCTTTATTTTAGAAAATCTATACCACATACATTTGATACTGAAAACATTTCAGTACCTAAAGATGCTATTAAAGATCCTAAATTATTTAAGATTTCATGGATTGTATTAGCCGTACTGCTCGTAGGCTATCTTGTAAGTGAATTTATCCAAATACCTGTATCAATCATTGCAGGTATGATTGCTTTTGTCTTTGTATGCTTAGCTCGTAAATCTAATGCAGTTCATACTAAGCAAGTAATTAAAGGTGCTCCATGGAATATAGTGTTATTTTCCATTGGTATGTACCTCGTCGTATTTGGGTTAAAAAACGTGGGTATTACCACAATTTTAGCCGACGTATTATCCAGTATTTCAAGTTATGGACTATTCAGTAGTGTTATCGGAATGGGCTTTATATCGGCCTTTTTATCATCAATCATGAATAATATGCCTACCGTTTTAATAGATGCAATTGCTATTGGCCAATCCAATGTCGTTGGCACTTTGAAAGAAGGTATGGTTTATGCGAATGTCATTGGCTCTGACTTGGGCCCTAAAATCACGCCTATTGGTTCTTTAGCTACATTATTGTGGCTTCATGTTTTAACACAAAAAGGTGTAAAAATTGCTTGGGGTACCTATTTCAAAACAGGCATCGTCATTACCATTCCAGTACTATTTGTTACCTTGTTAGGTTTATATTTCACGCTCGTTATTTTTTAAGAAAAGAGGTCTTAATTATGAAGAAGAAAATAATTTATTTTATATGTACTGGTAACTCTTGTCGTAGCCAAATGGCTGAGGGTTGGGGAAAGCATATATTAGGTGAAACATGGCATGTCTATTCTGCTGGTATTGAGACACATGGTGTTAACCCTAAAGCGATAGATGCTATGAATGAAGTAGGTATTGATATATCAAATCATACGTCAGACTTGATTGATTATGATATTTTAAAGCAAGCAAATTTAATCGTAACATTATGTAGCGATGCAGATAAAAATTGTCCAATTTTACCACCGAATGTAAAAAAAGAACATTGGGGTTTTGATGATCCAGCTGGAAAAACTTGGACAGAATTTCAACGTGTTAGAGACGAAATTAAATTAGCAATTGAAAATTTTAAAACCAAATAAATGTATTAAGTCACCGGCACAGCAGCTTTGACTATGCCAAAGCGTCCGTTTCAAATGAAATTGACGCTTTTTGTTGGTTTGAACTTATATATAGACATATGAAGTTAACGTGATTAAACTAATACATTCTATATATGCTAGAAAAAATTTTAATTAGTTTAATATATTGTTATAACAATATTAACTTTTTAAATCTTAAATTTTAATCGTGTAAATGTCATTCTCAAACAAACGTTTATTTTGTAGGGTTGATATGTAAATACATATCGAGGAGTGACCCATTCTTGCAAAATTTAAAAAAAGCATTATCAACGAGTCTAGCAACGTTATCTCTAGCTTTGATTGGAACGACATCTATAGCAACTGCAAGTGAAAATAACCACAATATTAATACACAATCATCTGCCACACCCTCAAAGCAACAAGGTAACAACTCACACAACCCAAACAGAGCTCAAAATCTAACAGGTGAAAAATATGCAACGATTGCTCATAGAGGTGCCAGTGGTTATGCACCAGAACATACTTTTTATTCATATGATAAAAGTCACAATGCAATGGGAGCATCATATATCGAAATCGATCTTCAGATGACTAAAGATGGTCATCTAGTTGCCATGCATGATGAAACAGTTGATAGAACTACAAACGGTACAGGTAGAGTTGATTCATATACACTAAAAGAATTAAAGCAATTAGATGCTGGTAGTAAATTTAATGCCACAAACCCTCAGTATGCTAATTCAAATTATGTAGGTGCTGAAATTCCTACATTAGATGAAATATTAGAACGATATGGCCCGAATGCAAATTATTATATTGAAACTAAATCACCAGATGTGTATCCAGGGATGGAAGAAGCAGTATTAAAAACACTAAACAATCACAATATGCTTAATGAGCAATCATTAAATCAAGGGCATGTCTTATTACAATCATTTTCACCTGAAAGCTTAAGTAAATTGCATCGTTTAAATAGCAATGTCCCATTAATAAGGTTATTAGATAAAGGTGAGTTACCCGCGTTAACTCAACAAGATTTTAATCAAATGCGTCAATACGCAATCGGTGTCGGCCCTGAATATACAGACTTAACTAAACAAAATGTTAAAAACCTTAAAAGAGCTGGTCTGCTGGTACATCCTTTCACCGTTAATAATGAAACCGATATGCACCGCTTAAATCGATATGGCGTTGACGGCGTTTTTACAAATTATCCTGATTTATATAAACAAGTCGTTCTAGATAATGAACAAAAAAACAAATAACAAAAAAGAAGAAGTTCTTGGGTTCAAGAACTTCTTCTTTTTCTAAAAGTTAAATATTTAATTAAGCCCAACCACGATAACGTGCAGCTTCAGCAGTACGTTTAATACCTACAATATAAGCTGCTAAGCGCATATCAATTTTTCTATTTTGGGATAACTCATAAATTGTATCGAAAGCTGTGATAAGTTTTTCACGTAATTTTGTATTTACTTCTTCTTCTGTCCAATAATAACCTTGATTATTTTGTACCCATTCGAAGTAAGAAACTGTTACGCCACCTGCACTTGCTAATACATCAGGTACGAGCAATTTACCACGTTCAGTTAAAATACGTGTACCAGCTGGTGTTGTTGGGCCATTAGCCGCTTCAACCACAATATCAGCTTTAATTTCATTTGCATTGTCTTCTGTGATTTGATTAGCAATCGCTGCAGGTACAAGAATATCACAATCAAGTTCAAACAATTCTTTATTAGAAATTGTTTCTTCAAATAAATTTGTTACAGTACCAAAGCTATCTCTTCTATCTAAAAGATAATCAATGTCAAGACCGTCTGGGTCATGTAAAGCACCGTAAGCATCTGAAATACCCACAATTTTTGCTCCCATATCATAAAGGAATTTAGATAAGAAACTACCTGCGTTACCAAATCCTTGAATAACGATACGTGCACCTTTCAAATCTAGACCTCTTCTTTTAGCAGCTTGTTCTATGGCAATAACTACTCCCAGTGCAGTAGAACGGTCTCTACCTTGTGATCCACCTAATACAATCGGTTTACCAGTAATAAACCCTGGTGAATTAAATTTATCTAACGAACTATACTCGTCCATCATCCAAGCCATGATTTGTGAGTTAGTAAATACGTCTGGTGCTGGGATATCTTTTGTAGGTCCAACAAATTGAGATATCGCACGTACATAACCACGAGATAAACGTTCAACTTCATGTATACTCATTTGTCTAGGATCACAGATGATACCACCTTTACCGCCGCCATATGGCAAGTCGACGATACCACATTTTAATGTCATCCACATAGATAATGCTTTAACTTCTTCGACATCAACGTCTGGATGGAAACGCACCCCACCTTTTGTTGGTCCAACTGCATCATTATGTTGAGCACGATAACCTTTAAATGTTTGAACCGTACCATCATCCATACGTACAGGAATGCGGACTTCAAGGAATCTTAATGGTTCCTTTACTAAATCATACATCCCATCATCAAATCCCAATTTATGCAATGCTTCTTTAATAATTTGTTGCGTAGAAGTAACTAAATTATTATTCTCAGTCATGATTCATTTCGCCTCTTTTTCGTTACTAATGATTTCGCTTTCACGATAATTGTAACATAAGATTTTGCTTTTTAAAGGGTTTTCAAAACTTAAGTTACAGAACATTTTTATTTAAAAACATTTCTTACTTTATCCAATGCAAAGTCCAGTTCTTCTTTGGAAATAATAAGAGGTGGTGCAAATCTAATTACTGTATCATGTGTTTCTTTACATAATAATCCTTCTTCTTTTAACTTTTCACAATAAGGTCTAGCATTTTCATTTAGTTCTATACCAATAAATAATCCACGACCACGCACTTCTTTAATCGCTGGGTGATTTATTTTTTCTAATTCTGATTTAAAGTACTCACCTAGCTCTAATGAACGCCCTGCTAAATCTTCATCAACTAATACATCCAACGCTGCAATCGATACAGCACACGCTAATGGATTACCACCAAACGTTGACCCGTGAGAACCAGGTGTAAATACGCCCAACACTTCTTCGTCAGCTAATACAACAGAAATTGGGAATACACCTCCACCTAATGCTTTACCTAAAATATAGACATCTGGTTTTACATTATCCCAATCTGTGGCAAATAATTTTCCTGAACGCCCTAGTCCAGCTTGAATTTCATCAGCAATAAATAATACATTATGCTCATCACATAATTCTCTAATTTCTTTTAAATAACCTTCTGGTGGAACATTGATACCTGCTTCTCCTTGAATAGGTTCGATTAAAATAGCAGCAGTATTTTCATTAATTGCTTCTTTAACAGCTTCTATGTTTCCAAAATCAACTTTACGGAAACCATCTAATAATGGACCGTATCCTCGTTGGTATTCTGGTTCAGATGACAATGATACTGGCGCCATTGTTCGGCCATGGAAGTTACCATTGAACGCAATAATTTCAGCTTTATCAGGTGCAATATCTTTCACATCATAAGCCCAACGACGTGCTGCTTTTAGTGCTGTTTCAACCGCTTCAGCACCTGTATTCATAGGTAAGGCTTTATCTTTACCGGCTAACTTGCATATTTTTTCATACCATGCCCCTAAGTTATCACTATGAAACGCACGTGATACTAAAGTCACTTTGTCAGCTTGATCTTTTAAAGCCTGAATGATTTTAGGATGTCTGTGACCTTGGTTTACTGCAGAATAAGCAGATAGCATATCCATATATTTATTTCCTTCAGGATCTTTAACCCATACACCTTCAGCCTCTGAAATTACAATTGGAAGTGGCACATAGTTGTGGGCACCGTAATGATTTGTTAATTCAATGATTTCTTCAGATCTTGACATAATATCTCCCCTTTGCATGAATTATATAATAATTTATTGGCATTACTCATTCATAGCATAACGTATTTATTCACTTACGAAAACTATTTTCCGAAAATACTATAAAATCATCGATTCAGAACTTACATTACAGCTTTTAAACGTTAAATTTAGAATATAACCGTCAAAATGTAAGCCTTTACATTAATATAATGACACATTCTCGACCGTTTACACAAGCCAATTTTTATAAATTTAAAAATTCTTCTTGATTTAAATCCAGATTACAAGATTTATGCTAATTCTAGTGTTCATAATTTAAAATTTTATACAAACAAAAAACGTCAATTTCTATAATTTTTTTCAATAGAAATTGACGTTTTTTTGCTAGTAAAATATTTATAACTTGTGCTCACTTTGGCAGTTAGATAGGGTTAATAAAGTTAGCATTTACGCATTCAAAACTTTTATTTATTATCAGTTCTAGGCAATGGATAAAAACCTTTATTAAATTGTTCCCATAATTTTGGTGGCAAGTGATGTTTATCTGCTCTTTGCGGATCAAATTGAGATAGAATTTCATCTTCTTTGCCATCTTTAATTTTACTTACAAAATTATGATCTAACAAGATTTCACGTCCTAGTGCGACCAGTTCTACACCAGTTGACTCAATTGCTTCAATAGCTTGTTCAGCTGTGAAAATAGATCCTATACCTATGAGTGGCATACGTCCATTCATCCACTCTAAAATAAGTTTAATACGCTCTTTGCCTTTGTATTGACCTTCACGCGTTTGTGAGTGAATATCCATTAACGATACATGTAAATAATCTAAAGGTTTTTCTACTAATAATTCAATCAACTCTTTAGTAATTTCCATGCTTATACCTGGAGATTCAGCTTCTTCAGGAGAAAATCTATAGCCAACGATAAAATCTTTACTTCCGTATTGCTTAACAGTATCTGTCACTTCATCTACCACGCTTGTAGCAAATTTATAACGGTCTTGTCCCCACTCATCATTACGACGATTATAATATGGAGATACAAATTGATGGATTAAGTAATGGTTTGCACCGTGAATTTCAACACCATCGAATCCAGCTTCAATGACTCTTCTAGTTGCTTCACCGAAAGCTTTTATTGTTGATTCAATTTCCTCTTTTGTAATTTCACGTGCATCATGTGCTTCTTGTTCACCAAAACTCTTTAATGATATCGGGCTTGGCGCCGCAACATCCCCATTAGGTGTTAAATTAGGTAAAGATTGCGCGCCACCATGATGTATTTGAACAACCGCTTTTGCACCATTTTTTTTCATAGCTTTTGCCAAACGTTTTAGACCTTCTATATTAGAGTCATGTGCTACTGAAGGTTGTCCAGGAAAAGCTTTACCTAAATCTGTTACATTGCTTGCAGCTGAAATTGCTAAACCAACATCTTTTGAACGCTGTTCCATATACACAACCTCTTCATTAGAAATTGTGCCATCGTCATTAGATGAAACATGTGTTAAAGGTGCTAGTACAAATCGATTGTCTAAAACAACTTGATTTGGTAATTTTAATTTTTCAAATAACGGTTGAAATTTTTTATCCATTAAATTAAATCCTCCTAAAATACAAAATACTTAAATGTCATTACATAATCACTTTAAGTGTTTTTAATTCTAACTTCATTAGTTTTAAATATAAAATTATATGCTCACGCATATAATTTTATATAGCTACTCTTCCAATAAATTTTAGCTTATAAATAAAAAACACTAACATCTTAAAATAAGATGTTAGTGTTTTTTAAAAGATGACTGTTCATCTTTTATCGCGTTTTTGGACTGTTTAATCCAAACCGGTAAGCGTTCTTTAATTGTTTGAAACCCATATTTTTCGGTTTCTTTAATTTCATCTAATACTGATTGCTTTTCTTTTTTACGTTCATAATTTTTAAAATAGTCGTTATCTTTTAAAGAAAGATTTAACTTTCCTTCTTTATCAATTGAAATGACTTTCGCTTTTACAATTTGTCCTTCTGATAAAAACTTTTTTAAATTATGGACGTAATCATCCATAATTTCAGAAATATGGATTAATCCTTCAGTATTGTCAGGGGTTTCTACAAAAGCGCCATACGGTTGAATTCCAGTCACACGAACTTTGATATGTTGACCTACTTTATAGTGATTATTCAACGTGATAACCCCTTAATTCGTTTTACTTAACATGTTCATAATAGCATAAATCATTCAATGGTACTAATATTACCTAGAAAAATTTCACGATTTATCAAAAATCAAGCTACACAACCACGGATTGAATTTCTCTTATATCTCATTATACAAAGGCTTTTAAACCATTCCCAAGAACTGATACTTGCATCAATGCTTTCAAAATAAAAATTCTTAGGTTTTTACTTATAATGGTATTTAATTGAATATATTACACCATCACGCTCCAATGGAGATAACTAAAATTGTCAAAATAAAATAAGAGGCTGAAACAATGAATTTGTCTCAACCTCTTAAACATTTTTTATTTTTAATATAACAGGTATTTAAAAACAATTTAAAAATGGTTAAATGCTTACTAGAGTTTACCATCTTTCAAACTTTATTTTACCTTATTTTTCAATAATATCTATTGAATCAATCGTGATATCATGTAAAGGTTTATCCTGTGGTCCTACCTTAGTAGCCGCAATATCTTCTAATGTAGATTCACCTTCTAATAATTGACCAAAAACAGTATGCTTTTGATCTAACCAAGGTGTACCACCCTTTTCACCATAAGCTTTCACAATCGGTTCTGGCCAACCACCATCTACGAGTTGGCTAAGCATAGATTCTGGTACTTCTTTCATTTGAACAATAAAGAATTGTGAACCGTTCGTATTCGGTCCAGAATTTGCCATCGATAAAGCACCATATAAGTTGAATGCTTCTAGTGAAAACTCATCTTCAAACGGACCTCCATAAATACTTTCACCGCCCATACCAGTTGCTGTTGGGTCGCCTCCTTGTACCATGAAGTCATTGATTACTCGATGAAAAGAAATGCCATCATAGTAGCCATTTTTTGCATGTGTAACAAAGTTTTCTACAGTTTTAGGCGCAATATCAGGCAATAATTTGAAAGTCATATCACCCTTATTTGTATGCATAACCATTTTTATTTCATTTTCGTTTACTTCTGAATTTAACTGAGGATAGTTCGACATTTTTATTCTCCATTTCATGTTAAGATGATATATGTATTCTAACATAAAATGAGGAGTGTATTGAATTATGTTATATCGTTTTGCACATAAAACTGGAAGTTATGGTGTATCTATTATAGAAGAAGATGACAATCAAGTACTTGTTCAAATTGAACAGGTCATTAAACATCCAAAACAAGGAGACTTACATCACCCAAACGAAACGAACAATGTCTTTTTTCACGAACGCAAAGCTTTAAGTCAATTTGAAAAGCGCTATACTTCAAAATCCAAACTTAGACCTTTTAATGTAGAAGAACTGGATTATATACAATCTTTACAATTTGCCATTACGAATTTAGAAAACAAATTAAAAGAAGAAAATACCGAATTTGCACAATACTCACTTGCTAATTTAGCACAATTAAAAAAAGATTATTCAATTCAATACAAACAAAATTTTGAATAAAAATACCGTGTTTCTTCTTATTTAAAACAAACTTAAAATTAAAGCTCCACAAGGGTTAGCGTGGTTTTTCAGAATAGTCTTATTCATGTATAATGACCTTATACTATTTTTAAAAGGAGGATAAAATAATGAGTTTGATACATATAGCGGTGTTATTACCGTTAATATTTGCACTCATTATTCCAATTGTATATCGCGTACAAAAGCAGATACATTTAGGATGGTTTGTGTTACCTATCCCCGTCGTCTTATTTATATATTTTATATCAATCATTTCGACAACAATGTCAGGTGAAAACGTAGTACATAAAGCAAATTGGATGCCTCACTTTGGCATGAATTTCGATTTATACGTTGACGGCTTAGGCTTATTATTCAGTTTATTAATAACTGGTATCGGAAGCTTGGTTGTATTATATTCCATTAGTTATTTAAGTCGACAAGAGCAATTGGGTCATTTTTATTGTTACCTTTTGCTTTTTATGGGTGCCATGTTAGGGGTCGTATTATCAGATAATATCATTATCTTATATCTGTTTTGGGAGCTAACTTCATTTTCAAGTTTTCTACTCATTTCATTTTGGAGAACAAAACAAGCATCTATTTATGGTGCACAAAAATCAATGCTCATAACTGTTTTGGGCGGTCTTTCTCTGCTAGGTGGCCTTATTTTACTATCACTTGCAGGTAATTCTACCAGTATTCAAACGCTCATCAATCATGCGTCTGAAATTCAGACAAGCCCTTACTTTATATTGTCTATGATTTTTGTAATCATTGGAGCAATGACTAAATCAGCTCAGTTTCCATTTTACGTTTGGTTACCGGATGCTATGGAAGCACCGACACCCGTTAGTGCTTACTTGCATTCTGCAACGATGGTTAAAGCTGGTCTTTACTTAGTTGCTCGTATGACACCAATATTCGCACTTTCTCAAGGTTGGATTTGGACGATTACTGCAGTCGGCTTAATCACGCTGTTCTGGGCATCTTTGAATGCCACAAAACAACAAGATTTAAAAGGCATTTTAGCTTTTTCAACTGTCTCACAATTAGGCATGATTATGTCAATGTTAGGTATCGGGGCAGTAAGTTATCATTTCGAAGGTGCAGATAGTCAAATTTATGTTGCTGCGTTTACAGCGGCTGTGTTTCACCTTATAAATCACGCTACATTTAAAGGTGCATTATTTATGGTAACTGGTGCTGTTGATCACAGTACAGGAACACGTGATGTCAATAAATTGGGTGGCTTAGTAACAATCATGCCAATTTCTTTTACGATTACATTAATTACATCATTGAGTATGGCGGGTATTCCACCGTTTAATGGTTTCTTATCTAAAGAGAAATTTCTTGAAAGTATGATTGAAGTTACACATGCTAATATCTTCAGTTTAAATAGTATTGGCATACTCATACCTATCGTAGCCATTTTGGGTAGCGTATTCACTTTTGTTTATGCAGTTAGATTTATTGGTCAAATATTCTTAGGTAGTTATAAACCAGATAATTTACCAAAATCAGCTCAT
Organism: Staphylococcus sp. GDY8P196P; assembly: GCF_017891705.1. Classification (NCBI taxonomy): domain Bacteria; kingdom Bacillati; phylum Bacillota; class Bacilli; order Caryophanales; family Staphylococcaceae; genus Staphylococcus; species Staphylococcus sp. GDY8P196P. The sequence continues at coordinate 95,423 of NZ_JAESJS010000021.1, read as the reverse complement.
GAAGTTTCAAAATTAATGCTAATCTCTCCAGGTATTTTAGCACTACTCGTCATTGTTTTTGGGTTCTTCCCTTCAATATTGACAGGTACGATTATTGAACCAGCTGTCAACGCAATCAGTAATAATACAAATGCAACAGCTGAGTTTCATATGTTCCATGGATTTACACCAGCCTTTTTCTCCACATTGGGCATTTATGTAGCTGGTATATTGTTAATATTTAGCTTTGGTTATTGGATTAGTTTATTAAAAGCACAACCTACAAAACTAACAATCAATTATTGGTATGATAAAGTTGGAACGGTATTCCCAGGCTATTCTAGTCAATTTACCAACACTTATGTTACTGGATTTACACGTAATAACTTATTAATCATTTTTGCGTCTTTAATCGTAATTACACTTGTGACATTATTAGTAACACCATTCAGTGTTAACTTTAAAGATGTTAGTGAAATCAGACCATTCGAATTGATCATCGTAGTCATTATTATTACGGCAGCTTCAATGATTATTTTTGCTCGCTCACGTCTATTCAGTATTATCATGGCAAGTGCAGTAGGTTATGCAGTAGCAATCTTCTTTATTTTCTTTGGTGCGCCAGACTTAGCGCTGACGCAATTTGTTGTAGAATCTATTTCTACTGCATTGTTCTTATTATGTTTCTATCACTTACCAAATCTAAATCGACATAACGAGTCCACTTCATATAAGTGGCTGAATATTTTGATTGCCATCGGTGCTGGTACTGTTGTAACAGTATTAGGTTTAATCACATACGGAAATAGACACTTTGGCTCAATTGGAGAATTTTATAAAGCGCATGTATATGATTTAGCTCATGGTACAAACATGGTCAACGTTATCCTAGTTGATTTCCGTGGTACGGATACTTTATTCGAATCTTCAGTATTAGGTATTGCTGGATTAGGTGTTTACACAATGATTAAACTTCGTTATAAAAATAAACCAAATGATGAAGGAGGAACTCACATTGAAAAGACAGAAAAATAATTTAATATTCCAATACTCTGCCATTGTGATTTTCTTCTTAATCGTTATGTTTGGTTTACACCTATTTCTAACAGGACATTATACACCTGGTGGCGGTTTCGTCGGTGGCTTACTACTATCAAGTTCACTTGTGATTGTAGCTGTTGCTTATGATATTAAAACGATGCGTAAAATATACCCATGGGACTTCAAAAAACTCATTGGTATCGGGTTGTTCTTTTGTTTAGCTACACCGATGGCGAGTTGGCTATACAATAAAAACTTCTTTACGCATACACCTTTTGAAATTCCATTAGGTATTTTAAAACCTATAGAAATGCACACTGCCACATTTTTTGATTTAGGTGTTTTATGTGCGGTTGTTGGCACAATAATGACTATAATATTAGCGATTGGAGAGAATGAGTAATGGAAATAGTGATGATTTTTGTTTGTGGTATTCTCACTGCAATGAGCGTCTATCTCATTCTTTCTAAAAGTTTGATACGCATCATTATTGGGACTACATTACAAACACATACAGCTAATTTATTTTTAATAACGATGGGTGGTCTTAAAAAAGGTGAAGTCCCTATTTATGAAAAAGGGTTTACTTCATATGTGGATCCAATTCCACAAGCACTCATATTAACAGCAATTGTAATTTCATTTTCAGTAACAGCCTTTTTCTTAGTATTGGCTTTTAGAAGCTATAAAGAACTAGGTACAGACAACGTAGAAAGCATGAAAGGGGTGCTAGATAATGATAGAGAGTAATCTTATTATTTCATTACTTGTCATACCAATGTTAACAATTATTGCATTAATTTTTATTGGTAAACGCCCTAAAATTAAACGCTACGTTGCACTAACAGGTACTGCAGTTACATTAATTTTTGCTTTTATAAATCTAAAGAATGTTCTCAGAGATGGACCTATAAAACTCGAGCTTGGTTCATGGGATGCACCTTATAGTATTGTTTTTGTTACAGATATTTTTAGTATCTTACTTGTGATTACAAGTTTAATTGTAACAATGTTGATTATCTTATATTCATATCAATCAGTAGGTATCGAACGTGAAACATATTATTATTATTTTGCCATAATGTTTATGCTCACAGGTGTTATAGGCTCATTTATAACTGGTGATATTTTCAACCTTTTCGTATTCTTTGAAGTATTTTTAATGGCATCTTATATTTTATTAGTTATTGGTGGCACACAAGTTCAATTGAGTGAAACGATAAAATATGTGCTTGTGAATGTGACATCTTCTGCTTTCTTTGTTATAGCCGTTGCAATGCTTTATTCTGTCGTCGGTACATTGAATTTAGCAGATATCAGTGAAAAATTAAGCCAACTATCAACACAAGACAAAGGAATTATCAGTATTATATTTATTATGTTCATCTTTGTTTTTGCTACAAAAGCTGGTGTGTTTCCAATGTATATCTGGCTACCAGGAGCTTATTATGCGCCACCTATAGCAATTATCGCTTTCTTTGGTGCATTATTAACAAAAGTTGGGGTTTACGCAATAGCTAGAACAGCAAGCCTTTTCTTTGGCGATTCCTCTAATTTTTCGCTGTACACCATTCTATTCTTAGCCTTACTTACAATTATTTTTGGTTGTGTGGGTGCAGTAAGCTACTTTGATACTAAAAAAATTATCATTTATAATATTATGATTGCTGTTGGTGTCATTTTAGTAGGCGTAGCAATGATGAATCAGGCTGGCATGATGGGCGCAATTTATTATACTTTACACGATATGTTGATAAAAGCTGCACTATTTTTCTTAATTGGTGTGATGTATAAAATCACCAAAACACACGATTTACGCAAATATGGTGGCTTAATCAAACATTATCCTGTATTAGGTTGGTCTTTCTTTATCGCTGCTTTAAGTTTAGCTGGTATTCCGCCGTTAAGTGGTTTTTATGGTAAATACTATATCGTTCAAGCTACTTTCGAAAAAGGATTTTATTTAAGCGGTATAATCATATTACTATCTAGTTTAGTCGTACTTTACTCTGTTATTCGTATTTTCTTAAAAGGATTCTTCGGTGAATCTGAAGGTTATGAAGTCAATCCTAAACTGCAGTACAAAGGTATCTTAACAGTAGCTATTTTTGCAGTTGCCATATCAGTAATATTTGGCCTATCCGCTGACTTTTTACAACCAATCATAAAAGATGCTGCTGAAACATTCTATAATCCTAGTGTATATATAGACAGCGTATTGGGGGGTAAATAGTATGGCAATTCAAATATTAGTAAATTTAATTTTATCTGTGTTTTGGCTATTCGTTACCGGCAGTTATACATTTAATAATTTCCTTTTAGGTTATATCTTTGGTCTTTTATTAGTATTCCTAATGCGCGGTATCTTACCCGGTAGATTTTATATTATTACTATTTATAAAATCATTAAATTATTTATCGTGTTTTTAGTAGAATTGATTAAAGCAAATATTGATGTTATTAGAATTGTAACTAAGCCTAAAATAAACAACGAACCCGCCTTTTTTACTTATCCGACCGATTTAAAAAAAGATTGGCAAATTGTGTTGTTATCAAATTTGATTACCCTGACACCAGGCACAATTGTTCTAGGCATTAGTGATGATCGCACAAAAATATACATTCACAGTATTGATTTTAGTACTAAGGAAGAAGAAATAGAAAGTATTAAATCATCACTTGAAAAAGTGGTAAGAGAGGTAGGCGAATATTAATGAACTACAACGTAATATTAATCGTGGCATTAGTTATCGTAACATTGTCAATGTTTGGTATGCTTGTTCGTGTCATTATCGGCCCTTCTCTTGCGGATAGGGTTGTGGCACTCGACGCAATGGGTATCCAACTAATGGCGATTGTAGCACTATTTAGTATTTTCTTAGGTACTAAATATATGATGGTTGCTATTTTGTTAATTGGTATTTTAGCATTTTTAGGAACCGCAGTGTTTGCAAAATATATGGATAAAGGTAAGGTGATTGAACATGATAACAACGATCATCATTAGCATAGCACTTATCTTAGTTATCCTCGGCTCACTCATAAGTGCACTAGCTGCGATTGGCCTCTTGCGTTTAGATGACGTATATGCGCGCGCACATGCTGCTGGTAAAGCCGCTACATTGGGAGCAATGTTACTTATAAGTGGTGTTTTCTTATATTTCATCGGGCGTGAAGGTTACGTAAATATGCAATTACTTATTGGAATATTATTTATTCTGATAACAGGTCCACTAGCAAGTCACCTTATTATTAAATCCGCATATAATTTGAGAACACCCGCTTCCAAAAGAACAAAACGTGATGATATACAAAAAGACCTAAAAGATACAAAATTGTAAAGTCATTAACTTACGCATTCCAATTAACTGGGATGCGTTTTTTATTTTATAAAATTAATGATTGCTAAATTCGGTGTGTGATGATATATTAAATCGTAATTATTACGTTTTAAAAGGAGCTGAAAATATGTCTACTTGGACCATAATCGGTGGCGGTATCCAAGCAGTTACAATTGCAATAAAATTAAAATCCATAGGTATCAAAGACCACGAACTAACAATTATTGATCCACATCAAAGTTTATGCGAGCAATTCGAGGATTATACTCAACGCATTCAAATGCCTTATTTACGTTCGCCGTGTGTCCACCATATACATCCTAATCCCTTTCATTTAAATCAATTTGCTAAATGTCATCAATATATTAATGCCAGTTATGGACCGTATAAAAGACCAAATCGAGCGTTATTTATAGACCATATTCACCATCTATTACATAAATTCAATTTGAACAAGAACCATATTGTCGGTTTTGCTAATAAAATCAGCTTCAACCAAAAACAATGGCATGTACAATTATCACAACACAATTGGATTACATCAGATTACTTGGTGATTGCAACAGGTTGTAATCACGTACCCTATATTCCACATAACTTTAAACATACACCAGATGTATATCATATTTTTGATTCACAATTAAATTTACATAAACAAACTTCTCATGTCGTTGGAAGTGGGATTTCTGCAGCACATGTCACTTTAAAATTACTACAACATCAACCGCAATCAGTCATTCATCTTTGGACAAATAAAGTCATTGACGTACATGACTTCGACGCAGATCCAGGTTGGTTAGGTCCCAAAAAAATGTCAAACTTTAGTGCATTAACTGACTCAAAAACCAAACTGAAAATCATTCAAAAAGAGCGCCATAAAGGTTCTATGCCTAAAGAATTAGCATTGAGGCTCAAAAAACACATGAAGCAAGGTAAATTAATAATGCATATCAATGAATTAAAAGATATACATCATCATCATATTTGTACAGAACAATATTGTATGTTCTATGATAGCGTAGTATTAGCCACAGGTTTCGAAGATACACTTATGCAACAACCAATTATCAAGCAGCTCGTTAAAAATTTTAATGCACCTGTGTCAGATGCGGGACTGCCTTCTATTTCATCTCATTTAGAATGGTTACCGAATTTATTCGTCACAGGTGGTCTAGCAGATTTAGAACTCGGTCCCTTTGCTCGCAACATCATGGGTGGCCGTGAAGCAGCAGCAAAAATTGCAACTGCTGCATTATCAAAAAAACGTATTGAACATAAGATATATTTAACAACAAATAAACATATTTAAAAGGATCTGGGACATAAAGTGCTTGGACAAGTGAAAAGCCAATTTCAATTGAAATAATAATTAACTCATTGAGTTGCTAATTTGCTCATATTAAATACCATTAATACCAAGAAATAAAGATACTAATAAGACATCTACTTTAAGATTTACTTTAAAACGATTCATTGTTTTATAAAAAGGTGTTTGATTTTGTGAGAGCTACATCATTTAGATACGATTATTAAGCATTTTTTCTATTTTACGACCAGTGTATACAGATTGGGTGTATGCATGTAGAATAATTATTAACATCATTTTGGTTAATATAAGACCTTGTTTTTAAAGTATTTTAATGTGAAATGACATATGAATACATTGTATTTTGGCGTGTCGATTGAGGAAACAAGGCAATCTGAAGCTGTTTCCTAAGAAAGCGAGACAACCATACGAAATATTGAATAACAAAGAAGCACGCAGATGCATTAATTAAATCATCTGCGTGCTATTTTTCTAGGTTTTTATCCCAAGCTCATATATAGTTTACATGTAATAATAATTAGCTTGAATACACGCTAATCATTAAGATTAAAATCACCAATCTAATACTTTAATTTCTCATTGCCGTTTACGTGGTTTTATAGCAACGGTTCCTCTCATTACACAAATCAATCTATCATTTTGGTCTCTGATATCTATGTTCCAAACTTGAGTCGTACTACCTTCATGTATGATTGTAGCAGTCGCAAATATTGTCCCTTCGGTTGTCGAACCTATATGATTCGCATTCATTTCTAAACCTAGGGGAATGTAATGCTCTGTGTCAATGATTTCAGCAGCCCCCATAGAGCATGCTGTTTCTCCGAGCGCTAAACTCGCCCCACCATGTAAAAAGCCAAATGGTTGTTTCACTTCATCTGTTACTGGCATGGACATAACCATAAGTCCATGTTCTTGTAGCTCTACCTTTATCTTTAAAGCATCAAGCATATTTGCCATTTAAGACACCTCTTTTTTTATTCTTAGATTTATAATATCATAGCCGCTATTGTTCCAAAAATAATTAGAGGAATGTTATAGAAAACAAAGTTTGGAATACATGTATCACGAATGTGATCATGTTGACCATCAACATCTAAACCTGCCGTAGGCCCTAATGTTGAATCACTTGCAGGTGATCCTGAATCACCTAATGCACTTGCTGTTCCTATCAACGCAATCAATGCCATAGTACTTAATCCTAAAGATTCACCTAATGGCACAAATAACGTTGCAATAATAGGTATTGTAGCAAATGATGAACCGATACCTAATGTTACGACCAAACCAATAATGTACATGACAATAATACTAAATAATTTATTCTCACCAATAACATCGCTAAGCCCACTTACTAAATTACCGATATCTCCTGTTTCATTCATTACACCTGCAAATCCATTTGCTGATAAGATTACGACACCTATAAATGACATAATTTTAATACCATCTACAAATTTTTGGTCTAACTCAGTCCACTTGTATGCACGTGAGATGAAGAATACAAGCACACCAGCTAAAGCCCCAAATATCATAGAATCAGTGAACATTTGTACTAAAAACGTAGCAATAATAGAAATAATGGTTACTATGAGGACATATGGTCTAATTTCAATTTCACTCATATCTTTAATATCTTTATGTTCAGAATATTTTCTAGGTTTTCTATAATAATAAATACCTGCAATTAAGCCAACAATATAGCCTAATGAAGGAATCAGCATCGCTTTCCATATCATGCCCATTTCAATTGGATGATCTGCTTTAGAAAATCCGCTTTGAATGATTTGATGGAAAATCTGACCGAAACCATATGGCAATAATACGTATGGCCAACATAAACCAAAGCCAATGATAATAGCAATTTGTCTTCTATCTATATTAAGTTCATTGAACAAACTTATTAATGGTGGTATCACAATTGGGATAAATGCAATATGTACAGGTATTAAGTTTTGGCTCATTACACTCATAATTAAGAGGGCACCGATAATAATCACTTTAACTTTAATACGTGACATTTTACTGTTTTCCGCGTGAATAGCATTGATAATTTTATTTACTAAATAGTCAGTAATACCACTATAAGAAATCAACGCAGCAAACCCGCCTAGTAAAGCATAGCTCAATGCCACTTCTGCGCCATCAACAATATTTTTACCAAATACAGATACAATGTCTGTGACGCTCATACCTGCGATTAAGCCACCAACTAGTGCACTGATAAATAAGCTTATAACAACATTTAATCTACATAAACAGAGTACAATCATCAGTACCACTGCTATAACAACTGCATTTATCACAAAAGCACAACTCCTTTATTACGTTATCGAACTAAAGTATCACGAGATTTATAATAACAATTGCTTATCAAATTGTCAATCCTATCTTGATATTTAGATGAAACATGAATCATTAACCTGCCAACCTTGTGATATAAGGTTAAAAAAACTTCAAGTTAATCTACTAAAATTAACTTGAAGTTTTTGTTTTTAATGATAATATTGTTACACCTATAGTACGCTTAACCATTGTACGATTGTTGATATTAGATAACCTGTAGGTCCCACAGGCCCTTTATAACTTGATTTATTCGTAGTAGCAGGCCCTGCGATATCAAAATGTAAATGTGGTGTATTACCTGCAAAATGATTGATAAATGTTGCTGCAAACAATGCTTTACCTTGACCATTGGTATGGTTAACTAAATCAGCCACTTCACTTTTTCTTATCAGTGCTTGTTCTGTGTCAGTAATCGGTAATTCAAAGACTTTTTCATCCATCATTTGTGCTTGTTGTAGAATAGATTTTAACGTAGTGTCAGCATTTTGATTAAAAACGGCAGCTTTATCTTCACCTAACGCAGCTACAGCAGCGCCAGTTAACGTTGCAAAATCTAATATTATACTTGGCTGAAATTGATTTGCATAAAATACAGCGTCACCTAAAACAAGGCGCCCCTCTGCATCAGTATTTAATACCTCTACTGATTCTCCGCTAAGTGCTGTGTAAACATCATCTGGTTTCATTGCTTCGTCATTCACCATATTTTCGGCAGCGGCAATAATTCCAACAATATTTAGTGGCAGTGCTAATTGACGAGCAGCTTCGATCATTCCTATTACATTTGCTGAGCCACACATATCAAATTTCATGGTCTGCATACCTGTTTTTGATTTGATTGAATAGCCACCTGAATCATACGTAATGCCTTTACCTACGAGTGCAATAGGATTTTCTCCTGGTTTTCCACCATTATAAGTCAACGTTATTACGCGTGGACCATTTTTAGAACCTTTACCAACTGCATGAATTAACCCAAAACCTTCTTTTTGTAAAGTTTTATTATCTTTGATATCAACTGATACGCTAGTGTCATTAAATTGATTTTGTATCAATTCTGCATAATAAGCTGGTGTCAATATGTTAGGTGGTATATTACTATAATCACGTGCTAAATTAACAGCAGTTGCAATAGCCTCTCCTCGTTCAATAAACTCGACAATGTGATCTTCTTCTGTGTGAATCTCTATTGTTAATTGATAAGGCGCTGATTTATTAGTTTTATAACCATCAAAATGATAGATAGATTGTTTACTTTGTTTACCAAGAATTTCTGCTATTAATTCCGTTTCTACTTTTTGAGATTTAAACGTGTTAAACAACAATGATGCTTTAGTTATCCTTTTGCTATTTAAAGTTTGAAATAAATTTCCGAAGATTTTTAAATAATCATTATATCCTAATGTTTTAGTATTTCCTAAGCCCACAGTAATCAGTTTATGTGCCTTCTCATCTACTTTAAAAAATGTACTCGAAATCGCTCCAACATTGGTGCTGAAAATATGATGTTCTTTTAAAGGGGATAATAAGTCTTTTATGTCATTTCCAGCAATTTGTATCGACTCTAATTGATTTAAATGTTCAGGCACACCTACAATAATTGTTTCTTGTTCAATCTTAGAAGTGTTATTTATAACTGTTTTCATCAAACATCCCTCATTTCAATTTATTCTGTCACATTCTATCATTTTAATGTCGGATCATTATAAAAATGATAGATTATATCATACTATATATAAAATTTGAGGCTGAGACAATTTATGTCTCAGCCTCAATATTTATGGTCAATAGATACATATCTATTGGTTATCAGTTATTAAAATTTACCTTTTTTAAATGCTAAACCAATACCACCAAGTTTGAATACTGCACGTGTATCGATTACTTTTTTCATAAATGCAGCTTTTTTACCTTGGATATCTTTACCATAAACAACACCAACGCCATCGTTAGCACCTAAAGAACATACTGTACCGCGATCAACATATTCAAACTCTTGAGTAGGTTGACCTTCTAAAATATTTTTAATGTTCTTAGCAGTGTGCTCGCCTTCTTGCATTGCAATTTGTGCTGTAGTAGGTAATGGGCGTTCTTCACCAGCTGGAATAAATGCAGAACAATCACCTATTACAAAAATATCATTATAACCATCGATTGTTAAATCTTGATTTGTAACGATACGGCCACGTTTAACGCCTTCGAATGATTCTTCCATTAACTTACTACCACGAACACCTGCTGCCCATACAACTGTATTTGCTTCTAATTGTTGTTCTTCATCATTAACTTTAACTACGAAACCTTTTTCATTTGCAGCAACAATCGGTGTAGCAATTTTAAATTCAACACCTTTACTTTCTAAATAACTAACTGCATGGTTTACTAATTCATCAGAGAATTGAGGTAACATTTTTGGAGCAGCTTCTACACAAGTAATTTTAACTTTTGTTTGATCTACACCATATTTGTTACATAACTCAGGGATACGGTCAGTTAATTCACCTAAGAATTCAACACCTGTAAAGCCTGCACCACCAACGATAATAGCTAAATCTTTATCATCTTTATTTTTAGAAGCAGCGTAGTTAGCAAATTTGTCTTCAATATGGCGCGCTAATTTACGTGCAGTTAAAATATTTTCGATTTGGAAAGCATGATCTTTCATACCTTTAATACCAAATGTTTCACTTTCGAAACCTAAAGCAACAACTAAAATATCAAAATCAAAGATTCCTGCATCAGTTTCTACTTTTTTAGCATTGCGATCAATTTTTGTAACTTCTGCTTTAATGAAGTTTACTTTATTCTTATTGATTACGCTTTCAACTGGATATAAAACATCTTCATAACTAATTGTTCCAGCTGAAGCTTCATGTAACCAAGTTGCTTCATAGTGATAATCATTCTTATTGATTAATGTAATTTCAGCTTCATCAGCTGAAAGTTGCTTTTGTAATTTGGTAATAGTTTGTAACCCAGCGTAACCAGCGCCTAAAACTAAAACTTTTTTACGTTCTTGAGCCATTTCATTCACCTAAGCTTTCATAATTTTTTTGTTGCGATCGTCTTTTTATAATTTACTGATTTACATAGAAATTCACAAAAAAGACATTTTTCATCCAACACTAATTTTATAGTTTTTATAGTTTATTTTCAAGCCGAAACGCATATATTGTTTATTTTTTCACATAAACAGATAAAAGACTATAGTTCTAACCACATTTAGTCGAACTATAGTCCATAAACACTCGGTTTAAAATTTTTAACAATCTTCTGGTGAACCAGAAACTTTTGCAGTTCTGAATGAACTTCCACAACCACAAGATGCAATTGCGTTTGGATTGTCTATTTGGAAGCCACCGCCCATTAACGATTGTTTGAAATCAATTTTTGTACCTTCCAATACTGGTATATCATATTTATCAACTAGCACTTTGACACCGTGAAATTCAAATATTTCATCATTTTCACTAGGTTCAGCTTCTGCAGACATACCATACGTTAATCCTGTGCAACCGCCACCATTAACTTTGATTTTCAAAAAGCCATCTGGCATATCATTCTGTTCCATCATATCTTTAACTTCGTATGCTGCCGCTTCTGTTAGTTCAACTACTGCCATTGAAATTACCTCCCTAAAAAATCCATGTTTCTTCTATATGTGAATAAATATTTTGTAATAAGTCGTCTGGTGATTCTCCTTCAACAATATCACCGTTTACTAATGCATACAAGCCACTTGAGCAAATGCCACAATTTTGCAAACATCCATATTCTAAAACGTCTACACCTGGATCATTTTCAAGTTGATTATATACATAATCTCCACCTTTCGCTAAATTCGAAATGCAGAACTCAACTATTGGATTCATATTACACCCTCTCAATTAATTATCAGTTTAGTAATTATAACAAAATCACATCACTTTTGACCACTTACTAGCTTATATGAATTAATCATTCATTTTGTTGTTTTTGTAACAATTCAATTAAAACAAAACACGTTTTCGTATAAAATGCCATTCACACTAATTTTTTATATTGTTATAATCATATTGTATTTTTAAAGATTTATGTTTACAAATTACAATTCATCACGTTTATTTGTAGAAGTATATAAAAAAGCATATAATATATCTAAGTAAGCTTATTATGAAATTGGTATTTCGTTCAATGAAGACGAATATGATTTAACCAAATTGTATTTATTGACTTACATTGACGACAAGAGATAAAAATATTATTTATTAACAAAAATAAACTGTATTTTTATCAAATTGCTCAATATATTTTTACTAAAGGGGTATCATAAATGAAAAATTTAGTACTATTGGGTGGCGGATATGGAAATATGCGCATTATGTCTCATATTTTACCATCGGCACTTCCTGAAAATTATTCTATTACATTAATTGATCGTATGCCTTATCATGGTTTAAAACCAGAATTCTATGAATTAGCTGCTGGTACTAAATCAGACAAAGATATTCGTATGAATTTTCCCGATTCAGAACGTATTAATATTGTGTACGGAGAAATCAATGATATTAATTTAGAAGATCAAATTATTTCAGTTGGCAACACAAAAGTAGATTATGACGAATTAGTCATTGGACTTGGTTGCGAGGACAAATATCATAATGTCCCAGGAGCAGCAGAATACACACACAGTATCCAAACGTTATCAAGTTCACGGGAAACATTTCATCATATCAGTGAATTACCAAATGGAGCAAAAGTGGGTATTGTAGGTGCGGGTTTAAGTGGCATCGAATTAGCGAGCGAACTTCGCGAAAGCCGTAAAGATTTGCAAATATACTTATATGATCGAGGAGAACGTATTTTACGTCGTTTTCCAGAAAAGCTAAGTCGTTATATAGAAAATTGGTTTAAAAAGAACGATGTAACGGTAGTTCCAAATTCTGATATTAATCGTGTGGAACCTGGTAAAATTTTCAATAACGATGTACCTGAGCCATTGGATTTAATCGTATGGACTGCTGGCATTCAACCTGTGGAAATTGTTAGAAATTTACCAATTGATATTAGCAGAGATGGCCGTGTCATCCTAAACCAATACCATCAAGTCCCAACCTATAAAAATGTATACGTAGTTGGCGATTGTGCAGATTTACCTCATGCACCTAGTGCACAACTTGCTGAAGTTCAGGGAGACCAGATTGCTGATGTTATGAAATTACAATGGCAAGGTAAACCTCTACCAGAAAAAATGCCAGAACTCAAAGTTCAAGGCTTCTTAGGTTCCCTTGGTGATAAAAAAGGGTTTGCTTACATCATGGATAGAACCGTTACGGGTCGTTTAGCTTCAATCTTAAAATCTGGTGTGCTATGGTTATACAAATATCACAATGGATAAATTTTAATCAGTAATTATAAAGACACGTCTTCCTATACTTTATTAACATGCGTAAAAAGTATAGGTACGTGTCTTTTTTTAAAATAATTAAATTAATGCGCATCCATAAATTGAGTGATATCTCTCAATTGTACATACCCATCTGAAACGTATTCATCATTCATCGTTACAAGCGGATAGAACAATTCATCATCTTGAATACGCTCAATATATTGTTGATCATGATCAGTTAAATTTTCAGTATCCTTTTCTATATCAATATACGTAAACTCAAATTGGATATCTGGATACTTTCTTTTGAGCAATGGTTGCAACCAATCAAAAGTATTACGCGCTGTTGGCGCATTAACACAGCTTGCACAAACAACATCTGCACCATAAACGACTACACTTACTTTATTCATTTTACTTATCCCCTTTTGTCTCGATTGATAGATTTTTCTTTATATATCTATTATAATAAAAAGATAGACAGAAAATGAAATAATATACTTGAAAGGAGGCATTTCCATGCCAACTGAAAACGTAACAATGTTTGATCAAGTAGCAGAAGTAATTGAAAAACTACGTCCATTCTTACTACGTGATGGCGGCGACTGTTCGCTAGTAGATGTAGAAGATGGCATTGTTAAACTTCAATTGCACGGTGCATGTGGTACATGCCCAAGTTCAACAATCACATTAAAAGCAGGCATCGAACGTGCTTTACATGAAGAAGTACCTGGAGTAGTAGAAGTAGAGCAAGTATTCTAGTTGATCAACTTATAAATAAATTAAACAACAAAAACGTCAAATTTTATAGAATTCTTCGTTTATGAATCTTTCATCAAATAGCTGATTTATAACAAAATGCACTTTCATTTAAACATGAAAGTGCATTTTTATATTAAAACCAGAAATAAAATTGAAAATTGTATGATAGCGAAGTGATTTGACTTTATTGATTAAATTTATACAAGTCATTCCTGACGTAATCAGCACGCTGTTCATTTTTAATCAAAGGCAGAACCGATAAATAAAATCAGTAAACACGATAGAAAATCCATAGTTGCGATTTCCTATCCTAGTCAACATTTTAATCATCATTCAAATCATTCATCCTTAATTTGAAAGTAGTTATTTGCGCATGTGCTGAGCAATGTGCTCACTAATATAAACCCAACCTTTCCATCCTATATGGACGGCATCACTGATAACATAAGGTTCATAATCTTTATCTGTCATGTCGTAAATTTTCCCGCCACGACTAATAACTGTGTTCTTAATTTTATTATATACTTTCTGACGTTTTTCTTTATTTACACCTATGTGATCGTACCATTTTCCATTTGATGGAAGACTAATATATTCAATATCAACACCAGCCTCTCGCATAGTATCTACCAATAACTCCAAATCTTTAAATTCTGGAGAATTACTATTAAATTCATAATCTCTGTTCACTTTACGCTTATGCTTTTTTATTAATTGCCAATACTCATCTCTAATTTTAAATATATTTGATTGTGAATGTTTAGCACCATAGTATTCAGCTTTATTGCGAAGCATCCCCCAACTGTCATCTTGTGCAGTTACCGGTGTAATATCTGCTAACTCAGTATTTGCAAGAGGTAAATTCGACTTTATTGCTTCAATTTTTTCAAATTGATTCATTTTAAATGATGATACATATTGGTCATTGTCACTTATTTTACCTTTAGCTACTTTTTCTAAATAGTTTCGATTTTCTACATTTTTAAATCTTAATAAACGTTTGGCATAGCGCTGTTTAAGTTCTGGGCTTAAATGCTTTTGCTTAAATAAGCGGTTCAACTGTGCTTTAGACATACGAGCATCAAAATTTTTATTAGTTAATCCATGGTTTGTAAACCATTGCGGCGATATAATAAGTGACATTTTCTTTCCTTTTAAATGATCATATTGTGAGGCTAATTCCACAGCATTAATTAAATCTGTAGAACCACCTGTGCCAATTAGAAATGGTTGCTTAGCATGCATATTGTTATCGCGCAACAATATAGATGGATTAAACGGGTCATCTTTCTCAAGTTCACTAGAACCGTAAATTGGATAAAAATGATTCGACTTAAACATCTGCTCTTGGATTAACGTACCTTTTAACACTTGATCTGAGAGTGAAGTACGTTGATTATCTAACGTTTTCTGAGTGATTAATCCACTAAACCAACTAGAAGGTAATATTAAGAAAATCCCAAATAAACATAAACTGATGATAATTGGTATAAAATGTTTTAATTTCATCTTAATTCTTCTAATACCGCTGCAATCTTATTTGGTGTTGCCCATTCATCTCTGTCAAAATCCATAATTGAAACCTCAATATCTAATTTGTTTTGAATTTCTAATAATAAACCGACCGTTTGAAATGAATCTATAATACCTTCTTCAAATAATTCAATGTCAGGATTTTCTTTCACGATATTATTTTCAGTTACTTCAATTAATAAATCTAATACTTGTTCTTTAAATTCCATTATTATTCCTCCTAATTTTAAAACAGTTTTCCTGAAAAAATCAGAAAACCAAATGTTACAAAATGAAATGTTACAACAATACTCAAAGCAGTTGTAAACTGGTTCTGCCAACGTGGACGATGTTTTTTTCTCCATTTTTCATAATAGCCATATCCAATAAATAATGCTGCATGATACAACCCATACAAAATGTAATAAAGTTCTATACCATGCCATATGCCCATTATTAAAAAGTTTAAGAAAAAGGCTATATTCGACATTGCAAATTGACTTTTTAGTAATTTTTTCTTTGACATAAAAAATAATGACCGCATATAAATACAATCTCTAAACCAAAATGATAGTGACATATGCCATCTATTCCAAAAATCTTTAATATTTTTAGCTTTAAATGGCTGGTTAAAGTTTTGTGGCGTTTGAATACCATAAATATAGCTAAACGCAATAGCAAAAAGTGAATATCCGGCAAAGTCAAAAAATAAATATAAACTGTATGCGTACATATATAACCATTTTGTGATAACACCAGAAAAATCGAGCATTAATGGATTAATTGCAAATGTTTGTATCAAATAAGCAATAATATATTTGTATAAAAATCCAAGCATAATGTAATGTATTGCTTTGACAAATAAACCATTATAGTCACTTCCACTCAGAATTTTATTGTCATCTTTCACAAAACGTTTGTAACGATCAATTGGTCCTGAGGAAATGGTTGGAAAAAACGATATAAACTGTACGACTTTCCAAAATTTAATCTCTTTGATTGAGCCATCTCTAATTTCCATTAATAGTTGAACACTTTTAAAAGTAACATACGAAATGCCTAAAAATCCGATGAATTCTATGACTTTACTCTCATGTAGTTTTAACTGTGCCATTCCAAACCACGAGCTTTGCATAACTTTCACAACAATAAGTGGCAAAACAGAGAGAAAAATAACCGATATAAATTTTGCTGTTGTATTATTTTTAGCACGAGAATTCCAGTAATATATGATAATCAACACTTGCCAAATTAAATAAAGGATAAAATTTATCAGTTCTAAACTCAAAAAAGCTTGTCCAAATAGATGATGCTTATTCGATGAAAATATTAATATAATCATGACTGCTGTACTCAAACCATTATAAATTTTGCTCTGCTTACCCATAAATCCTAATATAATAACTGGTAACAAAATAACAAATGCTATAAGAAAGAATGTAAAATCGCCGTATGGAATCATTTCTCTATAGCCTCAGCAATCTTTTTACGATCTAATTTTCCATTCATCGTAAGTGGTAATTTCTTCATATATATTAACTTTTTTGGAATCATATATTCGGGCAATACATGTTTTAATTCCGTTTTTATTTCATGAGTTAAAGTTTGAACGTCTTCGTGGGTTTCGCAATCACTTAAAATAACTGCAGCATTTAAATGAATGACTTTGTTATTTTTATAAGTTGGTACAACAACTGCATCTCTGATTTTTGCTAACTTTCGCAATTGAAACTCTATTTCTTCTAATTCCATACGATAGCCGTTTAATTTAATTTGATAATCTATTCTTCCATTAATAAACCATTGGTTATCAATCAATTGTGCTTTGTCACCAGTATAATAAGATTTCTCACCATCCAATTTGGTAAATACTTTTTTTGAACGTATGTCATCTTTGACATACCCTTCACTTACGCATTTACCTGAAATGATAAGTTCACCATCGTCGGTTAACGATAACTTCGTTCCCGGTTGAGGTATACCTACTGGTAATGGATTATATTGATTTAAAACTTCATCTGTAACTAATATACTTGTGACAGCTACCGTAGCTTCTGTAGGGCCATATGTATTGTAAATGTATGCAGATGGGAACCGTTGAAGCAATAGTTCTGCTGTTTTATGTGCCAAAATCTCACCACAAAAGAAAAATTCTTTCAAATTACTATAATATGTTTCCGTTAAGCGTGGCAGCATAAGACACATTTCCATAAATGAAGGCGTAGATACCCATACATTTATTTTTGCTTCTTCTAACATTTGATTTAATAATTTTGGTTTATTTATCATTACTTTATCTACTAAGTTTAAGGTTCCAGCAGTCATTAAACACGGGTATATGGACATGACAGATAAATCAAATGAAAAAGGCGCTTGATTGAGCCATTGTTGATTTGAACCAACTTGATTGAGTTCTAACATCCAATTTGTAAAAAGATTGAGACTTTCATAACTGATTTGTACACCTTTTGGTGCTCCAGTAGAACCTGATGTAAAAATAGTATAAGCAATATCAGAATCTTTTATATTACTTACTGTGGTGTCATCTTGTTTTACACTTGATAATGAATCTTTTGAAATAAAAGAAACATGCTCTATTTCTATTTGTTCATCAGTAGTATTAAATATATATTGTGGCTCTATTTTATTTATAATTGATAGCATACGATCTTGAGGGATAGAAGTATCTAGGGGAACATAACCACAACCTGCCTTCATACTACCTACCATTCCTACAATCATATACGGGGACATATGCCCGTATAAAATCAATGGTGTTTTAGCATCTTTTAATATCATTGCAAGTTGGTTGGCTAACCGATTTAGTGCTTCATAGGTCAAAATTTCGTCATTATGTTTAACTGCAACTTGATTTGGACAGTTTTCTCCATGTCCTATTAAAGTTTGAATGATGTCTTTCATGATAGTCTCCTTAATTAAAATTCATTGTAAATAAAGTTATTATGTGTATCACCTGTACCATAAATTAAATATAATGCAATTAATATAGTTAGGTACATTACTGTCAATAACCATGGCTTGAATTTTTGTAAAGCAGTATGTTCTTTATCGTTTTTGTGCATATTTCACCTCTAAAATTTATATAAATTCAACATTAATCATCTTCATTAAATTATTTTTTATATTTTACACCTTATTGTATATAAGTTATTCAACTTTTTCACCAATTAATTATACAATTTTTCCTACATCATTACAATTAAATATTTGTGCATATATATAACAAAATTGTTAGATAGTATATAAATAAATAGAGTATTATTTTAAAATTCAAAAAAACACACAATAAACTCATTTAAAAGAATTTATTGTGTATTAATTTTAACTATTCTAACCCAAGATATAGTAATATACATGAATGTAATGACCCTTTTTATCAAATGAGGTGAGCATCCTCGATTTATTAAGTAAGTTCAAATTACGCTATTTAATGTAATGTTCCTAAAAAATAAGCTGCCAATCACCCGAGCTAAACAGGTAATAAGCAGCTTAAATTCGTTTCAATCATTTATACAACGGGCGTTTTAGGATCTTTTTCGTCTAATACTAGCTTTATATTATCTATGCACAGTTGTATCATTCGGTCTCTTGTTATAACCGATGCACTACCAATATGTGGAAGTATCGTTGCATTGTTCATTGAGAGTAATGGATGTTGCATATCTATGGGTTCCTCTCTTAAAACATCTAAACCACATGCTTTAATTTCTTCATTTTGCAACGCCTTCACTAATGCTTCTTCATCGACAACAGCACCTCTACCGATATTGATAAAAATCGCATCTTTTTTCATCATTTTAAATGCCTTATCGTCAAATTTATCACGTGTTTCTGCAGTTAATGGTGCCGTACAAATGACAAAATCACTCTCTTTTAATAATGTTTCAAATGAAACGTATAATGCACCAAGTGCTTCTTCATCATCTTTATGTCTGGTTCTATTATGATACATTATATTCGTATTGAAACCTTTTAGGCGTCTCGCGAATGCTTTTCCAATATCCCCCATACCATAAATACCAACGTTAGCTTGATATAAATCTTTACCAGCAAATAAATACGGCCCCCAACTCTGCCATTCACCGTTTTGAACATATGTTTCCGCTTCGACTACACGTCTTGCTACTGCAAGCATTAAGGTAAATCCTAATTCTGCTGTCGTTTCAGTTAAAACACCTGGTGTATTCGTCACAACAATACCCTTACTTTGCATCAAATCAATATCTATATTATCATAGCCTACTGCCATGTTTGCTATGACTTTCAGATTTGGTGCAGCTTCAATCACTTCTTCATCCATTATTTCACTTAATGTCACAAAACAAGCAGTTGCGTCTTTTAAAGCAGTTAAAAACTTTTCTCGTGGCATAGGGGTCAATGACGCATCCCAAACTTCTACTTCACCGATGTCCTCTAATTGCTTAATAAATTTCTGTGGAATTTTTCTACTAACTACGATTTTTTGCATTCAATCACTCCTAAATTTCGAGTTCTTTGATTACTCCATTTAAATCTTTAAAACTATATGTTGGCGGTATTGCTTTTTGATTAACATCATCTAAAGTTGATACACCTGTTTGAACATGTATTGTATCAACATCAACATTGATTCCAGAAAGTATATCTGTATCATATAAATCACCTATCATTGCAACTTCAGAGCGATCTAACCCTAAAATTTCCAAGGCTTTATTCATAATAATAGGTTCTGGTTTACCAATAAATATTGGTTCAACACCAGTAGAGACTGACACAACGCTTGTAATCGCGCCATTACCTGGTAAGAATCCACGTTCTTTGGGTATGGATACATCTTTATTAGTTGAAATAAATTTTGCACCGTTTCGAACACCTAGCGTAGCAGTTGCTAATTTTTCATAAGTTACAGCTTCATCCAAACCAATAACTACGTAATCTACATACTCATCATCTGTTATTTTCAAATGATGTTGCGTTAACGCTTTTTCTAAACCTGAGCCACCTAACATATAGATTGAAGCGCCTGGTTGTTCATCAGCAATATATTCTGCAGTTGCTAGAGCAGACGTCACGACTTCATCTGCTGTAGCATCAACTCCCATCGCTTTTAATTTTTCTGCTACTTCTGTAGGTTCTTTGGTAGAGTTATTCGTAACAAATAAATGAGGTATTTGATGCTTGTTTAAGTATTCAATAAACTGCGCTGCACCATCAATTTTTTCATTTCCTTTGTACATCGTACCATCCAAATCAATGAGATATGCTTTGTACTGTTTCATCAAAACTTACTTCTCTCCTTTTTGTCCAAATGCTGTTATAGGCACATTTTCATTATTCAAAAATTGTATTACCTCATCGATAAATTGTTGATAATAATCAAGTGTTTTATCAAAAAGTGGTTTTAACTTTGTAGTATCGAGCTCGTCATAATAATGAACGAATTGTTTTCTAACATCTACAGTTTGGTTAATATTACTTTGAGTATCTTTAGTGATTACATTTTCTAACTCTAAAATATCGATGACATCTTTATAATTGCCTGGATCTCTTAAAATAAAGCCATCAATAATCATATTACCAATATCTACCGATGATTCGATCAACATTTGTGAAATTCTTTCAAATGCATAGTGATTATCTCTATATTTCGGATAATCATTTACCAATTGTTGTAAGTAATTTATTTTTTTATCTAACTTTTCTTTATTAACAAAATACATCTATGTCACCCCTATCATTCTCATCATACCACACCTTTGCAGTCGAATTCATTTATGGTTATACTGTAAACTAAGACTTTTTATTTCATTAAATGATTCGAATGATAAAAAACTTTAATAACTCAATGATGAAAGGGTGTTTATTATGATAGATATGTACCTCTATGACGATGATGAATCTTCACAGGTACAATTTGTAGGTTTCGTCGGAGAATATAGTCGTTATGATTTAATGCTCATACAAACTGATCGCCATTTTGGAAAAACAATGGTTTTAAACATGCAAACAAATAAATTTGGCATTATTGGTACAGATGATTTAGAAGAAGAAGGCTATATTGCTTATATTTTAGGTGTAACTGAAAATGAAGGCAATGAAATCACTGAATACCTCAATCAAGTTATACAATAATTACCACGATAAACGCACATGTTTAAGATAATATTGCTTGCATAAAATCACTTCAATTTGTTAGCAATTAGTTTATCCAATATTGCTAATGAAATTAATGCACATGATATGTCACAATTTCATGAATCATTCAATAATAACTGCTTGATATAAGGCTGAATCACCTACGATAATCAGCCTTTTTCATTAGGCACCATATTTCAATCATAGAAAAAGGCTACGATACTAAACCTTAAATCTCGGTTCAATATCGTAGCCTAACTTATTAATAATATGAAACTAACTCTAAATCTACATCAACTTAATGCTCAGTATCTTGAATTGTTGGTTGGATTTTGACATCTTGTAATTTATTTTCTTCAAAAGGTATTTCTGCATTTTCATCCTCTGTTTCAATTCGGGATTTAATCTCACTTTCAGGAACTTTTCTTAAAATAAAATACGGACATCCAAAATTGCAGTATTCTAATAAATAATCTTGAATTGTCGAAAAGCGCTTACTTAATTCAGCCTTTTTATTCGAGTCTTTATAGAATCCTTTTAACCTTAATTGATCATATCCAAAATCTCCTACAATATAATCATATTTATCTAAAATGTCTGCGTAACGATTTGCAAATAATGTTTCATCAAAACATTCTCTATATTCTTCTATAATTTCAAAATAAAAACTATTAACTTTTATCATTATACTCACCTAATCTAATTTTCATTACTCAATTTAACCATACAGTGTCTGACTTAAAAAGGTTAGTAATCTATTATTATAATTGCTAATAAAAGACTTAGCCCAAAGTGAGTTAACGTGCGTCGTTAATTGCTCTAATTGAACTAAGTCTTTAAATACAATTTCTATATTTTAACTATTAGAATCCATGTTAAGTTGTTCTTCACCTAAGCGATGTCTTTCTTTTGCAGCTTCATTCACTTGCTCATCTGCATGATAAGAACTTCTCACAAGTGGTCCAGCTTGGCAATGTTTGAAACCTTTATCCATTGCTACTTTTCTTAATTTACCAAATTCTAATGGTGTATAGTATTTTTCAACTTTTAAGTGTTTACGTGAAGGTTGCAAATATTGGCCGATAGTCAAGATGTCTACATCATTTGCACGTAAATCATCCATTGTTTCATAAATTTCTTCGTGAGTTTCCCCTAGTCCTACCATTAAACTAGATTTTGTTGGTATATCAGGTTGTAATTCTTTAGAACGTCTTAAGAATTCTAAAGTACGGTCATAAGTCGCTCTAGCACGAACTCTTGGTGTTAAACGACGAACTGTTTCAATATTATGGTTTAAAATATCTGGTTTTGAAGCCATTAATGTTTCTAAAGCTTCGAAGTCACCACCCATATCAGATGGTAATATTTCTATTGAAGTATAAGGGTTACGCTCACGTACTTTACGGACTGTTTCAGCATAAACATTTGATCCAGCATCTCTTAAATCATCACGTGCAACCGCTGTTATAACAACATGTTTTAAATTCATTAATTCAACAGATTCTGCCACACGCTCTGGCTCATCTAAATCTAACTCATTTGGCAATCCGGTTTTAACCGCGCAGAAACGACATGCACGCGTACAAACTGCACCTAAAATCATAAATGTCGCAGTACGACGCTCGCCCCAACATTCATGTATGTTTGGACATTTTGCTTCTTCACACACTGTATGTAAGTTCTTTTCTCGCATCATTTTCTTAAGACCAGTGTAGTTTTCGTTAGTATTCAGTTTTATTTTCAACCAATCTGGTTTACGTAAAATTTCTTCATTTTTAGTAGCCATAACCGTACAATTCCTCCTGATTTCAAATCTGTAATCATTATAACGAAAATCGGATTAAATTAAAACGTAAAATGTAATATTTTAATATTCGAGCAATTTATCTTTATAAATATCTCTTAAAAATTCTGGCATTAAGTAATCTATAGATTGTTCTTTAAGCGTTGGGAAATAACGACCAAATGTATACATATCAACAGTACCTAGCACATAACTTTTATCGTCTTCAATTTCTTCTCCGTTGATAAAATATCTTGCTTCAGATTCGATTAATCCTAAATTATAAAGTATATAACCACCAAATATATCTCCTCTAAAACCTAAACCTTGTGCATGTTCATTTAGATATTCTTGCTTTTGACTTTTAATGATTATATTTTTTAATTCTAGACCGTTTAAGCGGATGCGAACAGCATTAATAGGATGAGGTAACATTTGATGTATATCAAATTCCGTCACTTGATCCGCTGAAATACCTTTTACAATCAATCCTGCATTAATAATTGTGCAGTCAGCATTCGTAAATTCAAATATACTTTCAGCTAACATATAAGACGTCTTTGTTATTACATCTGTCCTTCTCTGCAAATCAACTGGTCTATTAATAACTGGATCGCTTAACAGTGCTTTACCTTCTTTTTCGAAATGTGTTTCTACTTCCGGCAAAGTGTCTACTGGATAAATCACTGCTTGTTTATCTACAACTTTTTTTTGGTCTATCTCTAATGTTACTTCACCTAAAAAGTGACCATATTTACCAGCAGCTGCCATTAGCACACCATTATTCATTTCACCATTTTCAAAATAATGATGTGTATGACTACCCAATATTAAATCAATTTCAGGAATTTCTTGGCATAATTTTTCATCAAAAAACACACCCACATGACTCATAATAATCAATAAGTCATACGCATCTTGATGTGCGCTAATTTCATCTTTAATCGCTTCTAATGGATTCGTAACAACCCAATCCAAAGCCCTATAAAATGGTGTGAATGGCGCAGTGGCTGCAACAAATAAGATTCTCACACCTTCAATCTCTTTGATGATTGATGATGTAATATTTCGAGGTAAGTCACCCTGTTCGTCAAAAACATTTGCACAAGTTACATCAAATTCTGCATTGTCATAAAGTGTGTTTAATGCATCATGTGATATTGTCATACCTTCGTTATTACCAATAGTTGCTATATCACAATGTGCTTGATTTAAAAGCTCAACATTTTTGATTCCCATAGTAGCTTCTGTAACAGGAGCAGATAAATCTACATGGTCTCCAATATCTAAATAGAGCGAGGGATGATTTAATTTTGGTCTCTCTTGAGCTAAATATTCGGAAATACGAGCATACTCATGCAAATGACTGTGAATATCATTTGTATGGTAAATAGTTAATTTCACCTTGGTACCCTCCTCTTAGTTTATAAAAATGACTTAATAATTAAATATAGTCCCATTATAAGCATAACTGTTCTTAATAACATAACCACAGTATTTGATTGTATGGATTGATTGACTTTTACACCAATTTTCGCACCCAAATAGCTAGAGATGATTAATACAATAGAATATACCCAAGCTACATGTCCTTGTGCAATATGTCCAATAGAACTCATCACGCTGGAAAAGAATATCATCATCATACTTGTACCAACTGCGACATGTGGTGGAAATCTAAAAACAATTAACATTAGCGGTGTCATAAGTGCACCACCACCAATACCAAACAATCCCGTCAAAACACCTATAAATAACGTTGATATAAATGCCACAATTGGCGGAACACTATAATGATGTATTTTTCCATAACCGTCTACATATGTACGCTCATACTTAGGCTTATTAAACATTTTCATTGGTTTTATATTATTTCTTATCATAAGCAGAATTGCTACGAATATTAAGAAAATACCAAAATATAAATTAAAAGAATCTAAAGTTAAAAAACGACTTAAAATTGATCCAACCAAAGAGCCTGGTAACAAACCAAATAAAAAGATGGAACCATTTTTGACGTCAACTTGTTTCGTTTTTAAATAACCTAATGTTGACGATAGTCCTGTCACGATTAATATTAATGAAGATGTTCCTATGGCAATCTGAGGTGTGATGCCATGTAGTAAATCATTTTCTACGCCCAAATAAACTAAAGTTGGGACGATGATAATACCGCCACCAATGCCCACAAGTGAACCCAATATGGCTGATAAACCACCAATTAAAATCAAAATGATTATTGTTAACATATCTGACCGCTCCTAAAATAATTTTAATTGTTGTGGTGCTAAGCCTTCATAATCAATGCCTAATAATGTTTGGTATGTTTTAGCATTTTGTGCAGCATGACCACCGGAGTTATTATTAAACACGACATAAATATTTTTAGCTTTTTGTTCTAATAATTTCACTTTTTGCGCTAAATCATTAAGTTCTTGCTTATTATAATCATACAAATATCTAACGTCTCTCCAAGCTTCATCCGTCATGTCTTTTTTTGTCCATCCATGTTCGTTTCTACCATGATAACGCACAAATGCTGTTTCGTTTGTAATACGATTGACTAATGGTATAGAACCTTGGCCTACTTGTGGTTCATCACATACCGCATGTATCATGTCATGTTCAGTTAAAAAAGCTAATGTTTCTTCTTTATACTTATCATTAAACCAGGATTGATGTCTAAATTCTATACAGACAGGAAAATCCTTCAACTGTTCTCGTACATATCGAATATATTTAATGTTTTGAACTGTGCAGTCAAACCAAGGTGGAAACTGTACTAATACCATCGCTAACTTTTTTTCAGATTTTAATGGCGCTAACATCGCTTTAAACTGATCAAAAAGTATTTGTCTTGATTCAGCAAAATCATGATAATCTGCATGAAGTGTTAATGCCTGATGAATTTTAACAATAAATTGAAACCTCTCAGGCGTTTCTCTTATCCATTTCCTAATATTTCTTTCAGGTTGTATCGCATAATACGATGCATCTAATTCTACGATGGGAAAGTGACTTGCATATGTAATTAGCTTATCTGATTTACGCTGTAAATCTTCGTACAAAGTATCATGGTCTCCCCAACCTGTTAATCCAATATTTATCATAGTATCACCAGTTACATGATACCATAGATGATTTATGAGATTCACTAGATTAAATTATATTCTTCAATTGTTTCAACGGTTAAGGTTAAGAAAATCAACGGTCTTTTAAAAGATTCAATAGATACAAAAATCAAAAAAGTTGCTATCATTTATTAAATAGCAACTTTTATTAAAACATCTAAAGATTAATCATCATTGAGTATGCGTTCTGTTTCTTGTACGATATCAGCTATCAATTGAGCAGCTGAATTCGGTTGGGATAACCTTGGACTTTGTCCGCTCCATAAATGCGTCCATTGTTCCTTACCTAAATCAGCTGCAGTTTTACGAATACTATTCGTCAATTGATTTTGAATAGGATAATCTGGAATATCATCAGCATAACTTTCCATCTTGTGTATAAATTCATTATCGATACCTCTAGCTGGTTTTCCCGTAAAGGCTTTTGTGATAACAGTATCTGTTTCTTTGCTTTGCTGTATTGCATTTTTATATAATGTTGAAGCTCCACTTTCTTCTGAAGTTAAAAATGCTGTTCCCATTTGTACAGCCTCAGCACCTAGCACCATACTTGCAACCACACCACGTCCATCCATAATGCCTCCTGCTGCTATAACTGGAATAGATATATTATCCACGATTTGTGGTATCAATGACATGGTACCAACCAATGGCGTGTGTTCACCAGAAGTCACAGTGAAAGAACCTCTATGACCACCCGCTTCACTACCTTGAGCAATAATCGCATCCATTCCTGCGCTTTCATTGGCTTTCGCTTCTTCAACAGAGGTTGCTGTGCCTACCACAGTAATCTGACGCGCTTTCAATTTTTTGATAATATTTTGATTTGGGATCCCAAAAGTAAATGATACTACAGGAACCCCTTTTTCAATCACCATATCTATGGCATCGTTAAATTGCTGTTCTTCACTAATATCAATCACAGGTTCCTCTAAGTTTAAAGCTTTTCTATAGGGTTTTAACCATGCATTCATGTGTTCTACATTTTCTGGAATATATAATTGTTCACTTGGAACAAATAAATTAACGGCAAAGGGTAAGTCAGTTAATTCTTGCACATAAGTTATCTCAGAATCTAATTTTTCTGGAGTAAAATAACCTGCTCCAATCGTACCAAGTCCTCCACTATTACTGACAGAAGCTACTAATTCCGGTGTCGTACTACCTGCCATACCTGCCTGTATGATTGGAAGCTTGATATTCAACATTTTGGTCACCTTTGATGAAAAGTGCATACAAAACACTCCTTTTATTGAAATACAATAACCTAAATATCACTGAAAATTTATTACAAAAGTTTTTATTTTTTATTATAAGCTTGCATTTGTGCGTCTAATTTTTCTCGTTCTTGTTCATCCATTTCATCTTCAATTTCCATACCTAGCATCTCTTCAATCAAGTCTTCATGAGACACAATGGCATCTGTGCCACCAAATTCATCTAATACAATCGCTAAATGTTTGCGCGACACAGTCATTTTTCTGAGCACCCATTCTGCTCTATTATGTTCATTCACAAATAAAGGTTCTGAAGTATATTGTAAAATATCATTTGACTTTTCTTTACTCCATGCTAACAAATATTTTGAATGGAAAATGCCAATAATATGATCGATATCACCATCATATACTGGATAACGTGTATATGGATTCGTCACGACAGTATCATATGCATCTTCATAAGATATATCAGCCGGAAACGCGGTTACATTAATCCTCGGTGTTGTATCAATATTGGTTATTTTTAATTGTTCAAAATCCATAACACCTTGGATTCGATTTCGTTCCATTTCATTAAATGCACCTTCGCTACCTGCAATTGTAACCATCTGTCTAATTTCTTCTTTTGATAACCGTTGTTGATCTTCTTGTCCTTTGGAAAGTAAATTATTAATCATATCCGTTAACCAGTTTAACAATTTCGTAATTGGTTTAAATATTATGACAAAAAATGCAATTGGCGTGTAAACCAATCTAGACATACGATCTGGATAAGTTGCAGCAACAGATTTTGGAATTACTTCAGAAATAATGATGATAGCAACCGTTGTCACTGCAGTAGCTATACCAACGTTCACGCCAATATCCACTGCTAAGACTGTCACCAATGTAGGTAAAATAATATTCGCAATATTATTTCCAATTAAAATTGTAGTAATAAACTCACTGGGTTTTGTAAGTAGTTTTGATAATTTAGCGGATTTTTTATCTCCATTTTCAGCTTCAGTTTGTATTTTCATCCTATTTGCAGCAGTTAAAGCTGTTTCACTACCAGAAAAGAAGAATGAAGCAAATAAAAGTATGATTATAGCAATAATCATATCAGCATAACTCCTTTTTGTATTCTATAAAATTTTAAACGATATGTATCAATTCCCTCATATTACAATGCATAAACGCATTTCTAACTATTAGAACTACGTTTTCAAAACAATACGAATAAAAAAACACGAGGTGATACAAATTTGAATCCCAAAAGTATACGGGTATCAAAATAGTATCACTCGTGTTTTATATTTAATCATTTACTGTAAAACCAAATTTTTGATTACCAATTTTTAGCCGATTGAACCTTCCATTTCAAATTTGATAAGACGATTCATTTCAACAGCATATTCCATTGGAAGCTCTTTAGTAAATGGTTCAATGAAGCCCATAACGATCATTTCTGTAGCTTCTTCTTCAGAAATACCACGGCTCATTAAATAGAATAATTGTTCTTCAGAAACTTTTGATACTTTAGCTTCATGTTCTAATGAAATATTATCATTAAATACTTCATTATATGGAATTGTATCTGAAGTTGATTCATTATCTAAAATTAAAGTATCACATTCGATGTTTGAACGTGCGCCTTTAGCTTTACGACCAAAGTGTACGATACCGCGATAAATTACTTTACCACCGTCTTTAGAAATTGATTTAGATACAATCGTAGATGAAGTGTTAGGTGCTTTATGAATCATTTTTGCACCAGCATCTTGAACTTGACCTTTACCAGCGAAGGCAATAGATAACGTACTACCTTTAGCACCTTCACCCATAAGTACACAGTTTGGATATTTCATCGTTAATTTAGAACCTAAGTTACCATCAACCCATTCCATATTACCATTCTCATGTACTAATGTACGTTTTGTAACTAAGTTATAAACGTTATTAGCCCAGTTTTGAATTGTAGTATAACGCACATGGGCATCTTTGTGGACGATAATTTCAACTACAGCTGAGTGTAGTGAACTTGTTGTATAAACCGGAGCCGTACAACCTTCTACATAGTTAACTGAAGCACCTTCATCTGCAATGATGAGTGTACGTTCAAATTGTCCCATGTTTTCAGAATTAATACGGAAATACGCTTGTAATGGCGTATCTAGCTTAATATTTTTCGGTATATAAATGAATGAACCACCAGACCAAACAGCTGAATTAAGTGCTGAGAACTTATTATCTCCAGCAGGCACAACTGTTGAGAAATATTGTTTAAATAGGTCTTCATTTTCTTTTAATGCAGTATCAGTATCTTTAAAGACGATACCTTTTTCTTCAAGTTCTTTTTCCATATTGTGATAAACAACTTCGGATTCATATTGAGCTGAAACACCGGCAAGGTATTTTTGTTCAGCTTCAGGGATACCTAATTTATCAAATGTACGTTTGATTTCTTCAGGCACTTCATCCCATGAACGTTCAGTTTGTTCAGATGGCTTAACATAATAAGTGATATCATCAAAATTCAATTCTGATAAATCGCCACCCCATTGAGGCATAGGCATTTTGTAGAATTGTTTTAATGCTTTCAATCTATAATTAAGCATCCATTCTGGCTCTTCTTTCATATTTGAAATTTCACGGACGATATTTTCTGTTAAACCGCGTTCTGATCTAAAAATGGAAACATCTTCATCATGGAAACCATATTGGTAATTACCCACATCAGGTGCTTTTTTAGCCATTTAAATCACTCCTTTTATATATTAAAACGACTCGCGTCAAGACAACTTCGTTTGTAGTTACATCGTATTACAACTAATCTTGGTGTTATGTCTAGTGTGAATGGAAATTTACACAATGTCAACGTATCAACATGGATTAGTCTTCTGTATTTCCTTCTTTTTCAACTGTACCTTTTTCTAAAGCTTTCCAAGCCAAAGTAGCACATTTAATTCTAGCTGGGAATTGAGAAACGCCTTGCAGCGCTTCAATATCTCCCATTGCTTCACTGATTTCATAATCTTCACCAAGCATCATTTTTGTGAATTCTTGACTCATTTGCATTGCTTCAGCTAAAGAGTGACCCTTTACTGCTTCAGTCATCATTGAAGCACTAGACATTGAAATTGAACAACCTTCTCCATCAAATTTTGCATCTTTGATAAAACCATCTTCAATATCAAACGTAAGATGAATGCGATCCCCACAAGTTGGATTATTCATATCAACTGTCATTGCACCAGTATCTAAACGCCCTTTATTTCTAGGGTTTTTATAATGATCCATAATGACTGAACGATACAACTGGTTTAAATTATTAAAATTCATATGAGAAAAACTCCTTCGTTTGCTTCAAGGATTCTACTAATTGATCAATATCTTCTTTAGTATTATAAATATAGAAACTTGCACGTGCAGTTGACGATTGATTCAACCATTTCATCAATGGTTGCGCACAGTGATGGCCTGCTCTAACTGCAACACCTTCAGTATCTACTGCAGTCGCTACATCATGAGCATGAACATCAACCATATTGAACGTTATAACACCCGCACGTCTGTCTTTTGGTGGCCCATATATTTCTATACCTTCAATTTCAGACATCTTATCATAAGCATACGTCGTCAATTCATGTTCATGTGCTTGTATCGCATCAAAACCTAGGTTTTCAATATAACGGATTGCTTCAGCCAAACCAATCGCTTGCGCAATTAATGGTGTACCCGCTTCAAATTTCGTAGGTAAATCAGCCCATGAAGCATCATATTTTTCAACAAAGTCAATCATATCTCCGCCAAACTCGACTGGCTCCATTTTATCTAGCAAGGCACGTTTACCATATAATACTCCGATACCCGTAGGTCCTAGCATTTTATGGCCACTAAAACTATAAAAATCAACATCTAGTGATTGCATATCTAAATCCATATGTGGCGCTGCTTGTGCACCGTCTACGCTTACGATAGCACCATGTTCATGAGCAATATCAGTAATAGTCTTAATGTCATTAATTGTACCTAATACATTTGAAACGTGTGTAATAGCGACAATTTTTGTATTATCATTAATTGTTGCTTTTATATTTTCAATTGTAAGTTCACCATCATCTGTCATTGGAATGAACTTTAAAGATGCATGCTTACGCTTAGCCAATTGTTGCCAAGGCACGATATTGGCATGATGTTCCATTTCAGTGACTACAATCTCATCACCTTCTGAAATATTCGCATCTCCATAACTATGTGCAACAATATTAATTGATGATGTAGTACCACGAGTGAAGATAATTTCTTCAAAATATTTTGCATTAATAAAACGTCTGACTGTTTCACGTGCGCTTTCATAACCATCAGTTGCTAATGATCCAAGTGTATGTACACCACGATGTACGTTAGAGTTATAACGCTTATAATAATCCGCTATAACATCAATAACTTGTATTGGTGTTTGACTAGTAGCAGTTGTATCTAAATAAGCAAGGCGATTATTGTTAACTTTTTGGTTGAGAATTGGAAAGTCTTTTAATATTTCGTTAACATTTAATGATTGGGTCAAATTATCCACAGACCTTTCTTAATTTAAAAAATCAATAAAGAAACCGTAGCAATTTAAGAAATACAACAAACTAACGTATATTATTTCATTTAATCTGAGCATTTTATAGTCATGTTCAATAACATTCTCT
Organism: Staphylococcus sp. GDY8P196P; assembly: GCF_017891705.1. NCBI lineage: Bacteria > Bacillati > Bacillota > Bacilli > Caryophanales > Staphylococcaceae > Staphylococcus > Staphylococcus sp. GDY8P196P. Next base: position 62,802 of record NZ_JAESJS010000021.1, on the reverse strand, counting down.
TAATCTTATTTTGCTGCGGATTCAATTGTATTCAGTGTTTATTATTTATTAACTTTTAATTCGATGACTTCACGTAACTTACGTTGAACATCTTCGATTGGCAATTCACGTACAACTGGGTCCAAGAAACCATGAATAACGAGACGTTCAGCTTCTTGACGTGAAATACCACGGCTCATTAAATAATACAATTGTTCAGGATCGACACGACCAACTGATGCAGCGTGACCAGCCTCTACATCATCCTCATCGATAAGTAAGATAGGGTTCGCATCTCCTCGTGCTTTCTCAGATAACATCAGAACACGAGATTCTTGGTTCGCAATAGATTTCGTACCGCCATGTTTAATATAACCAATACCATTAAATACTGTTTGCGCACCTTCTAACATTACACCATGTTTTAAGATGTAACCATTTGTTTCTTTACCATATTGAACAATTTTAGAAGTTAAATTAATTTTTTGACTACCAGTACCAACAACAACTGATTTAAGTTCACTTTCAGAACGGTCACCAATTAAATTCGTTGTATTATCAATGATTTGGCTACCTTCGTTCATTAAACCTAACGCCCAGTTGATAGTGGCATCTGCTTCAGTAACACCGCGACGAATAATATGCCCAGTGAAACCTTTATCTAAATAATCTACTGAACCGTATGTGATTTTCGAATTAGCACCAGCACTCACTTCTGAAACAATGTTAAGTTGATTGCCTTCTCCACTGGCGATTGATAAGTAGTTCTCTACATACGTTACTTCAGCACTTTCCTCAGTTGCAATAATGACATGATTAAAGAAACTGGCATTTTCATCGTCATGCAATACTACATATTGAATTGGATGCTCAACTACTACATTTTTTGGAACATATACAAATACGCCACCATTTAACAATGCAGTATGTAGTGCAGTCAATCTATGTTCATCAACTGTAACAGTTTCATTCATAAAATATTTTTTCACTAAATCTGGATGGTTTATTAATGCATCTGCTAAGCCTTCAACGATAACTCCATCATTTTGAGCTGAATCAGAAACTTTTGTGAACGCTAAAGTATTATTATGTTGAATAACCAAATTTTCAGTGTTTTCAACATCAATTATCTCTCTAACTTCACTTGGCAATTCTTCTAATGACTCATATACGCTACCTGTTGTTTCATGTTGTTTAAATGAATCAAAGTCCCATCTCGTGATTTTTGTTTTATCTGGTTTTGGCATTTCTAAAGTTTCAGTTAATTTCAACGCTTCTTTACGTAATTCAGTTAACCAAGAAGGTTCATTATGGGCTTGTGAATATTCAACAAGTTGTGCTTCAGAAATGTTCAAAGTTTCAGTCGTCATACTTTTTTCCTCCCATTTGATGATTGTATGATTTAACTCATCGGTATAAATCAAAACCTAAATCTTCATCTATAATATTTTTTCATATGAATTAAGACTTATTCTGCAGCATTAAACTCTTCTTTAACCCATTCATAACCTTCTTCTTCAAGGCGTTTCGCTAATTCAGGTCCTCCTGAAGTAACAATTTTACCACCGTACATAACGTGTACATGGTCAGGTGTAATATAATTTAATAGTCGTTGATAGTGCGTAATGATTAATGAACCAAACGTTTCTCCGCGCATTTGATTGATGCCTTTTGAAACTACTTTTAATGCGTCAATATCAAGTCCTGAGTCTATTTCATCTAAAATAGCAAATTTAGGTTCTAACATCATTAATTGAAGAATTTCATTACGTTTTTTCTCCCCACCTGAAAATCCTTCATTTAAATAACGTTGTGCCATATCTTGATCAATATCTAAAAAGTCCATTTCCTTATCTAACTTTTTAATGAATTGCATTAAGTTAATTTCTTCGCCTTCTTCACGTTTAGCGTTTATCGCTGAACGCATAAAGTCTGCATTCGTTACACCAGTAATTTCTGATGGATATTGCATAGCAAGGAATAATCCCGCTTTAGCACGATCATCAACATCTAACTCTAAAATGTTAACGCCGTCTAATAATACTTCACCTTGTGTTACCTCATAGCTAGGATGTCCCATGATTGCAGATGATAACGTCGATTTACCTGTACCATTAGGTCCCATTACTGCATGTACTTCTCCTGTATTAATTGTTAAATTAACACCTTTAAGAATTTCTTTATCTTCAATAGACACATGTAGGTCTTTAATTTCTAATGTTGATGGCATACATATTCCCTCCGTATTATATGATATGTTTTTCCTATCCAGTTTATAATAATTTTAATCTACAGTCAAAAGACTGAGCCCTTGTTACACCTTCTAATTATAACGCAGTTGTGTTGGAATATAAACCTTTTCAAGTGCTAAATTAAAATTGTTATCAAAATACAATGATTTTTGTTAGTGCAATAAAGAATTCTTTAACTGATAATATAAGATATGATGTTCTCAACTCATTTATCCCTATATTATTCATTATGAACAAAGCATATTCTATAATCATTTATTCATTTTAACTTTTGTTTTTAATATAGTTCTAAGACAAATTGTGCTATCATTTTTAATATATTTTAGATAGAAAGGATTATGATATGTCAAAAATTAAGTGGTCAAATCTATGGAAAGGATTTGCAATGGGCACATCAGATTTAGTACCCGGTGTAAGCGGAGGAACTATCGCTTTACTTCTAGGTATTTATGATGATTTTATACGCTCTATTAGTGGAATATTTTCAAAGAAGTTTTGGGAAAGCTTAAAATTCCTGATTCCTATTGGGTTAGGGATGGTCATTGCCATAGGTTTATTAAGTAAAGTAATTAATTATCTTTTAAGTGAACATACCGTGCCAACGATGTTTTTATTTGTTGGTCTAATAGCAGGCATCATACCCTATTTATTAAACACAGCAAGAGTTAAACAAACATTTCAAACTTCTCATTATTTACTCGTTTTACTTGGTATTATAATCATTGTAGTGATTACCTTATTAAATGATGGTGATAAACATGCAGGAGAAACACTTGAATTATCAACTGGTCTTATTATTAAATATTTTATTGCAGGTGTTTGTGCTTCTAGTGCAATGTTACTACCAGGTATTTCAGGGTCCTTTATGCTATTAGTATTTGGTGTATATGGTACTATAATGTTTTCAATTTCAGAATTTATGTCTTTAAATTTTAACGCTGTACCTATCTTAATGATTGTAGGTATTGGAATTATTTGTGGGTTCTTATTTTCTAGTAAATTGATTCAGTACCTTTTAAACCATTACACATACTTAACATATGCCATTATCATTGGTTTTGTTGTAGGATCACTGTATGCAGTATTTCCTGGGTTACCAAGCGATGTTACTACATGGATTATTTCTATTATCACAATAATTTCAGGTTACTTTATTAGCTATAAACTTGGACATATTACGAGTGATGATTTTTAATACTTCTATGCAGAAATCATATTAATTTATCAGTAGCTTACTAAGATTTTGACTTTGAAATCACGTAATAACATTTGATTTCTCCCCATATTAAAATATTAAAAGCCCGGAATGGTAATGATTCGTTGCAATAACTAGTTAAGTAGTTTAGTTACAAATCCATACCATATCCGGGCTATTTTACATTCATGCTTATACATCAACAGCGAAATGATATATGATGAACGCTTATATATAATGACGCAACCTATATCATGATATAAGTTACGCACAATTTTAAGTTCTCCCTGTCACAGTTTGAATGATAATATAATATTGAATAACGCCTTCAATATTTTCGTGCTTTAAAGCAATTCACTCAAACATAATTTAATTTTAGTCTATAAAACTTTAATTTTCAAATATGCAATTTTTCTATATAAAATCACCTTGTAAACAAAACAAATGAATACCGCTTCAACTTAAAAGCCATTTTGTATACCATTAAGCCCATAGAGCAATATTTCATAAGTTACTTGCATCAAATAGTTTTTGATATGAAAATATGATCATCTTGAGTGAATAAATTTAGATCAATATAACTGTTTGGACGAATTTTCCGAGTTATACTGATAATTTCACACACTGCCCTTTTACTAAATTCAAACAAAAAGAACCCTTCAACTATTGAAGTTAAAGGGTTTGTTAATTGTGTTGCTATTATTTTGCTGGAATAATTAAGTAGATTATCAAGGAAGCTCATGAATATTCAAAATGCTGTTATAAAGGCATTTATGAGCATATTTTTTGAAATCTCAGTTCATACCCTTGCCCTTATTATCAAAATCACGCCCTTTTTTTGCCCTTAATAATTATTATTACTATTCAAAATAACTATACTTTATATTTGTAAATCACAAAAATTAAGTGTCGCCATTTTGTGATTTTTTTTGATTAACTTTTTCTTCAATATCTGTAATTAATTTATCTAAAAACTGATTATAAACACCATTTCCCCAATTATTATTACTTTTATCTTCTTCATACCATTCACTTAATAAAGGCATTATTTCTAAATAAATAAGTAATAATATTTTAGCAGTTCTTTCATTTTCCTCTAGATTTCTAAAATCACCGTTATATTCATCCATGTCTATATTAATCGAGCCATTAATATGTAATTTAAACACAAGTTTTTGGTGGTTATTAAATCTCACTTTTAATTTTATCGAGGTCAACTTTCTACTTTCTAACAAAAATGCTATGGAACTAATCAAATTCATAACCGTATCTCCATCTGTAGTTATGCGACTAATTTCATCTTCAGCATCACCTTTGAACCCTATTATAGATTCTATTTTTAACGTTTGTTCTTCTTGATTATCCTCATTTATTGAGTAAACATTTAGAGAGTTATAGAATTTATAAATTAACCAAATAATAAAATCACTTTCAACCGCTATCTTATTATCGACAATTTCTTTATTACCAGTATAGTTTAATATATTCCTCAATATATTTTTTGAGTCTGAATGTCTGGAAATTATATAATATATTACACTTTTCTTTTCATAAGCCACAATATATCCACTAATTATTGATTCGCTTTTTTCATTAATAAGAGCTGCTGTAGGTCTTACTTTTGTGAAATTAAAATCTACTTTCTCAAATTCTATACTTTCACTTTCTTTTTTATAAATGTTGTTTTCTAAAGAATGTTTATTTATTACTATATTTTTATAATGCACTTTTGTTTCATCATTTGTATTAAAAGAATTTTCCTCTTCGTTAACTAATAACTCTATTACTTTGTTAAAATTTTCATTTTCTTTATCTTTCCATCGTGTAGTATTTATCCCCATTTATTTATCCCCTTTTATTTCAATTTTTCTTTCGATATATTTTTTAAAACACCGTTTAATACTACATGCTATTTCTATATTTTGTTTTTGTTCAATTTGTTTTGAAGAAATAACATATTGAAAAGGAATAGTTACTATAGATCCATCTGTTAAACTTATTTCTTTTAAATCAATTGTTAATTCATTTTCTTTTTCTTCAAATAAATTTAAATAATCCTCCCAATCAACATTAATTCCTTTCGGAAATATTATTTTGAGATTACTATATCCACTAGGAAAACTATCCACTTTTCTTTCTAGTTTTAGCATTATAAAACCGAATTTATAATCATCTCCGCTCTTTATATATAAAGGCGTGTCTCCACTTTGTTTATTTTCATTTAAAATTTGAACTTCTAATTTCGAAAATTTTCTATAAATTATCGTTTCAATTAAGTACAATATAAATGACATTATTATAATAAGTAAACTTAACATAATATCTATGATTAAATCTCTCGATGGTTTAAGCACTGTACTAGAAACAAAGTCAATAAAATTTTCAATAAAATTAAATTCACCTAAGAATGACAATATTACAATACTCAAGATAAATACAAATAGAGGCTTTAAATTATTGTATATTCGCATAGCAATTAATCCCAAATATTTCATTTACTATTCTCGTCAAATAGTCTTTGCTTTCTTTAAGTGTATCTGTCTCTATTTTTATTATTCCATTATTTTTAATTGTAATTTCCTCATATTTCTCATTACTAATTACTTTTATTTCATGAATTTTAATGTAATGATTACTATCTTTGAAAACTTCATTATTTAACTTGTATAAATCATAGAATGATTTAATTTTCGAAAACTTATAATCATTAATATCTATATAAGGATTAATAGGGACGTTAATATTAGTTATTTCGTACTGCTTTTCAAGAAATGCAAATGCTAATTTTATGAGTATTTGATTATTTAATATCAATTCAATGTTTCCTTTTTTTCTTTCCACTTCTAAAAAATCTAAATAATCGTGATCGCTTTTATATTTTAATAGTTCTAAATTTTTTTTGCTCATATTTTTAAATATTTTATAAAAGTACATATTAACGTCCCTCCCTTTTCTTTATGTTTTTTATTTATTATACAACTTTCTAAAACAAATTAATATCTATTAGTCAATTTTTATTCACAATCATTATAATAAACTATTCAATAAAAAAATCACCAACACTTCTGCTGGTGGTAATTGTTTATATATATCTGTAAGAAGCGAACATAAGAATCTATGTTTTTCCAGAGTTATTCTTGCGCTTAACGTAACGTAATACTTTACGCTAAACATAAATTCAAGAAAAGGTGGAAATACAATGGAATTTTATCAAATGCCAATGTTTAACAAAATATTAGTCTCTGATATAGAAAAATCAGAAAAATGGTACGAAAAAACATTAGGGTTCAAAAGTGTATTTAAATTTAAAAATGACAAAAATGAGGTACTGATGAATCATTTAAGATTGGAAAAGTATCAAGATTTAATGCTTATTTGTAGTAGTAACTTTGAAGTAGGAAACTCAATTTACTTAAATTTATTAATTAAGGACATCGAAAACAAATCTAAAACTATTTCTTCAAAGTTTGTTGTGAGTGGACTTGAGGAACAATCTTGGAATGCTAAAGAAATGACTGTTAAAGATCCTGATGGACATTTAATCACACTTACTCAATCAAACATTAGCGATGCTGATTTCGAAAACCTAATGAATCAAGCTTCAAAAAAATTCTAATATATCTAATTTAAATATTTAATATTATATTTGATATAACAAACCCACTCCTCAATTCAGAGGTAGTGGGTTGTCTTATGCTACTTAAATCCTTTTCTTTTAATTTGTCTAAATGTGAAAACACCAAATATTATAATAAATAATCCTTGTGTACATCTAATTAACGTTGAACTAAAATCTATTGCTCCAACATTTAATATTTCTCCAATAACTGGTATAACTATATTAAACGCTAGTAAGAATAAAGTGATCCCTACTAAAACTTGTTGTGATTTGAGCATAATTAACACTCCACTTTATAAAATTACAGTTACAAATGTCGCTATCCACATACTTTATTAACCTTTAATACTACTTTTTCTCTTTGAGACTTCTATATTCAAAACTAGTTTTCACTCTAAAATACTCTTTATTTCCTGTTTATGTTCAACTAAAGTATTATACTTTTCTTTAGGTGCAAATTCAGACAATAATACATCTAGTGACTCATCATATATTCTCTTAGCTTCAACTTTACTCTCTTTATTCACTGCTCTATTTATTTCTCCAATTTCTTCAAATAAATCAGCACTCTTTTGTAAGTAAATAAGTTTTTCTTTGTTAGCATCGCGATCAATCAAGCCATCTCTAATACCATATTTAATAGCATAATAAAGTAAAATTGCTGATAGAATTATGTATACGAAAACCAAACCAACACAACCTTTCAGTTAATAAATTTTAACAAATAATCTTGATTTTTTATCATTTCTTACATGCACTGAATAGGCCAATTATGAAAATTAAAATAGAAATAAATAAACACAAAGTATACAAGCCATTAAACTCTGGAGTGTTATACAAATCAATTAATTCTAAATTGCTAAGATTATTAAGAAAACCACTATCATTAGGAGACATTTCTAAATGATCAAATATCATTATCAAAATAAATGTTCCTACAGCAAAAAGAATAGCAGAAATTAAATATTTAGATACTCTTTTCATACTCCCCCTCCTAAATATCGCTTAAAATATAATTTCATACTAACATACTTCTAATTAAACTTATATTGCCTATACGTCTAAATTAAGTTCCTAATCGTCTTATCAGCATTATTATATGTAACAACAACAAAACAACCCACCAGAACTTATATTGATGATAATCAAATTTCATAATCCAATTGATTACAACATACTATATATGCTATTTTTTTATTAATACTAAATATATTGAGGTGATTCATATTACAGTTGTCGAACTTTTTATTCCCTTAGTAATTTTCATTTTAGTCTTTGTAATCGGATATATTTGTGCCAAAATTATGATACGTTGATAAATTAAATTTTTAGAGACGCAAATTAATCTATGATTGTCTTAAATATCGAACTAGAGAGGACAATACAATGTATAAATACAAAATTTACAACAAACTATCCACCTCACTTTCAAAAATTATTAACGACGATACAGAACATATTGTTGGCTATATTAAAAAGGATTATTCAAATATTTTCACTCGTCTTATTGATTTAATTGGAGACGGAAAGTTTTTTAACAATGTTAAAGTGTATACTAAAAATAAAGAATTAGTTTTTATATCAAAGCAGAAGAATCCATTTAAATATAGAAATTTCACAATTAAATTTACAGATAAAAATAATACATCCATTAATTTACAAATAAATGATAAACATTGGTTTAAAATATCTGAATATACAACCTTCGCTATTTTAAATACTGAATATGTACTACATAAAAACATTGGATATTGGGCTTATATAACTAATAAAGAAACCGGTAATAGATTAGCACGTTGGAAAAACCCATTAACTTCTCCAACATCAAATTACTTTGAAATGTTAGATCAGTCATTAAATGATTATGAACTCCTCTTTTTAGGTATATTCCATACCTATTTATATGAATAATAAAAAACAACCACTAATATTTAAATAGTGGTTGTTTTTCTAATCCTCCAACGGAACATCATCAATAATTACTGTCCTACCTGTATACTTGTCAGTAGCTTGTTCTATTTCCTTATCCAATTATTCATCATCACTACCCCATTCACCTATTTCAATAACGAATGGTGTGTTTCCAGTTATTTCTTTTTTATCTGTAAATAGTGTATGGTATTTGCCAAGTAGATCACGCGCTTTTAAACGGTCGCTAATCTTAATCGGTACTTCCACCATCTCAACACTTTCATTGTAAATGATATTGTACTTGCCTGTACCTGGATTCTTAACGTATTCACCACGTTTAGTGACTACCTCTTTCATTTCAGTTTCTTCCCCTACCGCTGCATTAGATAATAGATGTAGAATCTCATTTGCAGAAAGCACATTATCATCAATAACCTTGCTTTTGACGTCATTTATATAGTTTGCTACCTTTTTATTCTTAAGTAACCTATGGCCTTGTGTGTGGGCGCTCTGTGGGCTATAACCTGCCTTTATAGCCGACTGTGTTAAGTTTAGAGTCTTTAGGTATTCAGATACAAATTTCTCTTGTCTTGGATTTAATTCGCTCATTTAGTCACCTCTTCTTTAAACTTTGATTTCTTCGCCAGTTGGCGTATAAAGTTCGTGATAAAATGGTGTATTTCCTGCCGATTTTCCGTTGTGTATCATTTGCTTTTGAACATTGTATTCATCAGCCAAACGATTAATCTGTCTATCAGCATAATTAATTGAATTATCATATTGAGCTCTTAAATCAAGCACCTTACTTTTGGCTTCGCGATATTCATTGCGTATATTTAATAAATTATTTGCTTCTTCTTCATATTTCTCTTGGTACTCAAGCTCTAACAATTGTGCGTGTTTAGCTATTTTTTTAGATTGTACTTGAATTACTTCGGGTAACGTATCAATCATAACTGCAAATCTTCTTGATTTACGTTGTATTTCATCTTCTAATTGTTGCAGATCTTCTTGTAATTCCTCAGACTTTTCAATCTCATTATTAATAACAAAATCTTTATACTTATTCTTTAATTGTTGTAATGCTTCGTCTTGCTCACCTAATTCTCTTGATAAAGCTTTAATACTTTGCTCATAATCCAATACATATTGAATAGCTTTTTGAATTGATTCATTATTCTTCATGCTTAACCCTCCCTAATACCGAAACAGCTCTCTGTTTTTAGCTATTTGGTTTGTTCTTTCACTATCATCTTTTATGTTCATGATTTTCTCACGCTTTTCATTACGTTCAATATCAGTTAAATGATCATTCGGATTCTGTTTCTTTTGCTCTTCAATTTCTGCTTGCTTCTTTTCTGTAAATTTATTTAATCGGTATTGCTGTATATCGGTTAGTTCCAGTTCATCTACCATTTCATTTAAATGTTCATTAGATAAGTAATTTGTGTTCAATTCTACCTCGCCCCTCTTCTTTAATTTGTTTAGCGTGTGCTTCATTACGTTCACGCCGTTTGATTTCTCTTAGTTCATTTCTTTTTGTGCGATCATCTGTTACTATTTCATATAATTCCGACTTTAATCTATCTATAATATCTGGGATATAAGAAGCATTAGATTTCATGTATCGCTTAATATCATTCTGTTCATTAATCGTGTACTTACCTATCACCTTATAAAAGGCTTTTAGGTCTCTTTGACTCTTACGCACAAACTTATCAAGCTTCTGTTTTTGTTCCATTATCTCTATTGCTAAAGTCTCTAGTGGAAAAGCTTCATAATAGATTTGATGTAGGTATTCATCACTAGCTAAGTGAGGATAAGTACGGTCATACATTGCTTCTATATCTTCTTCTGCGCCACTTATCTTTTCTGAGATGTAGTAAGGATTAAACCTTGTAAGTAATTCATAATCACTAACTTCTTTCCTTATTTCATATGTCACTGGTGGCTCATATGTGCCATATACAAGCTTTGGTTGATTATCAATAATAATACTCACCTACTATACCTCTAGTTTCTTAATAGCTTCATATCGTCTTACACTGCCATCTATAAGCCTTTGTATGCTAAGCATAGCTTGTTGTTGCTCTTCCTTATTACGAATCATGTAATAGCCACGCTGCGCCTTCTTATAGCTACACCCAATCGCATATCCATGTTGTTCAATTAAGTTACTAATTACTGATCTAATCCATCTTTCATTCGTACTATTTATCTCATAACCTAATTGATTTAATATCTTTTCTTTAGTAATATATTTATTCGAAGCATTTCTTATCACGTTGAGTACCTGCAAGTGGTCATCGGGTAAGGTTTGCTTCTTTTTTTCTGGCGTTGAAGTTGTCATTTAATCACCTCGATTCTTTTTACTTTATACAGTAATTATACCATTTTTACACGTTTACTACAAACTAACGTTCGTTATTTTACATTATTTCAAAACTATTAATCATTCTTAAAACGACTGCAATCAAAGACTTTATACAGTATAACCATACATAATCACACTATATCACCATCAGAACTAACGTTCGTTTTTGAGTTGTTGGGATTTTTCTTCTTGTTCTTGCTTAATTTTCTTTTTCAAACTTTCTAGTTCTCTGTTTGTCATATCAATCGGTTTTTTAAGTTCACCTTTCGATGTAGTGTGTTCAATAGCACGTTCCGATTCAGGTAATGTTGCGATTTCATACAACGCCCTACTCCCTAAATTCATGTACGTGTATGAATTTGAGTTAAGTTCATTTGCGATTTTCATCATTTTGTTAGCTGTATCATGATTCATGTTAATTGATTGCAACCACTTACCAAACTCTCCATGAGCAAGGTCATTCTCTTTCACATGTTTTAATCTTCGTCCAATCTCAAATATCGATTAAAATTGCACTCAAGTGCAATTCTGAAACGTATCACAGCTTAATATACTCACATTTCTCCAACAAAGACTTAGCAAAGCCCAAATTTGGACCCTGCTAATTATTTTGAATAATAGATACAATACACATCTAAAAACGTGAGGTAACGATTCGTTCCCCCAGATTATGACGTCGTATTTCACGACCCCCTTATACGCTCTAAAACGTCATCATTTATCAACAGGAAGGAACGAAAAGTTACCCTCTTATTCACTCAGAAACTTAGCATTTCTATGCATAAAGAGGAGCACCCAAATAGGTACCCCTTACAAGTCTGTACTACTTAAAATAAGTTAAATATTTATCTATCAATATACCTAATCATCAAGTTTTCTTTATTTTGTCCTACTTTACCTTTACTTTCAAATCCATGTCTTTCGAAATATTGCGTATTCTTATCCGTTTCAGTCCATAAGCATAAATCAAGTTTCGTTTTTGCTGATACCTCAATAATAGAATTAAGTAATAATTGTCCATGACCTTTTTGTACAGAATTTAAGTTATCAATCTCTATCATCCAACCATCTTTAAAATGTTTCTTATGCAGAACATTAGGTTTTCTAATATTAAACTTAATCATTCCTTTAAAGTCATTTGTGATTAAAAATATATCCCCTCCATAGTTGTATAAATAGAACTCATCTGTTAATTCAAATACTGAATGTATAAATGCTTTTTGCGGATCGCGTGGATGGAATAAAAGACCAGCAACTAATCCTTTTTTCATTTCTTCTTGGTTATTCTTAACCTTTGCTTTAAAAGTTATATTTCTACTTAATAATTCAAATTGTTTCTTACCTATCTCTGTAACTGTTGCCATTAATCATTCCTCCTAATATAATGTGTTACTTTGGTTACTGACTTGTTACTGCATTTGTTACCATAAACCATTGATATAACAACGTTTATAATAATTAGTAACAAGAGTAACAACTTTTTATTTATAGAGACCATGTATATATTGTTGGTCTTTGACTATTTTTATTACTTATAGTCTTATAATAACTAGTTTGTTACTTTTGTTACTATACAGTTAAAACCTTGATAACACTGAATTCATGAGTAACAACAATCATTTTTTTATTTGTTACTCACTTGTTACCATTGTTACTTGTAATAATCTGAAGTAGGATTATATGAATTTGTAAAATCAAACCCTAATTTTTTTACAACATCTTTTTTTATGGCATAACCCCTGTAAGGTGTGCTTTTATGTTTCACTTGTTTTTGTTTTCCGATGTTACTTTCAACTAGATATTTTTTCCTACTCCATTCACCAGTTATAGTATTCATCTCATGCCCTAAGAAATCTTTAACTGTTTCACCTAAAATACATAGATAATCACGCTTATATATGGCTTTTACATCGCCACTTTTAACATCATGATAGCCTTCACCTTCAATATGATTTCTATTTGCATCTAGGTATTGAAGTAATTCTTCTAACATTTGTTTAGGTTTATCAATATTTCCATTATTTTTAATCATGCTGTGATAGGCTTCATCAACAATTCTGTAATGATCATGTTCAAATCCTTCAATGTCATTGAGTATTTCACCGGTAACTTGCATCAAAGCAAAACAACGACCCAACCTAGCCATAACTTCATTATCCTCAGCTTTTTTAACAAAGTATTGTTGAGCACTTTTAAATGAAGCATGGTAATTATCCTTATTGGATTGAAATTGTTTAATAAATGCTTTTCCTAATACTCCATGAGATTCATCTATAGATTCAGCTAAACTAGCAAAATCAAAATCTTTTGGGTACGGGTCATCTTGCAAAGTTATCACACGACCAGAAACGCCACCTTTTTCTCCTGCCATATCTGGCATAGAGACTTCACCAGTCGATAATAAAATATTCTGCCATGTTTTTATTTCATCTAAAGTACGGTTTGTATTACTTCGTGACTTAGTTTTACCACCAGAAAAATTATACACAGTATTTGAAATAAAATTAGAATGTGTGTTACGTGTATCATCCTTTAATAATGGAAATGAATTGAAGAATACTGCTTGTGCTTCAATACTGTTTTTAGTTGAATTCCATTCAGTAATTAATCCGTCATTCCCCCAAACACTTGCCGCAATCTTTAAAGTAAAAGTTTTACCTGTTGAAGTACGACCAGATATCTCTACAATGAACGGAGTGATTTTAAATTCATGCAAAAGCACTGAGCCTAGTGATGCATATACCATCATCATAACCATTGGTAGTGATTTAATTTTATTGAATACATTTTTTGAGTAATCATTTAATGTACCTTTTGTTTCAAAGGCTTTGATTAGTGATCTATATCCACTATCATTGTTAAATAATTTAATGTTACTCGTTTCTAATTCTTCTTTATACGGATAAATGAAGTAGTTTTTTATATGACCCAACCTATTAGCTACCGATATATTAATAGGTGGTTTTTCACGCATAGATGCATTGATAAAGTCTACCAACCTTGCTGATGTCGTAGATGTCACATCCAACTTATTCTTGGCTAGCTTGATTAAATTTCTTGCATCAGTAATTTGTTCAGCTTCAACATTTAAATTTACATCATGATTATTATCTTGGAATTTAAGATTATAACTAACTTCATTACTTTCAATATCTTCATAGCGCTCATTCACATTAGGTATTGTACTTGTAACAAAAATTTTCTTATCTGGTTTATTTTCACTTTCGCTAGGAATAATTTTATACAAATGAGATATTCCATTGTATTGCTCGATTTTATAGTTTCTAGGAATCAATTCTGATTCTTTTTTAGTAACATCTGCTTGTTTCTCTTCAATCCAATCAAGCATGTTTTCATCACTCATTGAATACCTCCAATCATAATTTATAGTGTTTTTTGAAAATTGACTGAAATGTCGCATTGATTTCCCTATCTGATATAGGTGGTTGACACATTTTTCCGTAATTATAAGCCAAACCATATATAAGATGATTGTTCACGCCTTTATTAAATAGATGACCTATAATAGACGTTAAAGCGTTATTTCTAGATCCTGTAGTCACACCATGCGCGACTTCTTTCCAATACTCATCATCACGTTTATTAAATTTTAGGTTACTATTATTTTTAGAATCGGCACCTACTTTTTGATACCATTTTGCCAATATAGATTTATTCAAGATAGTAGCATCATTATATCGGTACATGTAAATTGCATCTTTGTGTTGAATTACTGGTAATGCCATACATCTACTAGGTTGATAACTACCTTCATCTACTTTATGACCAATTTTATTGGCGACCACCTTTGAACATATTCTATATTCTTCTGCATTTATAGGCTCTTCCAGTGGCACTAGCAAACGTATTCTAGGCGCATTTGTTGTATGACTGAATGTTGTGTGCCAAAACCATGAAACATCGCTTAATTGCTCTCTAATTGAGTTATGAAGTACTTTAAAATCTGATATATCATCATAATCTAATACAATTATATTTCTATTAATAATATTCTTATCTTGTCGGTATTTTTGTTTCTGATTACCATATTTATCTACACCATCAGACACATCTCCGTATATTGCTGTATTACGACTATACTTATTCTTATTTATCTTGGGCACTTGTAATCGATTAACAAGTTCATTCCAAGTACATTCAGTAAATTGTGTGAATGATCCAGAATCTAAACTTTCATACTCAACGACTGATACATCAGTATCATATTCAAGAGTTATCTTATTAAATCCCAATAAATTCCACCTACCTCTGTAAAATATTGTTCAAATTTGGTAGAATGAATGTGTATTGATTTTCACAATCATTCTAGTTCTTTGCACTATCTGTAGAGTTTGGTCGCTGTTCAGATAGTGCTTTTTCTATGCGTTCATTTATTTCTTCAACTGTGTAACTGAGTTCATCTACTAACATTTTCAACGTTGATGAAACAATGTAGTTAAAGTCTTGAAATTCTCTAGCATGATTGGCTAATGAATATTCTTTACCTCTTTCAAAAGTCCTTACTGCTTCCTCATCATAAGTTTGACGGTCGCACACCATATTCAGTACTGCTTGTAATTTCCTCTCGAAATTTCCACTGTTCAAATCCTCTTTGATATTTATTAATTCATTCATTTTCTCTGCCCCTTTATTTATAAAAATTAATGTAATTCGGTCTATTCTTCTCAATCGCTTTGATTAACTTTTCGATTTCTAATTTAGCAAGATATAAATTGTTTAGGTCGTCTTCTCTTGCGAATTTGCTTAAATTACTTAAATTTGAATCTACAACTAACCCTTGAACAGTTTTACCAATATCTTCCATAGATTCCATACATGTGAAGTCCATAGCCATATCTCGAATAACATCCTTATCTTGACTACTAATTAACCTCTTACCTACTAATTCAGCAATTATAATTGCTTGATCTCTATCAAATCTTTTTAGCCTTTTCATACCTTTATTTTCCTTACGATCTACATATAGTTTATACATTAGTTCCTTGTAATCTTCTTTAGTAATATTTGTCATTTTATTCATGCTCCTTTAATTTGAATTTCTTACTTAATACCAGTGCTCCCATACTTAAGTACATGTAAGTTACAAAACTGATAAATATATCTTCTGTATGCAGTGCCAACAATATAGTGATTGTAATGATTAAACTCATTAGCAATAGATAAAGTTTCATCACAACCACTCTCCATTTTTAAGTTTTAACCAAGCTTCAAATTTCTCTATCTTGATAACTACTAAAGTACTACTGAGACTTAGATACATATCTTTGACACCTCTATCATTTTCTTTGTACTCATTTAGCAATCTAGAAGTAGTTGATCTACTAAAACCAAATAACTCTCCAATAGCCTTAGGGGCACAGTAAATTGGATGTGTTATTACTTGTTCTGTCTCAAGTATCGTATTTTCTTTTGTTGGTTCTTCTTGCAATTTGTGAACTGACATTATTTAACCTCCTCTTTTTGTTTTATTTCAAATACATCTTTAATATCCAGATCTAATGACTGAGCTATTTTTTTGGCTGTTTTTGGTGACGTTGTTCTTTTCGCATTAATAATTGAATTTAGAAAGTAGGGATTAAACCCCGTATATAAAGCGAAGTCTTTAATATTCATCCCTTTAAATGCAATCGAATTCTTTAAAACGTCAACCTTAGCTATCATTTTCATATAATCCCTCCCCAACTCTATTTTGTTAGTAAACTTTATTTTTGTTTACAAACAAATAGTAGCACCTTTCTTATTTTTTGGCAAGTCTTATATAAAAAGTTTACTAACAATCATTATAAAGTTATACTTTACATAAAAGGAGTGGTTATATGTCATCAACAAAAGAAGAAGAATTCGCAAAGATAATAAAAGAAACACGACTCAGTGGTGGCGTTACTTTAGATGATTTAGCAAAATTTGTAGGTGTTTCAGATGTTTACATAAGTCGAATTGAAAATGCTAAAAGGTTTCCTTCTAAAAAAGTATTATTTCCGTTGCTACTTTTTATTGAATACGAAGAATACACTGGAGATTTAGTTAATAAATTATTGACTTTATTCTCTACCATAAAAGATATAAATCATCAGGATTTAGAAAATGAATATCAACAATATAGAAATGATTTCAAACAAAACCAAATAGATTTATCTAACAAAATTAAAAACCATCAACTTGAAGTATCTATTGATAAATTTAATAAAGTAACATCAAAAACTATAGACAAACCCTATTACGATTTAAGTTGGTTACTAACACAAGAGGAATACGTCTTGTTTTTTAGTGATATAGAAACTAATAATAATGAATACTTCAAGCATTCCTTGACTGATAAAGATAAGCAAATGATATATAATGTTGTAAAAAATATTCTTAAAAGAGTTTATGAAAATCAATAATTAAATTCTTAGAAATTAAAAAGAATGTTGCATTTTACATTCCACAAGACACATCACAATCAGAACATAAATAAGCCCTACGCAAAGGAGCATTACTGTGGAGTATATTATAGGTATAGTAATCAAAGTCATAAATTTCATATTAAGCACAATGCTCGATGGTTACTTGTATACTAAAGAGTTTATTGAAGAGAGAAAGAAGAATAAGGAATAGCCACCCACTACGTGTCTTTGCACACGTACGCCCTATTTTAAGGTTGTGAGATACATAGTAATATTTTAATTAAGTAGTGTTGAAAATGATGGCATGACTATAGATGACTATAAGAAGAAATAATGTAGCTTAAATTGGAGAGGATATTATGAAAATAGGTAAATACAAATATGATTACAACTATTTACTGATGGCGATACCACTCTTAGTAACATCTATATTTGTACCAGCAGTTTTTGTAGCATTTCTAATCTGTTTAATATGCGGATTTGAGGAGCGTAAATAGGAGGGATATTATGAAATTCAGAAAGTATAAAATTGATGAGTTCTATTTACTTTTAATCCTAATATTTATAGCATTGTCTATATTCGCCCCATCTATCATAATTACAGTTGCACTATTAATCATATTAGGATTAGAGAAAGAAGAATGATATATAACAAAGGGGAAATTTTTGATGAAAAAGGTATCATTTTTATTATTAACAATACTGTTAGTTTTAGTAGCCTGTGGTAAAACAATTGAACCAAGTAAAGTAATTAAAGATTTTAAAGAAGATGATTTAAATGTGAAAAACGAAAAAGAAATGAAAAAAGAAGATTATGGTGCTGCACCTATGAAGGCAGAAAAAGCTAGAGTGTTTGAAATTGAAGATGGAAAGAATGCTAGATTATTTATGTTTAAAAGTGATGATGATCTACAAGAAACTAAGAAATACTATGATGAGTTAGGTAAGTCTAGCGCTATCCTATATTCGCATACTTATTCTAAAAACAACTATTTATTGCAAATGAACGGTGAAATCGATGATTCTACTTTTAAAAAATATAAAAAATCATTAAATAAGACGCTTGAGTAAAGAGAATAGAAATATCTAGCACTGTAATTTGATTATATGGGAGGGATGACAAATGTGGCATGAGCAATTCACTAATAAGCACAATCAAACACAGTATCGTTTCTACGAGAAGTACAAAGACCCATACACAGACAAATGGAAACGTGTGAGTGTAGTTCTTAATAAGAATGGTAAGCAATCACAGAAAGAGGCTCAGAGGCTCTTAAATGAGCGTATAGAGGGCAAACTAAATGATAAGACCCCAACAGACCTAAAAACACTTACCTTTCACCAAGCGTGCGATGAGTGGTTTAAAAATTACGTTAAAACATCTGGATCAAAACGAACAACAATTAAAACAAAGTTGAGTAAATTAAACACTTTAAAAAAATTTATAGATAAAGATATTTTAATCAATAAAATCACACTGTCATACGCACAACAAGTATTTGATGAAATAGATAATAAAGGTTATGTGTACCAAGTGAACAAAGAAGCATTAAGTATATTTAAACATGTATTTGAGTATGCTAGACGCATATATAATTTACAAAACTTAGAATTCTTAAAAGATATTACACTAAACAAAAAAATCAAAACGTATGATGAAATCAAGAACAAGCGCAATAAGTATCTTGAATTAAGTGAAATAGAATTAATTATTAAAAATATCAATACAAAAGCACAGAAACTTCATTCGGGTATTCATAAGAGATTTTATACATTCGTTGCACTCATGACTGAATTTCAAGCGTTAAACGGTATGCGTATCGGTGAAATGTTAGCCATTCAAAATGAAGATGTAGACTTTGAAAATAAAAGTTTAAATATTAATGGCACAATACATTGGTTTCATGATGAATCTGGTGGATTCGGTGTAAAAGATACCACTAAAACAGAGTCTAGTTACAGAACAATAGGATTAAGCAGTAGAAGTTGTGAGATATTAAAGAAAGCAATACTGGAAAACAAAAAGGATTCAAAATGGAACGATGGATATCTAAATAGAAACTTTGTTTTTACTAATCACAAAGGTAATCCAATGCAGACTGAAAGATTCAATAAGATACTTAGGGAGTCAGCTAAAGATGTTGGTATCAAGAAAGAAATTTCTTCACATATATTAAGACATAGCCACATATCATTACTCTCTCAACAAGGTGTATCACTTAAAGCTATTATGGATCGTGTAGGCCATTCAGATCACCGTACAACCCTATCTATTTATTCACACGTTACAGAACAGATGGATAAGGATATGATGAACAAACTTGAACAGGTAAAACTTGGATAATGCGCTCGAATCTGGGCGTATTTTTTTATGCTTTAAATTCGATAATTTGCACACACCGCCCTTTTTATGCCCTTTTTCTAATTTTAAACAAACAAAAAGAACCCTTCAACTATTGAAGTTAAAGGGTTTTTTAATTGTGTTGCTATTATTTTGCTGGTACTACGGCTCCGTCATATTTTTTATTGATATAATCTTTAATTTCTTTAGACTGTAATACATCCATCAACGCTTTAATTTTTTTGTCGTCTTTATGGCCTTCTTTTACACCAATCAAGTTAGCATATGGATTATCTTTTGCTTTTTCTAAAACAATTGAATCATTTTTAGGACTTAATTTTTGATCAATTGCGAAGTTTGAATTGATGATTACTGCGTCAGCATCTTCTTTTTGATAAATCTTAGGTAAGTATTCTGCCGATTGTTTATTATTAAATTTGATATCTTTTTTATTTTCTACGATGTCATCAAATTTAGCATCTTCAGTTTTAACACCTTTTTTAATTTTAATTAATCCAGCGTCAGAGAAGAATTTTAAGAAACGTCCTTCTTCTGCAGGGTTGTTTGAAACATAAACAGTAGCACCTTTTGGTAATTCTTTTAAACTTTTATATTTCTTTGAGTAAACAGCCATAGGTTCTAAATGTACATTTCCTGCTGACTCAATTTTATAGTTTTTGTCTTTCTTTTCAGTATTTAGATAAGGCGTATGTTGAAAGAAGTTTGCATCTAACTCACCTTTATCTAATAATTTGTTAGGTGTTGTATAATCGTTAATCGTTTTAATTTTTAAGTCATAACCTTTATCTTTTAGAATTGGTTTTGCTTTTTCTAATATTTCAGCATGTGGTGCCGGAGAAGCGCCAACTGTAATTGTCTTATCTTTACCTCCGCCGCCATTACCACAAGCAGCTAATACTAATGCTAAAGCGATGATTGAAGCTAAACTAAATAATTTTTTCATATAATTGTCCCCTTTAACTTAACGTTTATCTATTTTATTAGTAACTTGATCTCCAATAAATTGGATGATAAAAACAATAATTAAGATTAAAATTGTAGAAACGAATATGACATCGTTTTGGTTTCGTGTGAAGCCAGTTAGGTATGCTAAGTTACCTAGACCTCCAGCTCCAATCACACCAGCTACTGCAGTAGAGCCTACTAATGCTATTGCTGTTACAGTTATTCCAGATATTAATGCTGGCATAGCTTCAGGTAACAACACTTTCTTAACTACTGTCCATGTTGTAGCTCCCATTGACCAAGCCGCTTCTATAACACCCTTGTCTATTTCTTTAAAAGCAATTTCCACTAATCTAGCGTAGAATGGTGCTGCACTGATAATTAGTGCAGGTAAAGCACCTGTTGGACCACTAATTGTTCCAAGTACTAAACTCGTAAATGGTATAAGTAGTAAAATTAAAATAATGAATGGTATTGCTCTGAATAAATTCACAATAAACGATACGACACTGTAAAACACTCTAGCTACTGGTGATTGGCTTTTAGCAGATAAGAATAAAAGCACACCAAGTATCAAACCAAAAATAAAAGCAAATATTGTAGAAATCAATGTCATATAAATTGTTTCATATGTAGCTAACCAAACTTCATCCCAACTTACATTAGGCATTGTTAGCATTTCCTGTAGAATCTCGCCGAATGAACTACCCATGCTTTAACACCTCCACAGAAACATGTTGTGCTGCTAAATCATTTTTGAACTTTTCGAATTTTTCAGAATTCACATCTAATAAATGTAATACTAAAAATCCTAGAGCACCATCTTTAGTATGCTTAATATTTGCTTCAAGAATATTAACATCTATATTATGTGTCTTTGTTATGTATGATACCAATGGTTCAGTTGTATTATTTCCTGTAAAATTCAATCGTACGATATAAGCAGTTTCATCTAATTCGATTAATTCAGAAATAGACTCATCAAACTCATCATTTAAGTCCTCTTTCACAAAGCGTTTTGTTACTTCATGCTGTGGATTTTCGAAAACATTTGACACTTGTCCTTGTTCAATGACGCGACCATTTTCCATTACTGCCACTTCATCACAAATACGTCTTATGACCTGCATTTCATGTGTGATAATAACTATTGTTAAATTTCTTTCTTCTTTAATTTTTAATAATAATTCTAGTATTTCATCCGTTGTTTGCGGGTCTAATGCACTTGTAGCTTCATCGCAAAGTAAAACATTAGGTTCATTTGCTAATGCACGGGCAATACCTACACGTTGCTTTTGTCCACCCGATAACTCTGATGGATAGGCGTTTTCTCTACCCTTTAGTCCTACCAATTCCACCAGTTCAATCGCTCTTCTTTTGGCTTCATTGCGTGATACACCAGCAATTTCTAATGGAAAAGTAATATTATTTAAAACATTACGTGACCACAATAGATTAAAATGTTGAAAAATCATGCTCACTTTTTGACGTTTTTTTCTCAATTCTGATTTTGATAATTTCCCAATCGTATCTCCATCAATGATGACATCTCCTGAAGTTGGTTGTTCAAGATTATTTAAAAGTCTTATCAAAGTACTTTTACCTGCACCCGAAAAACCAACCACACCAAAAATCGAGCCTGATTGAATACTTAAATCAACATGATCTACTGCTAACACATCGTGTTTTTTCGTCTTGTATCTCTTAACGATTTGATTTAATTCAATCATTGTCGTTTCCTCCTTGTATTGCTCATTCAATTAAAAAATGCTTTCTCTTTTCACTGAAGAATAGAGAAAGCAATGTCGCTTCTCTCATCTTCTAAAGTTTATCTACTTTATGTGAATTGGCACCATTTCTATTACAGACGGTTGCCGGGCTTCATAGGGCACATCCCTCCACCTCTCGTGATAAGAGTACATTATTTAATTATCCATAATCCTACCATTGTACTAAAGATTCGTCAATAATTATTTTAAATTTTCTAACAAATAAGGCACTGATTGAAATGCATAAATTCTTTTTTGTTCTTCACCTTTAGACATAAGCATAAGTATCGGTACCGATTGTATCTCATGTTGTTGACTAAAATCAGGATGAAAATTTAAATCTATTTTAGTAATTGGTAATTTTAAAATTTCATTCGCAATATCTAACATGCGTTCTGACACTTTACATGTACCACAAGTTGGCGTATAACCAAAAATTAGATATTTTTCTTTATCTACGTGTTCGAAAACATTAACACGCGTTTCATTCTTTACATTCATGTTAATAAACTGACCCTTTCAGCAATATAATCTAATTTGGCTTTTGCTACTTTTTCTTCATCTTTCACTATAAAACCATGTTTTGCTAACACTTTTGACAAATAGGCTTTAGGGCATCTCGCTACTTCACCATATTGTTTCTCTATGCGAATATGTTTACTTTCACTTAAATATTTTTTGAACCATTTACGTATCTTTTCACCTTCATCATCTGCATCCGCAAGCACATAAACTTGCTTGTCGTATAACGATTCTATCATCTCATCTAACTTATCAATTCCCATAGTACCGTTTGTACAAATGATTTCAATCGGTTGGTCAATCACCTGCTTCACCCGTTTCTTGTCTGTTTTACCTTCGACAATTATAACTTGGTTTAATATCGCCATGACAGTCACCTCTAAATGTGATAGTAAATTCAATTTTATATTTAGTTCTACACCATACATTATCAACATAAACATTTATTATAGTTTCTTATTAAAATCTTATAATTGAACCATCCATTTGTCACCATTGAACTTTTTAATGTTTTTGACACTTCAAAATCAATTAATATATTCAAGTGAAATTTAATCTTTTGTTATAGAAAAATAAAAACTCCATGATATATCGTATCGTGGAGTTTGATTTCATATTATTCACCGATCATTTCAGAATATTGGTCAGCTGACATTAACTCGTCTAATTGACTTTCATCGCTTAACTCAACTTTAACCATCCATGCTTTTTCGTATGGTGATTCATTAACGAATTCTGGACTATCTTCTAGTTCATCATTTGTTTCTACAACTTTTCCTGAAACAGGTGCATAAAGTTCTGAAACTGTTTTCACTGATTCAACACTGCCAAAAGATTCACCTTCATCAATATCGTCATCAGTTTCAGGCAATTCAACGAATACGATATCACCTAATTCACTTTGCGCATACTCAGTGATACCAATTGTTACTGTATTTCCTTCAATTTTTACCCATTCATGTTCTTTAGAATATTTTAATTCACTTGGTACTGCCACGAGAATCCCCTCCTAAATGTTTTTACATATTCATGATGCCATATGAAAGGCTTACAATCAACTATTTAATTGATTTTACAATACTTCTCATGTTTTACAATTCATCGCACAAAACTTTTCCGAAGTATATAACGGTTTTTTCAAAAGTTGTTAAAAATGAATTGTAAAAGCATGTGTGTTTACAACCAAGTTTCCTTGTATTGTTCCTCTTTAAAACCTACCGTTACTTTATCCCCTAATACTGCGAGTGGTCGTTTCACTAACATACCATTTGAGGATAATAAATCTAGTTTTTCTTCGTCAGAAAGGTCTTTCAATTTATCTTTAAGGCCTAGTTCACGATATTTTGCACCATGTGTATTAAATAGTTTATTGATATCTATACCTGTAGTATTTATGATTTCTTTAAACTCATTTTTAGTTGGTGTATGTTGCACAATATCGATGGGTTCAAAACTTACCCCGTATTCTTGTAAAAATTTAGCTGCTTTTTTACAAGTTGTACAATTAGGATATTGGTAAAATTTTATCATTTTTCAGAACCTCCTATGCTTAGTTAACACTAATATAACAAACTTATAACAAAAACGCTCTAATTATTAAGCTGATTTTTTTATTTACTGCAATTTGTCAGTTATAATGTCAATACTAATATCTTTTATAAAGGAGTCTAATTATGGAATCTATTAATACTAATGATCAATTTAAAAGCACAATACAAAGCGACGCACCAGTCATCGTTAAATTTGAAGCAGGATGGTGCCCAGATTGTAAAGCTATGGACATGTGGATTGACCCAATTGTAGAAAAATACAACAATTATAATTGGTATACTGTAAACCGCGATGAATTAGAAGATGCCGCGGCTGAAAATGACGTTATGGGTATTCCAAGTTTATTAGTTTTTAAAAATGGGGAGAAATTAGCACATTTACATTCAGCAAATGCAAAATCTCCTGAACAAGTTGAATCATTCTTAGCTGAAACATTTGAGTAATTTTTGCTTTAATTCTTTTATTTTAACTTTTAAACAATCAAAATTTTAAAATAGACATTATTAGGGAGTGGGACTGAAATCTTTTTATAAAAAGATTTCAGTCCCACTCCCTTTTTTCATGATTAGAACTTATCAATGATTTGATTGTGTTGGCGTTCTCTGTGTGGCATTCTTTCTAAATCTTCCAAATCTGTTAAATATAATAACCCTACTAAACGCTCATCATCTTTCACACCAAATATTTTACGTATTTCAGGATTAAATATATAAGCCGGAGACTTCCAACATGTACCAATACCTGCTTCAAAAAGTAATAACATGAGATTTTGCGCAAATGCACCAAATGCCATATTATTCTCTAAACTTTCTTTTTGTCTTGGATCTTCTTTAACGATTAAAGCAAGCATACCACCTAAATTAGTAGCAACTTTATAGTGATCTTCCTGTTTTTTTCTTAGATTAGGAAAAGCAATTTCAGTTAATTGCTTACTCATATCTCCCAATCTATCTTTTGCGATATGAACCACTCTCCAAGGTGCTCTCAAACCGTGATTCGGTGCATCTGTAGCACGCTGTATCGCTTCATATAAAGCATCGTCATCTATATTCATATCTCTTCTAAAGACCTTTATACTTCTTCGTTGAGCTATTGCATCTTGTAGTTCCATCTAATATCGCCCTTTCACTATTGATAACTATTTTCAATTATAAGACAGGACGATAAGATTTTCAAACTACTGATATAACTTTAATTGCGCGCTTAAAGTTTCAACTTGAATCTGTCCAGGTGCTTTAGGATTATCTAAACAACCATATGATACTGCGCCTCCAAATAAACCTTGTGCAGTTCTCGAAATGGTGCCTAATTTCGACATTGCAATGCCAATGACTTGTTGCGGAACTGTATCTACTGTTGCTGATAATGCATATAATAAATTTAAAACATCTTCTTTACTTAAAGGCATGACCGCGACTTTTAAGTAATCTGGATTCATTTGATGCATTTTAAAATATAAATGTTTTAGCTGTGTGAGTGCTGGTGTTTTTTGAAAATCATGATAAGACAATATAACTTCAATATTATTTTTGTGTGCTTGGTCAATCAAGTTCAATATATATTGAGATTGTTGGTTAATTTCAAATTCTACATCAATCATATCTATGTGATCTATTTTAATTATGCTTTCAAGTAATTTAATGTACGAATCAAACGTCAAATCACCTTTACCCCCTTGTGATTGTGTCCGATACGTAACTAAAAGTTTTTTATTTAAATTTAATTCATATAATTTATCAATGACATTAGCTATATCATTTATCTCTGGTGTTGCCCAATGATCAACTCTCAATTCTATTATATCGATAGAAGTTTGATATTTTACTAATTCATGTAAAAAAGTTTGTGAAATTTTATTTTCTGGCTCTATCGTTACCGCAATTTTTACTTCAGACATTTTAAAAACTTCCTTTTCAATCAACATTAAAATTATTGTATAACAATCTTAAGAACTAACACAATCTTTAAAGCGTACATTTAAACAAATAACAAAAATCTATTCACCTTTTATATGATTAAAATTTAATTTTAAGGGTATTGTTGTTATATAAGTAATTTAGGAGGTAATATAATGGCAGTAAATTATGAAACAAAAGCAACGAATACAGGTGGTCGTAACGGTCACGTGCAAACAGATGATAAAGCAATTGATGTAGCAGTCATTCCTCCAGCACAAGCTGATGCTGAAAAAGGTACTAATCCTGAACAATTATTTGCAGCAGGTTATGCATCATGCTTTAATGGTGCATTTGATTTAATTCTTAAACAAAACAAAGTCAGAGGCGCTGAACCTGAAGTCACTTTAACTGTACGTTTAGAAGATGACCCAGATGCAGAAAGCCCTAAATTAAGTGTTTCAATAGATGCAAAAGTTAAAAATGTTTTATCACAAGAAGATGCTGAAAAATATCTACAAGATGCACACGAATTTTGCCCATATTCAAAAGCGACACGCGGTAATATTGACGTAGATTTAAATGTACAAGTAGTAGAATAGTAACAATAAAAGCCCCCAAAATTCGATTAGAATTTTGGGGGCTTTTATTGTTAAATTAGTACTGCTTATGCTTATGTCGTGATGTCTTTTGATCATTTCCTCTTTTTTTAATTGTCTTCATCTTTATAATTAATCCATATGTAAATCATTAATATGGCAAAAGAAATCAAGATAAGCAAAATTAGCGAAACTATAATAGTCATTAAAGATTCCACTTATCGTGCCTCCGCTCATAATATATCACTCACCATATTATACCATAACCATCCTATCCATTCGCGTCATTTAAAAATTAAATAAAATACAATTAAACACTTAATAATTTTATATTTTTTTGGCTTTCGAAATAAACATGATTCCATGTTTTTGAATAAAATTAAATATAGTGTTGCTCAATTTTACTTTTTCCCTTAAAATCAAATTTAATACGGCGTTAAAATTAATTAAACTATTATATAAATGGTTTATAAAATTTAGGAGGCACTCAATGACAAATATACGTTACTTATCAATCGATGATATATCCAACTATAGAACATTATTAAAACGTGGCATTCATGAAGATCTTGACGTATTTGCATGGAAATTGCAAAATGATCGCTGCTTGGCCGAACTAAATTTACAAGATTTACTTTCTACCAATTCAAATAAATCAATTGTCATTGGAGCCTTTCAAGATAGCGTTTTGATAGGTTCTGTAACACTTATATTTAATCAGAGTTATAGCTTGGCACACAAAGCAGTTATTGAGAATATGTGTGTTATGGGCGAAAACCATGAATCTAGAGAATATCTTGCTAAACAATTAATGGAATATGTATTCCAAATCTGTCAAAAAAAACAAATTGAAATTCTAATGACTTCACTTATATCAAATAATATTAGTGGCAAAGTCTTTTTTAGCAATTTAAATTTTGAATTACTTGCAATAGAAAAATTTGCTCGGAAATATGAAGTGGGTTATGTTGACGAACACTGGTTGATTTATTATTTCAACGGAGAAGATATGGCATTATTCGAATAACATATGACATAGTTATTGAAACCACCTCATTCAATCAATATACGTTCCACTACCTATGATCATTTAGCATTTTTGTTAATAACCTTTTTAATAAATGTTATGACATATTTAAAAATGACTTGCAATTAAATTGTTAAGCAAATATTATTTTATTAAGCTATCATTTAAAACATTAGATTAATAAAAGTATTTCTTAGAGAGGACTGAACAATTTGAAATATGCAACGACATTATTATCACTGTTCTTGTCATTAATTACATTAACTACCCCATTATTAGCTGTTAATAAAATTTTAGAAGAAGATATGCAATTATTAGCTGGTCTATTATTCATTTTAGGCGTACTACTCATTAATTTATATGCATGTTTACGTGGGGATCGTATTGCTAATATATTTGCAATGTTGGTATCGTTATTTTCATTAGCATTATTAAGTTATCCATTTTGGAAATCGTATGTAATAAACTTTTTCATTTAATTTTATGAATACATATTTTTTATAATATTTAATTATCAAAACACTTCATAACTATACATATTAGTTATGAAGTGTTTTTTCTATATACATTTTTTAAAAAAGAAAAAAATTTTATTTTAAAAATTTTCTGAAAAGTATATAATGATTAAAACAAAGGGGGAAAATTGAATATATGAACTTAGCAATTCTCGGTTTTATTATGATTATCATCTTTATGGTATTAATTATGACTCGTAAAATGTCAGCTTTGACTGCATTAATTGTTATACCAACCATTTTTGCTTTAATCGGTGGTTTCTACTCAGGTTTAGGTAAGTTTATGCTAGATGGCATAGAAACTGTTGCACCAACTGGAATTATGCTGACTTTTGCCATACTTTATTTTGGCGTTATGATAGATGCAGGATTATTTGAACCAGTCATTAATCAAATTATAAAAGTCGTTAAAGGGGATCCAGTAAAAATAGCAATAGGGACCGTAATATTAGCATCAATGGTAGCACTTGATGGTGATGGTACCACTACTTTTATCATAACTGTAACTGCAATGATGCCGCTTTATAAAAAAATTGGTATGAGTCTGTATACTTTATCTACATTAGCACTTTTATCTATCGGGATTATGAACATGTTACCTTGGGGCGGACCCACTGCACGTGCGATTTCATCTTTGCAAGTAACTACTGAGGAAGTCTTTGTACCAATCATTCCTGCAATGATTGGTGGTATATTATTTGCTTTTGGAGTTGCTTACATACTTGGAAAACGTTCAAAAAGATATCTCACATCAAATACAAATATTGATTTAAACGATATAAAACCTACTGATATAAAAGAAGAATCTTTATTAAAAAGACCTAAAATGCTTATTCCAAATGCGATACTTACAATTTCATTAATCATCTGTCTGGTTATCGGCTTAATGCCAATACCAGTTATGTTTATGCTATGGTTTGGCTTTGCAATTTTACTAAACTATCCTAATTTAAGTATCCAAAATTCTGTTGTGAAAAAACATGCTGGCGACGTACTTTCTGTAATTAGTCTTGTTTTCGCTTCAGGTATATTTACAGGCGTAATGAATGGGACAAAAATGGTTAACGAAATGGCTAATACCTTAGTACAAATTATACCAGATGCTATGGGTAACCACTTTGCACTAATCACTGCAATTCTGAGCGGACCATTTACATACTTTATGGCAAATGATCCTTTCTATTATGGTGTATTACCTATTTTAGCTGAATCTGCACAACAATTTGGCATTTCTAAAGTTGATATGGCCAGAGCTTCAGTTCTTGGTCAACCCTTACATGTATTAAGTCCATTGTATGCTGCTGGTTATTTACTTGTAGGTATGCTAGATATAGAATACGGTCAAAATCAGCGTATTGTAATAAAATGGGCAGTTGGCTCTAGTCTATTCATGATTTTAATTGCTTGTATTTTAGGAATTATACCGTGGTAAAATGTAATTCACAACTTGCAACTAGAATATATGTAAAGTAAACAAAATCGTTAGCTTTTGAATATAAAAAGCACTCATCCAATTTTTTAGTTTGGATGAGTGCTTTATTTGTATACGAGATGAATAATTTGCCTCACCAAGTTAATTAGTCGATGATACGTTTTTCGTACTGTGCTTATATTTATATATTAACGATGATAAATATAAGCTTTAAAACACTGCATAATAACAAATTTCAATCATTTATTATTTTTTCATCAATAAGTAGACAAATAACATAAAATTGTCGTTTTATTTTATGGGTACTTGGGTAAAACTTAACGTCGGATTTACAATGTTAAGGAGTGTTTTTATGGATCAGATTCATGAGTGCAAATATATTAATCCTTCAAAAATTTCTCTCGATTGGGAATGTTTTGTTCTAAGTAAAAGTGACATGGAATTGGATGGTTTACCTACAGAACTTATTAATACATGGATGGCTCAAAATATTATTGAACCTTTTTCAATAAGAAATAATGAAATTAACTTTAGAACGGAAGACATTAAACATGCTTTAAAAATAAGAAATTGGTATTACGAACACTGAATCTTTATTTTAATTGACACTTAAATTATTCAGATATAAACTTAATGCCCTTTTTGCAGATGTCATTACTTCATTGTAATTATAATTCGTTTTAAAGTATGCATATAATTCCTGATAACCAGTTGCATGTTTAGGGAAATTGTTATCTTTATTTATAAAATAGGCAAGTTGACCAAGTGGCGTGTCGTCATTAACAAAGTCAATAATAAAATCATAAAATGTCATAAGCATTACCTCGATTACTTAAATTTTAATCGTTACATGTCTTACTATTTAAAGCCTTTTCATAATCATAACAAATAATATTTATTTGTCTATCACTGTTCATTTTTAAAATTAAAAATGATGAGTTTAATTGTTGTTACCATAGTATTTAACTAAAATTGTAAATATTGTAAAGTTTATGGGTTTCATTACTAAAGCAATAAAAATTTTATATCTTTTCACTTAAATTTTATTGTAGTCATTATTCTTTTACAATATAAAAACAACCTAGGCGAAATTGTTTCGCTTAGGTTGTTTTTTATACAATAATTTTAAACTAAAACATTACCATTTTGATCTGCAGGTTTAAATACCGTAATAATTGCACCAATGATAGCTAAAATTTGCGGGATACCTGTCCAACAAAATACAAGGAACAAGAGACCCATTCCGGTTTTTCTAGCATAAAACTTATGAATTCCAAAACTTCCTAAAAACACTGCTAAAACAATATAAATCACTTTATTGACTTCATTCATTATTTTCTATCTCCTTACTTATTCGATTCACTACTATTATACAATGTTATACTAAATAAAATCTAAAATTTTAATGCTATACGCTTATTCTTTTCTAATGCGCAGACACTTTTTCAAACAAAACGCATTAGAATATCTTATACTATGGCATCTTATGAATAAATGATAAAATAAGACTCAAACTAGCTTACTAATCTAAAAACCATTAATTTTTAAGTTATTGAATAAAATCATCAAATTGTACAATTAAGATGAAATGCAAAGGAGGGACAAGACTTTGAGTTTACATTTCATGATTATATTTTGGCTTTCACTCATATTTTTAGTTTGTGGAATTATTTCCTTAATAATCTATAAGTTAAAAGGTACACAACAAACAAAAGAATCTTTACTCGGACTGACTGTTATTTTAATTATTTTTGGTGTTGTAGGTATACTCTTCACTATCATTTTCGGTTAGTTCATTTTAAAACTTTCAATATACGTGCAAAGTGTAGCGATCAAACATGCTTAACTTAAACCAAACGATATTATAAACTTCTTGAGGTACCACTTAAAACAAATTAAATAAGTGGTACTTTAGTATAAGCTTTCGCTCATATAATATTTAAAGTTCATTTTTCTTCCTAAAACCTTAACTCATTTAAAAAACGAATCAGGTATGCTTATACCTATGTTTAAGTATCGAACGTATCGATTCAGTTTGTAATAAAATGAAAAACCATTAAGAGAATAATAATTAATATAAAGAAATATATAAAACGTTTAATCGCTCTGATTTTTTCATGGCGTATTTCTTCCTTAGAGTGATTGACATTTTCATGCAACCTCGTATTTATAAATAAAAATGGCATCGTTGCTAAAAAAGCAAAAATTAATGCTAATATAATAGATAATAAAACAATCATGCTATCACCTCATATCAATATATTTATTGAACTTATTCCCTTTCGAGTTCAATTAATTCAAAATTTAAGATTCTACTGTAGAAAAATCTTAAAAAAGCACAATCATAAGGAGAGAAAAATATGAAGTTAACTTATTTACCTAAATGGCAAATAATAAATCAAAGTCAAAAAAATTTTATGATTCAAGAAGATACAACATCTATTTCTCTTGTGAGTCCAATTAATGAATACGCGATGGGCATTTTAAGCCAAATTTATTTTACGATTGAGCAAGGCAATGTTGTTAATACTACGATTGAAAATAATAGTGATGAATTGAAAGTAACTGTCGATGAAGAAAATTTAACACTTTATATCTTCGACCTTTAAACAAACCAAACATGAAAGAAGCTCACTTCACCGTATTTTTATTCAATTAGTCGATGATTAGTGTATGATATATATAAATATAATTACTTTGAAACAAACATATAAATTCATACAGGTAGGTGAAAAGATGAAACTATTAAAAAATCTGTTATTACTTATATCTGGCGTTTTAGTGATTCGTGCATTACTTTTAAGTATTGATAACACAAACGATGATAAAATCGAAAATAAAGTGAGCGTTCAAGATAAAAACAAAAAATAAAATCTAAACTAACTGTTCATATAAGAAGTGGGACTAGAAATCAAATGTCATACATGATTTCTCTCCACTTTTTTTGTTTCAACTATTCTGTATCACTGACTGTGTATGTAGCAAATCTAAGAACAAAAATTAATATACGAGAGGTTATTATGCAATACATAAAATCCAAAATTGAAAGATACCAAATTTATATTTATTTTATTGCACTTTTTAGTGGAATAATCGTTGGCTTAATATCCAATGATTTTGCTAATATATTAGAAACTATTATTTCTGCTAGCTTGTGTATCCTTATGTTTAGTATGTTTTCACAAATTCCATTTTTTAACATCAAACACAACTTACTTAATATAAAATCTATTTTGGCATTATTAACATCAAATTTTATAGCTATACCATTATTTGTTTTTGGTTTAATTCAATTGTTTGATGTTTCAAATGTTCCTATCATCATAGGGTTGTACCTTGTTTTACTAACGCCTTGTATTGACTACGTAATCGTTTTTAATGCTTTAGGAAAAGGAAATGAACAACTCATGTTGTTTGCTACACCACTGCTGTTTATAGGCCAAATTTTATTATTACCTTTATATTTTACATTGTTTCTAAACATTGATATTTTTTCACAAATAGATATTTTGCCATTCTTAAAGTCATTTTTAATGTTCATAATTTTCCCTTTATTATCAGCACTTTTATTACAATATACCAGTGAAAAATCTGAAAGCATAAATCAAATATTAAAGTTAACATCTTGGCTTCCAGAAATTTTCATGGCACTGGTTTTATTTTCAATTGTAGGTTCACAAATAAATAAAATTATTTATAACTTAAATATTGTCTTTTCAGTAATACCTATTTATATTTGCTTTTTAATCGTATCCCCTTTTATAGGTACTTTATGTGGAAAATT
The DNA here is from genome assembly GCF_017891705.1 of Staphylococcus sp. GDY8P196P. NCBI lineage: Bacteria > Bacillati > Bacillota > Bacilli > Caryophanales > Staphylococcaceae > Staphylococcus > Staphylococcus sp. GDY8P196P. The sequence continues at coordinate 28,664 of NZ_JAESJS010000021.1, read as the reverse complement.
ATTTAAAGTAACACAAGAAACTAAAAGAACGATAGCTTTTAGTTCAAGTACAAGAAATGCACTTGTTGTCTTACCTTTAGCTTTAAGTTTACCAAACCATTGGGTAACCATTGCAACTACTGTGATTATTACGCAAACATTATGTGAATTATTAGGCGAACTTATCTACATCAAAATGATACCTAAATACATTAAATAATTATATTACTATTTATCAGAGGCTAATTATTATTCATTTACTCTTAAATATATTAAACTAATATATAATTAACATTTTACACCACTCTCATTAAATAGTTCATGAACTCTGTCTCATTTTAGCCAAACGCTAATTTTTTAATTTGAAAACGGGGTGATTAAGATGCAAATTTTAAGAAGCGTATCTGAAAATAACCGTACAACTTTCCACATTAAAACGGATTTAGGCTTAATTATTAAAGTTACTGTTGATAATGAATTAACTTCAAAAGATAACAAACTTTTACTAATAAAAATAGCTAACGACATGGATCAAAAACTCCAAGGCAATGTTGAATCTTTTAAAGCTTAGTGATTTTTGAATAAATGTATGCATACAAAAAGGAGTGAAAATAGGAAACCATCAGTAAAATATGGATTCCTTTTCACTCCTTTTATTATTTATTAATTAACAAGCACAATGATAAATCCAATAAATAGCACTAACATTGATAGCCTTGGCTTACTTTTTCCAAACAAACCACTCAATAATACAAATGCTAAACCTACAATTAATAATTGATTATTAAACGTTGTTAGCCCCATTAAATCACCAGCCATCATTATAACGCCATATATAACAACAATCGTTATCGCTAGGCTACATAAAAATGACAATATACTCAATAATCTCACAATATACATCCCTTTTTATAAATAGTTATACTATATGCAGTATAAAACAAAAACGCCGCTTCGAAAAGCGACGTCAATCTCGAAAATATATTCCACACTAAAGTTTGGAGGACTTTTTGTGCTTGGTTAGTTATACCCTTCTTTATAAAATAAAAACACAAAAAACTAATTTTTCCAAAAAATTATCATGAATTATAATTAACAGTTAAAAATGCATTGTTTTGAATAAGATTCAACAAGTTAATTAAATTAATTGAATCATACCAGTGGAAAAGAATTTAATAAAAAGTTATCCTATAGTTAAAGTATTAATCATTTCAATTATAAAATAATAATTTATTCGTCTTATAAAAGTAATGTTTCTATTTATGCATTATTTTATATTGTAGTGAATTGTTTTATAGAAAAAAAGGGTGATGAGATGAAAGTATTACGGAAAGTTTATAAAGACGAAGAACCAATTTACCATGTTAAAACCGATAAAGGTTCTGTTATTAGAATTAAAGGTTCTGACGAATTGACCGATGCAGAAACTGAAGAATTATTAACAATAGTTGCAGAGGATATTGATAAAATGAAAAAATAAATAATCAAATTTTGAACGATGATGTTTACGATGGACAAAGGGGTTACATCGTAAGTATCATCGTTATTTTACTGCTTGGTTAGGTATCATAACTGAGTCTTTATATATTATATAATGCTTTTTTAACAATGATTGATACTGAAATCACATTTTATAAAATACTTTGATGGAATAAATAACAAGCACCAAGTTTAATTTATATCAACATAAATTAAATTTAGTGCTTAACAAAAAATTACGGAAACTATTCGTAAATATATAATTATTGCTCAATCAATTGAATTAAGTTACCACAAGTGTCATCAATGATTGCTAATTTAATTCCTTCAACCTCTTTTGGTACTGTATGGAATTTCACATCTAGATCTGACAGTGACTGATATGTTTGTTCTAAATTAGAAACGCCAAACATTGTGACAGGAATACCTGCATTAAATAAATCGTTTTGATATGTTTTTGCTATAGGATTCTCATTAGGTTCAAGAACAATTTCTACCGGGTTGTCAGAATTGTTTTCTTTTACAGTTAACCATTTAAACCCGCCACCAATCTCCATACCATGTACAAGTTCAAAACCGAGCTTTTCTGTATAAAATTGTTTTGCCTTTTCTTGATCATCTACAAAAATACTCGTAGCAATTATTTTCAATTTATTTCCTCCTTTATTTATAAATATTTTTAATGTCTTCTTTTTATACCCAATTCTTGTCCCCTGACACTTTAAATATTCAACCAATGATTCATAGTTAAATTAAAAATATTAAAGTTGTTAGTAATGACAATGCCAATGAATACTAAATTATTAGTAATTTGAACATACCTTTTATCTGTACTAAAATAACTAATGTAAGTCTTATGTATTTAATTATGGGAGGTTTAAATTTTGGAAGCTTTAACTGAATTACGCGAAAAAAAGCATTTAAGTTTGTCTAAATTAGCGATTAATTTAAACAAAAATTATGAGAAAAATTACAGAATATGTCAAATTTGGGATTGGGAACATGGATATAGAGAACCATCAGAGAATGACACTAAAATACTAGCTGATTATTTCAACGTATCTCAAAAAACATTTAATCAATAATTATATGAATTTAGTACGAATATTGAATTTATATAATTATTGATTAGATTGTTATCATGTATCACTATTTATATATAAACTAGACAACTATCATTTATTAAATCGTCTAGTCGACATGCAAAGTCACAGATAGTTAATGTATGTTTATTGTTAATGAAAGTCATGCAATGACAGCCATTTTCTAACTGTTCAGAGTCTGTATGTTGTTTGAGCCTGAAACATTTTCAGGCTCTTTTTTGTAGTGTTATTCATTACTTTTTATAAACAATTGTAATAAAATAATCTACGCCTTCCACAGTGTTCGTAACAGAAGGTGTCACTGAAACTAGTTCCCAGTGTTGTTTATCATCCACTTCATGTAAAAATTGGTTCACTCGTCCATCAAATTCTTCAAAGCTTTCTTCGTATTCCATATGCAAAGTTTTAATAAACATATTTGTCTCCTTCTATTATTTTGTATTAATTATTTTCTTATTATAAATCTTCCAAATTACTGAAACAAACATTTTGAAATATTTGAGGACTTAATAAATTATAAATTTGTAAATATACTTTAAAAACTTATGATTACTGCATTTCATTATCCAACCAATCAACAATTTCTTTAAAAATACTCTTATTAAAAGAAGATTCATTAAATATTTCATGTTGTAAACCATCATATATATGAATTGATTTGTGTTCTGAACCTATTTCATCAAATAATTGTAGTGAATCTTTATAACTCACCAAACCATCCTCTTTGCCATGTAATATTAATGTAGAATCAATAAATTTAGAGGCATTTTCTTTTAAATACTTTATTCCCTCAATGAGTGTTGATACTAGTCCCATTGAAATTTGTTTAGCGTTTAAATCATCTAATGCATATTTTTCAACAACTTCTTGATCAGAACATAGTCCTTCACTAAGCACGTTATCAAAATAACTATTCATATCTATCTGTTTGTCTACTTCACCAAATAATTTTTTATTATATCTCGTTAAAGCTCCTGATGTTATGATGCCACTTACTTCATTCGGATGTTGTGTACCGAATAAAGTTACAGTATATCCACCCATACTATGACCAATTAAATAAATTTTACCTTCATAATTTTCTTTAACTTTATCAATCACTGCAGACAAATCTTCTACGATTTCATCCTTATTACTATAAAATGTCTGTTTTCCTTCCGAACGGCCGTGTCCGCGTTGATCATATCTAATGACATTGAATTCATTTTCATTCAAATAACTAGTTATTTCATCATAACGATCAAGATGTTCAGCTAATCCGTGGACAATGATAATATTTGCTTTAGCCTTTTCAACTTCATTTATTTTTGTATAAAGTTTCGTGTTATCTTTGGACAATACATATTTTATATAATTCATTTTCACTTCACCTCATAGTATTAAAAATAAATTTATTTATACTATTAAAGTCCCCCTTTCAAATTAGAAACAAACTTAATCTGCCTATAATATTCCATAAATTCGTAAATGGTGATTGACCTCGACCTTCTTTCAACCTTTAAATCTTAGTTAATGATATGATTATATTGGAGGGCGATATGAATGGCGAAATATATATTATCCTATAATTTAAATTCTATTTCTTATGGATATGAAAAGTTACCATCAAAGTTAAATCTTGTAGGTAAACCATTGTACATTTATAAAGGACTGTGGTTATTAAAAAGTGACTTGGATCAAAATAGCATTTGTGAAAATATAAAGAGTGCTTTCAATTCAAATGATGATTTTTTAATATTTGAAATTAATCAAAGTCCTTTGGGCACTTTGAGTGCACAAAAGTACGACGAAATATTAAATTTACTTAATGATTAAACATATTCTTAAATTTGAATGTGTTTTTTATTTGTATTATTTAAGTTAATTTCATAAATATGTTATACTTTTTATTACTTAAAAGATTTATGTATAGTACAATTATATAAATGGTCAGTTTTGTACTTCAACCTATTTCACAGTTTCATTTGCAATTTCATAATTTTAAAACAATGACCATTGTTAAGGGGATATTTATGAAAATTATTGATTTCAAAATTAGTAACTATGATATAATCTATACTGTTAAAACGGATAACGGACATACGTTTTCCCACGCTCTACCAAAGGATACAACATCACAAAATGTTCATCGTTATTTGAATATATTGTGTATTAATGTTGACCGAACAAAGTAATATATACCTATAATTATTAAGAGGACAGCTCTTTTAACTGTCTTTAACTATCAAATAGATACAATATTTCTAACAAAGTCTAGCAAATGATCTGCAAAGTTCATTTACTAGATTTTTTTATTCTCATTAATTCATACTACATTCTTCAACTAAAATCATATTTATTTAATTCTTTTATAAAAATTTTGTTATAATTAAGTTTAAAATAATTTTTCAGAATATTAAGATTCTATTTTATATAAAATAATGATATTAGTTCAAAATTTTTGTTAACTCAAAGGGGTGTATCAATGAAATTTTTAAAAAACAAAGGGAAAACAACAAATAAAAACAGAAAAAAGTTCGAAATGCCTCATATTTATGTCATATTATTTATATTTGGTGCCATCGCTACCATTTCCACTTACCTCATTCCTTCCGGAGAGTTTAATCGAATTGAAGGACCTGAAGGCAGAGAAATGGTTGATGCAGATTCATTTCATTACATAAAAGCTACACCAGTCAATATAATAGACTTTATATCCATTATTCCTAAAGGACTCATAGCAGCAGGTGAAATCGTATTCTTCACACTTATTATTGGTGGTATGTTTATGGTATTAAGACGTACTGGCATTATTGAAATTGGTGTTGATAAACTCGCGCGTAAATTTTTAAACCATAGTATCTTTATCATTCCAGTATTGACCTCTGTATTTGCAATTATTGCTACTTTAATTGGTACAGCTGAACTTTCGCTTGTATACATACCAGTTATCATTCCGTTAATTATTGCCTTAGGCTATGATTCTATAACGGCTACTGCAATTGCGTTATGTGGTACTGTAGTCGGTTTTACAGTTGGTGTATTAAATCCAATCAACACTGGATTGGCTCAAAAATTGTCCGGTGTACCTGTTTTTTCTGGTATTGGCTTACGACTCACACTCTTTATCATTGTGCTCTTTGTAACAATATTATTTATAATGAGATACGCTCAAAAAGTAAAACAAAATCCAAATATCAGTTTAGTTTATCAAGAAGACACAGAAAAAAGACAGACATATAAAGATATTACGAAGCACAAACCATTGGTTGCCACTCAACGTCAAAAAATCGGTATTGCTATAGTATTAACCTTTTTCGTCATACTTGTTTATGGCGTGACTACACAAGGTTGGTTTATGGTTGAAATGTCCGGCTTATTTATCATTATGGGCATTGTCGTTGGATTAGTTACCGGGTTGACTACACGTGAAATTTGCGAATCATTTAACGACGGATTTAAGGATGTTTTGATGGGCGCTATCATTGTTGGGCTTGCCCGTTCTATCGTGGTAGTTCTTGAAGATGGTAAAATTATGGATAGTATTGTCTATGGATTAGGTTCTGTTATTGAGGGGGCCACACCGACTGTCGCAGTCATTGGTATGTATATCGTTCAGGTATTAATTAACTTCATCATCTCATCGGGGAGTGGTCAAGCACTTGTCACTATGCCTATCATGGCACCTTTAGCCGATATGCTAGGTATTACTCGCCAAACAGCCGTTTTGGCTTTCCAATTAGGCGATGGTTTCACACATGTATTCTACCCCACAAGCGGTTATTTCATGGCTGCATTAGCTATTGGTGGCGTGTCTTATACCAAGTGGATCAAGTTTTTCTTTCCACTATTTATTATATGGGGACTTATTTCTATTGCTACATTGGTAATTGCGCAATTAATTGGCTGGTCCTAAATATGCTAATACTGGTCATTCGTATATCAGAGCTATTGATAAAATTTTAGTCTTTTATAACTTTTAATGAGTACATAAACGTCAATTTCTATTGAGATGAAATAGAAATTGACGTTTCTTCTGTTTTATAAAAAATGATATGCTGTTGAACGATTAACCTTTTTGGCAAACTTTGAGAATCAATTCAAGTTCACGTTTCCCCTATGGATACAGTCAATCACCATTCTATTAAAAATCAATCAATCATTAATTCATTCTAAAATACTACGGTTTTCATTTTCTTTGATTACCAATTTTTAAATTCCAGTTGCAAGATTATTCTCTTATTTTTAAATTAATGTTTTATGTTAATCATCATTCTCTATCACTTTTTCCATTCTATAATTAGTAGTTTGAAACCCTAACTTATGATACAAGGACACTGCCCGCCTATTATGACCGAACACATGTAAACCGATACGATGTATATTATTTTTTTCACAATAATCTTCGATACAAAGCATAGTTTTCTCACCTAATCCTTTCCCTCTATAATTGTCAAAAATATGTACATCATAAATAAAACACTTATTTATCTTTTTATTTTCCGCAAAATGCAGCCAGCAATATCCAATCGCTTCGTTCAAATAAACAACAGTAAATAAATATTGATTATCAGTAGCTAATCCGTGGGGCAGTAATTTTTCAAAATCTGAACGTGCCCTTTCAATAGCTCCTTCTGTTTCCCAAATACCGCTTTTTATATGTTCATGTGCATATTCATGTATGCTCTTTTCATAAACTTTATCAAAAGTTCGTTGCGTCATTGGTTCTAGTGTTAACGACATGTCATCCCCCTCTCTTTAAATTAACACTAGTTTAGCATAATTCATTTTTCGTTTACGAATTAAAAAAAAGTGGAACAAACACGTTACCTTTAAAAAGATAGTGTCGTTCCACTTTATCAAAGTCACTATATTCGCACATTTATTCAAAATTTTTATAGTGCTATTTCAATTTCAATGTCATCGCATTAATGGCAACAATAACCGTACTTAAAGACATCAAAATTGCTCCGACAGCAGGTGATAAGATTAAGCCAATAAATGCTAAAACGCCAGCTGCGAGCGGTACAGCAACAATGTTATATCCAGCGCCCCACCATAAGTTTTGAACCATTTTTCTCATAGTATTTTTAGAAAGTGTAAGGAAATGAATAATGTCTGATGGTGCACTTTTAACAAGAATCACATCTCCTGATTCAACAGCAACATCCGTACCTGCACCAATAGCCATACCTATATCCGCTCGAATTAAACTAGGTGCATCATTGATTCCATCACCAACCATCATTACTTTATGTCCCTCAGCTTGATAGTCTTGAATAATCTTTTCTTTATCTTCAGGTAATAGTTGAGCATGAACATCATTAATACCTAGTTCTTTAGCGACCGTATTTGCCACTTCATTATTATCACCTGTTAACATCACTGGTGTAATATTTCTTGATAATAAATCCGAAACCATTTTTCTCGAACTTTTTTTAATTTTATCACCTTGTGCAATCACTCCTATGACTGCTTCATTATGAATTAAAAAGCTAACTGAATTACCTTGTTTAGCAAGTTTTTCAAACTGTTCTATATCATATTTCAAATTATTTTTTTCTAAATAACTAACATTGGTAATTTTATATTTTTGATTTTCTATTATACCTTGTAAACCAACACCTGGTATATTTGTTACTTCTTGAGGATTTTTGATTGTGATATCTTTATTTTTTGCAAACGTCACGATGCCTAAAGCAAGTGGATGGTTAGAATTACTTTCCAATGAGGCAAATAAAGATAAGATTGCTTCATTATCACTTTGAGGTGTATAGCTTTCATAATGATTAACTGAAAAATCACCTTCAGTTAAAGTCCCTGTTTTGTCCATCATAATATAGTCAATATGCTGAGCTAATTCAACAGAAGATCTATTTTTTATGATTAAGCCATGATGTGCACCAATAGAAGTTGAACGTGCTGTAACAAGTGGTATTGCTAATCCCAATGCATGCGGACAAGCAATAACCAATACTGTCACTAATCGTTCCAAAGCAAAATCTAAATTATTATGGATAATCATCCACACGATAAATGATATTAAACCAATACTCACTGCAAAATAAAATAGATAGCCTGCTACTTTATCTGATAATAATTCAGCGTCTGATTTGTCATTTTGTGCTTGATTGACTAACCCCATCACTTGGGATAAATAGCCATTTTCACCTGTAGCAGTTACTTTGACATTTACCGTACCTGAACCATTTATTGAACCACCAATCACTTCATCTTGTACATTTTTAACCACTTGCTTAGATTCTCCTGTGACTAATGATTCATCTACAGAAGTACTACCTTGAATAATCACACCATCTGCCGGTATGCTTTCTCCAGCTTTCACTTCTACGATATCATCCACTTCGATTTCTGAAATAGAAACTTCTTCTTTTTGTTCTGAATCTATGACTTTTATTGCTTTGTTAGGTAGAAGTTCTGCCATTTTCTTTAAAGCATTGCCTGCATTACCAACTGCATTCATTTCTATCCAATGTCCTAATAGCATAATTAATATTAATGTTGCTAATTCCCAGAAAAAGTCCATTACATGTCCTGATACATTGCTAAAATGATTCATATAAAATGCATATAAACTATAAACATATGCTACAGAAATACCTAACGCAACAAGCGTCATCATACCAGGTTTTTTAGACGCAAGTTCATCTTTTGCACCAGTTAAAAAAGGTTTGCCACCATAGAAAAACAAAACTGTGGCAAGTACTAATACAATCCAATCAGAACCATTAAATGAGAACTGAAACGGTAATTTTATTCCCATCATTGGTGATAAAATGATGATTGGTATGGCAAATAATAATGATATAAAAAATTTACGCTTAAAATTACCATGATGATGTCCATGGTGTTCATGCATTTCATGTTCTTCATGATGATGTGTATGATGTCCTTCGTGCATCTGATGCTCATGACTATCATGTGCTTCATGATTATTGGAACTTGTCATATTATATCCTCCTTACAAAGTGTATCGTTATTCTCTTAACATAAACGATTATAACATATACCCCTATAAGGTATAATAAATATGCTTACAATTACTAAAAAAGACTGAAACCAACGAATTTCATCGCCTTGATTTCAGTCCTTTTGATCACAGCTATTTATTTTAAGAAATACTAAATGCTATTCACTTACTGCAAAATAATTACCTTGTCCATCTTGAAAATTAAATACACGCGTTCCTGACATTTCAATAATATCATGTCCAGTTAAACCCATGTCTTTTAATTTTGTATAAAGCTCATCAAAATTAGAAGCTTTAAACATCAGTGATGGTGTTCCCAGATTAACACCTGGGCTATATTTTTTTATAAATTCTTTTTCCATAATAGAGATAGATGTTTCAACTTCATTATTGGGAGCAATTTCTACTGCTTTATATCCCTCCGCTAATGCTTCTTCTGATAAAACTGCAAACCCCATGGTATTTTTCCAAAAATCAACAGCTTTTGACTGATCATCTACATATAGCATGACTTGATTTAATTTTTCCATTTCAATACACCTTTCAATTTTAGACATGCTTAAATATAGCCAAAACGATATACATATAAACGATTTATGTAAAAAATTTTTCCCTGTATATAAGTATATAAATTTAAAGTTAAGTATTCTCATTAATAATTTAATCTTCTAAAGGATTCAAGTTCCTACCTAAACACAGTATGTTTCTATATATCATTGGTGGGATGAATTTATTATTTTATCTATGGGTTATTATTAAAACCACCGTCAACACCCATTTTTTTCATTTCTTTTACTTCTTCTTGACTATTCAATGTAAACACATGAACTTTTAAACCGTTTTTGTGAGCTCGTTTAATCAACGCTACATCTACGTTTTTCTGACTTATCCCTATGCCATATATAAATTTTGACAAACCTTGCAGTTCTTTATCTGATAATTCATTAATCTCATTATCATCAATCAGTTTTATTAATGGAATGTTTTTATTTATTTTATGGATGTTTACTAAACTACTTTCAGAAAATGACTGTATTATAACTTTGCCCTTTTTTAGTTTATATTTGCTAAGTAAAACTTTTTTATTAAGTTCTTCTATTAATTTTTTATCCATACCCGGGTAAATTTCAGGGTTTTTGGTTTCAATGTAGAAATTAGATTTTTTATAATACTTTTTTAATATGTCTGCTAATTCTGGTACTTTTTCATTTTTATACTTTTTCTTAAACCAAGATCCTGCATCTAATTTTTTAATTTGCGATATGTTTTTGTCTTTTACAAATCCTGTACCATCGGTAGTTCTATCAACTTTACTGTCATGCATTGCAATCAATTTATTATCTTTAGTCATTTGTAAATCTACTTCTATATAATCTGCATCTAATTCAATTGCTTTATCATATGCGACAAAAGTATGTTCAGGCGTCGTTCTGCTAGCACCTCGATGTGCAATGTTTAAATATTTTTTACTTAAAACATCTGGAGCACAGCCAGAGAGTAATATACTACATAAAATACACACGCCAATTACTTTTTTCATTTTTACGTCTCCCTTTTACCATATAATTAATAACAAAAAATTAATTATTTACTCATTAAAATAACCACCCTTAAAGGTGGCTGCAAAAATAATAAAGCTCTAAAATAAATCATATTTTTATAATATTATAGTAAATTAGGTTTTTCAACGCTTTTTATAGTAAAATTCAGCAACACTGTGACATAAATAAATTATTATTATATAATATGAACAAATAATTCATTTGTCATAGTTAATTCAAAATCATGATATGCTAAATCAAAATGAGGTGCTTTATGAGATTTAAAAAAAGTCTAAAATATTCTACTATTTTTTTCTTGATAATAACATTTATCACAATTTTAACTAGACCATCAGAAACAAAAATAAATGAAATTATGAACGCTTCTAATTTCAATACATTACTTTTGATTAGTAACGAATTTATAAAAACAATTTCTATAAGTTTACCACCATCAATCATCATATTTTTGGTTTTTTATTTTTATATTTTAAGGTCTCAACAAGATTAATATGCTAAATGATTTTTTGGACAAACTTACTTATCTCTTATTACAACGCAAAAAATTGTTAAAAATAAATTTGTAATTAAAAAGTTAATGCTTCTCAAAGCACATGCTTAAATCTTTACTTCTAAAATTATACATATAATTATATTCATTCATTTATCCTTAACCTATTAAACCCACTCTAAAAATAGTTTTTATTTCAAAAACGCCCACCAATTGGTGAGCGTTTGTTTACTGAAATTTAGTTTTATAAAAAGAAGCATAAGCATCATCTATTAATCACTTTATGACTATGCATTTGTAAAGTACACACTGCTAAAAAATTTAAGGAATAATGTGCAACCTACTTTTATTAACTACATTTTAAGTATTAATTTGTACTTTAGTTACATAGCCATCATTTACATAAAATTTAATTGATGTACCGTTATAATTACGTTCATACATATTCCCTGCTGGTGTGTCCGTTACATCTGAAGGTCCATATACTGTTAATAAATCATTTTTTGAAACAGTTTTACCATCTAAATCAAAAGTAACAGCATCTGCTTTATTTTCGCCTGTTTTACGAAATGATTGATCATATATATCTACCATCTCCGCTGTTTCTGCATCGCTATTTGTAATTTTATAACCATTAATTGTTAAATTTTTGTATTTAATTGCATTAATAAAATCTTGATCCAAAATAAATTCACTATTTGCTGATGTATAACCTGTATAGTTATAATATGGCGTTTCTGCTGCTTGGGTTTGTGATTGATGTGAATCGATTGCTGCTGCACCTATTGCTGTACTAAATACGAGGCCGCAAGATAACATTATCTTTGACACTTTATTCATATTAAACACTCCCTGTAAAAATTTTGAATCTCAGTTGATTCAATTGTAATATTACACTTATATTACAAAAAGTCAATTATTTACTGATTAATATAATCCCCAAAATTTTTGAGTTCACAAAAATTGACACCTCACAAATCATTAGAAAATTACAAGTCTATTATTCATTAATTAAACAAGTAAAATGAAATTATCAATTATAAAGGAGAGAATATCATGCCTTATTTATTATTAATTTTAGCTATAGTAGGAGAAGTCATAGGTAGTGCATTTCTTAAATCATCTGAAGGTTTTTCTAAGCTTTTTCCAACTTTGGCAACAATTATTTCATTTCTTGCATGCTTTTATTTTTTAAGCAAAACTTTACAATATTTACCATTAAATATTACATATGCTAGTTGGGCTGGACTTGGTTTGGTACTTACAACGATTGTGTCAGTTGTAATTTTCAAAGAACAAATTAATTTGATGAGTGTCATTTCAATTACTATTATTATTGTGGGTGTTGTATTACTTAATACTTTTGGGTCAACTCATTAGACGCTTAATTTTTAAATTATTAGCCACCTTAGACAGGTGGCTACAGACTGTCGACAAAGTCTCCAACTTTGTTAGCAGTTTTTTTATACACGCTTTCCGCGGGCACTGCCTTAGCCTGTAGTCTTCGTCTAGTGCTATTCCCGCAGGAGTCGGCATAAATCACTGCCAACATTATAATATATGTAAATTAAGCAGTGATGGTGTTTATTATGTTGAATAAATCAATTGATAAAAGAGATCAATATAAAATGATTTCTATCTCTGACTTAGTCGCTAATAGTCATTTATTACGTATAGTCGATGCGATATTAGATTTAAATTTTGTATATGAACTTGTCGAATACAAAGGAAGAATTAATATAAACATGGTCAAAGTAAATTCGTTTCTGAAAAATTGAAATGTGCCTTATCTATAGTAAAAATACGATTTACTATAGAATCCTAATTCATGTTCATAATAAAAAAAGGAACTGTTTGAAAGTCCCTTTAAAGTGAGTTACCAAGTTATAATTTTTAATTTTCAATTTCCTTCAATGCCTTTTTAGGTATATCCATTTTATTCACTTCTTCATACGTAGCCACATGGGCTCCTTTATGAGTGATTTTCAAATATTTGTCTAGCTTTAAAGTTTTTGCAGCTGTGAAAGTTATATCTCTACTTTCACCATATTTATTATAAGCATTTTGTGTGTAGCTAACTCTATCATATTCGAGAAATTTATCAGGCTTTTTGGTTTTTACATAACTATTTTCTTGCTTCACTAGGGGGTTAATTTGATCAATTATGCCAGCAATTTCTCCCTCTTGCTTTTTTCCATTGGATACTATGTACATGCCTATTAGTATTATTGCTAAACCTAGTATTACAACTGGCATTAAAATCAATATCTTTTTCATTTAAAATCATTCCTTTCGTTATATAAAATTATTTTATCAATCAATATGAATTAAGTGTACTTACAATATTGTTATCTTTTTTCACTTAAAATTTAGTTGGATATATAAACTAATATAGTTTTAACCATACTTTTTAAATAAACAGAAATATTCTAAGTAATTATTTTCGTTAAAAATAAAATATTGTATAATATAATCATCAAAAGGAGGAGATTTTATGCTAGTCAGAAAAAACACGTTAATAATTCAAATTAAAACTAAAACAACAGGAGGAATAAATGATTAAATCAATCAATTATATAAATTTGCAAACAATATATGATTGAAATCTTACTTTTAATCATTTATTCCAATAAGGAGTTATAATGATTAAAAGAAGTTTAATTATTCCACTTTATATCAATATTTTTTTGGCATTTACTGGCATAGGACTAGTCGTTCCAAGTTTACCTTTAATAATTAAAGATTTATCTATAACTGGAAATGCTTTTGGAGTACTTATTGCAGTTTTTTCTTTTTTCCAAATGATTTGTTCACTTATAATTGGATACTTTTCTGACAAGTACCCCAAAAAGCACTTTTTATCGTTTGGATTGTTATTCTATATAATTTCAGAATGCTTATTCGGGATAGGTATGGATTTTTATACACTCTTTGTTTCCAGAGTATTGGGAGGTATAAGTGCTGCCTTAATGACTACATCTATTATTGGCATTATCGGAGATATCTCTGATGAAAAAAATCGTGATAAAAATTTCGGCACATTTTCAGCTATAACATCATTAGGCTTTATCATTGGACCAGGTATAGGAGCGTTGTTTTCATCAATCCACATAAGATTACCTTATTTTATAGCTATGGTAATAGGTATGATCATGTTAGTTATAAATTTAAAGTTAAGTATTCCACATATTAAAAATGAAGATGTACCAAAAAATAAAAATTTCAAAATAAAATTCAAAGACTTAAAACTATATTTATTACCTTCTATAATTATATTCTTATTAGCATTTGGACTAGCTGCTATAGAAGAGCTTTATCCATTATACTTAGTCGATAAAGCTGCTTTTACATCTATTAATATAGCTGCCGCGATTATAGGTGGATCTTTGCTAGGCGCTTTCACTCAATATTTTCTATATCCTAAAATTTCAAAGTATTTGAGTGAAATTTCGATCATCACTATTAGTTCTATGTATTCGATCGTCATATTATTTAGCTTGTTATTCTTAAATTCTGTGATATCCCTCATATTAATAAGTTGGATTATATTTATTGGATTTGATATCATACGCCCTACTATAACAGTGTATCTATCAAAATTAGTTCAAAACAAACAAGGTTTAGCAGGTTCAATAAACTCTACTTTTACCTCTTTAGGTACTTTAATAGCACCAATTATTACTGGTTATTTTTACTCTCAAAATATAAATGCACCAGTTTATCTTGCTATGATTTCTATTGTCTTAAGTATTTTTACTTTGTTCATTTTTCCTAAAAAGTAAATAATGGATAATTAAAAAGGATAGGCATTCATTTGCCTATCCTTCTGCATTAAATCCAAAATGAACTGCTAGCTTTTCTGATTCGTAAAAAGTAGTTCATTTTTATATTTCTTTGCTCAATATATTTTTTATCTTTTCTTTAAAAAGTGGTGTATAAATATAGCGATAGCCTTTTAAAGTTGGGTGTGCATCATCAGCAAAAAGTGTATTATCATATTTTATTTGTTCATTTGCCCATTGATTGCCCCAAACATCTAAAATTTCAATATCCCATTTTTCTTTTAGTTTATATAAATTATATACCAAAAATTCATAATAAGGATCTGCTTTTCTAATACAAGTATAAAATAATATAGGCGTATCCCAGGTTAATTTAGCGTAACTAATAATATATTCCATTGCGCCAATTGTTGTTTCTACATCAAAAGCATTATGATCATATTCTTTTTTTATTTCACCTACAGATTTATTTAACCTACCATCATTCGTTGATAACTGACAAATCAACAAATCAAATTTGTTTTTACTTAACTTCTCTTTTTTTATTCTTTGGACATATGAATTTTTTTCTGTTCCTGCCAAACTTGTACCCGAAAGTGCTTCTTTCGTTGTGTTCATATGAGATTCTATATTTAAAAATTCAACAAATGAAATCCCATGAGAAGCCGCACCATATGTAATTGAAGAACCTAAAAAAAGAATGTTTTTATCAGCTAAACCATCTTCTCTTTTAAAAAATTGGGAGTTCGGTTTAAAACTACTTTTATTGCCTTTTCTTATATCATTAACAAAATTTGTCACTGCAGAAGCTAATTTCCCAACAATATACACGCTAATTAACATTATTACCTTTTTCAATTTTATAGCTCCTTTTGGACATTATCATATTAAATTCTCAAATATACATTTTAATTAGTTAGGTACATTGAATTACTAATTTTCATGATATTATAACTTGATTATGACAGAAAGTTTATAGTCTAACTGTATGCATAAGTCAATGAAAAACAACTCATGATATCAATATTTTTTATATTTCACATTGATAATCTTATTTAAGTATTCAATTTTATATAATTTAATCTTTTTAGTTCAAAAGTTCTACGTCTATTGAAATAATATTACTCACATTGATATATCTACCACTGTCTTTTAAGTAAAAGTATTCATGTTTCTTAATTGCTTTTTCAAACCTTTTTAAAGCCAATGCTTCACTAATTTCCCAAATATTTTCTACATACTCACGAAACATATTTCCATCGCTCGTTTTTATTTTAAAAACAAAAATTTCGTCCATCTATATTCACCCTGTGTAAGTATTATAAATTAATTATCCAACTAATTACTTAGCATTGCAAATTAGATACATTTCTAAATCGAAATACATTCTTACAATAACTTAATTGCTTTCAAAAATAATGCACAAGCACATAGCATATAGATTTTTAATAAAACAAAAGCCCTCAACCGCAATGGGTGAAGGCTCGGCTATGAAGACGCTGGGAGTTTGTTAAAGCGATTAACTATACATTTTTATAACTATTGCTATATCAACGTTTACATTCTCTTGATGCTGTAGTGTAAAATATTAAAATTGCAAAAACAAAAGAAATTTGTGCACTCTTAATGTATTCGTTCCCGCATGCAAGAGTTAATTACTTAAATACTTAATAATGTTATTAATCTGTTTCTTTAAATCGTTCTTGAGTAGCTGGCTCAGCACTTTTTTCTTCGGTTGTATTTTCAGAATGTTGCTCTTTTTTTATAGACTTCCCAATTGTACGTTTTTCTTATGTATTTTCAAGAGTCGTTCCTTTATTTTTGTCCACAATTACTTATGCTTAAGATGCCTCATTTTGACCATAAAAAGGTGTTTCTATGTAATAGTGATTTTCGTCACTTTTGCCTTTGTGATGTATTAATCACTCTTATTAAAAAATACTTGATTTTCCGTTTATAACTTTTCATTAGCAATTGTTTTCGCTTGATTGATAGTTAATTTTCCACCTTAATCATGTGACTTATCATCGACATTTTGTTTGTTATGTTTTGAATTACTTTTATAATTTTCATTCGACTTTTTATGGTCTTCATTGGATTCATTTGAATTCCTCACATCATCCAGACTAATAAAATCACATCCACTCAAAAAAATTATAGTTACCAATGCTGAAATAAACAAACTTTTAATTTCACAATAAACTCTTATCTATATTCCTAGTACATATAACTTAGTAGAGATGTTTTTAACATAAAATACATAATTAAATATTAATATCCAAAATATTTATATATAACATATAATATTAATCCAATGGTTGGTCCACCAATTATTACCATAACCACAATACACCCAGTATCACCCAAAGCCCAATGCAATATTTTAAAGATTACTAGCCAAAATACAACAGTAACAACGATCCCTATAAGTAATATCAATAACATAGTAAAAATTCCAATTAAATCCATTCTATCCTCATTACTACTCCTTATACTGTTTTAAAATTTAACAAAGTATATTGTAACATTCTTTCACTTTCATTCAACAATAATGTTATTCAAAAAATATAATGTCCTATCATTAATTATTTACATATTGTTTTTCACTATCTAAAATGATTACAATTTTTAAATCTGCTATTCTTCTTTAGATTAATAACTTTCGTTACATATCCCATCATACATTAAGTTACTTAATATATATTTCTGACATTTACTCTGTAATACATCGGGCAATGAATTTACGTATACTTTTCGCTTTATTAAATAACCATAAGCATATTCACAAATATTAAATTTAACTATAACCTTTTGTTATCACTATTTTTTAGGTATAGTACAATTAAGTTAATAATTTATTTTTAAGGGAGAGCATTAAATGAAAAAGATTTTATTTTTATTATTAGCAAGTTTCTTAGTATTAGCAGCATGTGGCAATAAAGAAGAAAGTAAATCAGATGATAGTAAGGAAACAAAATCATCAAGTAATAAGAAATCAAATGATGAAAAGAATGATATTAAACAATCTGAAGATAGCAAAGACAAATCAAATGATAGTTCTAATGATGAAGTAACAAAACAAAATGAAATTAATGAACAACCTGTTCAATCACAAGAACAAGTGAATACACAAAAGCAACAGATGACACAACAACCTATTCAGTCGCAAGAGAAAGCAGAACAATCTGAATCTGAACAACAACAAAACTCACAAGTGGCTAATAAAGAGCAATCAAATGTACCTGCTGGTGACGCAATGTTTGGTGAATATAAAAAAGATGGTACTTATTGTACAGTTGGTGGTTGTTTAACACCTGAACAACAAAAAGACCAAGAAGAAGCAAATTATGAAGAGATGGAAAATCAAGGATATTCTCGTGAAGAGTACGATGAAATTCAGAATAAAGCTGCAGAATTACAACAACAAAGAGACAATGGAGAAATTTCATCAGAAGAATTTACGGATAGTTATCTTGAATTATATGATTGATAATCCTATTTATCATATTTTTATATGGGCATTAAACTATGCCCTTTTTATTTTAACTCCGCAATATCCTTCAAACTAATTCTATTTAATCCATTTCATTCATATAAATAAAACAATTGTACATAGTCATCTACTTTGCGAATATATCCTTCTATATTTTTAATATATCCACTTTCATAATAACTAATAATCACTTCTGAATCATTGAGCATTTCGAACGTTAAAGTTTATTCAATTCATATAGTTGATCATCGCTAAATAAAGACTTAACTATTTTATTCTGATCTTTAACATACTATTCTAACATTTCATACTTTTCGAGCATAAACTTGAAAAGATGTAATTTAACTAATCCATGTTCTTGTAGTATTCGTGATTAAGATATTCACGTAGTGTTTTACGATAATCAGTTTCATTTTTATAATTATCTGGAGTCATAGTATTACCTCAATAAATATTGACGGAACACTTGTTATTATATGTAAATAAAAAATAACCACCCATTGACATGTGTGAGTGGCTTATTAGAAAGACAAAAATATTCAATTAACTATACAAAACATTCATAAACTACGATTATTTCTAATTTTCATTGCTTTAATAACTATGTATATTGAATTTACACCCATTATAAGAACGTAAGGTATTAATATAATCAAATTTTCTAATTGTGTAATAAAAATAAGACCAAATAAAAATAAAATATTTAACCAAATAGATATAAAATAACTTGTGTCTAATTCAGGATTTATCTTCACAAAATCACCCATTCTTTAAAATTTCAACATAATTGCTTTATTGACATTGAGCTACGAAACAATTTTATTTTAACACAAAAAATAAGGCCAGCACATAAGTTCTATATCCTTGATAATCAATCCAACACCCTATCAAAACTTGTCGTACTCTCTTATCTGATACTTCAAATATACGTCCCACCATGATAATTTAATAATCTGTTGTACTTTATATATCACAGTTGTTGTTCAAGTGACCTAATTAAATCACTTAAATTTCTATTTTATAAAAATGTTCAACTACAGGAAAAGGTTCATAATAACAATGCAATAAAGACTTCCAATTATTATATTCTTCAGACTCACGAAAACCTATTGTATGATCTTCTAATGTTTCCCACTCAACCAATAACAGATACTTACCTTCTTCTTCAAAACACTTATTTAACGAATGATTTATATAGCCTTTCATTGAACTAATAATACTAGAGGCTTCTATAAAAGATTCCTCAAATTCATTTTCCATATTCTTTTTAACTTGTAACATCGCTTCTTCAAGTACCAATGCAAAATCCCCTTTAAAATATATTTTGAAAGAAATTAATACGATTTCCTTTTATTTTAACCACTTTTATATCATTAATCTATTTTGCTTTATTCCAATTGCTTTATTGACGTTGAGCCTCGCAATAATTTATTTTAATGATAGCATAAAAAAATAGGGCAAACACATAAGTGCTTACCCTTCCACTATTTTATCCAACACCCTATCAAATACTTGTTTCACTTTCTTATCTGATACTTCAAATA
>NZ_JAESJS010000021.1:0-8182 GCF_017891705.1 Staphylococcus sp. GDY8P196P | reverse complement strand
AGTTCATCCATATCACTAGGTAGATTCTTATAAGTATCTACCATATTATGATAATTACACACGTATCTTTCTAGAACAACTTTCAATAAATTTCAAAATTTTTTACATGAAAAAAGCCCTCAACCACAATGATTGAAGGCTAGAGTATGGAGACGGCGGGAATTGATAATAGCGTTTATCTATTGATTTATAATTCCTTATAAGTATTGTCATATCAATGTTTACATTGCCTTGCTATGTTAGTGTAAAATGTTAAAATTGCAAAAACAACATATTTTTGGGGCAACATATACATATTCATTACCCCTATGCGTGAGATGATTTATATACTTTTAAAATTTGTCATAACGATATGTATTGACAGAATAATTGAGTAATTATCTAGGAAGGTCATGATTAATCAAAATACCATTATAACACTTATGAGCATTTTAAGATGATTTCTTATTAATACCTTTGACCTTATTATTATAATTATGCTTTTTTCTTTCCGAAAAGCTCAGTTGAACCTATCGGTAAAAAAGTCAAGACACCAGTAAAAGAAAACGCTGAATTGGCTAAATTAGCAGGCGTTTCTGAAACAACATTAAAAAGAGCTAAGAAAGTAAAAAAAAGAAAATCCATCAGCGTATGAAGAAGTTATTAAAAATAACAGCGGGTGGTCCAAAGCTTATGCTGAATTACCTTCAGTTAAAATCAAAAAATCTGCTGATTTTAATTAAACTGATTCATAAAATCTAATAGAATTTAATAAATTAAATTATTATTAATCTAAAGTGTACCTCATATCAACGTGATTTTTAAAATCAATATAATCTAAAAGTTTATTTTCTTCAGATATATTATTTAAAATCTCATTAGCACAATTATTTAAATTGGTTTCTATAAATTTAAACTCTGCAAAGTTAATTAGAATATCTTTCCTAACAAGTTCTCTATAATCATCCACCTTATCTATTAAACATTTTCTTTCCTTTTCACTTAAATTATTAAAATCCTCTGGCAATCTTCCAGTTCTATCTTTTACATCAATTTGATTGATGTGATAATTCATCCTATTACACTCATTAAACATATTTAGTAGACTTTGATATAATTTTGGAGATCCTTCATATATTTCTCTTTCTTCAAGTAATTCGATAATAGGATTAGCGTAACCATCAATTAAGTCTAAAATTTCCATAATTCCACTACTCATTATTTCATCATAAGATCGATTATCTTTAGGTGCAACATACAATAATAATCTTGATTCTTTTACATTATTAGAATGTTTCAAAACTTTTATCATTTTGATATTAGTAATTAACTCAATTTTAGTAATTAATTCTTGCTTCTTTTCATTTTTTTGTTTTTCATAAATATTTCTAGCATTATCTCCTGCTATTTTAGCACCTAAATAAGCACCACCAAATGTGGCAAATATTCCAATAAAACTAATCGCTATTGTATAACCTTCCAACTTATTTTCAGGGTCTATATTACTTAATATGTAGCCAATCGTAAAAATAAAAGCGAATATCATTAAACCAATTACACCAATAATAGTTATGACAGTTTTGCCATCCAATCTATTCAAGTTCTGCTCACCTCTTAATTATTGTTGTTTTTAATTATCTTCTAAAAAGCAAACTAATACAATATGAGTTCAAAAATAATCCTACTTTTGCATTTTCATTTATCTACAATCAGACAATTTTTGTCCGTTTGCTATCGTCCATTCTTGAACAATAGTACGTGGTCATTTTTGCCCGTGTACATTGGTTGCTCTTTTTTGAGAAACCTAACCTCATACTCATTTTTGAGTAATAGCACATAAACTTTTTTGTGTGTGGACTTTTTACACACCTATTTTTGAGTACATACTTTTGGTTAAACATTTTTGTCCGACCAATGTTACTGATTTTTAAGTAACATCACACCTCTATCTTAAAAGATTACATCAAAATTACCAAATCCATTTAATTATCTCTCTGACATTCGCTCTGTGCTGCATCGAGAAATGAATTAATGTATAGTTGTTCGTTTGGTGTTCTACAATTGCCTTTATTTTTAACGAATTATAAGTATTTTATCTCTTAATATTTTTAATTATAACTTTTTGTTATCACCATTATTTTTTAAGTATAGTACAATTAAATCATTATCTTTTTTACACTATCCATTAATAAGTTGCACGAATTTCAATAATTTCACTTTGAGCCATTACGTGTGTTTGAGTATAGGAAGATTGGAGGTTGAGGGATGGAAGATTATCTTCATGATAGGCTAGAAGATCAAATAAATTGGTATGATAACAAAAGTATGTCTTGCCAAAAGCATTACAATTTAAATAAATATATACAAATTATCGCCGGTGCACTAATCCCAGCAATAACACCTTTTTCATTAGTGTTTAATTCTATAAGTTTTACTATTATTATATCAATACTAGGTTTACTCATTGTAATATCTCAGTCTATTAGTAGTATAAAGAAATTTCACGAAAACTATATTCAATATCGAACTACATGCGAAGTATTAAAACATGAAAAATACTTATATTTAAATAATGTTGAACCTTATGACAATGAGACAGAACCGTTAAAACTTTTAGTTTCACGTGTTGAATCAATTATCTCTAACGAGAATATTAATTGGCAAACAATGAGACAGGATATTAAGGAGGAAGAAAAATGTTAGGAAAATTATTTGTAAGTTATAGAGCAGATGACGAAGGAAATAGGTATAAAAATTTACTCGTTGCATGGTCAGAAAATCCAAACAAAAATTTTTTCGAATTAAAATTTGAAGATACCAGTATAGGTATAAGTATTAACTCTACCGATGCTATTTATATTAAGAGAAGAATTAAAGCTAAAATTAAAGAATCTAATAAAGTTATTTGTATTATAGGAGAAAATACTCATACTTCAGATTGGGTTAATTGGGAAATAGATACTGCAAAAGAATTAAATAAACCCATTGTAGCTATTAAAATAGATAAATTTTATCATACACCAACGCGTCTTTATAACAAGCAAGTTAAATGGGCGTATTCTTTTACTTACGAATCTATAAAAAAAGCACTTCTCGAGATTTAATCGGGAAGTACTTCATAAGTTTTTTCGAAAATATCAGGTTTTACAGGATATTTTTCACCATTTACTCCAGTTATAATCCAATCGCCCTTTTCAGCTTTCATACGACCTTCTAATGTGTCGATAAATAGCGTTTCTTTAACTTTCTCTGCATTAACAACAACCGGTTTCTTTCTAACTTTTACTTTAGGAGACATATTAACACCTACTTTTTTATGTATTATAACATGAAATACTACAATTTAATATTACGCGGGTAGCAAGCCTACCCTTACTATTTTTTATCTTAATTTCCACACAAAAACAACCCACCTATTCATTTAGGTGGGCTTTATTTATAATAGTAGATTGTTTTAAATAAGTGACTTCATATAAGTCGGCTAATTTCTTGATAAAATCAATTAATACTTTTTCTGTTATAATATGATTTTCAAAATCTGTCTTTAGTTTTTTAAATAACTGCTTTTCTTGTTCAGTACTTATTTTTTTAAAATATCCCCACATATGGCAATAAGCATTTATTATTGATCCTTTAGAAGGTTGCTTATTTAGAGCATATTGAATTTTTTGTTGAATTATTTCAATTTCAACATCATTATTCATCAAAAATCTAATATCATTATAAGCGTTTTGATCATGCCATAAAACTTCGTATTTATATCTACTCCACAGTTTTTCTTTTTGAAATTGTTTGCTAATGTTATATACCTTCTTTCAATGTTCTATTTAATAAAAAGGAACTATTTTACTAGCTTTAATAATATCTTTAGTAAAGAAAAATTGTTTGCCCTGTCCTGTGTATGAAGGGTTGAGTATCATATTTGCTTTTGCGTTATATAGCCATTCGGGATGTATTCCAGAACTCAAAATATCCTGGAATTCTTGAAAATCTTTACTCCAGTCTAAATTTAGTTCCATTTATAATCACCTCACGAATATGATAGAATGTTTGTTCGTATATGTAAATAAAAAATAACCACATCATTTAAGATGTGGTTTAATCTCATCCACCAAGATGACTACTTTATTATAACATAAAAACACCCAACAGTTGGTGAGTGTTATTCAATAAAATCTTCTGATATTTTATATTGAGCTGGGCGAATACCTTCTTTTACAACGTATTCCATATCAATCAATTCGTTCAAAAACTTTCTTAAGGTTTTTTCTGACAAATCAACATACTTACTTAAAGATTGAACTGTTGTATATTCTTCAGAAGAAAAATAGAATATTTGAGCCATTATAAATAAAATATCTTTATAAGAATCATTCAACTTATTCAGATTTTCATCATACATTATTATATTTTTCGCATGCTCTAATTGTGATTTTTTTATTTTTAATTCTTCTATTAACATTTTCTGCCCATTTATAATAAAACCTAAAAATTTATCTATAAAGTAATTTAATTCGCCTCTGTTAATTACTTTGTTTGTTGTATCAAATATCTCGTAATAAGTTTTTTTATCGTTATCTATAGATCTTGATAACGATATGGCAGTCAACTTATCATATTCTTCGTTTAAATATAAGCTATTTATAAAACGTGAAGTTCTCCCGTTACCATCATAAAAAGGATGGATATAACCGAAGTAATAATGAGATATAGCGATTTTTATAACCATCTCGATTTTATTATCTTCATTTAAAAAATTCAATAATTCTTGAACTTTTTGTTCAATTAAATAGTGAGGATTCACTCCCTCGTGAATCACTCTATTTGTAACAGTAACTACATTTACAGATTCTTTTCTAAACAAAGGGCCTTCTATTTTATTTTTCTCATCTATTTCTGACGCTGTAATATTATTATAAATATCTCTTATATCCTTAGTTGTACGTGGTAATCTATTATCTGAATATAGAATTTTCAAATATGATTTGAGCATACTATAAAATCTTGGTTTTTTAGGATTTCTTTCTTTAATTTCCCTCATACTTTGTACAATTTCTTTCTTACTACTTTTTATTCCTTCTATCTGATTTGTAGAAAAAAGTTCATTTGCTATTATATCATCATGTAGAGATTCTTTTGCTCCATCTGGCAGTAATAAACTTAATTCTCTTAGCAAAGAATTATTCTTTTCTATATTATTAACTAGATTCATTGTGTATAAAGTCGGTATGAAATATAAATTTAAGTTCTTATTTGATCTAAAAGGACATATAGTTAAATCTAGTTTTTCAATATTTGTAGATTCCATTCTTTTTTTAAATTCCTTTTCAACATCGTTACTGTGTTTATAGTGAAACTTATGCATATACTCCATAAAATCACCCTTTCTAAGTGGTAATATTATCGAATTTTACCACTTAGAAATCATTAAATCAATTCATAATACGAATATTCACAAATTTTCCAACAAAAAATAACCACCCAGTGACATGTGTGGGTGGTAAAGATATAAGGAATGCTAAAAAGTACATAATCTAATGCATGTAAATATAGTATAACAAAACACTTAATTTATAATAATAAAATAACCACTATTCTTCAGAAATACTTTTAGTTAGCAAAGCAGCTCCACCAATTAACATTCCAATACCTATAATAAACAAACCATTAAATATCGCAAAAATACTTCCTAAAGATAAAAAAAACGAAAATAAATTACGCTCTGCTTTCTTCAATTTTAAGCTCCTTTTTAGCAAAAATTATCTAATGTTAATTAACCTTAATTCTAATATAACAAAAATGGGGCAAGCGCATAAGCGCCTACCCTCTCACTGCCTTATCTAATACCTTATCAAATACTTGTCTCACTCTCTCGCCAGACACTTCAAATATACGCCCTACTTCTTGATAAGTCTTACCTTCTGCTAAAAGCCAAAACATGTAAAATTCTTTATCTGTGGCCACTTGCTCAATTAATGTTTCTATTTCATTATAAAATATGCTTTCTTCAACATTATTCTCGTCTATAGGTACTGCTTCCTGTTGGTCATTCACACTAAAGAAGTCATCAACATTTGTATCTTCATCATACTCTTTACTGTTATCTATTGTCTTATGATAGTTTAATATAAACTCTTTCACTGTTGCTTTATCATACTTCATACATAATCTACTGCCTTTGCCACACGCTTTAATATAACTTCTTTCGCATGTCTTAACGTCAATTCACTTATACCTATCACATCAGCTATAACGTTGTCTGTGTAGTTGTTATCGTCCCACCATGACAATTTAATAATCTGTTGCACTTTTACTTGGCTATTGTTGTATACCTCTGTAATGCCCTTTACAATCGATTCTAGGTTCATATATTGAAGTTCATCCATATCACTAGGTTTATTCTTATAAGTATCAACCATGCTGTGATAATTGCACATGTATCGTTCTAAAATAGGATAATCTACATCAGTCATATTACTAACTCCTCACGTTCTTGATTTAATGATGCTTTCGTTTCGACTAAAAAGTTTTGATATATTACTTCACTCTCTTTTTGACGCTGTTTATTGCGTTCTACACGCTTATGATGATGGACTTTATATAAATCTTCTTGTAGCTTATCAATCGTCTTGTGTGGCTTCTCACTGCCATTTGATTGGAAATATCTCATGACTTCTTTTTGCTCTCTAGGTGTGTATCTATGAATGATTTTCTTTAACAGATTCAGTTTCTTAGTGCTATTACGTTTAAAGCGATCGAGTTCATCTTTTTGTTCTATGATCCACAATACTAATTTCTCTAAAGGATAAGACACAGTGGTCACACCCTCTACTTCATCGCAGCACATATGGCTCATATTTAAGTCATACATGGTATTAATCTGTTCTTGTATGGTACGAATCTTACTGTTAATCATCATTGGGGAGTATTGTGTTAAAAGCTCGTATTCGGTAATCTTAGGTTCTTCATAATACCAAAGCACATTTTTACTTCTTTTTAAAATCATTGCAGGCCTCCCTAGCACTTTATTATTTAATCGTTATTATCCATACCAAACTCTTCATATACCGATTGTGGTTTTTTACCATCTTCAAAAAATTCACTGAATGGATCATATTGTTGCTTAGGTTTCGGTTCCATGATTTTAAGCCGAGATTCAACTGTAAGTCCTAACTTAGGCGCAATACTATTTAACTGTGATAATGCATCACGTTTGATTGTATGATTAGGATTAAGTTTTGATCCTCTTTCAGTCACAACCACTGAATCTTCATTTTCTAGTCGTTTATTAGCGTTAATGTAATCAGAATAGGCTTGACAATACGTTGATACCAATGCCAAATCTAAGCTCGCTACAGGCAACTCATTAAGTAGTGGATAAATTCTGTACCATTCCTTTGTAGCTTCTGAATCAAGCCAATCAGGTGCTTCTGGTGCTAATTTAGTAAGATTATTCATTGCTTCTTCAGTAGCTTTTCTTTGGTCTTGTACATCTTTTGTACGGTATGCTTTCTGTTGTGATAATAATTTTCTTTGTGACATCCATATCATCTCCTATTAGTATTATATGTATTGAAACAATAATTCATATTAAGCTCTGACAAACGTCTTATAGTGCATTGAAAGACTTAATAGTCGAATAGTAGGGCATAAACGGCTTAAATTAGGCTATTTTATCTATTGATATTGTGAATTTTTACACAATTTTAGCTTTTCATTTCAAGATTTGGTTACGGATAAGGTGGGCTCGTTTAATTCGTTTTCAAAAAGGCTGGGCGCAAATTCAACGCCTCCCTTTAAATTTAGAAATAATTTTTTTCAAATTTCATTTTCTTTTTTATAATCTCCAGTATTATTTTCACTGCCCGATTAAATTATCTATCCCATTAAAATTTCCACAACTATTTTAATTATCTGCTGGGCAAAATTAATTTACTTTCAATCTAAATTTAGTTACTTTTTACTCTTTTCATACAACGTATTCTAAGACCATTTAAGCCACATGTAAGATTATTGAGCACCTAAATATCTAAATAATAAATGTATGCTCTGTATAGCTCTCTAAATGGCTACAAATGGCATTGTATAATGCAAAGTATTCATGCTTAGTTATAACGTTTTGTATCTCCTAATTGCTTCTAACATTGTTCTTGCTTATCACTTTACGAACAACAATTATTACTTATATTTTTAAATCTCATTT
>NZ_JAESJS010000020.1:0-11346 GCF_017891705.1 Staphylococcus sp. GDY8P196P | reverse complement strand
TATTACGCCTTTAACGTGGAATTTAAGTGACGTAGAAAAAGAATGAATAATTAAGAAAAACTTAATTGAAATTACGATGAGTTTTAAGGTTGTGGTTGGTGGTTTTAAAACGTGTTGAAAACGAGTTTCTTCTTGTCTTGATATTATATAGAAATAACGTTCTTTTTGAAATAGGCATTCATCGATTTTATCGATGAATGCCTATTTATTTACTGACTTAATAATTTTTTAACTTTTACTTTTCAAATAGTCTTAAAAGACTTAAACAAGCCCATAAAACTAAAATAAAGAGTATATAAGGGACGATATAAGCGATATACCATAAGTAGCCCCATACTGATTGTGTATGTGTAATCGTATGATGTAAGGCACTGTACATGTTATCAATACCTAAAACGTTTCCAATCGGACCAGTCACAATGGAAACTAAGGCCATTAATAAAATAACGAAGTATAGGGCACCAATACCATGCGTCATACTTTTGATACTTGATTTAAACGTACTATTCAACTTTTGATTTTCTTTTAAACTATTGTTCAATACTTCATGATGTTCTTGGTTGGCCATTCGAATCCCTTTAAGATCCTCATACATCCCATCTTTTTCTTGTCTAAACGCCTTTGCGACATCCTCAGTTATATGTTTGGTATCAATTTTTGCTAACATTTGATTGGAAATTTTAATCACTTTGGTTTCTGTTTTATCTAAGTAGTTTTTAAAGTTCGAGGTCGAAGCCTTTAGTTCGCTTACTAATTGTTGGTTCTGATTCGATCTGTTTTGCTCTCGCTGCTCGAGCTCGATCATCCTGTTCCCGAGCTTCGCGTTCTGCTCTTTCAGCTCGTTCACGACGTTTTCGTTCATTGAAGAGGGCTTGGGTTGATTGGTCGAAAGATGACCAGTTAAGCGTTGTTCTAGATTGTCTATGCGTTGATTGATCTGTTGGAGTTCGTTCAGGAGTTGTTGATTTTGATTCGTATTTTCTTCTTCTACGTTGTTTCTCGGCTTCAAAGCCATGTGTAATACCTCCTTTGTCATAAATATCACCTAGTTTGCTGCCACGTACTTTTTTATCTGCTTCTATATGTCTATATGTGATGGTTTTATCCGTCACACGTTCAACAATGATACCTTTCGGACGTAATTGTTCTTGGAAACTTTTCATATCTGTCGCTTGTGTTTCATCAACGGCTAACCGGATATCATTTTTCCATGACGATTTCCCTTTATCTATGAGATTTTGTTCAGCTTGGGTGTAGCGCATTTCTGCTTGATTGTTGGGAATAGATAAACCATGATGACGGCAGACCTCATCATTTGCTTGTCTGATGTCTTTAAGTGCTTGTTTATTATTATTGAATTTTTTACCTGTTTCTAAGTTGATGGCATTAATCACGATATGATTATGCACATGATCGGTATCACTATGCGTATAAATCGCAACTTGATGATCAGGGGCAATTTTTTCGGCGAGTTCTAAACCGAGGGCATTACACTGTTCAGGGGTTACTTCTCCTGGTTTGAATGACTGGATAATCACATGACCTTGGTTGCCGTCTGTTTTACCGTAAACTTCGCGAGAAGCTTTAAACGCACTTTTCGCATAATCGATGTCGCAATTTAAACCACTTTTTTCCTCAGCGCGTTTTTCTGCATAGTTAATGGCCCGTGATGTTGATTTTGTAGCACTTATTTTAGTTGTTGCCATATATGATTCAACTCCTCACGCATGATGGCGATATCTTGTTGCATTTGTTCCATATTTGCGCGTTCGCCATACGTATTTAAAGCTTTAGCGATTTGGTTTAAGTTGCTCCCCAACTTACCCATATCTTTGGCCATCGATTGGCGCGTGACTTTGTCTAATTTGGGCGCCACTAATCGAGCCCCTTGTGCTTTGTTTTTAACAAACAAAGGCACACTCATATTCAAAGTTTCAGCCGAAGCCTGTAACTTTGAATATTCGGATTCGCTCACACGAAAACTAATTTGTTTCGGTGCCTTGCGGTCGGGGATTTGGTTTTTCCCGACAGCTTCGTTACCTTCAGTCATTGTTTTACGTTCGCTCACAATTCCACCTCGCTTTCTAACGAAAGACACGTTGTTCCGTTGATTGTATTATAACATAATACAATCTTCCTCACATCGTTTCAGAGGTTTGGCAAGCAATGGGGATGCTAGCCACTTCGTGCCTAGATACCCTGCTTGTTGGTGGATAAATCCCCCAAGCCCCCTGGGATTTTTTCTACGAAAAAATAGCAAATACTCATGAGTATTTGCTTAGTACAACGCGCAAAAATGTGCGCGTTAAATCATGAGTATTTACTCATAAAATATTAATATCTTTATTTTAGTAATTACTCACCAAATCATTCCACCTATGTTAAAATGAAAACTAAGCAATCACTCAATAAAATAGGTTGATTTTATATGAGCTATTACTTAGTTAAAGGTGGAATGAAAATGCCAAGTCAAAATCAAAAGAAAGCCAAAACGATTAATATTAATTTAACGGAAGCCGAGTATGAAAAAGTGAAACAGTTAGCTGAAATCAGAAATTTGAACCCCACAGCTTATACACGGTTAGTTGCTTTAGGCAATCGAATCAAACCAACGGTCGTTGAAATGCCTTCGAATCAAATGACGATTGATACGAATGAAGATGTTGAAGATTTAAAATCGCAAGTCCAATCTAATGCGTATTACGCCAACATGTTTAAGCGATTTGCGAGTTATATTGAAGATGATCGTTTTTATATTAATCTACATGAAGTCCAAAGTGATCGGGAGTTGATTCAAGCGATTCATCAAGTTAAAAAAGAACAATAAAAATTGGAACGTTTATATAAAATTAAAATAATGAATTTTAATATAATAATTCTAAAGGGGGATAATAAGAATTGGGAAAAATTTCAATTAAAGATGTTGCTAAAGAAGCAGGGGTGTCACTCACTACTGTTTCTCAAATTTTAAACAAAAAAAGTGATCGTTTTTCAGAAAAAACAGTAAATAAAGTTGTTGAAGCTAAAAAAAGATTAGGTTATTTTCCTAATAAAAACGCACAACAATTAAGGGGAAATAATATAAAGTCTGTGGGGGTTTTATTGCCTAATCTCACTAATCCTTTCTTTTCTACAATGATGCAAACTATGGACAGTTATAAATCTGATAATGTAGATTTATTTTTTTTAACAGCAAAAGAAAATGAAATAGAAAAAGGCATTATTCATCTTGTTGAGCGAGGAGTAGATGGTTTAGTCATTGCTCAAATGATTAATAACCCGTCGATATTAAACAATTATTTAAATGAACACAATATACCTTATATAGTTTTAGATCAAAGTGATGATTATGGGTTTACAGATATTGTTAGAACAGATGAAAAACGAGGGGGGAAACTGGCAGCAGAACATTTAATTGAATATGGTCATACAAAATTATTAATTGCTCAACCTTATATGCTTACTAGTAATATGCAAGCGAGAGTAGATGGGTTTAAGCAACATTGTGAAAATTATAATCTTGCTTCTCCTTTAGTTATTGAAACAGATTTATCTAAAGAAGGAGGATTTAGTATTGTGGATCAAATCATTGAATCACAAGTCAGTGCAATTTTTGCTATGAATGATGAAATGGCAATTGGTATTATAAGAGGATTAGTCAATAAAGGGTTAAACATACCTGATGATATATCTATTATCGGTTTTGATGATATAGATATTGCGAAATATTTGAATCCTTCTTTAACTACAGTTGCTCAACCTATAGAAAAAATAAGTAAAGCTTCATTGAGTTTAATAACGAATAAGTTACAAGATAGTAATGAAGATGGGATACATAATATTAATTTAGCCAATGAGTTGATTATTAGAGAAACTACAAAAAAATTAAATAAGTATATAAAAAGAAGCAAAAAATGAAATTCTTTGCTTCTTTTTATATTATGTGAAAGCGTGTACAAAATATAATGGAGGTGTTATTATAATTAAGTAAAACGTTTTAATAAAACCTTTTACTTAATTATAACAAGTTAGAGGTGTCTTAATGGATATAGTAGCAATATTAATTGGTTTAGGACCATTAATTGGTTGGGGTCTTTTTCCAACAATTGCTTCTAAATTTGGTGGACGTCCAGTCAATCAAATATTAGGAGCGACTGTAGGTACCTTGATTTTTGCTTTATGTTTTGCATTTATTCAAGGTATGAGGTTACCAACAGGAGCAAATTTAATATTTTCACTGATTTCAGGTATAGGTTGGTCATTTGGACAAATCATTACTTTTAAAGCATTTGGTTTAATTGGATCTTCTAAAGCTATGCCTATAACTACAGCATTTCAATTATTAGGAGCTTCACTTTGGGGCGTTTTCGCATTAGGCGACTGGCCTGGTATTTTAAATAAAGTAATAGGATTTACCGCATTATTGGTCATTTTAATTGGAGCTCAAATGACAGTGTGGAGTGAAAAAAAAGAAAAGCAATATGCTAGAAATTTAAGAAAAGCAGTCATTTTATTATTAATAGGTGAAATAGGCTATTGGGCATATTCTGCTGCGCCACAAGCAACTGATATTGGTGGAATGCAGGCCTTCTTGCCTCAAGCAATCGGTATGGTCATTGCTTCAATAATTTATGCTTTCATTAATATGAAAGGTGGAAACGCATTTATTGAAAAAGTGAGCTGGAAGCAAATAATTTCTGGATTTTTCTTTGCCTTCGCTGCTTTGACATATTTAATTTCAGCTCAACCCGATATGAATGGTTTAGCAACAGGATTTGTATTGTCTCAAACTTCTGTAGTACTAGCTACATTGACAGGTATTTATTTCTTAAATCAAAGAAAAACATTAAAAGAACTTATTGTTACAATTATAGGTCTAGTACTCATAATAGTAGCAGCTGCTGTTACAGTATTTATTAAATAGAGAATTGAGGGATTTAATTTATGAAAAAAAATAAAGTGTTGAATAGTCATGTATCAAAAGCAATAGCAACGTTAGGACATTTTGATATATTAACTATAAATGATGCAGGTATGCCTATACCTAATGACGAACGTCGTATTGATTTAGCAGTAACTAAAGATTTACCAAAATTTATTGAAGTACTAGAAGTTGTTTTATCTGAATTAGAAATTCAAAAAATTTATCTGGCTACAGAAATCAGAAATCAAAACCCTTATCAACTGGAACAGATATATGCATTAATTGGAGAAAATGTAGATGTGGAATTCATTGAACATGACGAAATGAAGCAAAATTTAAATAGTTCAACAACAAAAGCAAATATTCGTACGGGAGAAACAACACCATTTTCAAATATTGCTCTTGAGTCGAATGTGACTTTTTAATATATATATAAAGGAGAATCTATTATGAAAAATAATGTAGTAGTTATCGGTTCTACTAATGTAGATAAAATTCTTAATGTAAAAAGATTTGCTAAACCTGGAGAGACTATGCATATCTCAAATGCTCAAAAAATTTACGGAGGTGGCAAAGGAGCTAACCAAGCAATTGCTACTGCACGATCAGGCGCAAAAACTACTTTCGTTTCTAAAATAGGAGATGAAGGTGACGCAAATTTTATGGTTGAAGGTTTTAAGAAAGAAAATATAAATACAGAAAATATAACAACAACAAATACTGCTGAGTCAGGACAAGCATTTATTACTGTTGATGAAAATGGTCAAAATACTATATTAGTATATGGTGGGGCTAATATGGAATTAAACGAGGAGGATGTAGATAAAGCAACGGAAGCAATTGCTAATGCCGATTATATTATTGCACAATTAGAAATACCTGTTCCTGCTATTATTAAAGCATTTGAAATTGCTCAAAAAAATCATGTTACTACTATTCTAAACCCAGCACCAGCAAGTGAATTACCGAAAAAATTACTGAATCTAACCGATATTATTATTCCTAATGAAACTGAAGCAGAATTATTGAGCGGCATTCCAGTAGTTGATCATTCATCAATGAAACAAAATGCAGAGTATTTCTTATCATTAGGTATAGAAATTATTATTATTACGTTAGGCAGTCAAGGTACTTATTATGCAACGCAAGAAGAATCTAATTTAATACCCGCATTTAAAGTGTCAGCTGTTGATACCACAGCTGCGGGAGACACTTTTATTGGAGCATTTGCTAGTCGCTTTGATATCAATAATCTTAATTTTGAAGAAAGTATAAAATATGCTAATAAAGCAGCTTCTATTTCTGTTCAAGTAGAAGGAGCGCAAAAGTCTATTCCATTTGAGGAAGATGTATTAGATGTATAAAAATTTATAACGTAAATGAGAGACTTGGTTTTCGAATAATTTATATTAACAACACCGATAATTATTCGAAGTTAAAAAGCGTACATCTTGTACTTATTTAACATAATTCAACTTATCGGAAGTAGATATGCTTGCACATTCATAGATGGTATAATAATGAAGTCGCCTATCTCTCAGGCGTCAATTTGACGTAGAGAGGAGGTGTATTATTTTGCTAATCTTTTTCGTTCACATCATAGCGCCAGTCATCAGTGGCTGTGCTATCGCGTATTTTACTTATTGGCTTAGTAATCGCGATAAATAATTAAGTAGGCGACAAATAGTCAACACCGTAAAAATCCCCTCACTACGGACATAGTGAGGGGATTGGTGTATTATTGCTAATCTTTTTCGTTAAACACATTATAACATCATAGAGGGTAGGAATGCAAAAAGATTATATCTGAAAGAGGGGAAGTTCTATGATTAGTATCTTAAGTTGTAGTATAGAAATATTTAAGTATTTGTATTCAGAATTTAGTTTTCCATTATTGCTAATGGTTATTATAATCATATTTTACAAACAGATAAAAAACATCCTTAATGATTTAACTAAATTATATATCAGTTGGAATGGTAGTTCTATTGGAATAGAACGAGAAAAAGAGGAAACTGTTGAATTGATGCAAATGTTACTTAAAGATAAAGTAGACAGTGAAGGTAAATCGGTTATTTATGAAGGACAAAGAGGATCAGGGGGAGAAGAATTAGATATCTATGATTCTATGTATTTTTCAAATTTGATTACTAGTAGAATATTTTTAATTAATCAAGTAGAAAAGTATAATAAGTTTTTTATAGCTGAAAAACTTTTTGAAGGTTATGAAAGTAAATGTATGGAAAAATATGGAACAAATTATCACGGAGCAATAATTGAAACAGGAGATGAAAATAAAATATTAGTTGATGAAACAATACGTAAATTTTACTTTTTAACAAAAGACATGAAAAAAGAGAATGAATATTTGAGCCTAGATGATCTAAATAAATTTAGACTCCTAATATTTGCATTTACTTATTGATTTTGTGAATTCAGGGTACACTCTAATCATATAATAATTTAGAAACACTATATTAAAAGGTTAGTTTATTTGAAAGTAACTTTTAAAAGGCATACTATTAAATTAACTAAAACAAGGAGGTTTTATCAATGAAAGCAGCAGTTTGGTATGGTCAAAAGGATGTACGAGTTGAAGATCGAAAATCTAAAGAGTTACAAGATAATGAGGTTAAAGTTAAAGTGTCTTGGGCTGGCATTTGTGGTACAGATTTACATGAATACTTAGAAGGCCCTATATTTATTTCAACAGACAAACCTGACCCGTTCCTTGGCCAAAAAGCGCCCGTTACATTAGGCCACGAATTTGCAGGTGTAGTAGATGATATTGGTTCTAAGGTTACAAAATTTAATAAAGGCGATCGTGTTGTCATTAATCCTACAGTTTCAAATCGTGAAAAAGAAGAAAATATTGATCTTTATGATGGTTATTCATTTATAGGCTTAGGTTCTGATGGTGGATTTGCAGAATTTACAAACGCCCCAGAAGAGAATGTTTATAAATTACCAGATAATGTTTCTGATAAAGAAGGCGCCCTTGTAGAACCGACGGCTGTTGCAGTTCAAGCAATTAAAGAAGGAGAAGTTCTATTTGGCGATACTGTTGCTATTTTTGGTGCAGGGCCAATCGGTTTATTAACAACTATAGCAGCCAAAGCAGCTGGTGCTAGCAAAATATTTGTTTTCGATTTATCGGAAGAACGACTTAATAAAGCTAAATCAGTAGGTGCTACTCATACGATAAATTCTGGTGAATCAAACCCAAGTGATATTATTAGTAAATACACTGATAATGGCGTTGATGTAGCATTTGAGGTAGCTGGTGTAGCGCCAACACTTAAATCTGCAATAGATGTTACTAAAGCAAGAGGTATTGTTGTTATAGTTTCTATATTCGGCCATCCTATTGAATGGAATCCAATGCAATTAACTAATACAGGTGTAAAACTTACTTCAACGATTGCTTACACCCCCACTACATTTCAACAAACAATAGACTTAATTAACGAAGGTAATTTAAAAGTCAAAGACGTCGTTACCGATGAAATTGAGTTAGATGATATTGTGGAGTCAGGATTTAAACAACTTGTAAACGATAAATCACAAGCAAAAATTCTCGTTAAGTTATAAAAGCTAATAAAAGAGTCACTCTAAATCAGAGTGGCTCTTTTATTAGCTAAAATATAGTTTCATTTAGTCAAATAATTTGTGAATTTTTATAATTTGTTAGTCTAAGCATTCTTAATGAATTTATTATTTATTATTTAATAATTGTATTATTAAATACAAAACCAGGTTCGGCACCTAAAATGATAAGAAATATTTGTGAGTAGTCCACATTTTGGAATTTTAATATCATATCTTTAAAAAACACAAAATTAGTATCTTTTTTAACTTTTGCAACTTCTTGTTCATATAATTTTAAAACAGATCCTCTTATTAAAGTTGGTCTCTCATTTTGAATATTTTCACGGTTATCTGAAAACATAAGTACTCCTAAATATTTATAATGGATACTTAATTGTCTTGTCAAACTAGCTATATATTCTAACTTTTCATACATACTAGGAAATTCGTTTCTTAGTTTTTTCAAATCTAACTTAATTTGGTTTAATTCTTCCATTTCATTAATCATTTTATCACTACTCCAATTCCCATGGCTTATTGATATCAAGAGAGTCAATTATATTTTTAGTTTGTGATCGTTTAATTTTTCGCATTTTAGCTCTTTCTTCGCCATCCATAAATAATAATTTTTCTTCTTTGGACTGAGGAGAGATTTTGGGTATTTTAATTGGTTTTTTATTTTCATCCAAAGCTACAAAAGTAAGAAAAGCTACAGCAGCAATTTTTCTTTCTGCAGTAATCATATCTTCTGAAATGACTTTACAAAATATTTCCATAGATTTTTCTCCAGTATAAACTACATAAGATTCTATACAAACTGAATCAGATTGGGTGATTGGATATAAAAATTCTACTGAATCTGTAGAAGCTGTAACACATTCTTTAACTCTTGCATGTCTTCTAGCTGATAGCGTTGCGTTATTATCAATTTTTTTCATTAATACCCCCCCAAATAGTGTATTATAATTGTTTAAATCATTAATTAATACTTGATCCGTACTGACAATTTTACTATCTCTAGGAAATTTATAATTTTCCATAAAAAACTCCCGTTTCTATAATATTTTACGTTCTAATTATAGAGCGAGAGTGTATAAATATAAAATATCCTTTTTTTATATAGCTATAAATTTCTCAAATACTTTTATATTTAATAGTTAATTAAGAAGTTTTCTTGGAGAAATTTAATCCAATTTTTTGTTAAAGAATCAACTATAATATCTTTTCTCCAAATAATACCAAGTTCCCATTTCATGGAAGGTTCATTAATATCGATGGCTTGTAAATTATTATCTAATAAGCCTAGTATTCCTTCGGGTAATATACATATCCCTAGATTATTTAATAACATTTCTTCTATGAAGCTCCATTGGGTGGTTTCAAAAATTATATTAGGATTAAAGCCATAATTTCTACATGTATTTTTGATTTTATCGTTTAAATAGAAATCAGAATTGAATAAAATAAATTCTTGTTCTTGTAAATCTTCAATATCAATCTTTGTTTTTTTAGATAATGCATGATTTTTATGAACGACCAGTTTTAATTTTTCTTCTGAAAAAGAGAATATATCAAAGTTTTTATTATTTGTAGGAAGTACAGTAATTCCCATGTCCAAATCGCCATAATATACATCGTTTTCAATTTTTTTACTACCATTTTCAAAAAGTTGAAAAGTTATATTAGGATACATTTCATGAAATTCCGAAATTAAGCCAATTAATATTCTTATATTAATAATAGTAGGGATTCCAATTTTCAAATGTCCCTTTTTTAATTCTAATAAATTACTTAACTCATTAGGGATATTATCATACATTTTAAGCATTTCTTTACATTGGAAAAAGAAAGCTTCTCCTGCGTCAGTTAAGTATATTTGGTTTTTATACCTATTAAATAAATTTACATCTAATTCTTCTTCTAATAATTTAATTGTATTACTAATTGTGGGTTGTGTGATAAAAAGATTAGATGCTGCTTTGGTCATACTTTTTTGCTTTACGACTTCTACAAAATACTGCATATGTCTAAGTTCCAATAAATTTCCTCCCTTTTTATTATTTCTTCACGTTACCAGTTTTTTAAACTAATTATTTTTTATTATTCTGTATACCGTTGAACGACTAACATCTGTCTGTTTAGCAATCTCTTCCCCAGTTAGTTTTTGTTCATCGTATAAGAATTTGATTTCTCTTTTCTTATAATCTGGCAAAGAAGGACGGCCGCCTTTTCTCCCTCTTGCTCTCGCAGCTTCTAGACCTTTTTTCGTACGTTCACTTAATAAGTTAGCTTCAAGTTCCGCAAATGCACTCATCATTGTAAAAAACATTTTTCCCATCGCATCTTTGGTTGACACATTCATATCAATAATATGTAAATCAATGCCGTTTTCATCTAACCATTGAGACAGATCAATTAATTGTTTTGTTGTACGTCCAAGACGATCTAATTTATAGATAACTAGGATGTCTCCTTCACGTAAATAGTCTAAACACTTATCAAGTTCTGTTCTTTTCGTTTTGCGACCACTCACTTTTTCGCTAAAGATACGTTCACAACCATAGTCTTTAAGTGTATCAATTTGTCCATCAAGACTTTGATCTTGTGTTGATACACGTGCATAACCAATTTTAGCCATTTGAATACCACCTCTTACTAATTGTTTTATGGGTGCTTATACTTATTAATAAAATCTACTTCTCGATGCAAATAAGCACGTCTCTCATCGTCTGAAAACTCATGATTTTTGATATTTTCGACACATTGATTATAGCACAAGTTTATAGACTTAAATATCCAAGAAAAACCTCTTATGTCACTTTATTCGATATATG
>NZ_JAESJS010000002.1:0-4630 GCF_017891705.1 Staphylococcus sp. GDY8P196P | reverse complement strand
TTTTGGTTGGTTTCTTTTCTGTCATTATTTCTTTTCCCAAACCAAACATGGACTTTTCACCCGTTGGCACTTCAACACTTTTCATGTGTCGTTTCGCTGGTACTTCTAAATCTGATTTAACTTTATCGCTATAAGCAGTCCATTCATCTTTTTTAACTGCTAAATTTTTTTCTAGAAAATCAATCTCTTTTTCCAAAGTTTGTTTTTTAAATTTAGCTGTCTCAATATGTTTACGGTCAGAGCCACGTTCACCACGCTTCAACTCAAAACCCTGTTTTTTCATATGCTCGGGGAATTTATCTTGTAGCCATAACAGTTCTTGACGATTAAACACATTTTTTCCTTGCAGTTTTCCATCACGCATAGGCACAACACCTAAATGCATGTGAGGGGTTTGCTCATCATTATGAACTGTTGCATAAGCAATATTTTGCTTGCCATATCGTTCGGAAAATAATTTATAACTTTCCTCAAAAAATCGTTTTTGTTCTCCTGGATCCAGTTGCTCAAAAAAATCTCGGTCAGATGTTACTAGCAACTCATTTACAAGAACAGCATCTTTCCTCGTTTTTCTTGTACCTGTTTTTTGTGATTCAATAATTTCTTTGACACGTTCGTTGTAATCAATATTTTTATCATTTTTCAAATCATAATTTTCACGTGTTCGCTCATGGTCAATATCATCATTCGTTCTACTTTTTCGCTCTCTTTGATTATGAAATTGCATGCCTTTTAGTCCAGCTGATTTCACTTTTTGCATTCTACAAACTGCATAACTCATATGTAAATCGCTCCTTTTTAGGTGGCACAAATGTGAGGCATTTTCGCTCTTTCCGGCAACCACTTCCAAGTAAAGTATAACACACTATACTTTATATTCATAAAGTGTGTGCTCTGCGAGGCTGTCGGCAGTGCCGACCAAAACCATAAAACCTTTAAGACCTTTCTTTTTTTTACGAGAAAAAAGAAACAAAAAAACCTGCCCTCTGCCACCTCAGCAAAGGGGGGTTTTGCTCTCGTGCTCGTTTAAAAATCAGCAAGGGACAGGTAGTATTTTTTGAGAAGATCACTCAAAAAATCTCCACCTTTAAACCCTTGCCAATTTTTATTTTGTCCGTTTTGTCTAGCTTACCGAAAGCCAGACTCAGCAAGAATAAAATTTTTATTGTCTTTCGGTTTTCTAGTGTAACGGACAAAACCACTCAAAATAAAAAAGATACAAGAGAGGTCTCTCGTATCTTTTATTCAGCAATCGCGCCCTTTAATGGAACAAAAAGATTTGAATTCCTGTTATAAAAAAAGGATCAATTTTGAACTCTCTCCCAAAGTTGATCCCTTAACGATTTAGAAATCCCTTTGAGAATGTTTATATACATTCAAGGTAACCAGCCAACTAATGACAATGATTCCTGAAAAAAGTAATAACAAATTACTATACAGATAAGTTGACTGATCAACTTCCATAGGTAACAACCTTTGATCAAGTAAGGGTATGGATAATAAACCACCTACAATTGCAATACCTGTTCCCTCTGATAAAAAGCTGGTAAAGTTAAGCAAACTCATTCCAGCACCAGCTTCCTGCTGTTTCAAGCTACTTGAAACAATTGTTGATATAACTGTTTTGGTGAACGAAAGCCCACCTAAAACAAATACGATTATAATTGTCATGAACCATGATGTTGTTTCTAAAAGAAAGGAAGCAGTTAAAAAGCTAACAGAAAGAAATGTAACTCCGATGTTTAACACGTATAAAGGACCTCTTCTATCAACAAGTATCCCACCAATGTAGCCGAAAATAATGACACTCATTGTTCCAGGGAAAATAATTACACTT
This sequence comes from Staphylococcus sp. GDY8P196P, assembly GCF_017891705.1. Lineage (NCBI taxonomy): Bacteria > Bacillati > Bacillota > Bacilli > Caryophanales > Staphylococcaceae > Staphylococcus > Staphylococcus sp. GDY8P196P. Next base: position 2,793 of record NZ_JAESJS010000002.1, on the reverse strand, counting down.
CCGATTTCGGCAGTACTTAGCTGGTGAACATCTTTCATCATATAAGGAACCATAGAGACAAACCCTGCTACTGTTCCAAATATAATTCCCCCACAAAGAACTCCAATCATAAAAGGTATATTTTTCCCTAATCCGGGATCAACAAAAGGATCTGTTACTTTCCTGATATGTTTTACAAATATCAGGAATGACAGCACGCTAACGATAAGAAAAGAAATGCTATATGATGTTGTAAACAACATAAAAAATACAATGCCTACAGACATTAGTATAATTCCTTTGATATCAAAATGACCTTTTATCCTTACTTCTTTCTTTAATAATTTCATAAGAAACGGAACAGTGATAATTGTTATCATAGGAATGAGTAGAAGATAGGACCAATGAATATAATGGGCTATCATTCCACCAATCGCTGGACCGACTCCTTCTCCCATGGCTACTATCGATCCAATAAGACCAAATGCTTTACCCCTATTTTCCTTTGGAATATAGCGCGCAACTACAACCATTACGAGTGCTGGAAATGCAGCTGCACCAGCCCCTTGAATAAAACGAGCCATAATAAGTAAGGAAAAGAAAGAATGGCCAACAAACCCAATTACCGACCCGAAACAATTTATTATAATTCCAAATAGGAGTAACCTTTTGATGCCTAATTGATCAGATAGCTTTCCATATACAGCTGTTCCAATGGAAAAGGTTAACATAAAGGCTGTGTTCACCCAGTTTGTACTCGCAGGTGGTTTATTAAAATCATTTGCAATATCAGGTAATGAGACGTTCAAAACCATTTCATTTAATACGCTAAAAAAAGATAAAATGCAAAGCCAAATTAAAATTTGGTTGTGTCGTAAATTCGATTGTGAATAGGATGTATTCACATTTCACCCTCCAATAATGAGGGCAGACGTAGTTTATAGGGTTAATGATACGCTTCCCTCTTTTAATTGAACCCTGTTACATTCATTACACTTCATAATTAATTCCTCCTAAACTTGATTAAAACATTTTACCACATATAAACTAAGTTTTAAATTCAGTATTTCATCACTTATACAACAATATGGCCCGTTTGTTGAACTACTCTTTAATAAAATAATTTTTCCGTTCCCAATTCCACATTGCAATAATAGAAAATCCATCTTCATCGGCTTTTTCGTCATCATCTGTATGAATCAAATCGCCTTCTTCTGTGTCATCAAGGTTTAATTTTTTATGTATTTCTTTTAACAAACCACCATAGGAGATTAACCTTTTACGGTGTAAACCTTCCTCCAAATCAGACAAACGTTTCAAATTCTTTTCTTCATCATCGGTCATAAAATCCGTATCCTTTACAGGATATTTTGCAGTTTCGTCAATTGCCGATTGTATATCCGATTTATATTTATTTTTCGGTCGAATCATTTGAACTTTTACATTTGGATCATAGTCTAATTTCATTGCCTTTTTCCAAAATTGAATCCATTGTTTTTGATTCACGTAGTTTTCTGTATTCTTAAAATAAGTTGGTTCCACACATACCAATACATGCATGTGCTGATTATAAGAATTATCTTTATTATTTATTGTCACTTCCGTTGCACGCATAAAACCAACAAGATTTTTATTAATTTTTTTATATTGCATCATTCGGCGAAATCCTTGAGCCATATCTGACAAACTCTTATTTAATTCTTCGCCATCATAAACATTTTTAACTGTTAATGTGAGAAACAACCAACGAACTGTTGGCTTTTGTTTAATAACTTCAGCAACAACCTTTTGTGACTGAATGCCATGTTTCATTGCTCTTCTCCAGTTGCACATTGGACAAAGCCTGGATTTACAAAACCACACTCGATACAACTTTCTTTCGCCTGTTTCACGATTTTGTTTATACTCTAATATTTCAGCACAATCTTTTACTCTTTCAGCCTTTTTAAATTCAAGAATATGCAGAAGTTCAAAGTAATCAACATTAGCGATTTTCTTTTCTCTCCATGGTCTCACTTTTCCACTTTTTGTCTTGTCCACTAAAACCCTTGATTTTTCATCTGAATAAATGCTACTATTAGGACACATAATATTAAAAGAAACCCCCATCTATTTAGTTATTTGTTTGGTCACTTATAACTTTAACAGATGGGGTTTTTCTGTGCAACCAATTTTAAGGGTTTTCAATACTTTAAAACACATACATACCAACACTTCAACGCACCTTTCAGCAACTAAAATAAAAATGACGTTATTTCTATATGTATCAAGATAAGAAAGAACAAGTTCAAAACCATCAAAAAAAGACACCTTTTCAGGTGCTTTTTTTATTTTATAAACTCATTCCCTGATCTCGACTTCGTTCTTTTTTTACCTCTCGGTTATGAGTTAGTTCAAATTCGTTCTTTTTAGGTTCTAAATCGTGTTTTTCTTGGAATTGTGCTGTTTTATCCTTTACCTTGTCTACAAACCCCTTAAAAACGTTTTTAAAGGCTTTTAAGCCGTCTGTACGTTCCTTAAGGAATTCCTTAGTGCTTTCATAGATTAAACTCACATCACGCTTTAAATCGCTTATTTTAGACTTTAAAGACTTGTTTTCTTCAAGCAACTCATTATAATCATTTACATTTTCATTAAATCGCTCTACAAGACCACTATATTTTTCTTTAACTTGCCCATGTTCTTTACTTAATTTTTTATATTCTCTCGCCATATCAGTACTCATGAGATTTCTAACATGCTGTTTTAACCTATCGTTATCTCTCGCAGCAGTCACTAAGTTTTTATAATCACGCTCCGATATAACAACATTTT
>NZ_JAESJS010000019.1:0-5584 GCF_017891705.1 Staphylococcus sp. GDY8P196P | reverse complement strand
TAGTTGCATAATCGACTAGCAGAACGAGTTGTACCTAGCTGAATTGTTGCCATATTGCATGCAACTCCTTTTTGATAGCTTGTAATTCTTCGCTATCAATCGCCCCAGCGCTTGCATTTGCTCGCCTAGTCAATTGATTCACGTTGTTCCCAATTGCTCGCAACTGCTTTGCTATCTCAATTGCCCCCGATTTATCAATTTTCGGTGGCTTCATTCGATAGCCCATTGCCCGCTTTTTTGCAAAAGCTGGCACGCTCATATGAAACGTATCAGCAATTTGCTGTAACCTTTCATATTCGCTGTCGTCCACTCGAAATTTAATCTGCCGACTACTCGCCCGATTTTCTTTCCTCGTTCCCGACATACAACCACCTCACTATGCTCATTTTTCAATCGCATATCATACAAATTAAATGCTCGCTATTCACTCTCATTGTAACTTGTATTGTGAGGATTGGCAAGCTCTATATTTGGTACCCAAATAAGCTTGTTTTTGCTGTCGCAAAAATGCCCCCTAACCCCCATTTACATGGGGGGATTAAGACCTTGCCTTTTTGAAAAAAGGCAACCCCAAAAACTTTCACATATCAAGCCCCCAACCCCCGAATCTTCGGGGGCTCCCTCGCCGGTAGGCAGGTCGAAAAAATGGTTTTTCGACAAGCCAAGAGGGTACTTTTGCGAATGTGTCAATTCCTTAAATTCTCACTTCATGGATCAGCAAAAACCGCTGACCCATTCCGTTGCGATTTACCATTGACACATACCATATTTAGCTTTCTTCCAGTCAGAAAGCTTTTAACCATATTTCGCAATGCCTTTGAACTTGGTCTTTCCCCCCTATTTCGGTTGAGGGAGTGAGGCTGGGGGTGTGGGGGCTAGCCCCCGCATAACGAATTCTATACATAGCGAAAGAATCACATTATCGCCGACACTCTTAACGGTTTTTCGGCTACACTGGACAAGCGAACGAGCGAATACTCAATATCCCTATTTCGTATATCGGTCGTTCGGCGAAGCCTAGACAGCCGAAAAATTTCTACATGCAAGGGGTAAAGGCGTGGAGATTTTTTAGGTGGTTTTCCTAAAAAATACTACCCGACCCTTGCATGTAGAAAAGTGCCTTATAGAAGATATAAGAGTGAATATAAGCTAGTTGTTGTCATATCAATGGATAGAGCGTTTTTTACTAGTCATGGTGTGATTACTATACTAGTCATGGGGTGACTAGTATTAGAGCACTAGATAGTCACTATAAGACTTGACTTTAGTCAAACAATATCATAGAATGGTCATTAATGACGATAGAATAACCATAAATGAGCAGTATACTAATCACACCATGGTCAGTAATGATACAAGTTGTATCAAAAATGATACATATACGTATCACAGCGTGTTACATATTCGAAAAAGGGGAGAAAGTAATAATGGCTGAAATACATGTAGGAGCAGAAAGAGAAGTTCTAAAACCTAATTCTATGAGTTTTGAAGAGCGTAAGATCCAAATGGAGAAGGAAGAAGAAATCGAAAAGGAAATTCGCAAGAGAGATAAAAACAGTCCTTACAAGAGGTGGATACAGTTAAATAAAGACGCTTATAAAGCAGAAGATTGGCTAATGGCAAAATCACCAATAGCATATAGAATTTTTAAATTCTTAATAAATAATATGGATTCATACAACGCTGTAATGTGCTCTTATAAAGTCTTAGAGGAACAATTCGAAGTAAGTACTTCAACGGTAACAAGAGCCGTTAAATTGCTTAAAGATAAGCAATACATTGATGTATATAAATCAGGTACATCAAACGTATATGCAGTTAATAAACAAATTGCTTGGAACAGTTGGGGAAGTAATTTCAAACATGGTAAATTTAGTGCGAATGTTATTCTTTCTGAAAGCGAACAAGATAAACAAACTAAATTAAAAATTCAAAGACATAAAGAGGTTACTTTAGAAGAAATTTAACATCACGTTAAATCAATATAACATACAGGTTGGAGATGGTAGATAAAGAACCTTATCTCTATTCACAGCTTATCGTAACAAAAATTGAACACTTAGGTGAAAAATGTTTGTCTAAGCGTTATTAGTAGCCAATGTTAGACTAGAAATGTTCGTGATAATAGTTAAGCAAGTTTGCTGTACGAGAAGCGAGAAAATGAATTAAGAGAAAACATTACAAGTAGTTTAGAAAACATTCCAGAAAGATGGCTCGGGAATCTCTTAAATTGTAGCTCCCATCCGATTAGTTATTTTCGCTTTGATCAGAATAAGATTTAATTTCTTATCTAAGTAAAGCATAGAAATATTGACAGAGACATATAGAAAGCTTATATTTAGATTAAATGATACGAGAAAGGGTGTTACTATATCACAATGAACAATTAATCCTATTTATTAAAGAAAATCAACATAAAATAGTGAGTCAATAACTTAAGCTAGGTTATTTGTGGAGCGTTTTATGTATCATTTTCAGAATAGGATTGTATTGTGCAATGTGGTTTACCCTAATTTTGTAATGCTTTTTTAGGTGTATACTTACAAATTTTACTGACCTCCTATTCTGAATGGAATTAGGGGGTTTTTATATCCCCTCAAAATAAGGAGATGGGATTATGCTATTATTTGAAGGAACATCAATCAAAAAACAATTACATGACAGAGTGCTATTTGATATTGATTTAATACAAGTGCATGATAATCAACGTATAGGCTTAGTAGGTAGGAATGGAACAGGAAAAACAAGCCTATTAAAAATTATTACAGGTGAAGAATTACCTGATGAAGGTAATATCTCTCCTTTTACCTCTGTGAAATTAGTGCCACAATTTAAAGAATCAAGATTGGAGAAAAGTGGTGGCGAAATAACACAGCAATATTTACAGAACGCATTCAATGGGAATCCAGGCTTACTGCTTTTAGATGAACCGACAACACACTTAGATACGGAAAGAATTGCTTGGCTAGAAAAAAAGATAAGAAACTATCAAGGAGCAGCTGTCGTAGTATCTCATGATCGGACATTTTTAAATAATGTATGTACTGACATATGGGAAATTGAAAAAAATACGTTAAAAATATTTAAAGGAAATTATGATGAATATGCAAAGCAAAAAGAAATACTTAAAAAACAAAAACAAACTGAATTTGAAAAGTATGAACGTGAGAAACAAAAATTAGAAAGAGCAATACGTCAAAAAGAAGAAAGAGCTCAACGAGCAACAAAAAAACCTAAGAATCTAAGTTCATCTGAAGCGAGAATAGTGGGTGCTAAAACCCACTACGCCAACATACAGAAAAAGCTGAGAAGTTCGGCAAAAGCTTTAGAAACAAGACTGGAACAATTGGATAAGGTTGACAAGGTGAAAGAGCTGCCTGAAATTAAGATGGATATGTTAAATGAAGAAAACTTAACAAACCAATCTGTATTACGTGCTGAAAATATTAAGGGAGAGATTGAAGAACGTAAGCTCTGGGAACCCTTTAGCTTATATTTATATGGAGGAGATAAAGTTGCTATCATTGGAAAAAATGGCTCAGGTAAAACAACGTTGCTTAAAAAAATAGTGAAGCAAGATGAAGGAGTGACAATTCCAGAAAAAGTAAAGATAGGTTACTTCTCTCAACACTTAACCATCCTAAATGATGAGAAATCAATCATAGAAAATGTACAATCGACCTCTAGTCAAAATGAGACATTAATAAGAACAGTTTTAGCAAGAATGCATTTTTGGGATGAAGATGTCTATAAAAAGGTAGGCATATTAAGTGGTGGTGAAAAAGTAAAGCTAGCTTTAGCTAAACTATTTTTAAGTGAGGTGAATATGCTCGTTTTAGATGAGCCGACTAACTTTTTAGACATTGCAGCTTTAGAAGCGCTAGAAACATTAATGAAAAGTTATCATGGAACGATTCTATTTGTTACTCACGACCGAATGTTAGTAAAAAATATAGCTACAAAAATAATTGATATAAAAGATGGTAAGATAACAGTATTCGATGGATCGTACGAAGCATATGAAGAGTGGCTGGAGAATAAAACAAAGTCTAACAATGATGACCAACTTTTATTAATTGAAACTAAAATATCTGATGTTCTGGGTAGGTTGAGCTTGGAACCTTCGCAAGAGTTAGAAGATGAATTTCAAAGATTATTGAAAGAAAAGAAAGAACTGACTAGAGGGGAATAAAGCAAACCTATTGATATGTTCCCACGAACGTCCCATTAAGTCGACATGTCCTTGCATACGAGCCTTTCACTAAAATCGAAAATACATCCACTTTATCTATTCGTCCTATACAGACTTGACAATATTGGATAACATAGCTTACAACCCTCTAGAGCTAAAGCAGAAAGGACTGGCATAAAGCCAGTCTTTTTAATTAACTAAGGAGCAAATAGAGAATTGGAACAGTAATTGCACTTGTAGCAACACCATATTTTAAAGCATCAATGATATTCGTAACCAATGCCCCATGCTTTGCACTAGAGACTAAGTCCATCGTCTCTTGTCTTGCTTTTTTGACGACGCTGTTTAGATTGTTCTGCATGTTCCTCACGCTCGACTTGATTTCCTCGTTCATTTCTTCCAATTGAGCGTTGTTCGTCTTTTGAAGTTCCCCCAGTGCTTGAATGGTCCTGTTGTTGTTCCTTTGAATTTCCTCGTGTCCATCTATCAAAATCTTTTGCAAAACTTCGGTGTTTTCTTTCAACATCTTCTCTTGCTCGTTCAAGATTGACTGCATGTTCCTCATGACTTCGTCCGATTTCGACTGGATTTGATTCAATTGATTGTGAATCGTGACTTCTTTCGCCATTTCCTCGTTCATGTGAACTCTGATATAACTTTTCATTAGTTCGTTGAGTTCCCTGGTCTCTTGAAACAGTTCGCTCATGCTCCTGTTCTCGTTCAGCTTGTCTTGTAAAGACATTTTCTAGCCCCTCCTTTTCATAGTCAGCACCCAATTTATTAGCCCGTATAAAGCGTTCTCGTTCTGGATGTTTAAAACTAAGTGTTTTACCCCTCAATTTCGTTTCGACCCCGTAAACGTCATTTAAATGCTTTTTAAAGCTATCAAAGTTTGTTGAATTATTTCGAGAGTATTCAATCGCTTCACGCAATTCATCTTTCCAAGATGGTTTATTTTTTTCTAGTAAATGTTGTTCTGCCAAAGTATGACGAACACTAGCGTTATGCTCTGTAACTATTGATAAATCATGATTTTTGCATACTTCATCGCTCAATGATCTAGCACGCTCAATTGCTTCCTTTCCATGTGCTTGATACTTTTTACCAGTTTCAAAGTTAACTGAATTTATCACGATATGATTATGAATATGGTCTTTATCTGCATGTGTGTAAACAGCTACTTCATGGTTTTTAGCTAATTTCTCAGCTAATTCTAAACCTACTTGATTCGCTTTCTCTGGTGTAACCTCGTTAGGTTTGAATGACTGGATAACATGATGTGCTTGTATTCCATCATTTTTAGAAAAAAGTTCCCTTGTTTGCTTCATTTGTGACTTTGCATAATCAATATCAAGATTATAGCCATCTTTCACAACTGCCCTTTTTTCTGCA
>NZ_JAESJS010000018.1:265342-294720 GCF_017891705.1 Staphylococcus sp. GDY8P196P | reverse complement strand
GGTTTTGACTTTGAAAGTCAAGAACTTTTTAAAATTAATTTTAAAGCTTGTTTTGAAATATTGTTTTGTGTGTCGTTTTGTTTCGTCCGACAAGTAAATACTATACACGCTTAAAACGCTTTGAACAACAGTAAAATTTACACTTTTATGTAAAACCAAAAGCATAACTTCTTCAATTCACATACTTTAAAATATCGAAAAATACATAAAGTTCGTTTTTATTAATTCGTCACGAGGTTTGTTATCGAAAAACAGCTGATAAACCTCTATAAAACAAACTTTACTATTTATTAAAATTCTTTTCGAAAAATTAAAGCTACCTTAAAAAAGGTAGCTTCGGTTTCATTTGAATTTACAATTGAGCATTTACTACATCTCTGTTCTGCCCATAATCGCTTTTGATAGGGTTACTTCATCCGCGTATTCTAAATCTCCGCCGACAGAAAGTCCTTGCGCTAATCGAGTTACTGTTAGACCAATTGGTTTGACCAGTCTTGATATATACATTGCTGTTGACTCACCTTCCAAATTGGGGTTCATCGCTAAGATTAACTCTTTTACTTCGTCATTTTTCAAACGATTAATCAGACTTGGAATATTAATATCTTCCGGTCCTATGCCATCCATCGGAGAAATAGAACCATGTAACACATGGTACAAGCCTTTATATTCACGCATTTTTTCCATAGCGATTACATCTTTATCGTCCTCAACTACACAAATAATTGAGCGATCTCTCTGTTTATCCTGGCAAATATAACATGGATCTTGCTCAGTAATATGCCCGCATTCACTACAATAGGTAAGTTCTCGTTTAACATCGACTAAAGCTTTAGCAAATTGAACGACATCGTCTTCTTTCATATCTAATACATGAAACGCCAGACGTTGGGCTGTTTTAGGCCCAATGCCTGGCAGTTTCATGAAACTGTCGATAAGTTTGGATATTGGTTCTGGATAGTGCATACAATCACATTCCAGGAATATTTAAGCCTTGTGTATGCTTACCTAAGCGTTCTTGAGTAAGTTCATCAGCTTTATTCATCGCTTCATTAGTAGCAGCAATAACTAAATCTTGTAACATTTCAATGTCATCTGGATCAACTGCTTCTTCTTTAATTTCTACATCGAGAACTTCTTTGTGACCTGATACTGTGACAGTCACCATGCCACCGCCAGCCGTACCTTGTACTTTTTCTTCTTTTAATTTTTCTTGCTCTTCATTCATTTTCTTTTGCATTTTCTGCATTTGTTTCATCATTTGTTGCATATTTCCGCCACCGCGCATATATTTATCCTCCTTAAAAACTTCAATCTCAACTGATTGTATTTCATCTTTTGTCTCATTATACATGCCTTTTAATTCATTGTCATGTATCACTCTTCATCTATGACATTTACTGTATTTTCTCCAAATAAGTCCTTCGCCTTTTGAACGACATCAACATCTTCAGGTGACGTTGTTGTCGCTGTTCTGTTTTCCTCGGCACTTGTACCTTGTTTACGATTTTGAAGATATTCTGTCCTTACCCTCATCCACTGGTCTGCTGGGACACCGACTACTTTCACTGTTTTATCTATAATGTTACATACTACGTTCTCAATATTCTCTCTTTTTTCATCATCTTTATTTACAATCTCACAATGTATTTCTTCTTCGAATTTAATCAGTACATGGGTTTCACTTGCTGCCACTGGTTCTGAATTTTGAAGAAGACTTACTAATGACTTCATATCATTACTCTTAGCGTGATCTATAACTTCTTGCCAGTGGTCTTTAAGTTGCTTAATATCTTCTTTGTTAGCTTTGTCTAACACTTTGGCTATTTGTTGCATTGAAAATGCATTTTTCGATTGTGGACCTTTACTAGCTGTTTTTTTAGCTTGTGGTTTGGCACTGTTAGCTACGACGCCCTGTGATTTTAAAGTTTTTAATTCATTTTCTAATTGTTCCATTCGCTGTAACAATACTTCATTATTAGGCTCACTGGCTACACTCGTTGTAGCAACAGTTTGCACATTTTCAGGTTCTCCTTTAATCATTTCTGCTATTTTAACTAATAATACTTCAAAATGAACGCTTTGATTGACACTAAATCTGATTGAAACAAGCGTATCATTAATCACGTCAATCATTTTATATAAAGTATCCAAGTCAAAATGCATCAATGCATCATATTCAGAATCCATATTAGATGTCTTATCCATAATGGTATCTCTTACAAAATAAATCATATCGTTAATCAAGCGATTTACTTCTTTACCTTGTGCAATAAATTGATGGTAAGTTGAAAATGCAGTTTTTACATCTCCTTCAACTACCTCTTTCAGTAAATCATTCAACGCTTGAGCATCTACACTACCAGTTACATTCAACGCGTCTTGTAATGTAAGGTGTTCATCGCCAAAAGCGATTGCTTGGTCCATAATGCTTAGCGCGTCTCGCATACCGCCTTCAGAAGCTTTAGCGATAAAATCTAAGGCTCCATGATCATATTCTATCTCTTGATTGTCTGCTACGAATTGCAAACGTTCTACAATTTCATCATGGCTAATTGCTTTAAAATCAAATCTTTGCGCTCTTGAAATAATTGTCGGAGGTATTTTATGTGGTTCAGTAGTCGCCAAAATAAAGATTGCATGGGCTGGTGGTTCTTCTAAAGTTTTCAACAACGCATTGAAAGCGCCTGTTGTTAACATATGAACTTCATCTATAATGTATACTTTGAATTTTGATTCACTTGGTGCGTATTTAACTTTATCTCTGATATTTCTAATTTCATCCACACCATTATTACTAGCAGCATCTATTTCAATCACATCTGAATTCGTTCCGCGCGTAATACCTGTACAAATAGCGCATTCATTACAAGGTTCTCCATCAGAACGTTCTAGACAGTTGATAGCTTTCGCGAATACTTTTGCGATACTTGTTTTACCTGTTCCTCTAGGTCCACTAAAAATATACGCATGTGATTGTTTTCCTTTTGAAATTGCGTTGCGCAATGTTTTAGTTACATGTTCTTGGCCAACTACATCTTCAAAACTTTGGGGCCTGAACATTCTATATAAAGCTTGATAATTCACCTTTGCACCTCCAATAACATTCAACAACTATTATATCACTGTGCTTTATATTTTGAATATTAATTAAATGCCTCTGGATAAACTACATTACCATTTGGTTGCTCAACAAGTTGTTCCCACAAGAATTTAACCATAAAATATTTCGATGGCACATCAAATGGACTATAAATTTGATAACGGCTCGCCTCTTCATAACCTAACATACCATAATATCCAGGATCTCCAAGTACAATGATTGTCGTATAATCTTGCGCTTTTGCACGTTCCTCCACTGCTTGGACAAGGGCTTTACCTATACCTTTACCTCTGTATTTCGACAATACGGATAAAGGGGCTAACGCTAAGGCGGTAAAGCGTGTTTCATCGTTAATAATCTCTATTTCCGAAAGCATCACATGACCAACGACATCACCTTCATCTGTCTTAGCAACAACTTCCAATTCGTAATTATACTCTGTCGACGCTCTAATTTTCAAAACTAAATCTTGTTCATCATGGTTAGACTCTACGACGTTTTCAAAAGCGGTTTTTATTTCCTCTAAACTTGCGTCATAGTCATTTTCAGTTAATGTACTTAAATAAATTTGCATATGTCGTTCCTCCAAATTCACTAAATTCAATTTTCAGCAGTTACAATCAGAATGATATCGTTGCAGTTCGATCAATTAAATTAATGTATCGCTCTTATTTTAATATAAAAAAAGAGTGACTGCTATCAAAAGATAAGTCACTCATAATATATGGTTAATTGTATTTATTTAAAAATTAAAACCGTGCACCTTCGCTTCGAATACGTATCATAAACGTAACCAAAGTCGACAGCTAAATCTCGGCAACCCTACGGCACATATGATGATCCACTTAATGCTGCTTCCGTCAGGACCTGACATGGTTCATGGGTTCATATTGCATAGGACCGAAATCTTCAAACACTACGTGCTTTGGGCAGACTTCACAAAAACGTAGCCTCAGCGAAGGAATTAAGTCTCGCATAAAGCGGATTTCGAGTACAGGGAACCGCTACCTCCCCACCTAGCACGGCAAGATATATCATACTATAAGGTAATGACTGATTGCAAGTCATACAATTCATTATTTTATAACTTATTTCATTAAATTTTATGACGTCTCGAAAAATCGTTAAACTTAAATTCTGTAGCTAAATGTTTGGAAATATTATATTGAAATTTTGTCGTATCCTTTAAATGGACGATTCCTCGGACCGTAGCAGTATACGACGGCGTTACATCTCCAAATATTTCATATTCTAAATCACCAAATGATTCGAAGGTGATAGATTTATTAGAGTAACTAATTTCTAGTTTCAATGTTTGTTCTATATAATGGTACAACGAATCTTTAGCAATATGCATCGTTATATTAGGAACGATTTTTTCTACTAAATAATCTTCATCGATAATTTTCACACGATGATCAATCTTTCGCGTTCGAATAATATGCCACAATGTCTCACTCTGACGCAAGCCCAAAGCGCTTTTTACTTCTGGCGCTTCACTAGCAGGTATGCGTTCTAATAATCTAACTTCAGTCTCGTGACTCAGACCTAACCCTTGTTGAACTTCCCTGAAACTGGTTAAATTCGCAAATGGGAATTCTGTAATACCTTGATAGATGACAACTGAACCTTTACCTTTTATTTTCTGAATCATGCCATCTCTAACAAGTAGATTAAGCGCTTTGCGCACAGTTTCGCGAGAAGCATTATAGTCGAATACCAATTCATTTTCTGAGGGCAATTGAGCGCCATAGGGTAACTTTGATTCGATGATATCTGTGCGTAAATTTTCATAAATCGAAATAAATTTTTTCTGTTTCATGTGATTTCACTCACTGCCTTTTACTTTAAATTATTGTCTAACTACTATGGCACCAAATCCATCTATTAAGCCATTCTCAATCGACCCATTTTGTAACATGACTTGCCCATCAACGTTTAACGCTTTTGGTATTTCAACTTTTGCTTTTGAAAAGTTAGCAATCACCAACCATGTTTCATCTTCATGATGACGCTTATAAATAAACAATTCATCGTGATCCATGTAAAGTGGCTCAATATTTCCATAAGTTATAATATCATATTCGTGACGTAACTTTATTAATTTTCTATATGTTTGTAAAATAGATTGGTCGTCTTCTATAGCTGCTTCAACGTTAATTTCCTTATAATTATCAGGAATATCAATCCAAGGTGTACCGGAAGTAAAACCTGCATTTTCACCATTTGTCCACTGTACGGGTGTACGAGAATTATCACGAGATTTTTGTCCTAAAATCGTTAGAATCTCTGCTACTGGATAACCTTCACCTTTTAACTTATGATATGCATTTAAAGATTCTATATCTCTATACTGGTCGATATCATTAAAATGAGGATCTGTCATGCCAATTTCTTCACCTTGATAAATATACGGCGTACCTTGGAGCATGTGCAAGACGATGGCTAACATTTTAGCACTACTTTGACGTAAGGCTTCAGTCGAATCATCACCGAACCGCGTTACCACACGTGGTTGATCATGATTGCACCAAAAAATGGCATTCCATCCGCCACCGTTATAAATACCTATTTGCCATTCCATTAATATTTCTTTTAATTTATGGAAATCTAATTTAGCGTTTGTCCATTTTTCGCCATCAATATAGTCTACTTTTAAATGATGGAAATTAAACACACTACTTAGCTCTTGACGTGCAGGATCCGTATACTGGATACAATTTTCAATCGTTGTTGAAGACATCTCACCCACCGTCATCATATCTTTACTACCAAATGTCTGCTGATTCATTTCATGTAAATATTCATGCACACGTGGCCCATCAGTGTAAAATTCCTTTCCTACCTTTTCTGAATTTTTAAATTCACCTTTTGATATTAAGTTAATGACATCGAATCTAAAACCGTCTACGCCAAAGTCAATCCAATAATTAATTACTTTATAAAGTTCCCGACGTACTTCTGGATTATCCCAATTTAAATCTGCTTGTGTTACATCGAATAAATGTAGGTAATATTCATCCGTTTTTTCATCGTATTTCCAAGCATTACCACCAAACTTCGATTCCCAATTAGTTGGTGGTTGATTATCCGCTGACCGCTTAAAGAAATAGTAGTCTCTGTACGGGTTACTTTTATCTGAATATGCTTGTTTAAACCATTCATGTTCTGTAGAAGTATGGTTAATGACGATATCCATCATTATTTTTAAATCGCGTCGATGCGCTTCAGCAATCAACCTTTTTAAGTCTTCAATCGTGCCAAATTGTTCGTTCACTTTATAATAATCACTAATATCATAACCATTATCATTCATAGGTGATTCATAAATAGGCGTTAACCAAATATAATCCACACCCAGATATTGTAGATAATCTAACTTTTCAATTATGCCGTTTAAATCTCCCTCACCATTACCTGTCGTATCATTAAATGATTTGGGATAAATTTGATAAACTACCGATTTTCTCCAATCATTGACTACCATTTAATTACCACCTTATCTTTGTATTTTAAATTAAGAAACTCGCTAAACAAACTTAGCGAGTTTAGTTGTACTTATCTATTTGCATTAACTATTCTTCTACTATTTCTTTCGCTTCTTCTTTGCTAAATTTCGAGAAGATCACAGTTAATATTGCTGGTACTACCATTGCCAGAACAGTACTTATGCCATAAATGAGCCAAAAATCTTTTTTAATAGAAATGATAGCTGGTACACCACCAACGCCAACATTACCTAAGACACCGATTGCACCTATGATAGCACCTATCACACCCGAAGTTAAAATCGCTGCAACAAAAGGATATTTCAACGGTAAGTTCACACCAAACAACGCTGGTTCAGTAACACCTAAGAAACCTGATATGCCAGAAGTCATTGCCAAGCCTTGTTCTTTTGCCATTTTACGTCTTTTATAGACGAACCATGCACCGAATGCAGCCGAACCTTGACAAATATTTGAAATCGCTAAGATAGGCCACAAATATGTTCCTTTAAGACTGCTTCCCATCAGTTGGAAATCAACCGCTAAGAACATATGGTGTAAACCTGTAATCACTAGAGGTGCGTAGAAGAATCCATAAATTGCGCCACCTAACCAGCCTATATGTTCAAACACAAATGTCACACCGTTTGTAATCCCTGTTCCTAGCCATAAAGCAATTGGTCCTATAACGATAAAGGCTAAGAAACCAGTGATTAATAAGGCGACGGGACCAACAACTAACATCTTGATTGAATCATGCACATATTTACTTAAGAATTTTTCAATTTGCGCTAATACATAAGATGCTAATAAAATTGGTAAGACCTGACCTTGATAATTCAGTTGTTTAATTTCTAAACCAAAGATATGCCACGCCGGAATGTTACCTTTACCTATGTCATATTGTGAAGCGAGTTGCGGATTCATTAAAATCAGACCTAATACCAAACCGAGTATTTGACTCCCGCCAAACACACGCATACTACTCCAACCAATTAAAGCCGGTAAGAATATGAAGGCAGTATTCGCGATAACATTAATGATATCTGCAAAGTCCCCTAGCTGTGGATATTGTGCCACCAATGCCTGCTTCCCAAACAAGTCTTCCATCGTTAATACATTATAAATCCCTAATAATAAACCAGCAGTTACGATAGCTGGTAAAATCGGAATAAAGATATCTCCCAATAACTTAACCAATCTTTGTATAGGATTGCCTTTTTGAGCTGCCGCTGCTTTAGCATCATCTTTAGAGGCACTTTCTGCCCCAGTTTCTTCAATAAATTGTTTATAAACTTCATCAACAGTACCTGGTCCAATTACAATTTGATATTGATTGTCAGCTTTGAATTGTCCTTTAACCAAATCATTGTTACTCAGACTCTCTTTATCTACCTTATCATCATCTTTCAAAACAAGTCGCAAACGCGTCACACAGTGTGTTGCTGTGTCCAAGTTTTCTTTGCCCCCAATAGCCTTGACGATATCTTGAACATCTTTCTTTTTAACAGCCATGATGATTCCCTCCCTTAAACTTTAATATTATCCAGAGTATAACTTGTATAGACAAGTTTTGCAAAGGCTTTCACTCAACTCACAAAAAAGGTCTATACAGAAATTGATTTTTAATTTCCGTATAGACCTATTTCAAAAAATATATTGTTTTGCATTTGATGTAATCATTGCATTATGTTTAATAACCTGTGACACAAGCAATAGTAAGACGATATTCACTATTCGTCTATTTTTCTTCATCATTGACTTTAAAAACAAAAAAGACAAACACTTTATATTAAATAAACGTTTGCCTACTATATTTATTAGTCTTGGTATTTAATAATAATGGCGGAGGAAGAGGGATTCGAACCCCCGCAGGCCGTTAAGCCCCTGTCGGTTTTCAAGACCGATCCCTTCAGCCGGACTTGGGTATTCCTCCAAATGAACACAATAATTATAATATTATAGCCCATTAAAAAAGTCAATTATAATTAAAGTATTACACCAATGTTTTTTCATTTAGGAATTCATCCACTGCACGAGCGACTGCTCTTCCTTCTTGAATAGCCCAAACAACAAGACTTTGACCTCTTCTTGCATCACCTGCCGCGAAAATATTTGATTGATTCGTTTTAAAATCTTTATTATCTGCGACAATTTTATTTCTTTCAGTTTGTATATCAAAAGCATGTGGCACAGTAGTTTCTGTACCAATAAATCCAATGGATATCAATACCAAATCAGCTGGCCAATGACGTTCTGTACCATCGACAACCACCATACCATCCTCTGTTTCTTCAAGTATTTGTGTATAAACACCTGTTACATTACCAATACGATCCACTTCGTAACGCATCGTTTGCACACCATACGCTCGTGGTTCAAAACCAAAACGCGCTTCATATTCGTTATGCGCATAATCCATTTTAAACACAGGCATTGCCAACGGCCAATACGTATTTTCATCAAATTCAATGGCTTCTGGTTGCTTCGTGTATTTGTTAAATTGAACGATAGATTTACAATTTTCTCTCAATGCAGTTGCCACACAATCTGCACCTGTGTCACCTGCACCAATGACAATCACATTTTTTCCTTCTGCGGAAATGGACGGCGTTTCAATTTCACCATTTAAATATTCGCCTTGTTCTGTTAAGTAATCCATAGCAAAGTGAATACCCATACCCATTCGGCCTTCTAATGGTAAATCGCGAGCATTTTGTGAGCCTGTACAAATAATAATGGCATCAAATTGTTCCTCTAAACTTTCTTTGCTGATGTCTACCCCTATTTCAGTATCAGTGATAAAGGTGATACCAGATTGTTCCATTAATTTAATTCTACGTCGCACGACCGCTTTATCTAGTTTCATATTGGGGATCCCGTACATTAACAACCCGCCTGCTTCACGCGCACGTTCATATACAGTTACCCAATAACCTAATTTATTCAATTCATCTGCAGCTGTTAAGCCAGCCGGACCGCTTCCTACTATCGCTACTGATGCTGCTTTGCGCTCACTTGGTATCGTAGGTTCGACCCAACCATTTTCAAAAGCTTCATCTATAACGGTACGTTCAATCCCTTTTATCGCAACAGATGCTCTATTTATCTTCATTACGCACGATTGTTCACATGGTGCCGGACATACGCGTCCAGTAAATTCTGGGAAGTTATTTGTCTCGTTCAACCGTTCATATGCTGTCTTGAAGTCTTTTTGGTACACTAAGTCATTCCATTCAGGAATGTAATTCCCAATAGGACAACCAATTGTTTCTCTACCATGTGGCTCACCTGTCTGACAAAATGGTGTGCCACAATCCATGCATCTCGCACCTTGTTCTGATGCTTCTTCTTTGGTAAACCTCTGCTGAAAGGGTGCGTGTCCTTTCAAACGTTCTACTAAAGACAATTCAGGCAAGGGTTGTTTGTCATAACTCATAAATCCTTTAAATTCCCCCATACTCAGTCCCCCTTCAATTTAATACACAGCCGTTAATTGTTGTGCTGGTTCTAAATGTGTTCTCTTGTCATTAAAAGCATTCAATAACGCTTCATCTTGCTGGTTAGATTCGCGCTTTTGCAATTCAATTTTTTGCATCATTAATTTATAATCTTTTGGTATGACTTTTACTACTTGATCAACTACAGATTCAAAATGCTCTAATATATTTTTAGCTTTAGTACTATTTGTATAAAGTAAATGGTCTTCTAACATTTCTTTTACAACATTTTTTTCTGCTTCAACAGTGATTTCGTCGAAGTCTAAACTGTCTAATTGATGCGCTTCTTTAAATTTTTCAACATCAGATGGGAAGATATAAGCGACGCCCCCACTCATACCTTGACCAAAGTTCTTCCCGACATCTCCAAGCACAATGACACGTCCACCTGTCATATATTCAAGACCATGATCACCAATACCTTCAACAACTACTTGTACACCACTATTTCTAATACAGAATCGTTCACCAGCTTTACCATTAATAAAGGCTTTGCCATATGATGCACCATAGAAACAAACATTGCCAATTATAATTTCTGATTCTCGTTGTTGCGTCGGTGCCTTAACAATCACTTTACCGCCAGAAAGTCCTTTACCTACATAATCGTTAGCATCACCCGTGTGATGTATTGTTAATCCTTGAGGTATATAGGCACCTAAACTTTGACCAGCATGCCCTACCGTATTGACATAAATACGATCCTCAGGCAAACCGTCGGCACCGTGGATATCAGTAATCATACTGCCAGTAATGACACCCACGTCTCGTTGTTCATTTTTTACAACATAATTGCCAGTAAATGACTTATGTTGCTCAATTGCTGATTGAGCATCAGGTAATAGTTGCGTTAAATCGAAACCTTCATCAAGATGATGATTTTGCACTATATTTTTATATCTTTCACCGTCGTGCTGATATAATAATGCTTCTACATTCATAGAAGCAGCTTTAGGTCTTTGTTGAGATAAATTATCTTTTCGTTTTAATAAGTCTGTGCGACCCACCAATTCATCTACCGTGCGTAATCCAAGTTCGGCTAATATCTCCCTTAATTCCTCAGCAACAAAATGCATAAAATTAACCACGTGATCTGCTCTACCATTAAATAACGCGCGTAAATCTTGGTTTTGAGTAGCAATACCTACTGGACATGTATCTTTATGACATACACGCATCATGACACAGCCAAGTACGACTAAAGGTGCTGTTGCAAAACCAAATTCTTCAGCTCCCAACGCACACGCATATGCCACGTCTTTACCTGTAAGTAATTTGCCGTCTGTTTCTACAATCACTCTCGACCTTAAATTATTCATCATCAGAGTTTGATGTGTCTCTGCTAAGCCAATTTCCCAAGGGACACCTGCGTGTTGGATACTTGTTTTAGGAGAAGCACCCGTCCCACCATCATATCCACTAATCACAATTTTATCTGCATAAGCTTTAGCTACACCTGCTGCAATTGTTCCGACACCAGTTTTAGATACGAGCTTCACTGTGATATTTGCGTTTTTATTAGCATTTTTCAAATCATGAATTAATTGTGCTAAGTCTTCAATTGAATAAATATCATGATGAGGCGGCGGGGAAATCAAGCCAATACCCGGCGTAGACCCTCTGACTTCAGCAATCCACGGATAAACTTTAGAACCAGGCAACTGCCCGCCTTCCCCTGGTTTAGCTCCCTGAGCTACCTTGATTTGTATTTCTTTGGCATGTTGTAAGTAGTGACTCGTCACTCCAAATCTTCCGGAAGCAACTTGTTTGATTGCACTAGATCGATTTCGACCCTCATCATCCACCACAAATCGTTCTGGGTTTTCTCCGCCTTCACCACTATTACTTTTACCACCCATTTGATTCATTGCTTCAGCAAGTGTTTGATGTGCTTCTTCAGAAATAGAGCCATAACTCATCGCACCTGTATTAAAACGTTTAACGATTTCAGTCGTTGCTTCTACTTCATTGATATCAATCGGGTCTTGTTTTTTAAATTCCATTAAATGACGAATATGATCTGTACGTTGATGATTGACTTCATTTGAAAATGTTTTGAACTGTTTATAATCATTCAAACGACACGCATGTTGTAGTAAGTGAATTGTCGTCGGGTTAAATGCGTGATGTTGACCTTGTTTACGCCATTGAAACGTACTGCCAGATTCCAAGTACTCGCTCTCAGATGATTGTCTTGCTTTATTTTCTTTATCTATCAAGTTTATATCGATACCAGATAACTTGGTTTGTGTACCTGTAAAATACTGGTCAACCACATCTTGCGACAAACCTATCGCTTCAAAAATTTGTGCTCCTTGGTAACTTTGAACGGTAGAAATGCCCATTTTAGCCATTACTTTTATGACACCTTCTGACAAAGTATCTGTATATGTTTGGACATTTTCAGTAACCTCTCCGTTTAAGCGTCCTTTATCTACTAAATTTTCTATTGTACGTTGCGCTAGATATGGTACGACTGCATTCGCCCCATACCCTAATAAACACGCTACATGATGCACCTCTCTCGTTTCACCAGAAAGTGCGATGATGCTTGTGCGCATGCGTAAACCTTTTCTGATTAATAACTGATGCACATGACTGACCGCAAGCAATATTGGCATTGCATAACCTTGCTCTTCTACTAATACACGGTCATCTAAGACAATGATTTCATAGCCATCTTTTACTGATTGAATTGCTTGTTCCCCTAAATGGTCTAACGCCGATTCTAAATTTTCTTGATACAATGTTGATAAATGCTTAACTTTAAACCTACTGTCGTCAATCGTTTTTAATTGCGCCTCAGTTAGCACCGGTTTTTTCAATTGAATTCTGTTCAACACATCTTCATTAGGATTTAGTAAATTACCTTCTGAACCTAGATAAGACAATTCACTTGTCACTATTTTTTCTCTATATGCATCAATTGGCGGATTGGTAACTTGTGCAAAAAGTTGTTTAAAATAATTAAATAACGATTCATCTTTTTCATTTAAAACAGCAATTGGAACATCATACCCCATAGCACCAATTGGATCTTTCTTACTTTCAATTAATTCTGTCATATATTTGTCGATTTCTTCTTTCGTATAAACAAATTGCTTTTGTAACCTTGTTAAAGTTGTTTCATCCCAATCCGATGGTGTCACTTTTACATGATTTAAATCTAAGTCTATTTTAAATTGATTTAGCCAATTCTCATATGGCAGTTCATCAGCGATACGTGCTTTTAATTCATTATTATCAACTACTTTTTGTTGTTGAAAATCAACTAATAATAATTTACCTGGATTGAGTTGGCCTTTAAAAGCAACTTGTTCTTCCGGTACATCTACAACACCCACTTCTGACGAAAAAACAATGTAATTATCTTTAGTGATTGTATAACGTCCTGGACGCAAGCCATTTCTATCTGTTAGCGCACCAATTTTCTCCCCATTACAAAAAGAAATCATTGTCGGGCCATCCCACGGTTCCATTAGGTAACTATAATATTCATAAAAAGCACGGACATTATTGTCATTCGCCGTATTATAAAGCCAAGGCTCCGGTATCATTAACATCGCTGCTCTTTCTGGTTCCATTGCTAAAGATAAAAATTCTAATGCGTTGTCTACAATAGCAGAGTCACTACCGTCTTCATCAATGATTTCCTCTACTTTATGTTTGTTTTCACCAAAAATACTTTCAATGAGATCATTTTGTCTTGCGCGCATCCAATTTACGTTACCTTTAATGGTATTAATCTCCCCATTATGCATTAATAATCGGTTGGGGTGTGCACGTTTCCAACTCGGAAAGGTATTTGTACTAAAACGGGAATGTACAAGTCCAAGTTTTGATATATAATGCTCATCATTTAAATCTTGAAAGAGTTTCTTAATTTGATCAGAACGCAACCACCCTTTATAGACGATTGTTTTATGAGACAAACTTGTAAAATATAAATCTATTTGTTGTTTTTTAGCATATAATTCAATTTGCTTACGTGCTAAAAACAATGCTTTTTCTATATGTGTTTGATTATTTAAGGCGATGAATACCTGTTGTATATATGGCATTGTTTGAGCTACATGTTCGGCAATGGCATTGACATCAACTGGTACGTCTCTATAACCAATAACATTCAATCCTTCGCTTTCAAAGTAACGATTAAACGTTGCTTCATGCTTTGAATTTTTTATCTTCTCATTTGAAAAAAACATGCCTACTGCATAATGACCTTCTTCCGGTAATTCAAAATCTGTTTGTTCAGAAAAATACCCAAAAGGAATCTCTGTCATGATACCGGCACCATCACCAGTTATACCATCTGCACCAATTCCTCCACGATGATCTAATCTACGTAGCATTTCCAATGACTTTTCAACGATATCGTGTGACCTTTCATTATTCATATTGGCATAGAATCCAATACCACATGCATCGTGCTCTTCACGACTATCATATAATCCCAATTGCTTACCATATTCGATCATAACCCTCACCTCTTTTTCGAAAATTCTGAATATTAAATAAGTATAGTAAACTATATAGTAATACATTAATCTATTCAATATATAAAATAGATGATATTATTCTAATAATTCGAATAATATTAATATGTTGGGAATGGTTATATGGAAATTAAACAATTGAAATATTTTATAGAAGTTGCAAAAAGAGAACATTTATCAGATGCTGCATTAGAACTTAACATTGCTCAATCTGCCATAAGCAGGCAAATTACATTATTAGAAAAAGAGTTACAAGTAACATTGTTTAATAGAGAAGGACGTAACATACACATTACCGAAGAAGGACAACAATTGTTTTCTGAAGCAACCAAGATTATCGAACAACTTGATAACACAGTACGTTTATTTCATAACCAATCTGAAACAGAGCATTATATTATACGTATTGGTTACGTTGAAAGCTATATAACGCAGGTATTAACCTTATTAATGCAATCCTTTGAAAACGAAAGTACATCTATCATTCAGCCTATTTTAATGGAAGAGGACGATATATTTGCAGCTTTGCTCACAGATAAAATTGATATTGCTTTTACTGCTATGTCAGATGAACTCAAACAACACCGTTCTTTAAAAGTAAGCCCTTTATTTGAAGAAACATTTCATGTCTATGTACCTAAAGATGACCCCATCACTATGGCTACAAATCCACCTTTAGTACAATTTTCGAATAAATCTATTTACGAATTATATCCATTACCAACGAAAATCAGACAAGCATTAGTAAAAACAACCAAAACACCTATACAAACGATCACACATCCTCAACTAGCAGAATATATCCTAAGCAAATCGCGTGGTTACATCGTCACAGCTTCTTATCATTTGCTAACAAAAAATCTACAAAAATGGGAAAAAATATCTTTAGAACATACTGCATTGAAAAGAACCATTTGCCAAGTTGTTCGACTAGACAATCGAAAACACGATTTACAATTTTTATTAGAACTCATTGATAAATTATTAAGTAGAAGCACAACTTATCATTAATCGTATGCATAAAACTTTTGAATTTAAATCGTTGTGAGCGTATAATCGCATTGTCTATATAGAGAGGACTGAAACAAAACAATGCCTTTTAAAACGTTATTTAAACGGCCTTTTGATTGGGTCGTCTTGATATTCATGATCTTATTTTTAGCTGTATTTATTTTCACATTTTTCAATGACAGATTTTACGATACACCAATTGGTCAAATCACAAAAATCGAAAATAAATCCACATCACACATTACGGATGATAATCACAATAAAGATACTAAATATAACCAAACCCTAACACTTAAAATTTTAAACGGGAAGTTCAAGGGGCAAACGACGAAGATACCACACCATTACATCGCATCACAAGCTGATAGTGAAGCATTCTCCAAACACAACAAAGTTTTGTTACACATTGGCAAGCATCTAGGTGATATTTATATCATAGAAAAGAAACGAGATAGCCTCGTCGTTATGATAACTGGAATATTTTTATTAACCGTTTTACTGGTAGGTCGAAAAATCGGTTTACAATCGATACTGTCTTTAGTTTTCAATACTATTGTTGTGCTCTTGGCTATCTACTTACACAGTAAATTCCCGAATTTAAACTTATTTGCACTTATGAGTATCGGTGTCATTTTCAGCACGATATTCACTTTACTCTTAGTTACTGGTTGGCGATGGCGAACGTCAATTACGATAGCAAGCACTTTATTAGGGACTTTTATTTGTGTTGGTGCTACCCAATTAGTTATTGAATTAACAGGCGGTGCTGGCTTAAAGTTTGAAACTATGAGTTTCTTAACTTTGCCTCCTAAGGACGTTTTCCTCGCTTCTGTTATGATTGGCACACTCGGTGCTGTCATGGATGTTGCTATCACAATAGCAAGTGGCATGGCTGAAATATTACGCAGAACGCCTAACATCAACATGACTCGTTGGGCGCTCGCAGGACGTAATATTGGCCAAGATATTATGGGGACAATGACAAATATCTTATTATTTTCATATTTATCTGGTAGTCTTCCAATGTTTCTGATATATCTTAAAAATGCCAATACAGTTACTTATACAATTTCCATGAATTGGTCATTAGAAATTTCCCGGGCAATTACTGGTGGTATTGGCATTGTTTTAACTATTCCAATCACTATTTTATTAATGCAATTATGGTTTAAAATGCGAGGTGCTAATCAGTGAGCGTCATAACAATCTTAGGTTTTATACTTTTCTTATTAATGGCAATCTTTGGAGGAAAAAAAGGAATCATCTCTTATTTAACACTCTTTTTAAATTTTGTCATATTATTAATCACTGTTATTATCATTATGCTCGGTGCACCTATTTATCTTGTAACACTGATATTCTGTATCGTTATCGCAGCATGTAATTTATTCGTTTTAAATAGTTACAATACAAAAACCAAAGCAGCATTTTGCGCGACGATTATTACTACTTTATGCTTGATAATCGGCATTTATTTATCAGTATCTATCGGACATTTACAAGGATTTACGACCGAGCAACAAGATGAAACGTATATTTTTTCTATGAATATTGGCATTGATATGGTGAAATTCATGGTGTTCACAGTAGTGCTTGCCGTCATAGCTGCGGTGATTGATTTAGCAATAACAATCAGTTCACCCATGTATGAGCTATACGAAACCAACCCAACTTTATCAAGCAAAGCATTGTTTCAATCTGGTATGCGGGTAGGACGTGAAATTTTAGCTACATCTGCAAACACAATTTATCTAGCCTATTTTGGTGGGCAATTAACGTTATTCTTTTGGTTTTTTAGATTGAACTATTCTTTTGGACATATCATCAATTCTAAAATCTTCGCACAAGAATTTATATCCATTCTTCTAGGTGGTATCGCTGTTGCAATCAGCATCCCTATTACTGCTTGGATAACTGCACTTTTAATTAAATATCAAAAAAAGCGTCATCCAGAACACACACATCAATCGTCACATTAAAAAGTGAAAAGGAAGTGGGACATCTTTAAATGCTTCCCACTTCCTTCTTAAATTTGTATAATTATATAATGCATACATACTAATTTTTATAATTAAAGCTTTTTTCCATCCTACAATGGCACAAATTTTTCAGCTTTTATTTGTGAATTTAACTTTCCAAGCGTTTTTTCAACACAATGATATCATTTAAAGTTCTTGCAATTTTTCATTTAATAACCGTATTTTACGTTCTCGTAACTTTGTGTAATATGAGATATCCTCTTCTCTTGTTTGCAGTGGGAATATATAATAAATATCTTGATAAAAATCAATATTAAATTTAGTACGTCTACCTTCCAATACAATTCTCGAACTACTAGGTTGTGCCAAGGATAATTCATATTTGGGCATCACACTATGGTACACATTGACTATCTTCCCATCTTTGATTAAATCTGAAGTATTGATAAATTTAATCTCTATATGGTTTTCATTCGCTAAACTTCTCGTTAATAATGCTAACATAATGTCACAAAACATAATTGTCATAATCCCTTTGTTTTCAAAAGGAGGTGCCACCTCTAATTTTTCAATGTATACCTTTTCAGTTTCATCAAAATGATCAAATCTAGAACTAAATGTATCGTAAGCTTCATTTTCATATCTAGTAATAACGCTTGTCGCAATATAATCAAATGAAGTACCTGTCAAATAATAGTAACATTCCCCAAAATCTACGAACCTTTGATATGTAAAAGGTTTTATTTCTTCATTAAAATTTTTACACATAATATTAAATGGACTCACATTTTGGCTCACATTGTTACGTTTTATAAGCATAAAATAACCTCCTATTACATTGTTTTTCATCATAATAGTTGGCTATCGCAATACTCGCTGTCGACACACATAGAAAAACACCCCACATCAAATGTGAAGTGTCAAAGCTCATGTTTACTTTTCAACTTAAGAACAATGATTATTAATCAATAAAATAATCTACTATTTATGTCATGCTAAACTTTTAAAAATCAAACTTCTACAAAGTATCATCTAAACTTATGACAGCAGACAACATTAATAAATGACTTTCAACCATAATATCTATTAAGCTCTACGTACAATCTCATATGCGAAGCACTTGCAAAAGCCAATCTTAACGGTTTAAAAATGATTTTTCATAAACCAAACTGCACATCAAGAAGTTCAAATAAAAATCTTCGATTCATATTGTCTATTCAATCTAATCATGCTTGAGCAATTCAGTTTAACAGCTTATACATTCAAAATAATCATATCCTTATTTTATATTATTTATATATTTAACATTTAATAACCAACCATAGCAGATTTTCATATTTAAATAAACATAATTGATTCATCTAAATTTAAATAATTATAATATATTTTTAATTCTGCGTTTAAAATCTTCAAATTTAATTATAGTTATCAATTTTTTACTCTTATTTATTTTCCATTTGTAACTCTATTACGCAACCACATTTATCAAGTTTTTCACGTAAAAAAACGTCGCAAAGTCTAACAAACTCTGTTAGCTTTTACGACGCAACTTTTAATTTCAACAACTTTGTTTCATTATGTAGACAGGTTTGTTTTCTAATAACGTTTCCCCTACGATTTCATAATGATTTTGAATATAAAGTTTTCTAGCCAAATGGTTATCTGTATTAACCGCTAAATAAATTTCATTGATCGTCGGATAATACCGCTTGATATATTGAGGCAATGCTTGCATAACCTTTTTACCGTACCCGAATCCTCGATATTGACTATCCACACTAAAAGATCTAAAAAATATTGCATTTGGGTTTGTAGAATAAGGTTTGATCCCTTCTCCTTCATGTAACGTAAAAAAGCCAACACATCGGTCTTTGTCATCATACACTAACGTAGGGTGACGTTCTTGATCTCGATTTGCTAAATCAATATTTTCCAAAGGGGTTTTAGTGAATTTACGATCTTCTTCCAACAACGTAAATTTCTCTAAATCAGAAAATAACAATGTATGATACGGTCTTAATTTCACCATTTTAGATACCGCTTCTTTAGCATATTCAATCCATGTAAGCACGGCAGGTGCAATTTTTTCTGTTTCATCTTTTTTCATCCACTTTATATCAGTAATTTCTTGTGCTGGTTTTACTGATGACCAATCAATTTCAAAAGATGTTGAAAAACAATTTAACTCCGTCTTTTTATCTTTTTGGGGATAAGCATCTCCTACAATTTTCCCCATATATGTAAAGGTTTCTTCCGAAATATCCAACTGTAATTCCTCTTGTAATTCTCTTCGTAAAGCTTGTTTTAGAGATTCTCCTGAATCTATTTTTCCACCTGGAAAATAATATTTATTTCTGTTTCTAGCTTGTACTAATAACAACTTGTCATCTGATTCAACTACTAAGCATACACATTTAATCATAACTAACGTCTCCACTCCCCCTCATGAATAAACATCATAATCAAACTATTTTTGTACTTTCAGCACTTATGTTATCATATTTTCTTCCTTGAAAACATTTGGTATCTCTCTCTCACCATAGAGTTTAATTTATTTAATGTTATAATAATAAAACGGATTTTATAAAATGGAGGATTTCATTCATGGCTAAAAAAACAAAAATTAACCGCATTTCAAATACAATTAATTTCATAGGTATTGCCGTAGAAGGCTTTAATTGGTATGCATATCAATCAAAAAATAAAAAATTACTATACACGAGCATGGCTATTACAAGTGTGGGTGCAGTCTTAGATTTCTACACTGCCTTAAAATCACCTAAGAAATTTGCTAAAATATTTTCAACATTCACTTTGGCAAGTACGTTGTTCTCAACTGCCAAGCGTATAAAATCATTACGTCAAGAACCATAAATATAAACCGCACATCAATGTGTTGTAAAATTTCATAAAAGCAAAACAAACGTCAATTTCTATATAATTAATAGAAATTGACGTTTATGCGTGAGTGTCAAAAATATTTATTTCTTCGACAGCTTTAATGAATATATTTATATGAACTTACTTGAGATGCTGGAATTGTTCTATAAGTGACGATGCCAGGCGAAGCACTGTAGTTCATTTCAGAAACCGTAATACTACCATTTGAATTTACAGATTCTACAAATGCTACATGTCCATAATATCCAAGGTCACTTTGTAAGATTGACCCTACAGTTGCTCTATGATCTACTGTGTAGCCATCTCCTGGTGCAGCGTTGTCCCAATTATTAGCATTCCACCAATAAGTACTAATCCCTTTACCGATTTGAGCACGTTTATTAAATACATGCCATGTACACTGACCCCAGTCATATAAATTTGAATGATTGAATACCGGCGTTTTATAGCCAGTTGAGCCAGTTGAGCCTGTTGAGCCACTAGATGACGATGCAGTACCAGATACTTTTAATTTTTGTCCTGGATAGATATTAAAGTTTTTAAGACCATTCAAACTCATGATTTTTTGATAAGTCGTACCGTATTTAGCTGCAATCGCCGATAATGAATCGCCTGATTTCACTGTGTATGTCGTTGTGCTACCTGATGCAGTTGAACCACTTGTTGACGTAGATGTTGATCCAGATACTTTTAATTTCTGGCCTGGATAGATTGTAAAATTCGAGAGCCCATTTAAACTCATGATTTTTTGGTATGTCGTCCCATGTTTTGCAGCAATCGATGACAATGAATCACCTGATTTCACTGTATATGTTGTCGCACTTGAGCTACTTGTTGAAGTGCTTGAAGTTGTAGTCCCTGACACTTTCAATGTTTGATTTGGAAAAATCACATTCGATGTCAAATTATTCAATGATTTCAATTTTGCTATTGAAATATTATATTTATTCGCTATTGACCAAAGAGAATCGCCACTTTTGACTTTGTATGTTGTAGCTGCATCTGCATTTGCAGAGTTAATAGCTGCAAGCGCACTTGTCCCAATTACAGTTGCTATTATTTTTTTATGCACTTATGTTAACCTCCCAAATATAAATCCGATACTTTTCGTTTCCATCACGCTTACTATTATACAATTTAATTTAACACTTTTGTATATAATTTATATGACATTATTATTACAAAGTAAACCTTTTGTTATTTCTAATGAAACATGGCTTTGAAAACTGTATATTTCAGTCAAATGTTTTTATATCTATATCTTTAATATTAAAATAACGATGTAAAAAGTATTTATAATTTTCAGATGTTATATTTTTCTTTTCCTTTTGACCATGATGTGTAATTGTTATATGATCATTCGACATTGTCACCCTACCATATGGCATTGCTTTACTAATTAACAGTTTCTGTACAAAAATAGATGATTCATTATTTTGATTAAACGCTATACCTGGTTCAAAATCTGCCAGTTCTCTAGGTTCATCTTTAAATTGATATTGCGTCTGCCATTTATAATCAACTTCTTTCTTCATTTCAAATGTATGGTCACTTACTTTACTTACCTTAAACTCACCGTTCACATCATAAACAGGTTGCTCATCATGTGCAATAGGTATGGCTGCTTTAGGTATATCCGCGTAACCGACATCAACTAAATATTTTTTCTGATTCAATATAACGATTAATGCCATATGTGAACCTTCCATGGCCCAGTCTGAACCATTATAAATTGTCGCAGAAACCATATAAACGTTATAGCCTTTACTTGTTAAATATTCACAAAACAATCTGTTTTGTTCATAACAATAACCACCTCTATGTTGGTTCACAATTTTATCTATCATTGATGCATTATCTAAAGCAATAGGTTGTCCATTCTGCACATTAATATTTTCAAATGGCACATTCAATACATATCTTTCAATATAATAGTTCAATGTTTCTAAGTGATTGCCATGATCTGTATGTGTGTCTATCTCTAAATAATTTTCTAATACGTTAAAATTAGTCATACAACTCCTCCATTTCTTAATAGCTTAAAAATAAGCTCGATACTCACGATGCATGAATTCAATTAGAAGTAACAAGCAAACCAGGAATTTTAAGTACATCAAAAAGCATCTTCAACTTAAACTCGATCAACCCCACTCATTCACTCGAAACAACAAAAATATAGTTATTCTAAGTTATGTATAATTTTCTTCAATATATTCTATAATTTTATATGATAAGGGGTAATAATGATTATAGGCAATCTTTTGATATTGACATCAATTAAATAAATAGATATTGTGTATGTCTATACATTTGTATAGCTAATCTAATAATTTTTACACATTTTGGCACCTCACGGTTTAGTGATATGTATGAACGTTTAAGCGTCACACTGCTTGGTGTTTATTATTAATTTTCAGACTATTCTTAATATATTATGTTTTTTATTTTGGAGGGGATTATTTGAGCAAGGAACAATCGCAAAATCAACAACCAAACGATTTACGAATTCGCAGCAAAGTGATTAGTGAAGGTGTAAGTCGCACACCAAATCGATCTTATTTACGTGCACTTGGTTTTGAAGATGAAGATTTTGAAAAGCCTATGATAGGTGTCGCTAGTACATGGAGTGAAGTCACACCATGTAATATGCACATCGACGGTCTCGCTCGTGCAACTAAACGCGGTATAAGCGAATCCGGAGGTTCACCATTGATTTTTAATACGATAACAGTTTCAGATGGTATCTCCATGGGCACAGATGGTATGCGTTTCTCATTGCCAAGTCGTGAAATCATTGCTGATTCAATTGAGTCTGTAGTCAACGCAGAAAATTTAGATGGCGTAGTAGCAATCGGTGGCTGTGATAAAAACATGCCAGGATGTATGATTGGTATCGCTCGTCTTAATTTACCCGCTGTCTTTGTATATGGCGGTACTATATTACCCGGAAAATTAAATGGTAAAGATTTGGATGCCGTATCTGCTTTTGAAGGTGTGGGACAATACAATAATGGAGAAATAGATAAGGCAGCATTACATAAAGTAGAGTGCGCTGCTTGCCCTGGTGCTGGTGCTTGTGGCGGGATGTTTACTGCGAATACAATGTCCTCTGCCATTGAAGCTATGGGAATGAGCTTACCTGGAAGTGCGTCTCACCCAGCTGTATCAACTAATAAATCTAAAGATAGTCGTGCAGCAGGCAAAGCTGTTTATCATTTATTGGAACAAGGTATATATCCTAAAGATATCATGACCAAAGAAGCATTTGAAAATGCAATTACTGTTGTCATGGCATTAGGTGGGTCTACAAATGCGATTTTACATTTACTAGCTATTGCACATACTATTGACGTAGATTTGACACTTGATGATTTTGAAAAAATACGTAAACGCGTACCGCATATTGCTGATTTAAGACCTAGCGGCAAATACGTCATGGCACATCTTGATGAAGTAGGTGGCGTGCCAGGTGTAATGAAATTATTACATGAAAAAGGGTTAATTCATGGAGATTGTTTAACAGTTACTGGGAAAACCGTTGCTGAAAACTTAGCTCAACAACCTAGCCTTTCTGACGATAAAGCAATCATTAATTTTGATCAGCCTAAACATCCTACGGGTCCACTTGTTATTTTAAAAGGTAATCTAGCACCTGAGGGCGCAGTAGCCAAAATTTCAGGTTTAAGTGTGACTTATATTAAAGGACCTGCTAAGGTTTTTGATTCAGAACCTGCAGCAACAAAAGCCATACTCAATGACGATATACAACCTGGAGATGTTGTGGTGATTCGCTATGCTGGACCAAAAGGGGCGCCTGGTATGCCAGAAATGCTATCAGCTTCTTCTATTTTAGTAGGAAAAGGATTAGGTGAATCTGTAGCATTGCTAACAGATGGACGTTTTTCAGGCGGTTCACATGGTCTAGTAGTTGGTCACGCTGCTCCAGAATCCCAAGCAGGGGGCCCAATGGCATTACTTCAAGAAGACGACATCATTACCATTGACGCTAAAAATTTAGAAATTAGTTTTGATATTTCAGATGAAGAGCTAGAACGTCGCCGCAATGCATGGCAAGCACCACCACTAAAAGAAACACGTGGTACTTTAGCAAAATATGCCAAACTCGTATCATCTGCTTCAAAAGGTGCAATTACTGACTAATGCATCACATTTGTTTAATTTGTTTAATACCATTCTATAATTAATGTTAAAAGTATAATTTGAACTCTTAAATAAAAACCAATGTACATCAAAAATGTACGTTGGTTTTTTATGTTAATGTCATTAATTTATTTAGCTATGCAACGCAAATCCTTTAAATAATTTATCTACATGATTTTTCTTACCGCGTATACCAATGCCAACAAGGTTTAAGTCCTCTGTTTTATATTTAGCAATTACCGCGCGATTATCTGCATCGTTATATGTGGAGAATAACTCTTCAGTATATACTGTGATAACAACATCTTTACTCAAAGATTTTTGTAACAACTCTACCATGGATTCTTGTGTCGATGAATGTATCATCACAGGTTGCTGAGACATCGGTAAATATTGTACGTTATCCTTATCTATATAGTATTCCCCAATAATATTTTGGGTTCCAGCAATTCCGCTCATTAAGAAGGCAGTTACATTTAATTTTTGCCATACTTCTAAGTCTTCTCTCAAAACAATTTTAATTTTAGTATCAAAAACCATATATAATTTACTCCTTTAGGGTGATAACAAATATTTTTCTATATCTTATATAGAATCAAGTGTTATATATAGGATAAAATTGCAGTATTTATATTTTTGGAAAATTATCAATGCAATAATATCCTATATAAAATATTCATTTACGTATACTCTATTAAAACGATTAAATTTTAAGGAGTATATTATGAATATGATTACTTTGATTGTTTATTGTTTTATTGTTACTGCAACACCTGGCCCCACCAACATCATAATTTTATCTAATGTTCAGAACTATGGAATAAAATCTGGTATGCGATTCATATATGGCTCAATCATTGGGTTTGTAGTATTGCTTGTAATTTCTGCTATATTGAACTCTTTTTTAAATAAAGTCCTTCCAAATATCATCATTTATTTACAAATTTTAGGTACCATTTATATGATTCACTTGGCTTATCAAATATTCAATATGGATGTTTCAAAAAAAGATGAGTCAAAAGTGAAAGGTTCATTTTTTTCTGGTTTATTGTTGCAATTTATAAACCCTAAAGTAATTTTATTCACTTTAACCGTTTTTCCTAGCTTTATATCACCCTATTCAAGTGAAAATTATATATTACTGACAAATATATTTATCATAGGTACCATTGGGTTTATTGCTTTTATGATTTGGGTGGGTTTTGGCGCTATATTTAATAAAATATTTCAAAAATATAATAAAATTTTAAACATTGTATTAGGTATACTTTTGATTTATGCTGCAATTATGTTATGGGTTTAAAGAACTTAAAAGAAGGTGAAAAGATGGAAGAATTCATATATAAAAAAAATGGAGGAATTACTGCTTTATCTGCAAGTATTAATGACTTCTCATATAAAAATCATACACATAGCGAATATGCTATTGGCGTTACTAAAAGAGGAATACAACATTATCATTTGGATGGTAAGCTTCAACTTTCATACCAAGATGGCATCATGTTATTTAATCCAGAACAAGTCCATGATGGAATGGCTCACGATCGTTCAGGCCTTGAATATTTTATGTTATATATTGAACCATCTGTATTATTAGATGCAGCTGAACGTAAAGAACCTATTCAATTTACAACACCAATAATTTATAATAGTAAAATTGAATCTGATGTATATCATCTAGCGAATGCTATATTTCATGAATACGAGGGAGAAATTATAGATGAGCAATTAATCAAACTTGTAGATGATTTAGTAAATCAATCTACAATTAAGAAACATGTTGAAAGTAACGCCTATATAAGTAAGATTAAGGGAAGAATACTTTATGGATTAAAAGAAAATTTGAAAATTACAGATTTAGCACATGAATTCGGCATGTCAAAATTCCAATTTATACGATATTTTAAAGAGCAAACTGGGATAACACCTTATCAATTTTTATTAAACAGCAAAATTAAAGAAGCAAAAAATATCATAGAAATAGATAAAGATATACATTTAGCAGTTAGTGAATTAGGATTTTCTGATTTAACACACTTAAATAGACAATTCAAAAAAATATACGGTATCACTGCAAACAATTACGCTCAGTCTTTTTAAACTTTATTACATATAGTTAATTTCACAAAATTTGATAATAGTATGATGTTAAGACATCAATGTTTTTGATTTACGAATTGACATTTACTTTGTTTCTATGGAAATTTTATATTTAAAAAATGTTGCTTTTTGAAAATAAGCTTCTATTAAGTATAAATGATAATGTAATCATCTTTCATACACTTTTGAATACTTTATTGTTATATTTTTTTATTAAATTCCATTTTGGAATAATTTATTACTATTTAGGGAATTTCAAACAAAATTTAGCACAAGTCTTTTATAGTGAAGTTAACAAATAAAAGTGAGGTGAAAGACATGGACTTTATCATTGATATCATCAAAAAAATCGTTGGTTTATTCACAGGTAAATAATTTCTAACCTCTATAAAGAGACTGGTACGGTATGTATCAGTCTTTTTTTTGATACATACTATAACCAATAGTTGCACTGAAACCATTCACTGATGTTGTTCTTTTTTTTATTTCTCTCCTCCTTCTTTAACGTCTTGTTTCACTTCTTTTACCCGTTCAATAAGCTTATTCACCTATCATACTTCATTATTATACAAAAATTGTATTCAAGAAAATATGACTCAAATCATAGTACGCTTAATAAAAAATAAACGAGGATAAAATCAAAACCATAAATTTTGATTATTTATCCTCGCTCAATTTTTCATATCAAATCGTCTTAAACCATTCTCTTTATATAATAATATTTAATTTCCTTCATTATATTTATTTCTACTTTCTTACGAAAATAAAGTTTTCAATATATTGAATAATGAACCTACTAAATCAAAAAAGTCTCCACTCATCATTTACCCTCACCTTCATAAAATGTATTTGCATCGCTTGATCTATGCTTCAGCGTTTTCAGTTTTTACTAAGTCTGAAGCAATACCTTCATAAAATTGTCTTAATTCTGCTTGTGAACGCTTTGTATCATTACTATCTTGTCCAACAAAGTCCGCATGATCCCAATCATGCATAATTGGTGTCACCTGCCAAACACCTTTTTGAACCTGGTTCGATGCTTCTACATGTGCTTGATTAAATGGATGTAATGCTGAAATTGTTGAAACCAGGCCATCATTGACACGCCATTCTTTTTCAGGTGCTTTTCCAATCACATTACCTGTTAATCCCATAGGTAAATACATGTTAATATCTGATTTTTGTTTACCAAATAATCCATCTCTTGTAGATTCTCCAGTATATGTCTTATAAACGATGTTCGGATTTAGTGAAGTTTTTTTATTTAATTCAGTCGCTCCTGCTCTGGTTAAATCATAAAAGCCATTATCGTTTGTCGTCCATAATTTACTGTCTTTCAATCGTTTAACATATTGATTATATGTCTCATCATCTTTTTGTTTTAAACCCCATTGCTCAAGACCAAAGCTAACTTTAGAATTTTTATTACCTTTTAGTTTCGCGTAATCAAACGCAACTTGTCTGATAAGCGTTTCATTACCTAATTGATCAGCTGCGTGTGTACCATTATGGGGTGTTGCTAAGGTAGTAATTGAACTAATCATGTTATCGTTATTACCTTGAAATACTGGTGCTATATCGCCACCATGTTGTTTTTGATATTCTATTTCTTCTGGATCACCATTACGTAAATATTCTTCTAGTTGTCTAATCGTTTGTCCACCCATGCTATGACCAACTAAATGAACTTTTTGACCTGGTTGCCAGTCTTTATATACACCTTCATATGTCTTGCCATAACGGTCGTGACCATATTTTTCAGCATGTGCAGCCCCATAATCTACTGTACCGCCTTTAATGTAATAGTATAATTCAACTGCTCTGTCATGGTTACTACTTAACGCACCAATACTTGCTTCATATGCATTGTAACCCTTTTGTTCTAAGTCTTGTTGAATATTTAATTTGTCGCCTCCCCAATAATGAGGTAAAACAGATGGTTTAATATCGTCTGTAAAACCATTAAAACCGTGTACTAATATAATGGGATCTTGGTTTTTATATTGGCCTTGTTTCGCTTTTTTTGTTGGTTGTTCTTGCGTTTTTTCAGCGTTCTGTTGGTTCACTTGATTATTTGTTGTAGCAACCGCATTTTTCTTAAGTAAAGCTAAATTTTTATCTGGATCGTTTTTCTGTTGATTGCTTTGGCTATCTTCGTTAGCTAAATTGTCATTTTTTAATTGCCCAAATTTAATATCATTTTGAGATTTTGATTGGGATGCACTTTCATTTACTTTCATCTCTTTTACTTTATCTTGTTCATTGTAGTCTGGATCTACTTCTTCTGTTGTCTGTGCTTCGGTTTTATCTTGCTTGTTGTAGTCCGGGTCTACTTCTTCTGTTGTCTCTGTTTTAGTTTTATCTTGCTTGTTGTAGTCCGGGTCTACTTCTTCTGTTGCCTCTGTTTTAGTTTTATCTTGTTTGTTGTAGTCCGGGTCTACTTCTTCTGTTGCCTCTGCTTTGGCTTTATCTTGCTTGTTGTAGTCTGGATCTACTTCTTCTGTTGTCTCTACTTTGCCTTTATCTTGTTTATTGTAGTCCGGGTCTACTTCTTCTGTTGCCTCTGCTTTGGCTTTATCTTGCTTGTTGTAGTCTGGATCTACTTCTTCTGTTGTCTTTACTTTGGCTTTATCTTGCTT
>NZ_JAESJS010000018.1:0-265241 GCF_017891705.1 Staphylococcus sp. GDY8P196P | reverse complement strand
CTGGATCTACTTCTTCTGTTGCCTCTGCTTTGCCTTTATCTTGTTTATTGTAGTCTGGATCTACTTCTTCTGTTGTGTTATTTTTATTATTTTCTAAGTCTACCTTTTCATTATTTACGTTTTCTGCATCAGTCGTTAATTTATCATTATGTAAGCTTTGATTTTCTGAAGTTTGTTTATCATACTCTAAATTATTATTCTTATTAACCGGTACACTACTTTCCCCAGTAGTGTTATCACTATTTGTTTCCCCAACATGTTCCCCAATGTCCTGATAACTCATTTCGCTTGCTTGTTTTTCTGTTTCAGCAGCTTGCGCATTGTCTACGCCTATAAAGAGTAAAGCTCCAATTAATATAGATGATGCGCCAAAAGTGAATTTGCGAATACTATATTTGTTTTTTTTCTGTTCCATACTAGACACCTCTTGGTTAATAGAATTTAATAAATAACAAACTTCCTTTTGCTAAATGAATAGATTTAAAATAAAACGCGGTACTAATTCGAAAATTTTACCAATAATCTC
The DNA here is from genome assembly GCF_017891705.1 of Staphylococcus sp. GDY8P196P. NCBI lineage: Bacteria > Bacillati > Bacillota > Bacilli > Caryophanales > Staphylococcaceae > Staphylococcus > Staphylococcus sp. GDY8P196P. The sequence continues at coordinate 264,715 of NZ_JAESJS010000018.1, read as the reverse complement.
TTTCATAAATTACTCCTTTCAGAAAACGTTTTCAAATAATAGTAAAAATTAAATTATCTATTTAAAACAATTAATGCACTACAACAAATTTTTTAAATAAATAATTTAATTTGACCTTACTAAACAAATAAAAAATAGTCAACAATATAAATAAAAATATAATAACTTAATTCATACTTTACAAATTATTCAAAAAAGCCCTTTATCAATACTCAATTTTCACATTGATATGATAAAGGGCTAATAATTAATGTTATTTAATTGCTATAAAAATTGTACGACAAATATTAATATAATAACGACTGGTAAAATAAATTTAATGAGATAATACCAAGGCATAAATAACCTAAATTTATCTTTTCCAAAGTGTTCTTTTAAAGCGTGTTTATCAAGTAATTGTCCTACAACAAGTGTTGTTCCCAACGCACCTATAGGCATTAAAATGTTGGAAACTAAGAAATCCATGTTGTCAAAAATAGTACCTGCTGCAAATTTTACATGACTCAGACTTCCAAAAGATAATGTTGCAGGAATACTTATCATAAAAACAAGTACACTTATATAAAACGATACAGATTTACGTTTCGAATTATCATTTTTAGTAAAGTTTGACACATTGAGTTCTAGTAACGAAATTGAAGAAGTAAGTGCTGCAAATAAAAATAATATCAAAAAAATAAAATAAAAACCTGAACCATATGCCATCTGATCAAATACTTTTGGTAACACTTTAAATAGTAATCCAGGTCCTTCAGTTGGACTATAACCGAAAGCTGAAATCGCAGGGAAAATTGCTAAACCTGCTAACACAGATACTAGAATGTTCATCGCTACAATAGAAACAGCCGAAGTTTTAATAGTCATTTCTTTAGATGCATAACTAGCATATGTAATCATGCCTGTTGTTCCTAATGACAGTGTAAAAAACGATTGGCCTAGCGCAAATAAAATCCCCTCTATTGAAATATCTTCTAATCGTGGTTGCAACATATATTTCAATCCTTCGAACGAGCCATCGAGAGTTAGCGATTTAACAACAATAATAATAAGGAAGATAAATAATAATGGCATCATAAATTTAGATGCTTTTTCTAATCCTTTTTCAACTCCCATCATTACAATGAACATCGTCAACAAAATAAATATCCCTTGGCCTGTAACCGTCAACCATGGATTACTTATAATAGATTCAAATTCTATTTGGCTTAATTTACCACCATTAAACGAGCATATTTGAAGTAATACATTAAATATATAAATGATAATCCAACCACCGATGACACTATAAAAACCAAATAAGATAAATACAGCTAAATTACCATTCCATCCTATAATATTTAACCATTTTCTATTTGTTAATTTTTCATATATTTTAGTAGTATATGTTTTGCCCATTTTTCCCACTGTAAATTCCATCATTAATAATGGCAGTCCTACAAACAGTGTAAATATTAAAAACATTAATAAGAAAGCCCCACCACCATAAATACCTGCCATATATGGAAATTTCCACATTGCGCCTAGCCCTATCGCAGACCCCGCACTTGCCAATATGAAACCGAGCGATGACTTCCATTGAGATTCATTATGCATCTTTCATACATCCTTTACACCCTATTATTCTTTACTGCGTTAAAGCGTTTATGTAACATAGGAAACTACTATAACATTTTTTTGAATTGAGCTCAATAGTTAATTACTTAAAACACTCGATATCATCACATTTACAAACATGACATTAAAAACTACTTCATTTAACATTTTAGACATTCTAATTTTCTGAAATTTCATTGAATTCATATAACTTTTATGTTATATTAATGTATGTTTTGCAACAAATAATTTTAAAAAAATAGAGGTATTAAAATGAATAGACTCATACTGATTTCTGGTCTAATGTTATTCTCATTTTTCTTTGGAGCCGGAAATCTAATATTTCCACCTATGTTAGGATATACAGCTCAAGAAAATATGTGGGTTTCAATGATAGGATTTTCAATCACTGGTATTTTATTACCATATTTAACAGTCATCGTCGTAGCTTATATGAACGGTGGCGTTGAAAGTATTGGTAACAAAGTCCATCCGTTATTTGGTACGATTTTTGCAATCTGTATTTATGCATCTATTGGTGCATTATATGGTATACCACGTGCTGCAAATGTCGCTTACGAAATTGGCACGAAAAACGTATTACCTGTACATAATCAATTAACTTTAATTATATTTTCAGCAGTCTTCTTCTTAGTTGTTTACTTGATTGCACTTTATCCAAATCGAATCATAGATAATTTAGGTAAATACCTAACACCTATTTTAATATGCATTATCGCTATTTTATGTATTTTAGTTATTATTAAACCAGAAGGTTCAATTGGTAAAGCTGGTGGCGACTTTGCGCAAACACCACTTGTGTCTGGTGTCTTAGAAGGTTATTTCACAATGGACCTCGTTGCTGCACTCGCTTTTTCAGTAGTCATTGTTCAAAGTTTTAAATTAAATGGTATTAATGAACCAAAGTTATTAGTTAAAAATGTTGTGAAAGCAGGTTTTATTTCTGCCGTGCTGTTATTTATCATTTATTTTGCTTTAGCTTATGTTGGCGCGACAACTGATCAAACAGGCTTAAAAGATGGCACAGATATTTTAACTTTTAACTCATTACGTGTATTTGGGTCTTTAGGAAACTTAATTTTTGGGATAATTGTGATACTAGCTTGTTTAACAACTTGTATTGGACTTGTAAATGCTTGTTCAGCGTTTGCAATGAAAAAATTACCAAAGATTTCTTATAAATTATTTGTACTTATCTTTTCAATATTAGGTTTTACTGTTTCTACTTTAGGATTAGAACTTATTTTGGAAATTGCTGTACCATTACTTACATTTATTTATCCAACATCTATCGTATTAGTGCTTATTTCGTTATTGAGTATCTTCATCTCATTTGAAATGAAATATAGCTTTATCATACCAACAATTGCAACATTGATTATTTCTTTATTACAAATATTAAATGACTTTAATTTAATTAAAATACTTAATGTTGTATATGCGCATTTCCCATTAGCAAATATCCAATTAGCATGGTTGATACCATTTATAGTGTGTCTGCTAATCGGTATTATTATCGATTTCTGCTATGCTAAATCGCAAGCTAAAATGACTTAAGTTAGTGCGCACTATTAACCAGACGGTATGTCAACACATATCCATTCTCATCAATACATCCCTTCAACTATGGGATGTATTTTTTATGTAAAATAGTAAAATTTCAAAAAGGTTTTCGGATTTTTAAAGTTGTTTATACGCATAATTTAGAATTTTCCATTATATTCACTCACCTATAAAATGATATATTTGTATGTAATTGGTATAATACATGTTAGCTATATAATAAAATTTGCTATTTAAGGATTGTGATTGGGTATGACTGAATTTAATGAATTTTTGGAGTCATTAGAAAATGACAAACAAACAGCCACAATGGAAGCTATCTTTAATTGGATTTCTGAGACTTTTCCTGAACTCGAAACAACAGTAAAATGGAATCAACCGATGTTTACGCATCACGGTACGTTTATTATTGCTTTTAGTAAATCTAAACAGCATTTCTCAGTAGCACCTGAAGCAAAAGGAATGGCTGAATTTACTGAACAGATTGCAGAATCTGGATATTCACAAACCAATAATTTATTTCGTATTAAATGGACACAAGACGTTAACTATGAACTATTGCAGTCCATGATTCAATTCAATATCGAAGACAAAGCGAATTGTACTACATTTTGGAGAACTTAATTTTAAACATATTGAAACATAAAAGGATGGCTCTACTCATATTGGGTAGAAACCATCCTTTTTAGTATTTAAATTGTTTATGTATAATCTTCAAAAAACGCTATCACATCTTGCTCTACATCCAAATGACCTTCACCATACGTCATTAAATGTTTACACGTAGGATAACCTTGAATTTCTTTATCCTCATGCTCAATTTGATTATAAATATAATTTGCACTAGCTTCATAAGCCTTTTCATCTTGTTCGCCAAACTTTATAGCAATAGGGACAGAAATTTGATTTAAGTGTGCCATCGCATCATCAACAAGTTTTTTAAATTTATCAAAACCAACGGCATAGTTTTCAATTTGATTCATCTGTTGTTGTATTGCTTCTTGTGACAAACCTACTAAGTTTCCCATGCGTTCTCCATAAAATTCCAGCCTTTTTGCAAGTCCAGCATCGTCTTTACTAAACGGTGTCGACATCACTGCAACAGAAGCAACCTGCTTTTCTTCCGCCAATTTTAAAGACAAAATACCGCCTAATGAGATGCCGCATACACTTATATTTGAATAACCTTGATCTTGCAAATATTGATATCCTTCTAGCGCATCTTGCCACCAATCCTCTGCGTCATAAGCCATCAATGATTCGAGCAATAAGCCATGCCCTTTATAGGAAGGCGCATAACATGTAAAACCAGCTTTATTTAATTTTGTAGCTAATAATTTTACATCTCTAATCGTACCTGTAAATGAATGTAATAACAATATAGCACGTTCAGAAGATTTATTTTCCAAAAATATCGGATTAGGTTCTTTTACATTTATCATCTATTGTCACTCCAACTTTTAACATCCATACACATTGTAATAGAAAATCGTTTACGATACAACGCGTTATGATTAATGAAAATCAAGATTGCTCAAACGACTATCTCTCAAAAAAATACAAGCCACTTCCTTAATGGAAGTAGCTTGCTTCTATGAGGAAGTCTGGAAACATGCCTAAGGCATGCTCACAGCGACCCATAGTGTGTGCATGCCCTTGGCATGCTTATATAGTGTACAATTTTATGTAAGTTCTTTCAAACATTTATAAATACTGAAACTATTGAAATTCATTTTATCTACATGCAAGTATATAGGATAATTTCTATTTATCTTCTTTATTTTTGTAATATTCAGATAAATGATTGTTAAATAATTATCGATTTTGACGAATATAACTCAGCTTTAATAAAGTATAATATATAATGACGGAATTTAAAGGAAAACGAGGTAATAAATATGGATGATTTAAAAATCAACAAAAGATTAATTATGACACCTGGCCCTGTTAGCGTAGACCCCCGCGTTTCACAAGCAATGTCAAACTCTATTTTAGGTCAATTTGACTATGAATTTGTAGACATTATGAATCAAACAATGGAACTAATTCGTAAATCTTTTTTAACAAAAAATCAATGGTCATTTCCTATTGATGGCACAAGTCGTGCTGGCTTAGAAGCTGTGATTTCCAGTATTGTTAAACCTGGTGATGATGTCCTAGTTCCAGTCATCGGACGTTTTGGCTATTTATTCGCTGAACTGGTTACGCGTGCTGGTGGTATCGTTCACAGCATTTATAAACCAATGGGAGAGGTGTTTGAACAATCAGAAATCATTGAAGCATTAGATCAATATCAACCAAAAGTACTTGCTATTGTACACGGTGAAACATCGACTGGTAGATTGCAACCAATTGATCAACTTGGTCGAGCATGTAAAGAAAGAGGGATATTTTCTGTTGTTGATGCTGTGGCTACATACCAAGGTATGGTTATTCCAGTAGATGAGTGGGAATTAGATGCAGTCATCGGTGGCGCTCAAAAATGTTTATCTATTCCTTCAGGTATTACCCCAATTACTTTCAACGATAGATTTAGTGATGCCATCAATGCGCGCAAACGTGTAGAACTTGGCATTCGCTCTACTGAAACCACAGAACCAGATCATTTTATCAGAAGTAATTATTTAGATTTAGCACAATTACAAGATTATTGGAGCCCAAAACGTTTAAATCACCATACTGAAGCAACGACTGCAATATATGCACTTCATACTGGTCTAAGATTAGCACTATCTGAAGGACTGGAAGCACGTGCGCAACGGCATGCCTTTCACCAAGAAGGTTTAAAAGCAGCCTTGAAGGCATTAGGACTCGAAATATACGGCAATGAATCGAACGAAATGAAAATGGTTATATGCGTTAATATTCCTGATGGTATAGATGATATAGCATTCAGAGACAGTTTATTAAAAAATTATGGCATAGAAATTGCAGGATCCTTTGGAGAGTTAAAAGGTAAAATATGGAGAATCGGTATCATGGGTTATGCTATCCAAAAACAGAATATCTTAACATTTTTAGCTGCATTTGCAACTCACCTTCTTGCTCAAGGTCATATCAAAAATCTTGATATAGAAAACGCAATTAAAACACTTATCAATCACTATGATAATAATGCGATATCATAAGATTTCAACACATCATTTGACTATATAAATCAAAAAAGGTACAACTCCAATCCTAAAATGATGCACATCTCAGAAGTTAGATTTTTAGTCCAACTTTAGAGGTGCCCATCAAAAACCATTGGTGTCGTACCTTTTTAATTTTTTCATTATAAATTTAAGTCTTTGCTATTATTCATCTTCTACAACTCTATTTTTAGCTGCAGGATAACCAAAAATAAAAAATAGTAATGACATGAGTAATAATGCAACAATGCCTGATATCCAATTTCCTGTGAAATCATGCAAGTATCCAATTAAAAATGGTCCAATCGCTGCAATTAAGTATCCTACAGATTGACCAAAACCGGATAATGAAATACTACCATCACTCGTCCGTGCACGGATTGAGAAGAATGTCATACATAAACTGAAACATGCTCCCATTGCTAAACCAGCAATAACCATACCAATAACAAGTAACACTAATGATTGTGTAAAGAATAAGCCAAAACCAGTTAAGAATAAAATTGTGATAATAACGACCAATATACGTTGGTCTTTCAATTTAGATGCTATAATTGGAAATGAAAATGTCATAGGTACTTGAGAAAATTGATTGAGCATTAATAAATAACCTGCTGTGGATGGATCTACCCCTCTATCAACTAATATAGATGGCACCCATGCGACAACGGTATAGAATACCATAGATTGGAAGCCCATCGTCAAAGCAACCATCCAAGCTAATTTAGATTTGACAATATTGACTTTCTTACGATGTTTGACTTGTGTTTGATCAATTGTATGTTGTTCTAATTGCGCACCTTGACGTGCTTTAGGAATCCACAAAATAATCGCGATAATACCTAGAATAATCCAAAATGACAGTGACAACCTAAAACCGAGTGATGTTTGTGATAATGGGAAGCTTAACCCGCCACCTAAGCCTGCTGTAAAGTTCATAGTTCCACTATAAATGCCCGTAGCAATGCCGATTTGCATTGGGAAATACCATTTTACATAGCTAGGTAGTACAACGTTACCAAATGCAATTGCTATCCCTAATACTAATGTACCAATAATAAATAAAGTAAAATCACCAGCTACACGTAAATACAATCCAATTATTAGTAATATAGTAGAGTACAGAATTGTACGAGACATTGTGATACGCGACGTTACTCTCGATACTAATGGAGAAACAATCGCAAAAATAATGAGCGGTATAGTAGTTAAGATGCCAGCAACACTGTTATTAATTTCCATTACATGCTTGATCTCATCAACTACAGGCCCTACTGATGTGAGTGGCGCACGTAAAGTAGAAGCAATAAACACAATTGCCAAAATTACGCCCCAATTTTCTTTAATTCTATGTATACGATAGGGTTCAGTCATCTTATACCACCTTTCTTCCAAACCTTTTAATATAATAATACAACGAATCGATCAAATGAAAACCATTTGAACGATTCGCAAGTAATTGTTTCTAAAGAACTCATCCATTATTGTTCAACATTTAATATAATACGTGTACCTGCTTTACCTTCTAATGCTTCAACTGCATCATCTAATGAACAGATAATCGCTTCTTTACCCATTTCAGCAAATTGAATCGCAGCTTCAATCTTAGGTAACATACTTCCTTCAGGGAATTGCCCTTCGGCAACATAAGTTTTTGCTTGTTCAACTGAAATTGTTGCTAATTTCTTTTCGTTCGGTTTACCAAAGTTCACACAAACATTTGATACATCTGTTAACATCATAAATGTGTCTGCTTCAACTTGCTGCGCAAGTTTTAAACCAGAGCGGTCTTTATCGATAACCGCTTCCACACCTTGAATATTCCCGTTTTCATCACGGTAAACTGGTATACCACCGCCACCAGATGAAATAACGATCGCTTGGTCAATCAATGCTTTGATTTGATTGACACCGTGAATCACGAGTGGCTCTGGTGAAGGAACAACACGACGGTAACCTCTACCAGCATCTTCTACCATCACAAAACCATGCGTTTCTTCTAGGCGTTTTGCTTCAATTTCGTCAAAAAATACGCCAATTGGTTTTGTTGGATTATCAAATGCCTTATCATCTTTATCCACTTCTACCATTGTTAATAATGTTACCACATCGCTTTGAATATTTAATGCATGTAAATGATTTTTTAAAGATTCTTCCATCATATAACCAATAAATCCTTGTGATTCAGCGTTACATGCATTGATTGGAAGTGGATCTACAACGTCTTTTGCCGCTTCATTTTGTGCAATAATATTACCGACTTGTGGTCCATTACCATGTGTAATGACAACGTTATGTCCAATTTTTTTCAACTCTGCCATTTTTCGTGTAGCAGCAAACACGTTTTTATATTGATTGTCGTATGACGCTTCTTGTTTAGGTTGTAAAATAGCGTTACCGCCTAAAGCAAGTACAACACGCTTACTCATACGTTTCACTCCTTCAAGTTAATGCTACAAACATGCCATATACTGTGTCTCTTCCTGATGACGAACCTACTTTAAGCAGTCGCTCAATATTTGCCAGTGACGGCTCATGTTGTAACTCTGATATTTTCGAACTAAACAACCCTTGCTGTGCGCATTTTAAAAATGTTTCTCCTACTAGTGTTGTTAATGGTTCATCAAGTAGTTGTTTTAACTTTTCTAAATTTGGTTTTCTAATATAAGGATCAGTAAAATGAATGAACAACATTCCAGTTAGAATGTCATCACCAGAGGGCGTGAGCCCTTTTCCTCTACCAATTAAGTAGCGATAATAATGTTCTACGGTTTCAACATCTTCATCTTTAAGCGCATGTATGATTCGGCTCATTGTTTGGCGGTCAAAGTCACCTTCTTCATACATCGTAAAATCATATGTCGATATATTCTGCTTGAGTTCATCATTATTTACCTTTTCAGCGAAGTCTTTAAATGGCAATGATGGGACATGCCACACAAGTTGGCACGTTTTACTAATATATATCGTGTTAGGACCTATAGAGATTTGTTGGTTTAAAGCAATCTCTTTTAACAAACTTTGTTTCGTTTGTTGATCTATTAATATGCCGAACGGAAACATGCCATTTTCATCTGTACCTATAAATACCAGTTCTTGCGCATCATTGACAATATTGAATCCTTTGTTAAATATACTATGCACATAAAAGGTTTGATGATTTGCCAATATTTCCTGGGCAATATTGCCTATAGCTGTTGCGCGGAAAATCACGCTTTAAAACCTAATTTCTCAGCATATGCCGTAATTGCTTTTTCGAAACATTCAATCGGTGGGTGAACGGTACCTGCTCCGATTTGACCATAACCTGCAATTTTATGAGCAATACCTGTATTAATAACTGGCGTAATACCAGTTTCAACGACTTTACGTGCATCAATACCTAAGCAAGCACCTTTAAAGTTCCATGTAGGGATGGCAAAGTTTGGATTCTCACCGATACAAATTTCAGTCATTTCATTACTGATATCTAATGCGTCATCAAAGCCCCCAGTACCAACGAATCTAGTTACAGCTGGTGCAGCGATCATTGCCATACCACCAACACCAATCGTTTCAGTAATCGCTGAGTCACCAATATCAGTATTAGCATCTTCAGCAGAGTAACCTGTGAAGAATAGCCCATGTGGTGTATTGACTGGTGCAGTAAACCATTCATCGCCCATACCAGCGATACGAATACCAAAGTTTTCACCGTTACGACACATCGCTGTTACAACTGTACCGTGCTCAATTGTACGTGCTGCATCCATCATAGCTTTACCTGTAGCCATCGCTATGTTCAAGAAGAATTGGTCTGTATCAGCTAAGAATTGTAATACCTCAGTACGTTTTTCTGCTTCAACATCATCTAATGATGAGATGATAGGCGTAACTTCTTTTAAGAAAGCTAATGAAGCTGCAATGTTACGTTGGTGGAATTCATCACCCATTGCAATTGCTTTAGCGATTAATACGTTCACATTTAAACCATCGTTCATTTTGTGTAATGCCTTACTTAATACCGGTCCTAAAACATCTTTCATCCAGTGAAGACGATTGACTACTGTATCATTATAAGCACCGAAACGTAATACTGCGCCGATACCTTCGTTCATTTGGCAATATGCTTCGTTACCTGTTTCTCTGTTTTCCACAACAAGTACAGGCATATTAGCTGATGTAATACCACCCATTGGACCCACTGCATTGACGTGGTGACAAGGGATGAAAGTGATTTGACCTTCTTCTAACAATTTACGTGCGTCTTGTTCATTGTCTGCCCATCCTTCAAAAAGAATTGCACCGACACAAGAACCTTGCATAGGATCAGTCATATTTTCATATTTAATTGGTGGGCCAGCATGTAATAATACGTTTTCTTTGAGTTCAGGAATTTTAGATTTAGCTGGCACGACATCCACTAAAAATGGTGCTGCTGCAATCATCTTATCAATGACTGCTTGGTTAGCTTCATCTATTGTTTTATATGCCATTTTATACCGTCTCTCCTTCATAATTGTTTAAGAATTGCAGTACTTTCATTAATTTTTCGTCTCCTCCTGCAATTGGACGCCAGTTGAATTGAACGACTGGTGCATCGCTTGCTTGGATTGCTTCAGTAAAGCTCTTCAATCCAATGTTAATCACGCTTGGTTTCATGTTTATTAAATTCATCACTTTTTCATCGACAGTTAAATCTACAGGTTCTGAATCAAATGATTTCGTTGATAATTTTGGTTGTGCTACGCTGCTGCCAACTAAGTTAAGCGCAGTACGAACCATTTGGTCGTTTGTTTCACAAACAATCGCACCAGCTTCTTTTAAAGTTTTAACTTGATTATCATACCCTTGATGATCATGTTGCGTACCAACAACTGTAGCAAGCACTGCTAATGAACGACCATTAGCTTTAACTTTGTCTAAAATCGTTTTGATTGTCGGTGCAAGTTCGCTAGCCATATCATCATGACTACCATAACCAATAACATTATCTAACATAATTACAGCAGTTGATGGATCATCAGATGATGTTTCTAACATTTCAATGCGTTTCGATGGATCAATCATTGGATGTGGTCTACCTTGTGTATAAATGTCATCGCCTAAGTCGATAATTTCATGGTTTCCACCTTTATATGAGAATCCTTCTGGTGTTACTTCACCTGAAGCGTCGCCTAAAGTATCCTTCACTAACATTGCTGCTTCTGAAGCTAAAGTACCACCTGAATAATATCCTTTGATGCCGTCTTGATTGTCAGCAAATTTAATACCAAGATTTTCCTTAAAAGTTGGGTTAAATTGCGGCGTTTCATCATTAGATAGTTGGACAGATACGCGTGCCGCTTCTTCTAAAGTATATGCATGATAGATATTTTCTTCTGTGTAAGTTGGTTTAGAACCTAAGAATAAGGTAACCACAGGTTTTTCAATATTACGTAGAAGATTTAATACTTTTTCTTCGACTTCTTTAGCTGGTGGTTTAGATATAACAGTAATGACTTTAACTTTAGGATCGGCATTTAATGCTTTTATACTATCTAACATCGTAATCGCACCAACCTCAGTTGATAAGTCACGACCGCCAGTACCGATTGCATTTGTCACACCTTTGCCTTCACGGTCAATGATAGTAGTCACTTCTTGGATACCTGTACCAGAAGCACCGATAACGCCAATGTCACCTTCGTTCACTGTGTTAGTAAATGCAAGTGGTAGGCTATGGATTATCCCTGTACCACAGTCAGGCCCCATCACTAATAATCCTTTTTCATGCGCCATTTGTTTTAAGCGCACTTCGTCAGCTTTTGCAACGTTATCACTAAACATAAATACATTTAAATTGTTTTTCAAAGCAGTTTCAGCTTCCATCGCTGCATATTGACCAGGAATTGAAATTAATGCCAAGTTTGGATTGTTTGCTAATTCTAAAGCACGGTTCCAGTTTGAAGCTTCGTCTTGCTTTTTAGACTTGTCATCCTCTTCACCTTTACCTTTGAGTTCTGCATCAACTTGTTCATTAACTTCATCAACTTTAGATTCATCATCAGTATCTACGATAACAACGATGTCATTAGGTTTCGCATTATCTAATGCTTCAGTGTCAAATCCTGATGATTTGAAAATATCCTTATTGGCAGGCGTGCCCATCATAATTGAAACTTGGTTCACACCATCAATAGCAGACAATTTATTCGATAACAACATTAATACAATCGAATCTTGGTACGTGTTTTCTTTAATTATTGTGTATAACATACTATTCCTCCGTTATTATTCTGCAAATCTATTTTTTCCATGATAACGATCAAAGTGTACATCCTCTGACACTAAGTAATCGTAAATTTCATCAACTATTTCAATGCCTTTTTCATCGTATTTTTCACTACGTAAGCGTCCACGTTCACCTGGATAGAATATTTCTCCATATCCTTCAGCAGCTGGTTGCGCTTTTAGTTCATCTAACATCGTTGAAATACGTGATTTAAATTGATCTAAGTCAGTAAAAAATGCAGGGTTAATGACGATGTGTAATTGTCCTAGGTCACGACCTTTAGTTAAGTCTTTGTACATAGATGAAACATGAACACCATGTGGCACACCTAACAGGCTTCCAGACAAGATATCTACCATCATCATCAAACCGTAACCTTTTGGACCTGCCACTGGAACTAGTGCATGAACATCTCTTGCATTTGTTGTTGGCTCGCCGTTAGCATCTACTGCCCAAGTATCTGGAATAGATTGATGTTTGGCTCTAGCATCGAGCACTTTGCCCCATGCTTGTACTGTTGTCGCCATATCAAATGTAATAATTCTCTCATCATTAGACGGCGCACTAAATGCAATTGGATTTGTACCAAAATAAGGTTCTGTACCACCAAACGGTACGACCATTGGATCAGATTGACACATACTTAAACCAACCATGTTTGCTTTAGATGCCATTTCCACAAAGTAACCTAAGGCACCACTATGAGAGATATGTTTCACCCCAACAACTGCGACACCATTTTCTTTTGCCATTGCAATTGCTTTTTCCATCGCTTGTTTCGCAGCTTGATGTCCAGGGCCATTATCCCCTTCAAAAACACCTGTCGAAGGACCTGTTTGCTCAAATTGATACTCAGGGTTAGCAGTAATACCTCCCTTAGCAATACGTTCCGCATAATATTCCACTCTGACTGCACCATGAGAATGAATACCTCTATGGTCTGCAAAAGTCAAAACATCAGCGACATCCTTTGCAGCATCTTCATTTAATCCTGCTTTAACTAGTTTATTTTTCATTAAATCAAATAAATCATTTTTAGAAACACGCATATTACAACCTCCTTATTACTATTATTGTGTTATATTTCATTAAAATTTGTGTTTTCAAGCAGTAAAAAAAGAAGTTACTAAAGACGCACCATGCTAAATGTCATAAGTCACCATTTATTACATTAAATTATCTCGTTCACTTCTTTTTATTACTTCCTAATATATGTCATCAGATATTAAATAATCATAAATTTCTTGCGGAACTGGAATACCTCGCTCTGCATATTGTTTTTTAACTTCTTCTTGAATCTCACCTGGATAATACACTTGATCAAAACCTTTAGCAGGTTTAACGTCATGCAACTCATCTACCATGTCAGAAACCTGTGTTAAAAACTGTGTTTCATCACCAAAATATGCTGGATTAATTACGATATGAAATTGTCCTAATCTACGATATTGACTTAAATCTTCATACATTGAAGTGACATGCTTACCAAACGGTAAACCTAACAAGCTACCTGCTAATATGTCTACCATCATCATCAAACCGTAACCTTTTGGTCCGGCAACAGGTAATAACGCAGCTACTTCAAAAGGATCTGCAGTAGGTTCACCATGTTTGTCCACTGCCCATGTATTAGGTATTGATTTGTTTTTTGAGCGTGCATCTAATATTTTCCCCCACGCTTGTACCGTTGTTGCCATATCAAACAATATAGGATTACCACTTTTTCGTGGTGACGCAAAAGCGATTGGATTCGTACCAAAATAAGATTCTGTACCACCAAATGGTACGACCATTGGGTCAGATTGGCATACGGTTAATGCAACCATACCTTGTTTTGCAGCTTGTTCTGCAAAATAGCCAATGGCACCACTATGCCCCATCTCTTGAATACCTACCATGCCGATACCACTGGATTTTGCTAAATTGATCGCTTCTTCCATCGCTTGATATGCAACATAATGGCCAACAGCATTATCGCCGAAGTATGTGCCTGCTGAAGGACCCGTCTTCGTAAATTTCAAATCTGGTTCCAAATTAAAACCTTTTTTAGCAATTCGTTCTGCATAATACTGCATTCGAACTGAGCCATGTGAATGAATGCCTCGTTCGTCAGCAAATATCATCAGATCTGCTGTTTTTTCAGCTTGCGCGTCAGGTAAACCTGCGTGTGTTAATTTCTCTTTAAATAATTGGCGTAGTTTACCACGTTCGACGTATATTAATGCTCCCTCTTCCATGACTAACAACCTTCCTTAAATTTCTATATCTCTATTTGCATCCTTGGAATAGATGTAAGCGAATGGTTCGTCTAAACCAACAGCATAAGTTGCTTGTGGTGCATAAGCACCCATAAAGATATAATCACCTTTATCAACTGGTTGCCATTCGTTGTCTAAGTTGTACATACCACGCCCACTTAATACATAAGCCCCATGTTCTTGAACGTGTGTTTCAATATAACCGTGTGAAGCACCTGGTTTAAATGACAAGATGTGAATATTCATATCATATGCTAATTCTTTTGGTAGCAAATCAAGAATTTTAACTTCTTCCATGCCTTCATATGGCTCTTGAACCATATCATTAACGTTTCCAGTTACAACTTCTGGCGTATAACCTTCTAAAGGTTGATAACGTTTTTTATATAAGAATACTCGGCTGTCATTATTTTGATTGCTATTTTCAAATGTCATTACTTGATGAGATGGTACATATAAATAACCACCTGCACTCAATTCATATTTTTTATCATCTGCATACGCGTTGATGTTTCCATATTCAACATAGATGAATGTTTGAACACCATTTCCACCAAATCCTTGTCTATTTCCACCTTGATTTTTCAATGTTACGAGGTAGTCTACGAAACGCGCACCAAGTCTTGGTGAACCTAAAATCGTTACGTCACAATCTTCAAAACCAGGTACAACATTATTTACTAAACCATCTGGTGTGATGACTGCATAGTTATCTTTTTTAATTACTGAACGTGTTTCTAATAAACCTTCTCTATATCCTTGATTATGATTAATATAACCCATAAATAAAATGCTCCTTTTCTTTATCTGTATTTAAAATCTTTTTTGCTTTTCTCTATAAAAAGTTTGTTGAACCATGTTTATTTATATAGCCCAATGATGTTGTTCTAGTTGTCTATGACTAAGTATTATTCTTTATAAGCAAGTTTATATAATACTTGTTTTAACACTTCGATACCTTTAACTAAATCTTCTACATTTGTCTCTTCTTCAACGTTGTGACTCACACCATTAATAGATGGTACAAACAACATTGATGTCGGCACATATTTAGCAAAAATTTGAGAATCGTGACCTGCACCAGAAGGCATTAATTTCCACTTTGATTCACCCACTACTGTTTCAGCAGCATTTTGAACTTCTTTAACCAAGCGTTCATCCATCAAAGTCGGTGCTTCATCCATCCATAAATCGATGTCGCATTGCACGCCTTCTTCTTCAGATACACGTTTAATACATGCATCAATTTCTTCTGCAAATTGATTTAACTCATCTTGATTAATATGACGACAATCAATAGAGAACGTAACTTCTCCTGGAACCACATTAACTGTATTTGGCACTGGGTCTACACGACCAAATGTAATGACTAATGGATCACCTATTTCTCGCGCACGATCTGTTAATTGATTAGCAATTTTGCTGAAAGCTACAACTGCGTCATTTCTCAAGCCCATCGGTGTCGTACCTGCATGGTTTGCTTCACCTTTTAAGTTAATCGTATAACGTTTTTGACCAACGATGCCGTTAACGACACCAATTGATTTATTTTCCGTCTCTAATACTTTACCTTGTTCAATATGCACTTCGATAAATGATTTTATGTAACTATAATCATTATCTGCTGTTCGATAATCAAAGCCACATTCACGCATCGCTTCTTTAAAAGCAACACCTTCACCATCAGCAATTGAATCTACATCAGCTTTATCAGCTAAGTTGAAGAAGTTTTTACTTCCCCAGAAAGCAAATGGGAAACGACTACCTTCCTCTTCCGCTAAAGCTAAAATTTCTAATGAACGTAATGGTTGGCCATATTCGGCTTTAAGTGACTGCATCGCAACAACAGCAGCTAACACACCAAATTGACCATCTAAATGGCCACCTTCAACAACTGTGTCAATGTGAGAGCCGGACATAATTGTTTGTTCAGGGTATTTACTACCTTCAATACGTCCTTTTAAGTTGCCGATGCTATCGAATTCTGTTTCAAATCCATCTTTTTCTAGTGTTTCTTTCAATGCTTGTACAGCATTTGACCATTCTTTAGAATAAAGTAGACGCGTGATGCCTCCACCAGTCAAACCGCCAAACGCAGTGAATTTTTTGTCTAGAGCCTCAAAAGAAGATCGGATGTCCATGTAATTCAACTCCTTTTTCATTTCACATACAATTATAAGCGTTTACATATGACTTATCATTCACAATTCTAACAATAATGTTCTTTACTTTTATTCGATTTATACAAATACGTCGTGTTTTTTATTTGAGATAATATATTTAGCAAAATATATCTAATAGGAGGCTAGGTCAATTTGACTCAACAAAAAGCTACTTGTCTATCAAAGGATGGTTTTCCATTACCTTATTCCATCATAGCAGCTAAAAACCAAAGCCCTAAAGGCGTCATTATGTACTTTCATGGTGGCGGACTCATTTTTGGACAACCAAACGATTTACCGCAAGCGTATATAGATATTTTATCCGAATCCTATCACTTAATAATGGTTTCCTATCGACTTGCCCCAGAAAGTCATATTGATACGATTATTGAAGATGCACTGAGTAACTACGATCATTTAAAATCACTTTATCCTTCGTTACCACTGATTACCTTCGGACGTTCAGCCGGTGCATTTTTAGCTATGCTTGTCGCACGTCATCGTAAAGTTGATAGTATCATTGATTTCTATGGTTACTCACGTGTACATGTGCCTGCCTTTTTGAAGCCAAATAAACAATATCAAGCGCTATCTACACAAATTACACCGAAAATATTAAATCAATTGATTCAATCTAAACCATTAACATCTGCGCCGTTGCAAACAAGATATCCAATTTACTTATATGTTCGTGGTCAAGCACGTTGGATGTCCTATTTAGGGATTCAATCATCTACACAAAGCACTTATAATATCACACCACAAGAAATGAAAAACTTCCCTCCTATGTTCATTGTACACTGTACAGGAGATCCTGATGTACCTTATAGTGAAAGTGAATATATAGCTAGATTAATTGAAACGAGTCACTTTGAACGTTTAGACCTAGACAGCCATGATTTTGATCGTGAAGTTAACTCAACGAGTAAAGCAGTATATGAACGAGTTATTCAATTTTTGAATCAAATTAAACTGAATATCGAAGGGGATTAATGATGAACTTACAAAATGTAATAGAAAATTTTCAAACATTTAATAATTTTGCTCGCAACCCCAAAAACGGGGGGATTAACCGCATTGCTTTTAGTCATCCAGAACGTGTCGCAGCCTTAAAATTTTCAATGTTATGTCAAAAGGCAGGTTTAGATGTTTACTTTGATTTCTTTGGTAATGTTATTGCACGTAGAGAAGGAAAGCATCCTTCTTTAAAACCAATTGTACTAGGCTCACATATCGACACTGTAAAGGATGGCGGCCAATATGACGGTCTATTAGGTGTGCTTGGTGCACTGGAAGTAGTCGAACATTTAAACGCGCATCATATAGAAACGGATCATCCAATTATAATTATTGCATTTGCTTGCGAAGAATCTACACGTTTCAACGAAGCAACTTTAGGAAGTAAATACCTTACTGGTAAAATGACAAAAGATGATATGAAATTTATCAAAGATAACGATGGCAACGTACTTTACGATATTGTTGCACCTTTAGCACAAGATATGAACGGTAAAGCAGCATTATTTGAAAGAAACAAAATCAAAGCATTTTTAGAATTACATATTGAACAAGGTCCAATTCTTGAAAATAATCAAAAAGATATTGGCATCGTCACACACATTGCTGCACCACACCGCTTCAAGTTACAAATAGCTGGTATTACTAGCCACTCAGGATCAACACCTATGCCGATGCGTACAGACGCATTGACTACTGCTGCTGAAGTCATTTTAAAAATCGAAGCCTTAGGTCAGGCTTATCATGATAAGGGGATAGTAACGACTGTGGGGTATGCCAACGTTTATCCTAATACAATGAATGCAATTCCTGGTGAAGTCACACTACTCATCGATATTCGAGGAAAAGATGAAGATATTCGAGAAAAAGTTGTCGAAGAGATGAAAACGCACATCGAAACCATTACCACAAAACGTCAAGCAGATTATGAATTAGAAGATTTAGGTCAGGATCAACCTCGACAATTTAATCAAGCGATTGCTAAGATTTCTGAAGACGGTTGTAAGGCACTAGCATATCAATATCGCTATATGTATAGTGGTGCCGGTCATGATGCGATGAATTTCGCACCCATTTGTCCTACAAGTATGATTTTTATTCCATGTAAAAATGGCATTAGTCATTCGCCAAAAGAGTCTGTAACCGATAGCCAAATCGAAAAAGGTATTAATGTGATGATTGCAACAACGATCGAATTAGCAAAAGTTGACACAGTACTGGAAACTTAATGCATATTAGTCTTTTGACCTATCAATCGCAATATGATATACAATCTTTCAGCATAATCACACCAATCATGATCATGCATCATTTCATAAACACAGGGTTCTTGAAACCAACGCCTGTTGATATGTGTTTCACCATCTAACACAAGCAAACGTGTTATGATTATTTATAATATGTGGAAATTTAATTCGTGTTATACCATAATAAATAGAAAAATCGTTAATAATATCAAAGAGATACTGCTTAAAACACATCAAGGTAAAGGTTGATTTATAATGACAAAAATATGTTTTATTAGACATGGAGAAACAGATTGGAATATTGCTGGTAAATTACAGGGCAGAACAGACATCCCATTGAATGAATCAGGCATAAAACAAGCGCAAGCTTGTGGCACTTCCTTACTTCAAAATGAATGGGACCTCATGATTACGAGCCCATTACTAAGAGCTAAAGAAACTGGACAAATTATTCAACAAAAGTTAAACATACCGCTTTATGAAAAGGAATCATTTATTGAAGTTGCATTTGGAGATGCAGAAGGCCTTACTTATTACGAACGAGATGCGCGTTTTCCGAATCGTGAATATCCAAACAAAGAAACTGAAGCAATGATTACCGAACGTTTTTTAAAGGGGATTCAGACCGTACATCAAGATCACACAAATAAAAATATTTTAATTATCTCTCACGGCGCCTTTATTAATGCTATATTCTATTATTTTTCTAATGGAGCAATCGGCACTGGTATTACTAGACTTGCTAATGGTAGTTTCAGTACATTAGAAATTAACGACAATAACACGCACATCCTAGACTATAATACGACACATCATTTACCAGTTCAGAGCCCGAAATCATAAATATCATCAACAATTAAAAGTACCATAACACTCATTCATGATGCATCGTACTAAAAGTTAAAGCCAATATTTCCTTTTAGTAATGACAAGTATGAGGTTTGGTACTTTTTATATTAATAAGGTTTATTTATAATTTTTAAAGAAATCTGTGGTTAACGATTTCACTTTTGGCGATAACATTATCACTGCGATAACGTTTGGAATCAATACGGCTGCAAGTGCCAAATCAAGCAAGTCCCACAATTGTTGTGCAGCACCTAACGCACCTACGATCATCGAAAGCACATATATTGTTTTCATCACCCAACCTGCCGTAAGTCCAAATAAAAATTCTGCCATTCTTGATCCATAAAAAATAACTACTACAACGGTTGAAAATACGAAGAACATCATCGAAATAGATACCATCATACTTCCAAATTGACCAAAAGTATTTTCAAATGCTCTGGCAGTTAACGCTGCAGACTGTGCTTTCGCATCACTCGCTTTCCAAACACCTGAAACTAAAACAACAAAACCAGTGGTACTACAAATGATTAACGTGTCTACCACAATTTCACTGATACCCCAGAAAGCTTGTCGAACTGGGTGGTCCGTTTTTGCAGCTGCATGCGCAATTGACGATGTACCAAGACCAGCTTCATTAGAATAAATCCCTCTCGCAAAGCCCCAACGAATTGTAGTAGCTAATGCTGCACCAAATGTACCTCCTATAGCTGCCGTAGGATTAAATGCCTGTTCTATCACTAACCAAATAACATTAGGGACATGACTAATATTCATTAAAATGATTAAAAAGCCAAAAAAACAGTAAAGCCCAACCATGATTGGTACAATTTTTTCAGCAAACGAAGCAATACGTTTCACACCGCCAAAAACGACAAGTGCAGCAAGAACTGCTAATATAACACCAGAAACCGCCATAGGCACATTAAATGTATCCTTCATCGTGCTCGCTGCAGAATGACCTTGAACCATAATACTTGGAACAATTTCAATCATCAGCGCAAAGGCAAATATCAACGAAAAAATTGTGCCTAACTTCTTGTTTTTAAAGCCTTTTTTCATGTAATAAGTCGGACCGCCCACAAACTCACCTTTTTTATTTTGCTCACGATAGTGGACACCTAAGACATTCTCACTAAATTTTAAAGCCATGCCTAAAAAAGCGATAACCATCATCCAAAATACCGCACCAGGCCCACCCATCATTATCGCAGTAGGTACACCCACAATATTAGCTGCACCTACAGTTGAAGATAAGGCGGAAGTTAAAGCCTGACGTGGTGTAATTGTTCCTTCCCCTCTAGGTTTTTTATTAACACTCCCAAATGTTTGTTTGAGCATATAGAAAAAATGCCTAAATTGAATAAAATTTAAATAGACTGTCAAAAATACACTTGCAAACAAAAGCAGGAGTACAAGTGGATAACCCCATAACCAATCCGAAAAAGAAATTAATTTTTCCAAATATTACAACCCCTTTGCTTTAAAGCATCTCACCATATGTTTTGATCAAAGTAATATGACTTTAAGCTCCAATCACTTTAAAAGCGATATATGTAGATACTTAAAAATGTAATATGTAATATTATTCCCTAGAGTCGTTCACTCAAACCGAGTTCAGAGCTTGTGAAAACAAAAAATAGTCCCGTTAATAAATGGATCAGTTTTTGTTTCTTTACAGTATTAATAAATTTCAAATCTTCAGCTCTATCCTAAATATCAATGGTCTGCTACATTTACTTCTATTTCTTTGAATCACTTGTCTCACTGATTTGATTGATATATTGTAATCATTTTGAGTGATGTTGGCAGTGGTTTATACCTACTCCTGTGGTAAGCACACTAGCGAAAGACTACAGCTAAGGCAATGGCCCTAGAAAGCGCGCATAAAAAAACTGCCAACAAAGTCAGAGACTTTGTAGACAGTATGGACCAATCCATTTAGTAAACGGATTAATCCTTGTTGCGCTTGTTTTTAATATTCCAACATCCTTAACTTCAAGCTTTTCAAGAAACTTTTAGATAAAACGTCCAATACGTTTGTCTGAAATACCTGCTTCATCACTATAAATTTCTTGTCCTCTTAAAATTGTACGTGTGACTTGAGCACCAATTTCACGACCGATATATGGACTCATTTTGTTACGATAAGCTAAATCTTCAGCTTGTAATGTATAAGGTGCGTCTGGTTTAATAAATACGAAGTCAGCATCTTTACCGATTGCAATACTACCTTTTGTATCTAAACCAAAGCGTTTTGCTGGTGCTGTCGCAATAATATCAGCAAATTTTGTTAATGGCATTTGACGTTTTTGAACACCTTCGTCGAATAAAATGTCTACGTTGTTTTGTAATCCAGCAATACCACCCCATGCTTCAAATGCATTGTCAGTATCTTTTAAGTCTGGCGTACAAGGTGAATGGTCAGATGTTACAAAACTAATATCACCGTTTAATACGCGGTTCCACATTCCCTCTAAACGAGATTGCTCACGGATTGGTGGAGAACACTTAACAACTGGTCCAATGTCATCTAATTCTTCTTTATAGAAGTACAAGTAGTGTGTACATGTCTCACAAGTAATGTCTACACCTTCTTGCTGTGCTTTGATGACTTCATCAACGCCTTCTTCACAAGCAACGTGTACAATGTGCACACGACAGCCCGTTTCCTTAGCAAATAAAATAATTTTACGAATTGGTTCAACTTCTGTAAATACCGGACGACTATCCACGTAAGCACTTAATGTCGTTTCACCATTTTCTTTTGCGATCTCACCTAATCGATCAGTGATTGCCGCATTTTCAGAATGAATTGATAAAATTTTGCCAGTCTTAGCAATTTGCTTCATACCTTCATATAATGAATAATCATCAACATTTTCAAAGTCACCCTCAATAGAACGGTCACCACATGTTGCTAAGAAAGCTTTATAAGCCACAACACCTGCTTCATCTAATTCTTGAATACCACCGTTTAAGTTATATGGTACTAAACCACCATAACTTGCAACATCCACTGATAATTCATCTTTTCCAGCATCAAATTTTGCTTGGATAGACGTTTTGTCAGTTGTAGCTGGAACTTGGTTTAATGGCATTTCCACAAATGAAGTCACGCCACCTTTAGCAGCAGCATTTGTCCCTGTAACATATCCTTCCCAACCATCACGATAGCCACCGCCTGGCTCAGTTATATGCACATGCGCATCCACCATACCAGGTGAAACAATTTGATTTTGTGCGTCAATAACTTGTTCAGCTTCTCCCAATGCTTGACCAATAGCGACAATTTTACCGTCTTTAACACCGACTTCAACTTGTTGCTCTCCGTCTTCTAAAATGACTAAACCATTCTTAATAATCAAATCATACTTCATTATAATCTGCTCCTCCTTTTTTTCTACTTTCTGCATGGAATACATAATGTAAAATTAAGTAAACACCACCGGCAATGACAAAGCCTATAAACCAAGAAAAGTCTGATATCACTGTAAATGCTGGTAAAAATCCTAATAGTGAAATGATGACACCAGCAACCGTTCCGACGTATGCAGAAATATTAATACGTGGTATTTTGTGCTCTTTTTCTTTCAAATCAAAATACAACTTATCTATATCAATGTGACATTTAGACACAATATAGAAATGAACAATCATAACACCTGCTACCGGACCAAGAATAGCACCTATCGCGTTTAGGAATAAGAAAATACTATCTTCCTCTTCCATCATCTTCCACGGCATAATGACTATACTCAGTACCGAGGCAATAATTACACCACGACGATAGTTAATCCATTTTGGTAAAAGTGCAGTGAGTTGATATGCTGCTGGGATGATATTACTCGTCGCATTTGTTGAAATCGTCGTCATCAATAGCACACCAGTAGATATCAGAATCGCCCAGAAGTTGCTCCATTCATTAATAATTGTTAGGATATTCCATTCTTGATGTCCAAGATAAATCGAGCCACCAATAATGATGAACACACTAGCAATCGCGAATAAAATGTGGGCAACTACAATACCTGAAATTTGACCAACCACTTGTGTTTTAGTAGATTTTGCATTTTGCGTAAAATCAGAAACACTTGCACCAGGTCCTGCCCACACACCTAATAGCGAGTTGATAATTAAAATAAAGGATAAAATCGCTGGGTAAATGATACCGCTAGATTTTGTAGAAATTTCATAATCTAAAATATTTCCAACGCCACCAGCAGCCATAACGCCCCAGATAGCCATACCACCAAAGACAATATAAATAAGTGGATTTAATATAGCTGTGAATTTATTTAAAATATCTCCTCCACCAAATCCAATTGCAAAACTAATAGCCCAAAATATTAAAAATGCAATGAGACCTGGAACAGAAATACCAAGTATCGATATGCCTTGTCCAATATCCGCAAAACCAGGGAATATTTTATTTAATAGTATTAATAGTGCTTGTGACCCCGCAAACGTTTGTAGACCAAACCAAGCGATACCTGCGACAACGCCACGTAGGATACCGGGTAACTTCGCGCCTACATCACCATATGTATGACGTAAATGCATAGCAAATGGAATACCGTATTTAGAACCAGCATAACCATTACTAACTAATAATAAAGCGATTACAAAAGAACTTAATATTAATGCAAATATGACTTGTAATGGCGATAGTCCTAATAATAAGAATCCCCCAACTGCAGTATAGTTAGGTATATTATGGACAGCACCCATCCATAGTGTGAAAAAGTTAAATGCGGAGTTATTTCTTTGTGTCGGTGTCTTAGGCATTATATCTTTATTATAACCGCGCTTCTCGAAAACCGCTTGTGATAATGCCGCATTGTTCTCCTGTCTTCCCATTCTATTTTTATCTCCTTTACTTTAACAAGCTAATAACTAGTTGTATAATCTTCAGTTATAAGTGTAGTACGAGTGTAAGCGTTTTTCTTTGTTATTAATGACATTTCTAAACAATAAAATTATAGGAATCGAACAAAATAAGTGTATAATTAATGATATACATTAAATTTTTTGAAC
This sequence comes from Staphylococcus sp. GDY8P196P, assembly GCF_017891705.1. Taxonomy (NCBI): domain Bacteria; kingdom Bacillati; phylum Bacillota; class Bacilli; order Caryophanales; family Staphylococcaceae; genus Staphylococcus; species Staphylococcus sp. GDY8P196P. The sequence continues at coordinate 239,584 of NZ_JAESJS010000018.1, read as the reverse complement.
ATTTTGAACAATCGTTATCACAAATTGACAAAAACCCTGTTTTTTTAAGATAAATACAGACAAATAGAATTTATCATTATATATATTTTCATGCATTTTCATTACTAGTGATTGTGTAAATCAGAAGCGGAGGACATAATTATGACTACTCTAAACGAAATTTTATCCGTTCCCCAATTTAAAGGCTTAAAATTGTTAAATAGCAACGGAGATTTATCAGCAGAAGTGACAAATTTAGACATTACTGAAAATAATGATATTAAGCATTTTACTTCAAATAATTCTTTTATTTTAACAACCGGTGTCTTGTTTCAAGATAATCAAGATAACTTAAAAAAGTTAATTAAAGATTTAAATGATATACACACTGCTGGACTTGGAATCAAAGTTTCAAGATTTTTACACGAAATCGAGCAAGATGTCATTGATTTTGCGGATGCTATCGAATTCCCATTAATTGAAATACCAGAAAGTTGGAACTTAGGTGAAATTACACACGAGATTTCTTCATTTATTTCTGACTCTGAAACTGGAAAGTTAAATTATGCATTACAAGTACAACAAGAATTAAACCAATTATTAATCAAAGGCTTCAGTATTGATACTATGATTGAGCGCATGAGCAAACTCTTAGGTGTACCTATCATTCTATTCGATCCTTTCAAAGCACCTGAAGCATACAGTCGTCATTATAGACAAGGTAACGCTTTAATGGCTGAACATACCAAGTATTTCATGAACCATTATCAAGATGCGCTAACATATGATAAAAATAACCTCGTCTTTGAAAATAAAGACCATGTAATTTTCAAAGTATTAGGTTACACATACTTTCCATACTATTTAATGGTTTCTCAAGTTAATAAGCTTTCCTACCCCTTTAGTTTATTAACACTCGAACAAGTAGTCAGCGTGTTAAGTTTCGCCTTATACAAAAACACCAAAATACAAGAAGCCGAGGAAAATGATATTAATCGATTTTTCGAATCGTTAGTCAATAATCAAAACGATCAAACCCTTTCGATCAAAAAGCATGCTGATTTATTAAGACAATATTATATTTATCCCTCTGACTATTATCAAATTATCATTTGCGGCATTGACACCAAAAATAATCTAGAAAATAGTTACTACTTAAATGAGCGGCACCATCTCACATTCCTTTGGTTAAAGCATAAATTAACTGATATTGATTCTTATATCAGCGTTTATAAATTACCGAGTAACGATCGTTTTGCGATATTAATCCAAAATCGACATGAATATTACTTTGAATACCTAAAAAAAATACAACAAAGTTATAGTGAGTACTTTGATGATACGATTTCATTTGGTATCGGAAATGAAGTAACAGAATTCACACAGTTACCTTCTTCATTTTTTGAAGCAAATGAAGCCTTTGAAAATGAACTGCTAAATCATGCAAAAACTTTTATCTCACAATATCATTCCAAAGATATTCAGGAGCTATTACAACTTATCCCTCAAGAAAAGCTATTACCTTTCGTAAAACATACTTTGGGCCCACTGAGTTATCCAAAACAAAAAAAAGATTTAGAATTAAAACAAACTTTAAAAGTGTACATGGATAATCAATGCGATATAACAAAAACGGCAGATAAAATATTTATACACAGAAATACTGTAAAATATAGAATCAATAAATGCAGTAATATGATTGGCACAAATATAGAAGACCCTGTTCATTCCTTAAACATACGTATCGCTTTATATGTATCTGAAATGATTCGTTTCGATTAATCGCTCCATCTATTTAAAAAAGCTACGCTGTTTGCGCAATCATGCAAACAACGTAGCTTTTTCCATTAATAAAACAACAGTGATCTATGTTACCTCTAAAACAAGCGATTCCAACCTATATTATCTATGCATTCATTTTCTCTAAAAATTCTTTGCAAAAAATATTAATTTTTTAAACCGAATGGTTTGCTTTGCTAACTTAAAATAATTAAAATTTATCGATGGGATGTTATAAAAAGGAGATGCATTTATAATGTCGGAGAATGTTATATCTAATAAAAAAAGAAATACGATTATATTAGTTATGCTAAGTAGTGCTTTTGTAGCGATGCTAAATCAAACATTGCTCAATACCGCACTACCAGCAATTATTACGGGATTAGAAATAACTGACACAACTGCTCAATGGTTGATTACAGGCTTTATGTTAGTGAATGGTATCATGATTCCACTAACAGCCTTTCTTATGGATCGATTTCACACAAGACCGCTCTATATTTTTTCTATGAGCGCGTTCTTAATTGGTTCAATCATTGCAGCACTTTCACCTACATTTGGCTTACTCATGTTTGCACGTGTGATTCAAGCGATTGGTGCAGGGATACTTTTACCGCTTATGCAATTCACTGTATTTACACTGTTCCCTTCTGAGAAACGTGGATTTGCAATGGGACTTACCGGTATAGTAGCACAATCAGCCCCAGCAATCGGACCAACCTTAACCGGATTTTTAATTGATACATTTAGCTGGAGAGCACCATTTATTGTGGTAGCTTTTATTGCGATTATCGCATTTATTGTAGGTGCGATATTTGTAGAAAGTAATAACGAAACCAAACATACACAATTAGACAAAACTTCTGTTATATATTCAACATTAGGTTTTGGTTTAATGCTTTACGGCTTTAGCAGCGCAGGCAACTTAGGTTTCACATCACCAATCGTTATTATTTCACTTATTGTGGGAATCTTAATTGTTACCATTTTCGTAACAAGACAAATTAGAATCGATAATCCACTATTAAATATGCGCGTATTTACAAATCGTACATTTTCACTATCTGCATTTGCGTCTATGGTATTATTTATCGGAATTGTAGGCCCAGCATTATTGATTCCAATTTATGTCCAATCAGGCTTAGGTCTATCTGCAATTCTGTCAGGTCTTGTTATCTTACCAGGTGCAGTAGTCAACGCATTCATGTCCGTCTATACAGGGAAAATATATGACAAATATGGCTTGAAAGTATTGGCGATTCCTGGATTTGTCCTTTTAATTTTTATGACAATACTACATTGTTTCTTAACTTCAGACACACCTTATTGGTATATTGTCGTCATTTACGCTATAAGAATGTTTGCTGTAGCATTGATTATAATGCCACTGAATACAATTGGTATTAACGCATTAGAAAGTAAAAATATTTCACACGGTACTGCGATTATTAATTCTTTAAGAATTATTGCAGGTGCGATTGGTACTGCCATTATGATTACAATTATGGCAATTGTTCGTACAAACTATGTTCCAAGTAAGCATCAGTCCAAAGCAGATATTGCACAACAAGCGACTGTACAAGGTGTCGACGCAGCATTTGCATTCACTACGCTATTATTAATTATTGGTTTTATATTAACACTACTGATAAAAACAAAAAATAAAGCGGATAATACGCGTGAAGTATAATATTAAATCTATTTAAGTGAAAGTAGCAACGCTTCAACAACTTGAACGGTGTAAAAAACATACTAAGATTAGCTATGAAGAAATCTATGACAATAGATTTTTTCATAGCTATTTTATTATTCAATATTTCGTATTGTTGGCTCACTTTCTTAGGGGACAACTTCAGCTTGTAGTCTTCAACTTGTCCTGTTCCCTCAAGCGTCTCGTCAAAATACAACGTATTTATATGTAGTTTCTCATTGAAGTACTTAAAAAAGGCTCTATTTCAACCCAAAATGATGTTAAAAATTATTCTACATGCATACACCCAAAAATTAATTTTTATGCTGCTGTTTGTGGCTATTACCATTCTTTTATAAAATTGGCTTCAAATGATGTATTAATGCTAAGCAATCTTGCAAGAGTCATTAATATTTTATTGGTAGTAAAAAATAGGTGCAAATCCGAGTCATAACTAACAAGTTGACTTTGAATTAACACCTTTTAAAGTAAATACATGTATATAACTTCAGAGATCGATTTTAAGACAAATAAAAAAAGACGAGCGTTACTCGTCTTTTTTTATGCGTTATTATAATTTAATAACGTTAGCTGCTTGAGGTCCACGGTCGCCTTCAACGATTTCGAATTCAACAGCTTGTCCTTCTTCTAATGATTTGTAGCCGTCTTGGTTAATTGCTGAGAAGTGTACGAATACATCGTTTCCGCCTTCTACTTCGATAAAACCAAAACCTTTTTCTGAGTTAAACCATTTAACTGTACCGTTATTCATAATAAAAATCCTCCAAGTGCTTTTGCACAAAAATTTGTAATCTGTCTAAAAAATCAAAAGGAGTAAATTCAAAAGAATAAAACTACAAATCAATTTCACGAACTAAATTACTTAATACCTAGTATAACGAATAATCAGACCTTTGTATACCCCTATTTTCAAATAAATATATTTTGCACTTTATTTTTAGTAATATAATCCATTTGAAATATATAATTTAATTGAATATGAAAAATGACAAAATCGTTATATTAAAATGCATTTTTGTAACTTAAAAATATAGCGAACAAATCAAATAACTTTTACATTATAGATAGTTACTTTAAGGAGGTAATAAGTATGAACAGGTTTGTAAAAGTACTTCTAAATATCTTTGTTATCATTATCATTGTTTTTATCGGTCTTTTTGGCTGGAAAGTTTATGCAGAAAAACATTCGGACAATCCTGATGTTGTTAGTTTTGCCAAATTAAATCCGCTCATTACTAATGAAGCATATTATGTAAAAACTCAAAAGCCAACAAAAGTTGAGCACAACAAAAGTGATGATGGAGAAACTCTTGTCACATATAATTATAAGCAAAATGGATATAACAAAAAAGGTGAAAAAAGACATTTAGATTTTAATGGTTTTGGTGAAAAACCCTTAAAAACAAATCATTACTTAAAATTAGACACCGAACTTGGGCATGTCCAAAGTTATAAAGAAGTGCCTAAAAATAAAGTACCTAAAAAAGCATTCAATCACCTTTAAACATCACATTATGAATCAAAACAATACACTTAATAAAAATATTATTTTGATGAGCTAATAATATAATAATGCGCACAAGCTAGAATTATTTATTTGCAAAATATGTTTTCTAACTTGTGCGCTTTGATTGTAATTTTTTAGTGACTACACCCTAGTTATTCATTCTTTTGACTATTTCATGCTTAATAATCATTAATGCTTGGCTATACTTAGAACTTGTATTTTCTTGAGTGTTAATAATCAAAATGTCTACTAAATCATCATTATCCATTTGAACTAATTCTTGCCGAAATTGATCGATATTTTCTACTAATCTCTTATGGTTAGGCTGATACTTATCTATAACATAATATTGATCAGCACCAAGTCCACCCTCTTCAATCATTTTAGAAATTTCATCCGTGCGCATCTCATTAGTTCTATCAATTTTGATATCTTTATTGTAATAATTAACCATACATATCCCCCACTTCATTCACAAAATCCATCTCATATTAAGGTTACATGCTATCTTTTTGACACTAAACGTAAAACAATAAATCATGCCGTACCACTTACAATAAAATAAAATTACTCCAAAAGTTATATATTACAACTATACCCTGAAATGATATTTTAAACTTTAATTTAGACCATTCTTTTTTATACTTATAATTCAAGGAAGTAATTTAATAAATTTATAAAATATTATCGATTCTCTATATCGTTTCTAAAAACACCGAAACCATATACATCATCTCCTTATAATGAACCTATTTTATATCTATCCTTTTTAAAAATTTTTAAAACATTTCATTATTTTATACTATCAAAATACATTATATTCTATGAGTATAAGATGATATCGTCTAACAGTTCATTATTCCTTATTGGATTGATGATGCATAAAACAGATTCCTAAGTTTTGATAGTAATACCACCATAATAACATTCATAAATACAAAAATTGCTGAATGATAAAATAAAGACTGAGACAACATTTGCCTCAGTCTTTAATACTTCTAATATTTTCTACCATTTTAATGCTCATAATCGCTTTTTTGCTTCGATGCCAATCCATATATTTGTTACTAAACCGACAATCCCCATAACTAATGATGGTATAACAGAATGATTGCTAGTATAAAACGTCACTAAAAACATAAGTAAACCAGTTATCATACTGATTAATATAGATGAAAATTTCATTGGATTACTCCCTTTTTTCGCTATGTTAATTTACATTATTCCTATACTGAAATTCATTTAAAATGAAATAAAGACAGTCTGTTGTATAGTTTTAAAAAATTGGGCATCACAAATACAATAACTTTTTATTTATAAAATATAGAAAATCCCACTAAACCACATCTTTGCGTTTTTCAACTCAATATGTATGCAATCACAAATAATATAATCGAAATAATGAGTGACATTAACCAAAACGGAGAACTCACTAAATCTTTATACGCTTGATCTGGTGCATTACGCATTTTCAACCGAATAAATTTGATTCCTAAATACAACGCTTCAACAAAATTAACGATTAAAACAATGCTTAACAGTATCATTGACATGACTGAACCCCCAAGATATCGTCTCATTTAATCCACATAGTACCATAAGATTTTTAATAATTAAATATATATAAAAATATTAATTCAAATTTTTATTACAACCTAAAAACATATGTGTTATTTTATAATTAACATTGTACGTAGTTATTTTTAAAATTATATGGGCTAAATATCATAAAGTTGGAGGGGTATTGTGCAACTATTTTTACTTACACTTTTAGGTATTATTTTCGTTTTTGTATATGCTTCAAATTCAACAATACTTTTACATATCAAACTTATTAGACGAGCTAAAAAAGAAGGTACGGCAGCAATGAATGGTAAACAATGTCGCTTTATGTGGTGTTTGTTTGCAGTTATGGCAACAGGATTTTACCTATTATTACTCACTTCAAATTTGTTTTAATAAATTTGAAGTGAGTAATAATCAAAATAATACGAAAGATTTAATTATTATGTAAATAAAACAGTAAGTAGCCTAACCATCCTGATTCTTTTGATACCACTTCAATGCTTGATGCTCTATGTATTTGATAAAAGGTGATTTGCCATTTGAATATGCACTTCTATTATTTGAATACTTGTTAGCGAGTGTGATTTTTAAATTTTCATATTCTTTCGCAATAGCTTTATTAGCATTTAAATAATCTCTAAACGCTAAATGTCTATCAATTTTTCATAGTTATCAAATTGAAACATATGGACATGATAAGTTCTAGTATCCGCGCCTTTTATATAAAACCTTCTACCACTGATACCATTTTCTCCTTGATGTTCATAGCCTAATTGTCGCATTGCATTATTGTAACTATCTATATGCATTATATTTTTTACTATTACCATGATATCAATAACAGGCTTAGCATAAATATCTTTTATAGCTGTACTGCCAATGTGATGCATTTCTATGATTTCTTTACCAACTACTTTTAACAGTAGATCTTTTTCTTTAACAAATTGCGCTTTCCATTTTTCATAATCTTTTTTTAATATAATTTCCATCGTTCAATTTCCTACTTTCTTTTATCCTCATTACTATTAAAAAATGTCATAAAATTCATCTTAACTAAAACATTTTAAAATAAGGTAACTGTCTACCATAAATGAGAAATGATATAATTGAATTAAAACTCGAACTGTAAAAAGTATGTTTCTAAAATACTGTATAATATAATAAAAACAAAAATAGTAAAGGAGTCAGCGTATGAAATTTGTAAATTTAACAGCTATGACAGAAAAAGGCCTAAACAAGAAAGTTAATGAATTCTTAGAGGAAAATCCCTATATCGAAATCATTAAATTCGATTACCAATTAGGATACAGCAGCTGTGGCGTAGGTATTCTTTATAATAAAGTTAAGTCTCAGTCTTAAGTTTAAAATCAAATAAAATATGTTGAGGCTACTATATAACATTACTTATTTGTTCATTTACAAACTTAATTCACGAATGACTAATAAAATAATTGTAAAACGGTCATAATTATAGTTAACAAACAAGCTAATAACATAACATTTTGAGCTCTATGAGTGCCCTGATTTCCATTTTTGTATTCTTTCATTACAAATAGCCAAGAAAGAATAACTAAGATCCCTAAAATAATGCTAATCGTTTTCATTTTACCTCTCCTAAAATGTACTGTATAACTTACTATTATTCGCTCAAGTTCAAAAAGATACTTCGAATTATATTTTTATAATATCATACATTTTAAAACGTGAATTGTTTGTAAATAATCTAACTTATTGTAATTGAAAATATCCCAATTTAAACTATACTTGTAATAAAAACAAAAGCTGAAACATAATAATGTTTCAGCTATGAATATCTTATGGAAAGTAGACGATTGTGTATACATCCACATCATAATATTTAAATTTTTGTTAATGCTATTCAAAATGATATCACTGTAAGATTATCACAATAGTAATACCTAAATTGTCTTATTTTTGAAAAACTTTAAAATTAACACGTTTACATAATAATAAACTACCCGCAATCAATGAGATACTCGCTAAAAAAATGGTTAATATTCTATTATCTGAAATCATGCCTGTATCAGGTAATTCTTTTATTGCATTGTGCTTCACGCTATTTTTTGAATTTTTTACTTCAGAGTTAACTTTTGAGAAATCATTATTTTTTGAAGCGTCTAACTGCTGATTTTTATTAAATCGATCACTTTCTATTCCTGGATTTTTAGGGTTTAAACCACCTTCATCTTTTAATTTTTCATTTACTGCATTATTGTGCAAGGATGTCTCACTATTAGATTTATGATTAAATTCATTCGTAGCATCTTCTAATTCTTTTGGCTCTTCAACCTCTGCTATATCTTTATGCGGAAATACATTTGGTTCTGTAAAACTTCCATCCTTATGCAAGATACCATGAGGTATTTTCTTCGTACCATCCTTTAATTCTATCGGTTTTTCAACCTCTGCTATATCTTTATGCGGAAACACATTTGGTTCTGTAAAACTTCCATCCTTATGCAAGATACCATGAGGTATTTTCTTCGTACCATCCTTTAATTCTATCGGTTTTTCAACCTCTGCTATATCTTTATGCGGAAACACATTTGGTTCTGTAAAGCTTCCATCCTTATGCAAAATACCATGAGGAATCTCTTCACCATTTGCCCCTTGACTGCTAAATTGTACAACTGTCATTAATAAAGCTGTAGATAATAGTACCTTTTTCATTTTAAAACTTCCTTTCTAATAGAGTTATTTAGAGTTATTGTAATATGAATATCTCACTCATTTTTACTGTTAAAGTGAATATTCGTAATATAAAATTTTCCTTAACTACCAAGAAGTTATCTGTTGTATGTATACAATATATTTTATACATTAATAACAAATATTTATGGAATTATTACTAATTACCATAATATTGCAAGGAGTCGTTTATTAGGGTAATATTTTTATTTAAGTAAAAATATAGATAGAAAATAGTAATAATATGTAAGTTTTAAATTTAAATATTGGTAATATCAAGTCTGTCAAAATGTTTAAGTCAAAATAAAAAGAGCTGGAAACTGTACCTTAGTAATGTTCCCAACTCTTTTTATATGATTAAATATGATTCAATCTTATTTTAAAATGGTATTTTAGGTGTTTATAATTTCCCATAACACTGATCTTCAAATTTTATTAGTCTATTCTGATTGTACTTTTATATAAAAGATACACTCTTCGTTTTATCAATAGTAGGTAAACCTATAATTAAGCGTATTATTCACTTGATTTTGCTTTATGAACTTTCAAAATTATAAATATAATAACAATTGTTATGGTAATGAAATCAAAAGAATGTGTAAAAGCTTGCCCAAATTCTTTATCTTGCCAGAAATAACGAATGACGAATAAAAGCGTTGAATGCACAAACAATGCAATAAACATGTATATCACTGGTTTATCAAGTAATAGACCAAAAACAAATACAAATAACAGCATTATTATAGTAAGTATCAGCATGACTATGTTTGGCATAGACATATTAAAACTCCAATCATATAGTATTTTAGTCTTACTCTTCTAGAAACCTTTACGTTTAATTTGTCTATATGTAAAAATACCAAAAATAATGACAAAGGCGAATTGTACAGTTTTAATTAGAGGTGAGCTAAATTCTAATATTTTAATATGCAGCATTGTTCCAATAATAGGGGCTATAAAATTAAAACTAAATAATATTAGACATATACCAACTAATACTTGTTGTGATTTAGGCATATTTACCACTCCAAATTATAAAATTATTGTTAAGAATGTTGATGCTTCCACTGAGGGTGACCCATTATTTAATGATGTAACAATATCATCATCACTAAAAATACAGTGCTAAATTCCAAAAAATATTTTCTGATTTATTCTAATATGCTTATGACCCAATTGATACTTTTTCTTAATAAAAGTACATAAACATTTAGTTGGATTATATTATTTCATAAAAAATAACCGCACCAATTAAGATACGGTTATATAAATATATGACTGCTTGATAAAATTCCAAAAAAATCTTATCTAGCTTTTTGCATCACTTTACTTAATTAACGCTTACAGTAATTTCAATATCAATCGTGTGTTTTAGTGCTTTCGAATACGGACAATAATTATGCGCTTTTTCAACGAACATCTCCGCTTCTTCTTGGCTGAGATCTTTAAGTAATACATCTAATTCAGCTGCCAATTTCACACCGCCATCAGATTTATCTGGCAATAAATAAGCAGTCGCACGTACTTCTGGCTCAATTGTACCTTTGCCTGCACCTTTCAAAATATGCATTAGCGCATTGTTAAAACAAGAGCTGTAACCTGCTGCAAATAACTGTTCAGGGTTTGACTCTGTAACGCCGTTGCCACCCATTTCTTTTGGAACAGCTAAGTCTTGATAAAATGTATTATCTTCACTAAAAACTTTTCCATCTCTTCCTCCATTACTTATGACAGTTGTTTCAAATAATGGTTTTGCCATGAAAATCACTCCAATAATTTTTGAAATTCAATAATAATGATTAATTAATCGTTTTACATATCGAATTAAGCTTAATCTAATTGTATTCTATCATTAATTTTTAGATATTTAAAATCATAAGTGTTAAATTGTCATTTGTCTCTACTCATTAAAAAATAGGACAAGTACATAAGTAAAAGTCCTATTGGGCTAAAACACTTTCAATTGTTCGCTATGTATTACAAAACTCGCCAACACTTCTGCTAATAGGTAGTTATATTATGTATAAAGACAAGAAGAACTCGTTTCTAAAACCTAAAACACTAAGTTCAAAACTATAGCTATTAAAGCTAAAATAATCGCTATATAACCTAGTTTAAATTTAGCTAATACTCCATAAACACCAACAAATAAAATTCCTAAAGTTGTACATAAAGAAGCCACATCTGAATTTATTTGAAAGGCAAAAACAACAAGACTAATGAAGAAAAATATAGAAGAAATAATCAAAGAAATCATAGAAAAAATACCACGATTTTTTTCATTCATAATAAAAAGCTCCTTTCACTTTTTAAAATATAAAACAATATTGCATTATTGACGTTGAGCTGCTGAACTCTTAACTTTTATAATAATGTTTAGAATACCAAGCCACAAAAATTGCAAACAATATAAAATAAACTCCAAACCATGTGTCTAAATGGTCTTGATTCATTTGTTTATATGCAAAAAATACTAAAAACATCCCTAAAATCACTTGTACAATAAGTAAAAACCATTTCAAATAACCCACTCCTTTACATTTTTCATTATTTCACAATATAATTAATCAAAATATTTTTATTTATAAAATAAAATAGGGCAAGCACATTATGGTACTGATCTTAGTATCAATACAAGAGAAAACTCCTTTCTAAAAGAACAAAATCTCTATTAAACCTAAAATAAACAAAACTGCACCTACTGATAAGTAAAGAACTTCAGTTTTTCCTTCTTTTTTAGTTTCAATCCAATAATTTAAGATAAGTATTAAACCTACAACGGATAAAGAAAAAGGAAAATTTATAAGACCTGTTAAATCCAATATTGTTAATATGGAAGTTACTATAATTAATAAAATCAATATATTAGATATAACATTTAAACTCTTCATTACAACACCTCATTTTTCAAACATTTACATTGTTATTTTTTCCAATTCCTTTATTAACGTTGATCTTCAGAACTGTTTACAATTAATAATTTTTTCGTATAAACATATATTCTATTTTTTATCTTTAAACTTTTTAAGCACAAAGGAAAATGGTGTCATAACGAATGCAAAAAATGATGAAGAAATTAGATTTGCATACATATCAAATTCAATTGGTAATACTAAATCCAATAGGGATTTCAAAACAAAAAATGAAACCAAAAAATATATAAAGGACAAAAATATCTTCAAAATACAACCCCTTTTTAGCAAACTTTATTTCAGTCTAATTAATCTAAATTCTAATATAAATATAACAAAAATAGGTGAGCAGATAAGTGTTTGCCCATTGCATGTCCACTCCTCAAATCAAAGGTAACGGGTTAAATATTAAAATAATGATAATAAAAAACCATACCAAAGAGGTGAAACATAAGTTTCCATTATTGCTGCTAGTAATACAATTGGTAAATAATAAAGAATATAGCTTTTAATACTGTCAATTAATATTATGTAAATTGGTTTCATTTTAATAGGTTTTTTTCTGAATAAATTCATTAACTTACTAATAATAACTTTGTTAATAACATAAAGTATTGAAAGCATTAAGCTTGAACTATAAATTTCAATTAATAGATGCGGCAAAAATCCAAGAAACAGCCTTATTCCATCCGTGAAATTATATGCAAAGTGTATGCCAATTAACATACCTAATGAAAAAACAGTTGATAGCATATTCAAATAATATAAAAATGGTATTGGTATAATAGCAAGTATCAGCATTATGAAAGGTAAAATGAACCCATTATTAAAAAAATATGTAAATAAACCTACTAGTTTAAATTTGTGCTCGTCATTTATACTAGCTTTTGAAAAATCGCTAAAATCATCTATCTTCAAGCCAAGAATGTAAAATATGAAAATAATTGCTACAGTTATACCTACAGTAAATATGAAAAATTTATTAGCCCTTTTCATAAAACTTTTTTCAATGGATAACATAATCTTCTCCTTATATTTTATGTAGTTCATAACAAACCGTATACTAACATACTATTAATAAAACAAACCTTTTATAATCTTCGGTCATTTCTAAATTTCATAGACTTAACAACTAAATAAACTACATTTACTCCCATTACAAGAACATAAGGTATTAATATAAATAAATTTTCTAATTGTGAGATGAAAATAAGTCCAAGTAAGAAAATACATTTAACATAGTTGGCATAATAAATCCTTGATCTAGTTCACCCTTCCTTTTCAAATCAATAACACTCCTTTGTGATATTAAAATCAATTTATTACTGATTGTATAATATTTGATATTAACACATAAAAATAGGGCGAGCACATAAGTGCCTGCCCGAGCAGTTTTGAATTAACTATAAAAATAGTTAGAGTGATTTCATAAAATAACACAATTATAAATAAGAAGGTGATATTTTAATTTGTGAAGCGTCCCAGAAGGAACCCTAAGGGATAAAGTTCTGGAGGAACTTCATGCACAATTATATTATACGCAATTAAATAGTACAATGAGATTTACAGTATCTTAACACTACTCACTTGATTTAGTCTTATTGAATTTCAAAATAGTAAAGATAACTACGATAGCTATCGTAACGAGGTCAAATGATCTTGTAAAAGCTTCTCCAAATTCTTTATTTTGCCAGAAATAGCGAATGATGAATAAAAGTGTTGAGTGAATGAAAAGTATTATAAACATATATATCATGGATTTATCCAAAACCATACATATAATAATCATCATTGTAACTGCAATTATAGTGAGTAGTAACATTACTACATAAGGTGCAGACATATTTATTTCTCCTTATTTAAATAAATAGCTAAGAATGCCGTTCCTATACAAAACCACATACTAAATATTGCTATCCACATAACTAATCCACCTTTTCTATATATTCCAATAATACATTCCCAATTAAAACAACTATAGCAATATCTGCTAGTATAACTGGTATGTTAAATGGTACTGAGAAATTTAATAATAAAGTCCCTATGTAAAAAATAGCTATAGCAATAAAAAACTGTATTACAACATGAAAGAATTTATGACCTCTCATTTTCATGAAAAATAGTCCTACAAACAATACAAAAAGTAATGATAAATATAATGTAATACCAGTTAAACCCATTAACTCTTCTGATTGGGAGTTAATATGAAAGAATGGTATAAAAGTTAACATCCTATTTATGAATAACAGAATACCGCAAAAGACTATAATACCAACGAAATGAATACCTAAACTCTTAATGAATAATAATAATTTATTTTCTGATTTCTTAGAACCAATCGATATAAACAAATCTATTATAGCAGCTAACACAATTATTAATATAAATACTATTAAATAAAATTGGGAATACTTTCCCATAAAAAGGTCAATAAAAAAGCCTAGAACATCGTACAATCCACTTAACATAGCTTCCTCCTTATACTTTTCTTTTTTAATAATATTGAGTGTAACTCACAGGTATATTAACATAATCAAAAAACAACTTATATTGTCCATACATATAAATTGAGTTAATAAATGTAACAATAACAAAACCACCTAACAGAACTGATACTGATGGGTGGAAGTTATAGCACTTCATTTAAACAACCTATAAATTTCAATAAATATTTGATAGTGTGATATTAGTTATATAAACAATCTTTATTAATGGAGGAAACATGCTTAAAATTTATGATGCTACTTATATCAAAAGAACATTAAGCTTTTTAGCTATAACATTATTGATTTTTATCATCACTTTTATTCTGGCTATTATATTTAGTCCTTCTACTGAAACCATTAAAAACATATTTAATGGTATACCTAAAAATGTGGCCAATGCAGAAGGTTTACAAAAAGTTTGGGAATATATATTAAACAATGGCTTTAGAGTTCCTTTTCAAATGCTGATACTAGCTATCATTCCAATTCCTTTTTTATATTATTTAAATATAATCAGTACAACAATTTCTCCTGCTATAGCTTTAGGATTTGCAGTTAACTTTGATAATTATAAAGGAATTATGCTAACCATATCTACAATCCCTCACTTCTTGATAGAAATATTAGCATTTTGCTTTGTTGCTAGTAGCCTATTTAAATTAAATCAATCTATTATCAGAAAGATTTGCAATCTTTTAAGAAAAAACAAGAAACAGAATTTTTCTATCAAACTAGCAATAACTAATTTAATAAAAATTTACATTTTTATTGCTTTACCTTTATTTATAGTAGCAGCATTCGTCGAAAACTATTTATCAAAATTAATACTTGATTTACTCACTTAAAATAACAAGCCCACTATCATTGATAATGGGCTTATTTCTAATCTTCCAAAGGAATATCATCTATAATTTTAGTTCTATTGGGGTACTTCTTATCCATTTTCTCTTCTACTTCAGTCATCCTACTCACCAATATTAATGATTACTGGTGTACCTCCTATTAGTTCATGCTTATCTGTAAAAAGTGTATTGTATTTGCCAAGTAGATCACGCGCTTTTAATCGGTCACTTATCTTAATAGGTACTTCAACCATCTCAACACTTTCGTTGTAAATGATATTGTACTTGCCTGTATCTGGGTTCTTAACGTATTCGCCACGTTTAGTGACTACCTCTTTCATTTCTGTTTCTTCCCCAACGGCTGCATTAGATAGTAGATGTAGTATCTCATTCGCAGAAAGCACTTTATCATCAATAACCTTATTTTTATCTTCATAGATATAGTTTCTTAAATAGGTTATAACGTTGTTTATGAGCACTTTGCTACCTGAATCATTCCTTTGATGATAATTGTATTACAGTTTTTAGATAAGTATACATAAACTACGCTTCTATTCACTCCCCACAATTCCTAAATCACAAAAAACCCCTCAAGCCTATGCTTAAGGGGGTTCATCATTCTATTCTGTTATTCCCACTCGATGGTACTTGGGGGCTTAGATGTAATATCATAGACAACACGGTTCACGTGGTCTACTTCATTAACGATTCTGCTTGAAATTTTTTGTAAGACTTCCCAATCAATACGCGCAAAGTCACTTGTCATTCCATCAATGGATGTCACTGCGCGAATACCAACAGTATGATCATACGTCCGGTAGTCTCCCATGACACCTACAGATTGAATACCAGGTAACACTGTGAAGTATTGCCATATATCGCGTTCAAGACCTTCTTCACGAATGACTTGTCTTAAAATCGCATCTGATTCGCGTACGATTTCAAGTTTATCTTCTGTAATTTCACCCAGCACACGAATACCTAAACCTGGACCTGGGAAAGGCTGTCTCCATACTAAGTGTTCTGGAATACCTAATTCGATACCTAATTCACGTACCTCATCTTTGAATAATGTATTAATAGGCTCAATTAATTGGAATTCCATATCTTCAGGTAATCCGCCTACATTATGATGTGATTTAATCGTTTGTGCTGTTTTTGTACCTGATTCAATAACGTCTGTATACAATGTACCTTGCGCTAAGAAATCAACACCTTTTAGCTTAGATGCTTCATCATCAAAGACATAAACGAATTCATTACCAATGATTTTACGTTTTTGTTCCGGATCTGACACACCTTGCAATTTGTTCATAAAACGTTCTTGAGCATCGACACGAATGATGTTCATGTTGAAGCCCTCACCAAATTGTTCCATGACCATGTCGCCTTCACCTTTACGTAATAAACCATGGTCTACGAAAATACATGTTAATTGGTCACCAATCGCTTTGTGTAATAATACAGCAACAACAGATGAGTCTACACCACCACTCATTGCACATAGCACCTTGCGATCACCAACAAGTTCGCGGATTTTTTCAACTTCAATATCAATAAAGTTTTCCATTGACCATTCACCAGTACATTCACACACACGACGTACGAAGTTACGTAATAAATCGTTACCAAATTCAGTATGACGTACTTCAGGATGGAATTGAACACCATAAATACGGCGTGATTTATCTTCAATTGCTGCATAGTTTGTGCTTGGACTATCTGCAATCACTTCAAAACCTTCTGGGATTTCGATCACTTTATCTGAATGACTCATCCAAACATTTTGTTCTTCAGGAAGTCCGAAGAATAATTCATCCGTTTTCGCATTAATCACTGCTTTACCGTATTCTCTTTCATTGGCACGTTCAACTTTGCCACCTAACAATTTAGTTGTTAATTGCATGCCATAACAAATACCTAGAATAGGAATACCTAAATTGTAAATTTCTGGGTCAATCGTAAAAGAGTTCTCTTCATATACTGAATTTGGTCCTCCTGAAAGGATAATCCCTTTCGGATTCATGCGTTTAATTTCTTCAATGCTGATTTCATGGTCGTGCAGTTCACTATACACACCCATTTCACGTATACGACGTGTAATTAATTGGTTATATTGGCTACCAAAATCTAAAACAAGTATGAGCTCTTGCTCTTTCGCCATTTCCATAACTTTAAATCTCCTTTTAACTTAGAATGAATAATTTGGTGATTCTTTAGTAATTTGCACATCATGTGGGTGACTTTCTGCTAATCCAGCAGGTCCCATACGTGTGAATTGTGCTTCTTCTCTTAATGCTTCTAAGTTTCTTGAACCAGTGTAACCCATACCTGATCTCACACCGCCCATAAGTTGGTAAATCGTATCTTGTAATGGACCTTTATAAGCAATACGACCTTCAATACCTTCAGGCACGAATTTTTTAGGGGCTTTATCTTCTTGGAAGTAACGATCGTTAGAACCACTTTCCATTGCGCCTAATGAACCCATACCTCTATATACTTTATATTGTCTACCTTGGAATACTTCTGTTGCGCCAGGGCTTTCTTCAGTACCTGCAAGTAAGCTTCCTAACATCACAGCGTGTCCACCAGCTGCCAATGCTTTGATGATGTCTCCTGAGAATTTAATACCACCATCAGCAATAATAGCTTTTCCATGTTTACGTGCTTCTGTTGCACAGTCATACACGGCTGTAATTTGTGGCACACCTACACCAGCAACAACACGAGTCGTACAAATTGAGCCAGGTCCAATACCTACTTTGACAACATCTGCACCAGCTTCGTATAAAGCTTTAGTACCTGCAGCAGTCGCAACGTTTCCGGCAACTAATGTCACTTGTGGGAATTTTTCTTTAATGTGTTTAACCTGTTCTAAAACACCTTTAGAATGTCCATGAGCTGTATCAATAACTAAGGCATCTACACCCGCTTCAACTAATTTTTCAGCGCGAATATCTGTATCTTTTGCAATACCAATCGCTGCACCAACTAGCAATCTGCCAAGTTTGTCTTTAGCAGAATTTGGGAATTCAAGTACTTTTTCAATGTCTTTGATTGTGATTAAACCTTCTAATTTACCATCTTTAACTAACGGTAATTTTTCTATTTTATGTTGCTGTAATAGTTCTTCAGCTTCATCCAAAGTAGTGCCTACAGGTGCTGTAATTAAGTTTTCTTTAGTCATAACATCTGAAATCTTAATAGAGAAATCTTCAATAAAACGTAAATCACGGTTTGTTAAAATACCGACTAATGTTCTGTCTTCTTCATTGTTAACAATAGGTACACCTGAAATACGATATTTGCCCATTAATGCCTCTGCTTCATACACACTTTCTTCTGGCGTTAAGAAGAATGGATTTGAAATAACACCATTTTCTGAGCGTTTAACTTTTTGAACTTCATCTGCTTGATCTTCAATATTCATATTTTTATGAATGACACCTAGGCCACCTTGTCTAGCCATTGAGATTGCCATTTTAGATTCAGTTACAGTATCCATACCTGCTGAAATAACAGGGATATTTAATTTAATACCTTCTGATAATTGAACGCTCAAGTCTACTTCTTTCGGCAATACATCTGATTCTGCTGGTAACAATAACACATCATCAAAAGTTAAAGATTCTTTTTCAAACTTATTTTCCCACATATGAATACAGCCTCCTAATATTTGTTTTATAGCTCCATTATTCCATAGTTTCTATGTTTTGTTGATTCTTAATGCCGTTAAAAAAGAAATTCAAAACAATTGCTGAAATCGCACCGAGTACAATACCATTTTGAGTTAACCATGCGAATTGGTCTCCTAAAGCTTGAAACGCTTGTGGTACTGCACTTATACCCGTTCCTAGTCCAACTGATACCGCGATTATCAATAAATTATTTTGATTTTTGAAATTAATATTACCTAATATACTAACACCATATGCCATTACCATGCCAAACATTGCTATCATTGCGCCACCTAATACTGGTAGTGGAATCATATTGGCTAAAGCACCTAATTTAGGAATACAACCACAAATAATGAGCAAGATAACCATGCCATAGATAACTTTGTTCTTTTTAGCACCAGATAATGATACTAAGCCTACATTTTGAGAATAAGCAGTATACGGGAATGCATTAAAAATAGATCCTAAGATAATCGCAAGACCTTCAGCTGTATAACCTTTACGAAAATCTTTTCTTTCCAATTTCTTACCTGTAATTTCACTTAATGCATGGTAAACACCTGTTGATTCTATCAGACTGACTAACGCAACAATAAAGAATACTAAAGTTGCGCCAAAATCAAAGCTGAATGTTGAAAATCTAAATGGTTGTGGTAACGAAAACCAATGTGCTTCACCAACTTGTTTCACATCAACAATGCCAAATATTGACGCTAATACTGTACCTACAATTAAGCCAATCAATATGGCAATAGATTTTAAGAAACCTGTTGTAAAACGTTGCACAATTAATATGACTATTAATGTAATTACACCAAGTAAGATGTTTTTGGCATCACCAAAATTTTTAGCACCTTCTCCACCTGCTAAATAATTCATCGCTACTGGCATCAAATTGATACCTATAATTGTAACGACACTACCTGTTACAACTGGTGGAAAGAATTTAACTAAATATGAAAAGAATGGAGCAATGATGACAACCAATATACCTGATAAGAAAAGGGAACCATATAAATCACCTATGCCTTTGGTTTGCCCGATTAAAATCATCGGCGCAACGGCAGTAAATGTACAACCTAAGACGATAGGCAATCCGGTGCCTGTGCCTTTCCAAACTTGTAAAAATGTGGCTACACCACACATAAAAATATCAACAGTGACTAAGAAGGCAATTTGTTCTGGAGTAAAATCTAAGCTTGTCCCTACAATAATTGGTACGAGTATGGCGCCTGCATACATCGCCAATAGATGTTGTAAACTTAAGATAAATGTCTTCATGATTGTTCCTCAACAAATGTCACTTTATTTCCACTTAGAGAAGCAACTTTACATAAAGACGATACTTTCAACCCTGCTGTTTCTAAACGTTCTCTGCCTGGTTGGAAGCTCTTTTCAACTACAATGCCTACGCCAACAGTTTCAGCATTGGCTTGTTGAACAATTTCATTTAAGCCTAATGATGCATCACCATTAGCTAAAAAATCATCAACAATTAATACGCGATCATTTTCATCTAAAAATTCATCTGAAACCACTACAGTACTCGTCGTATTTTTAGTGAATGAATGGATATCAGCTTGATATGTATTTTTCGTTAACGTGCTAGGCTTTGCCTTTTTAGCAAATAAGCATGGTACATCAAAATGCATTGCTGCCATGATTGCTGGTGCAATACCAGATGCTTCAATCGTTAATACTTTAGTAATCCCTTCATTTTTAAATTGATTATAAAACGTTAGTCCTACATCGTGCATCAGCTTTGCGTCTATTTGATGATTTAAAAACCCATCTACCTTCAAAATCTTCTCATCAATGACGACACCGTCTGCCTCAACTTTCCGTTTTAACAAATCCACTCAAAAAACCTCCTCATTTTTTATACAAAAAAAATCCTAAACTAACTTAGTTTCAGGATCTATGAGTGAACGTGCAATACTATAAAGAACTGATAGCCTTCAACATTCATTTCCCTAATTATGTAGAAATTGAAAACACGACAATTGTTTTAGAAGAATATATTAATCACTTCATTTCCCAAATCAAACTTTAAAACGATTGAAGTTGAATGCTTTGTATTGTATTGGTTACCCATAGTCATGTCGTTAATGGCAACATGGTAGAAACTTCTAGAGCCATATTCTCTAGATTATATGAGTTAGATAAATTATTAACTGATGATAGCAAATTTCGGCATGATTTTCAACACGAATATTATAAGTAAGCGCTTTAAAGAAGGAGATTTATTAATAGTCAATTATGTTAGTAACCGCTTTCTTTACTTTTAAATCAAGATTGTCAGATACGCCACTTCATTATATAATAAATATATATTCGTTTTACCTAGTAGTTAATAGGGAAAGTATTAGATAAACAATAGAAAAGTGGACGGAGGGACAGTTAATGGCTGATTTTACAATCGTACAAAGTAAAGACGAAATACTACCAACTATCCAGCAAAAATTGTCAGAAGGATATGTTGAATCTGAAATTTCAGTAATTAGTAAGACAAAACTTCATTTTGACGAATTACATGATTCTGAAGTAAACCTAACAGCAACGAGTGGCTCATTCAGTGATAAAATGGCTAAAATTTTAACTGGCGAAGACGGTGAAGAAACTGTTTTAGCTTATTATGATATTAGCGATGATGATAAAGAGCGTTATAAAAAAGAGATCCTTGATAATAACTATCTCGTGATTGCAACTAAAGATAACTCTTCTCATGAAGAAGTACAAGAAGCAAATGCTGCATATACAAATAGTGCTATTAAAGATAAGCATTACGCAGAAGAAACAGAAGGACCAAAATCCTAATCTACGCTCAAGTAAAGTGTGATTTATACTATTATTTTAATAAGATCACAAAATACTTTCATATAGCTACTTAACATTATAGACTACCTTTATAAGGAGCGAACGCAGGAAATCACTTTGTATTTTGTGGTTTCTGTCTCGCTCCTATTTTATTCCTTTTATAAATGACCCATAGAATATTTTTATAAATTATTTCCACTGATTTCCATTTATTTACTATGTTATAATAAACGCATTATTATTGGGGGGCATCTATTCATGGATTTTAAGACTATCAAATCAATTGATGATCCATTATTTAAAGCAGCATTAAAACTTTATGATGGACAATTCGACATTGATTTATCTGAAGATGAACAAATATTTAAACAATCTTTAAAAAATGAACATACCAAAGATGACTATATCTTTTTAGTAGGCATACAGTCAGATAAAGTTGTTAGCTTAGCAACTGCACATTATGAAGCGACAACAAATTCTGCCTTTTTAATCTATTTAATTGCAAATGACCAACCGGACCACGATGAATTAATTACAAATACTTTGGCACGTATAGAAAAGGAAATTAATTATTTATCCAATCAATTACATGAACACGATGTAAACTTTATTATGCTAGAAGTACCTAAAGAACCAGAACTTGTTTCAGAAGATGAGCAACAAGTGCTCAGTAACAGACGCGAGTTTTTATTTAGCCATGGTTTTGAAAGACAATATGATTTAGATTATCTAGCCCCAAATTTAGACGGATATTCAGAAGGATTGCCTAAAGATTTGTTTATCAAATCTAATATAGAACTGACAAAAGACATATATGGGCCAAGTATTAAATCAAACTATATATTAAAGTATGTATTTGCGAACAGAATTTCTAGAAGTATTATTTACCCATTATTAGAAGAAATGGATTTACGTAAATCATAGTGTACACCACTTGAAATCACTGTTAAAACAGTTTAGACTAACATAGAGGTAAGACTGACGTTTCACTAACCGAAGACAAACGTCCGTATACATAAAATCACTTATGAAAGGACTCATTTCTATGTTAACTAAAGAATTTGCACAACGTGTTGAACTAAGTGAAAAGCAAGTCCGTAAAATCGTTCAACATTTAGAAGAACGCGGTTATCAACTTAGTAAAACCGAATACCGTGGCCGCGAAGCCACAGATTTCCAAGAAGAGGATATTGAACTCTTCCAAGATATTGCTGAAAAAGTGAAGCAGACAAATAGCTATGATTTAGCCTTCGAAGAACTTGAAAAGGAAAAAGATTTTCTACAGGTATTAGTCAAAGAGGATGACAACAACCTACCTTCAGATCAAAATGTGTCTTTACTCGTAGAAGATTTACGTACCGAAATTCAAAATATGCGTGACGAACGCCAAATGCTCGGACAAATGATTAATCAAGTGCACCAACAACAGCAAGAATTGCATAAAATGCAAGATCAAATTACATCTAAACTAGAAGAAAATACAGAATCACTGAAAGCAATTCAATCATCTACAGATGAAATTAAATCTACACAAAGTGTCATTCAGGATTCCCAAAAAGAACAAACAGAACTTGTGAAGTCTAATGTCGAATCTGAACGCGTGCATACAAATCAAAGTTCAATTAATAATGAAGCGAATGCATTCACTGAAAATACAACTGAGCAAGCAAATACGAAAGCAACACCTGAAAAAGCGACTGACACAGCAGATGCTCATACAAATACAGTTTCTGAAAATGTATCAACACAAACTGCCGATGAAGAAATCACACAAATTAGCGAACAACCTTCGACACAATCAGCAAATTCAGAAACTAAAAAGCAAGCTGCCGAAGTAAATTCAGCCGATAAAACAGATGACCAAATTGAACAAGATACACATAAAGAAACGTCTGAAGCTGAACAACAAACAGATCATAACAAAGAAACCGCATCAGCTTCGTCTACTACAAATGAGTCAGACGCACAACAAGCAAACACGTCTCAAGAAACAACGTCATACGCTTCACCACTTGCTAAAGAAGAGCGCAAAGAAGAACGTAAAGGATTTTTCGCACGCCTCTTTAATTTATAAGTTAAAGATGATACCAAAGCCAAAAAGTCTTTGGTTAAAAAAACGTCAATTTCTATTGAAATCGTATAGAAATTGACGTTTTTTGTTTTGCATAAAATTTCACAGTTTGTGATATAGCTATTATTCAAAAATTACAGCGCTATTTTGACTTTACTAAGGTCACTTTAAACTATAATATTACTCGAATCGAAATTCGTATTAAAATATCTACCAGCTTTTCTAAATCAAAAATTTTCCTTAATTTCATCCTAATTGAATTTCTATCTGATTTAGCCACAAACGCCTTGACACCATATTCTACCTAGATTTATAGCCCTTCCGATTCTGCTTCAAAAATAAAGTCATATAAATTTTATAATTTTTTTGAGTAATTGACTTGAATATTATTCGTTTTGCTACTATCCTTAGTATGCGTATCGGATTTAACAAAATAAATTAAATAAAAGAAAGTGTAGGTCTTGTTTTTATGTTATTAACAATTTTAAACATCATTATTTTTGCGGCCTTCCTTATCGGATTATATGTAATGGCAAGAAGACATGTTTCGTTTCCTAAACGTGTCTTTACAGCTTTAGGCATCGGGATTGTCTTTGGGATTGCTATTCATTTAATTTACGGTGTGGATTCAAAGGTCACTAAACAAACCACAGATTGGTTTAGTATAGTTGGAGATGGCTATATTTCATTCTTACAAATGATTGTTATACCTTTAATATTTATTTCAATCGTTTCCGCATTTACTAAAATTAATATTGGAGAAAAATTTGCTAAAATTGGCATCTATATCTTCATTTTCTTAATTGGGACTGTAGCAATTGCGGCAATTATCGGTATTATCTCAGCACTTGTCTTTGGCTTAGACGCATCTACGATTGATTTAGGTAGTGCCGAAAGCTCAAGAGGCAGTGAAATCGCAAGTCAAGCTAAGGATATGACAGCTAACACGCTACCACAACAAATCTTAGAATTATTACCAAGTAACCCATTCTTAGATTTCACTGGTCAGCGTACAACATCAACGATCGCTGTAGTGATCTTCGCTGCATTTGTTGGCTTTGCCTTCTTACGTGTAATGCGTAAACAACCTGAAAGTGGTCACTTACTTAAACGTGGTATCGATGCCGTTTATAATATCGTAATGGCAATTGTAACGTTTGTATTACGTCTAACTCCATACGGTATTTTAGCTATCATGGCGAATACAATCGCTACAAGTGATTTTGGTGCAATATGGACATTAGGAAAATTTGTAATCGCATCTTACGCGGCATTAATTGTAATGTATATCATTCACTTACTCATTGTAACTGGTATGGGACTGAACCCTGTTACATTTGTTAAGAAAACGTCTGAAGTATTGCTATTTGCATTTACTTCTCGTTCAAGTGCTGGTGCTTTACCACTCAATGTTCAAACTCAAAAAAATCGTTTAGGAGTGCCAGATGGTATTGCAAACTTCTCAGCTTCATTTGGTCTTTCTATTGGTCAAAACGGCTGTGCCGGCATTTATCCAGCAATGTTAGCAATCATGGTAGCACCGGCAGCTGGTGTCGAAGTTAATTTACAATTTATCTTATCTGTCATAGGCATTGTTGTGATTAGTTCATTTGGTGTAGCAGGTGTCGGTGGTGGCGCAACATTCGCATCTATCATTGTATTATCTACATTAAATTTACCTGTTGCATTGGCGGGTGTACTGATTTCAGTAGAACCACTTATCGATATGGGTCGTACTGCATTAAACGTTAACGACTCTATGCTTGCTGGTACAGGTACAGCTAAATTGACAAACAACTTAGATACTGACACTTATCATTCGAAAGAATACGGGGAAATCACAAGTTCATAATAAAAGACATCACTCACTATGAACTTCAGATATTTTTATAAATATAATTAAAGGTTGGAACGCTAGTCGTTCCAACCTTTTTTCATTTCTATACTTTTACTATATTATCAATTCAATTTTAATCATATTACTATTTTTGTCGTTTTATTGTTATCATCAGTTTTACGTAATTATAAATAAAGACAATAATCAAACTTAGCGATAATGATTTCAACAATAGGTTGACCCATGTACCGTTCGTAGTTAAATAATACGTCACGATACTATTTATAACAAACACAATAAAAATAATCCCTAACTTCAGTAACATGTCTCCCACCTCTTTTAATTTAGTTTAGTGGGAAACATGCATTTTTTCAATTTAATTTTTCAATACCTTCAATAGATATATCTTTACTTTTTAAGATTCAACACTTGTTTGTCCAAATATTTTTTTCTTTATTGCTTCTCCAGTTGGCGTTCCAGCTAGACCTCCCAGTCCAGTTTCTCTCAACGATGCCGGCAAGTTGCGTCCTACTCTATCCATCGCCTCTATCACTTCGTCTACTGGAATTCTACTTTTTATTCCAGCTAATGCTAAATCAGCTGAGATTAAACCATTGCCTGAACCAATAGCATTACGCATAACACAAGGTATTTCAACTAACCCTGCCACAGGGTCACAAACTAACCCTAATAAATTACTGATAGCTAATGCCATCGCATGACCACTTTCTTCAGGTGTTCCACCAAATATCTCAACTGCTGCAGCTGCTGCAATTGCTGAGGCTGATCCCACCTCTGCCTGACATCCACCAATAGCACCTGCCACACTTGCATTGTTTGCGATAATTTTGCCACATAGTGCTGCAGCAAATAAAAAATCAATCATCTGCGCTTCTGTTAAACCGTGTGTTTTTTCTAACTTGAATAATATGCCTGGTATTGTACCTGATGACCCAGCAGTTGGTGTTGCACAAATGATACCCATCGCAGCATTCACTTCATTTGTCGATATTGCACCTTTTAAAGCTTCTACCATATCATGTCCAGATAAAGCATGGTAATCTTCATTATATCGATCTAGTTTCACTGCATCATGTCCAGTATAACCTGTTACACTTTTCACACCATCTCCAGAAAGTCCCTTTTCTAACGCTTCTCTCATAACATCAAGATTTTGTTTCATTAATGCACGAACTTCATCCCTTGAAATCCCTTTTAATTCCATCTCCTCATGAATCATCATTTCAGCAAATGTTGTGTTCTGTGCCACTGCATAATCTATAATTTCTCGCATTGAATGATACATATTGCCACTCCTCTAACAAATATATGAAAAATTTAATTCTTTATATTTCTCACGTAATTTACTTAAACTATCTACATCTAAAGCTTTATTTAGATGTAATGCCAATAAACATTTGTCATTATTAATTGTTTTAATTTCT
Source organism: Staphylococcus sp. GDY8P196P (assembly GCF_017891705.1). Lineage (NCBI taxonomy): Bacteria > Bacillati > Bacillota > Bacilli > Caryophanales > Staphylococcaceae > Staphylococcus > Staphylococcus sp. GDY8P196P. The sequence continues at coordinate 212,240 of NZ_JAESJS010000018.1, read as the reverse complement.
TCATTAATATCTACTTCATACTCAATCAAGTCATTAATCAAATGGTTAATTAAAGAAATATTAGCTTCTCCATCTACAACCAAAATAGGCAATGCATGATGCATGAGGATACAAAGCCCATCCACGTGGATACTTTTAATTTTAATTGTACCTCCACCAATTGAAATACCATTAATTTCTACATGTCTTCCATTACCATCTAATTTAATTAATGCGCAGTTCGGATGTTCACCCAAGCTAGCACTTGTTTCTTCTATAATTTCTATATCAATATTTTGTGCTTCCGCAAATGTGATAGCGTCTTTAATTCGCTCATCAAATGTGCTGAAACCCATTGACCCACCAATAATTGCTAAATCTGTTCCGTGACCCTTGTGCGTGGAGGCAAATGATTCATAATAATGAATCACAATCTTTTGAGGTTCAGACTGTAATACTGTTCGCGCAGCATTGCCTATTTTCACTGCACCTGCAGTGTGAGAACTAGATGGGCCCATCATAATAGGACCAATAACATCAAAAGCACTTTGATAATCTTGTTTTCTTGCCATTCTTCTCTCTCCTTAATTGGTCTGTTTTTTCATTCTAGGTAGATTGAAATTCAAGCTAGTCATATTAAATTTATTAATCATTTTTCCTATAACTAGACTTAATAAAATACTAGTAATTGATACCGTAATAATCGTAATCACAGATTTAATCGGGTCATTAAATCCAAACAATACAATAGCACCGGCAATTGGCGTCGCCATACCTGTCACATTGATTACTAATCCACTAAATGTGACGATACATGCGTTTACAACACCAATAAGTGCATTAGTACCATAGAGTTGCAAAGGATACTTCGCAATAATATCTATTTGGGTTAATGGTTCAACTGCAACAGCGAAAGCTTTGGAAGCGTTACCTATTTTTAATTGTTTAAACATAATGAAATTGACAAATGAGCTACCTGTACATGTCAGTGCACCAATCGCCATAGGCAAACCAGTTAGTCCTAATAAGCTTGTTAATACCATGGAACTAAGTGGTGTCATACCTGTAACAGGAATAATAAGACCTAAAATAATTGCTAATACATAAGGATTGTTGTCACCAACAGCTGTCACGGCACTACCAATTTGTTTTAATAAAGCGATAACACCTGGGCTCATAATACTTGCAAGAAGGAAAGAAACAGCAGGAGCAAATAAAATTACAGTTATTAAATCTAAGCCCTCTGGGACTTTTTTTTCTAAAAATTTAATAGCAAATGAAACCAAATAAGCAGCTAAAAAAGCGGGTAATAATTTAAAATCGTGAAGTACTAAACCAACGATTACAGCAAAAACTGGCGAGACACCTAATTTTAAACAAGTAAGAAAACCGACTGCTACACCACTTAAACTACCGGCTAAGTCACCAATTTCCTGCAAAAACTTAATGTCAAAGACGCCACCAATGGCATAACTTAAAAATGCTTGTGGTAAGAATGTTGCACAGGCAGCACCCGACAATGCTTGTAGCCCTTTCTTACCATAAGGTGCAAAATTTAAAAATAACGTCATAGCTAACAATACAATGAGTAGCGTTCCTACACCTAAAATAATATCCATTTCCTCAAACCTCTTTCTATTTTTCATTGATATCTATCATTTTTTATTTCCAACCACATCATAAAACTTTGTGAAAACACTTACAATGGCAAAAAACAGACTTTTATGAAATATTTGTGAATAAATTCACAAAATAATGAATTTTATATAATATAATAATCCATTTGTTATATTGTTTGTTATATTAAGTTAATGAATTTGAGAAAGATAATAAGTTTTCACTAAAATAACCGTTCAATAGCTGCAATAATTTGAACAAATGACTGAATTGGTACTAATATCGTAACTAAGCACTATCATTGTGTAACGAACTCCTAAATGACATAAAACAAAAACCGTCAATTTCTATTATTATTGCAATAGAAATTGACGGTTCTTTTTTAGACCAAAGTATTTATTTTACAAGTACTTAACATATGGACAGTTAAATTTAATGAAACAGTCGATTTAATTTTAAACTTTTCATTTTGATTGTTTTCCTTAACACTGACTGTCTTTGCTTCTATTTTGTTAACAGAAAATTGATCCTCACTTTTAAATATTTATTATCTTGGTTTAAATGGACCCCAAGTAATTTTTTGTTTACTATCTAACGGAATGTTATCAATTGTATTCGAAACATCATCAAACCATTTTAAAAATGCAGGATTTTTGTCTAAATGCGCTTCAGCACTATCTTCGCTAATATCATGTAAATACCACGCCTTACTTTCAAATTCATATTGAATCTGTGAATATGCGAGCCGAGTTAAATTAACACTATCATATAAGCAGTTCACATGCTTCACGAGATTAGGTGCTTGTGAAATTAAACTATTTGATATGGTTCTTTTATGGGTTTGATTATCTAAATCATTCCACATTCTTAACTGGCCATCCATTTGAAAGAATATATCTATCGTAGAATCGTTTTCGTTAAATGAAATAAGAATAAATATACGTTCTGCTGTGTGATCAACGGAATTAATAGCTCCAACAACTAACTTTTGGGCCAATTTCACCCAATAGGCTTGGGCTTCTTGAGGGGTTAGTTTACTGCTAGAAGAATAAATATATTGCTCTTTAGCTTTATGATTTCCATGCGTTTTCTTACCAAAAAATTTGTCAAACATGCTCAACATAACCAACCCCTTTCTATGATATGACCTTTTCATCATAAGTGACACGCAACAGAAGTTGTCAGTGAATTATTTTTTAATAAAACCTGATTTATTCAATTGTTCTAACATATCTAGTCTCTGCTTAGCACTCATAAAATTAGAAATTTGTTCTGACCACGTTTCAGTACGTTCACCATTTGTACGGGATTCATAATATTTACTTACAGTTTCATCGTAATCTGCTAATGTTTTACGTTGCGTTTCTTTATCACTGTCATATTTATTGTGATGGAAGATATTTTCAAGTGGTAAACGTGGTTTAGGATCTCCATTTTCGTCATCTGCTGGTAAGCCTAATGCCATACCAAATAATGGGAAAGTATGCTTAGGTAAGTCTAAAATTTCACGCACACGTTCAACATCGTTTCTCAATGACCCTAAATAAACCATGCCATAACCCATGACCTCAGCTGCAGCAGCAATATTTTGTGCAACTAATGTCGCATCTATCGTACCGACCAACAAACCTTCTGCTGATTCAAATGATGTTGCCATATCTTTTTTAGTATTTTCATTAACGATTGCATGTCTGTAATAATCCATAACAAAGACAAATAAATAACCGTTTTCTACTACATAAGGTTGACCTGACACTTCTTTCAAGTCTTCTTTAACTTCAGGATCATCTATACCAATAATTGAATAAGCCTGTAAATAGCTTGACGTTGAAGCGCTTTGACCCGCTTCAATTAATTTTTTAATATGCTCCTCTGGAATAGGCTCTTGCTTAAAGTTTCTGACTGAATGGTGTTTTTTCAATAAGTTGTATACATAATCAGACATGTATTATCCGCTCCTCTTTTGTGTATGTGTTTATAGTATTTAGATGTTAACAAAGCTCACAGTGAATTGCTTGTTATTTGTTTACCCTTTTTTCACTCTTATTAAATGTTATCATCCTATTTAAATGTTGAATATTCCTAAAATATATAAACAAAATAAAACACGAATGTGATGCTTGTGTGCTTCAATTAAATAAATCATCTTGGCACATTATATATGTCAGAAATGGACACAAAAATACTTCTTAAATTTTTTCATATATTGCTATATAACCACAAGTATATTTTCCTTTTGTAATATCTCCTGTTTTAAAAATAATAATATTCAAAATTGAAATGTTTTCCAAAACATAAATGTGGAACAATAATAACAAGGGGGTAATTCATTTGAGTAACAAAAAACAGGAACAATTAAAAAATGTAGAAAAAAACAATGACGATAAAGCAATGACGACGAATAATGGCGTTAAAGTAAGTGAAGATGAAAACACATTAACCGTTGGTGAACGTGGTCCTAGTTTATTAGAAGATTTCCATTTTAGAGAGAAAATTATGCACTTTGACCACGAGCGAATTCCTGAAAGAATCGTACATGCTCGCGGTTTTGGCGCTCACGGTGAATTTCAAGTTTACAAAGATTTATCTGAATACACTTCTGCAGACTTTTTAACACATCCTGAAAAGACTACCCCAGTGTTTGTCAGATTTTCAACTGTCCAGGGATCAAAAGGTTCTCCAGATACAGTAAGAGACGTGCGTGGTTTTGCTACAAAATTCTATACAGATGAAGGTATTTTTGATTTAGTAGGTAACGATATACCTGTTTTCTTTATACAGGACGCTATTAAATTTCCAGATTTAATTCACGCTGTTAAACCTGAACCACACAATGAAATGCCTCAAGGTGGGACTGCTCACGATACATTCTGGGACTTTTTCGCACAAAACCCAGAATCAACGCACACAACGGTTTGGGCTATGAGTGACAGAGGTATCCCTAAAAACTTTAGACAGATTGAAGGATTCGGCATCCATACCTTCCGCTTGGTTAATCGTGATGGTCAATCCTATTTCGTAAAATTTCATTGGAAGCCAGTTCACGGTTTAGAATCATTGGTATGGGATGAGGCACAAATCTTATCCGGTAAAGATATTGACTTCCATCGCAAAGATTTATATGAAGCAATTGAAAAAGGAGACTACCCTGAGTGGGAATTAGGCCTTCAAGTGATTCGACCAGAACAAGAATTTGATTTTGATTTTGATATTTTAGATCCAACAAAAATATGGCCAGAAGATGAAGTTCCAGTTGAAATTGTTGGTAAAATGACGTTAAATCAAAACGTATCTAATGTTTTTGATGAAACGGAACAAGCAGCGTTCCATCCTGGTCATATCGTGCCTGGCATTGATTTCTCTAACGATCCTCTATTACAAGGACGTTTATTCTCATATACGGATACTCAAATATCAAGATTAGGTGGACCAAACTTTAATCAAATACCAATTAATCGACCAGTTAATGAAGTACACAATAACCAAAGAGATGCTATGCATCAAATGAATGTCCATAAAGGACAAACGGCATATCACAACAATGCATTAAACAACAACGATCCCCACACAACACCTAAAGAAGAAGGCGGCTACGAACATTATCAAGAAAAAGTTGAAGGACGTAAAATACAAAAACGTAGTGAAAGCTTTAAAGATTATTACAGCCAAGCTAAACTTTATTTGAATAGTTTAACAAAGCCTGAGTTCGACCATACCGTAGATGGATTTTCATTTGAAATTGGTAAATGTAAATCAGCTATGGTTAAACAAAATGCAGTGAATCAACTAAACAAAGTTGATCGCGCATTGGCAGAGCGCGTCGCAGCAAACGTAGGTGTTGAAGTGCCAGAAGAAAATGAAGAAGTACAAACTGATGCCAAAGATAGTAAGTTAACAATGGAAAAATTCGATATACCATTACCTGGACATTCTGTAGCAGTACTTGTGAACGGTGAGATAAATGAGAAAACATTAAAAGCATATGCCAAAACATTTGCCGACAACAAACTCAACTATGCTTTTGTAGGCAAACAACCTAAAGATATCACTAAAGATTTCGGCATAACTGAAACGTATGATACTGCACACCCTACATTATTTGATAGTGTGTTTGTAATTTCAGATGGTGCAGAATTATCACCGGATGCAGAGGCATTTGCAGAACTCACATACAAACACAACAAACCGCTAGTTGTTAATCAAGCCGCATCAGAAAAATTATCAAATGCAAAACTAGACTTGAACGCACCCGGTGTATATATTTCAGATGATGCTCAAACGATTATTCAAGCATTTGAACGCGCAAGATATTGGGACAGATAAGCATATAAAATTAAAATAATATATCCCTACAACGATATATTTAATGATACAAGCAGACGAGATAGAAATTTTTCATTGTAATTTAATTTCTATCTCGTCTTTTTTATGTGAATATGGGTAAATACTTACTAAACATTTAAAGATTCAATTTACATCAAATTGATCTGATTTCATGCTATATTTATTTCAAAAACACCTTCAAATAGGTGTTTGCAACCTCGAGTTGCACACGAGTAAACGATTAAGTGCGTGACATTACATGGTGATACCGTTAATTTCAAATAAAAGGAGTGATAACTATGGAAATTGGACCACGTATCAAAGAACAACGCGAACTCAAAAATTGGTCGCAAGACGAACTTGCTGAAATATTAAATATTTCACGTCAAAGTATTTCAAAATGGGAACTGAACAAAGTCTATCCTAGTATTGATATGTTAATAAAAATGAGCGACCTATTCGACGTCTCATTAGATGAACTCATTAAAGGAGATAAAGCATTAAAAAAGACAATTATTGAAACCTATCAACAACCAGTTTCTAATCAGAAAGATCGTCCTATGAATGTTTGGGAATTTCTATCTAACTTTTGGTGGTTATTCTTCCCTGTAGCGTTTATTATTTGGTGGATGGTACAGTCGTTTGTTTGACTGTAAAATTGTTTATTAATATGATTATTTCACTTTTTTCAATGAACAACTCATAAGCTATTTTAAAAACTTAGGAATAGAAATGTAGCTAATAAATTATTTGTTATGCTTCTATTCTTAAGTTTTGAGTAGCATAAACAATTCACTTTTTAAATTCTCCTAAATTCCACAACCTAAAATAATCTCTTTATGTGATTCAATCATTTTATATACACCTATTGTTAACATGGAACAATTTAGCAAATATCAAAATGCGGCGCTAATGTTTTCCAATAAATCAATTTACTTTCTTTAATATTTACTTATCATTACAAGTTCCAAAAGCGGTAAATAAGTTCACAAATTTGTGATAATTTTTCATAAGCCTATCATATCAAACTTTCAATGCCTTCCTTCTCAATTCTTATGTTTAGTTGAGAATAGGAAGGCTATTTATATAGTGTGAAAGAAAATACAAATAATGTATATGCTTTCATTTTCTTATGTAGCTTAACTAGTTTTATTGTCTTCTAACACAAATAGCGAGCACGATTTAAATCTATTGTGCTTTAAAGGTACTAATGTTGACGAAACAATAGCTACATGCAATAATAGTAATTGAAAGATTAGAATTATTATAATTAAGAAATTATGATAATCTGATTAATAATATTTAAATTAACACTAAGTTATTAAATAGGAGGATGTTTTACATGTCTTTAATCAACAAGGAAATTTTACCATTTACAGCTAATGCTTATGATCCAAAGAAAGATGAGTTTTTCGAAGTTTCTGATGAAAACTTAAAAGGTTCTTGGAGTGTAGTTTGCTTCTACCCAGCAGACTTCTCATTCGTATGTCCTACTGAATTAGAAGATTTACAAAATCAGTATGATAAATTACAAGAATTAGGTGTAAACGTATATTCAGTTTCAACGGATACACACTTTGTACACAAAGCTTGGCATGATCATTCTGAAGCAATTAATAAAATTCAATATACAATGATTGGCGATCCTTCACAAACAATCACTCGTAATTTTGATGTATTAGATGAAGAGGTGGGCCTAGCTCAACGTGGTACATTTATCGTTGATCCTGATGGTGTTGTTCAAGCAGCTGAAATTAATGCGGACGGTATTGGCCGTGATGCAAGTACATTAGTACACAAAATTAAAGCAGCACAATATGTACGTCAACACCCAGGTGAAGTTTGCCCAGCTAAATGGGAAGAAGGTTCAGAAACATTACAACCTGGTCTTGACTTAGTAGGTAAAATCTAAGGAGGCATTGATTTGAATGCTTAATGATCAGCTAAAATCACAATTACAACAATTACTTCAATTAATGGAAGGTGATGTTGTACTACGCGCAAGTCTTGGTTCAGATGATAAATCGAAAGAACTAAAAGAGTTGCTAGACGAAGTTGCAGCAGCATCATCTCATATCACAATTGAAGAGAAAGACCTAAAACGTACACCAAGCTTTACAGTAGATAAACCTGACGCAGACACAGGGATTACATTTGCTGGTTTACCTATGGGTCACGAATTTAATTCACTTGTATTAGCTTTATTACAAGTCAGTGGTCGCGCACCTAAAGAAGAGCAATCTGTCATAGATCAAATTAAAGCTTTAGATCGCCCACTCAATTTTGAAACTTATATCAGTTTAACGTGTCAAAAATGCCCGGATGTCGTTCAAGCATTGAACTTAATGAGTTTATTAAATCCAAATATCACTCATACAATGATTGACGGTGCTATTTTCAGAGAGGAATCTGAAGATATTATGGCAGTGCCAGCTATCTATTTAGATGGTGAAGAATTTGGCAATGGACGCATGACTGTACAAGATATATTATCTGAACTAGGTAGTAAAGCAGACCCTTCGGAATTCAATGATAAAGATCCTTACGACGTGTTAATCGTTGGTGGTGGACCCGCAAGTGGTAGTGCCGCTATCTATACTGCACGTAAAGGATTACGCACTGGTATTGTTGCAGATCGCATTGGTGGTCAAGTCAACGATACTGCAACAATTGAAAACTTTATTACAGTTAAAGAAACGGATGGTCCTAAGTTCTCCTCTGCACTTGAAGATCATGTAAAGCAATATAATGTAGATACCATGACAGGTGTCAGAGCAAGTGATATTGAAAAAACAGACAATGGTATTATTGTCACTTTAGATAATGACGCTAAATTACAAAGTAAAACCGTGATTATTGCTACAGGTGCACGTTGGCGTAAGCTAGAAGTACCTGGTGAAGAAGCCCTTATCAATAAAGGGGTGGCATTCTGCCCGCACTGTGACGGACCTCTATTTGAAAATAAAAACGTTGCTGTTGTTGGTGGCGGTAACTCAGGTGTAGAAGCTGCAATAGACTTAGCAGGTATTGTAGAACATGTTACACTACTTGAGCGTAACGCTACCCTTAAAGCAGACGACGTATTACAAGAACGTTTAAGCTCTTTACCAAACGTTACAATTATCAAGAACGCACAAACAACTGAAGTTTTAGGTGAAGCTTCAGTGACGGGTCTTAAATATCAAGACAAATCAACTGGTGAAGACCACACTATAGAATTGGAAGGTATATTCGTACAAATCGGATTACTTCCAAATACAGAATGGTTAGATAACTATGTTGAGTTAAACCAAGCAAATGAAATAATCATTGATCGTACAAACGCTACAAGCATCCCAGGTATATTTGCTGCAGGCGATGTTACAGACGATCGTAATAAACAAATCATTATTTCAATGGGCGCTGGTGCAAATGCTGCATTAAATGCATTTGATTATATCATTCGACACTAATCACTTCCCTATTCAAATAGATGATAAAGGAGAACCAAATTTGGTTCTCCTTTTTTTGTTGTTTTCATTTCTAAGGAAAAGCAGTCGAATCTTGTTACACAAATATGAAACGTTTTCGCTCAAAGTTTCAAACTTTGTTCAAAAGATTGTGCGTTTAAGTTTACGACATCTATATCAATCAATAGCTTGAAATGATAGTCTTAGGTTATAATTTCAAAAGCACATCAATTAATATAAATTGGACTATTTTTAAAGGAGCAATACGTTTTATGAAAAAAAGTATACTTATAACATTCGTTCTCATGCTAACTGTCATACTCACAGCATGTGCTAATGAAAATTCAAATGATGATAAACAACACAGTGAAAGACATGCCCCTTCAAATGTCAAAAAAGTTACAGAAAGTAATATCTTTGCTTCTCATAAAAAAGGCGAAAATATAAGCGAAGATGAAATGAACAAAGCGATAAAAAAATATCTAGATGTTAATGCAGATATTCTCGACAATAAATATCTAATACAGTATAAATTAGATAAGCAAACCGGTACGGATACTAAAATCACAGACGCACAAGCCAAAAGATTATCTGATTTATCACACAATGCGATTAAAAACGATGTGCGATTTAAAAACTTTGTCAAGGACAATCATCTGCCTAAAGGTTATAAAGATGACGTGGATCGAATCATTAACTATTTCACTGCGTTAAACACCACGATTAAAGATGCTGATAAACAAATCGAAGAAGTAAATTATCAACCGCAAAACACGCTAAACGTTGTAGACGTATCAGCAGAACATGCAGGAAATGTAAACGGTAAACAACAAGAAAAAATCAAAAAGTTCCTTAAAGATAAAGGTATTAAAAGTGATGCAATAGATAAATAATGTATCATTCATGGTTATTCAACTACTTGAATTTGTGAACATTCTTTGAATAACTATCAAATTCATTTTTATTGATATCAAATAAAGTGCTATGCATTACAAAATGATGACAATACCAATTCCCAGCATTATAAAGCCTTTTAAGCGCTTACTTAAAGTTAAATGATTCATCTTGACTTATATTTGTAAAAAACCTTACATGATTGTAAGGTTTTTTAATATAAAATGACTTTTTTTCTCGGAGATGTATTTGTTATCCTATGTTATAAGATTGAACACAGTAAACGTAGGAGCACAGCCGAAAACTTTATAGGGAGGTTGCACTATGGTAATTACGATTTTACTAGGTGCCATGGCTGCTGTCTTCATAGCTTTTAATCTCTTTGAGAAAAAAGAAACTTATGGCGTAATTTCATATAAATCTATTGCTTTAAGCATTACTTACGTCATACTCGCAGTTATTGTTGGTAGTTTCTTAGACAATATCAACACTATATTCCAAGGATTTCACGATAGCTTAACAGCAGCAAAAAGATATTAACCTGAACTGAGCAAATAAACAGTTCAGGTTTTTTAATACGTCATTTTATCAAAGCTAAAGCTCAATTTCATAAGGTACACAATTATCAATTTGCTTATCTATCACAGATGCTTTATTTTCATAACCTAAGTATACGAAACAACATCTAATTACAACTTGATGAGCAATGATTACAACTGTATCTAAAGATGTATCTAGCTCTTGTTTAAAGAAAGTTTCTACACGTTTTAAAACATCTTCATAACTTTCTCCTTCTGGTGCTTTTTGAGTAAAGCTGTGCCTAAATGAACTGTTTGGACCGCCATTAAAATAAGTTTCAAATTGAGCATTTTGTTCAATTTCACTCACTTTTTCACCCTCAAACTGACCTAAAGAACGTTCTCTCAGTAATGTCGTTACACTAGCTGGAATATCTTTATCAAAAATTGCATTATATGTTTGTCTCGTTCTTGTTAAATCAGACAAATAAATATGATCAATTTTGACTTGATTAAAATGATGTTGTAATAATTGCGCGTCTCGAGCGCCTTTTTCAGTTAATGGAACGTCTAATTGGCCACAAAAATAGTGATTTCCTTCTTTTTTATCGTAATTGGATTTTGATTCACCATGGCGAATTAAGTATAGTTTCATATGTTTGTACTCCTTTGTATTTTTAAATAAGGTAACATTTTTGTTAGATGAAGTATAACTTCTATAATAAAATATTTATTTTTGTTACTTTAAATGTGAGGTGATAAAAATGAATGAACAACCTTTAAATTCAGATACGCAAGGTGGACGTGTCTTAGCTTCTGTAAGTTATTTCAGCATATTTTTTGCTCCAATCATATTACCTATCATCATTTGGATTTTTGCTGATAAACCAGCATCCACGCATGCTGCTAAATCGCTATTCTATCATGTCATCACATATTTAGGACCGATATTTATTATTATCGTTGCAAGTTTAGGTGGCATGATCGTCAATCAACAACATCATACAATTATGGTCATAATGATAATTTTAGGAATTATTTTAATCTTATTCACGATTTGGTATACAATTAAAAATATTTATCGTGGCGTCAAAGTAATAATTTCTGAAAGTGCTTATTTTAACCCCTAAGATAAATCATTTACTTTTGAATATTCGATAGACACAAAAACACACTAAAAAAACAGCTTGGGAAAATATTGTTTCCTCAAGCTGCTTTTTTTGTTAAATCTAGATTAACTACTTTTGCTAAATAATAAATTAAGCGACAGACCAATTAACACTGCACCTACCGTATAGTCAAAAATAGCTTTAATCTTTCTGTTTGCAAAAAGTAATTTAATGTATTGAAAAATATATACACAGAAAATAAACCATAATAAAATAACTGTCGTTACAATCGCGGATAACACCGCTATTTGTGTGGTAACGCCTTCGCCCGCACTTAAAAATTGCGGTAAGATACTTATGTAATAGAGTAATGCTTTTGGATTTAAAATGGTACTAAAGAAACCTTGCCTATATGAACTTAAATAGCTGATTTGTTGTGCTTTCATTTGTGTGATTGAAAAATTCATACTTTGACGTGCACTAATAATACTTTTGATACCTAAATATATAAGGTAACAAGCACCCAGTATTTTAATCACTAAAAACACGTAATACATATTTGCCAAAATAAAAATAATACCAAAGACCGCTAGTAGAGAATAAACAACATGGCCTGTCGTTATACCCAATGCTGCCATTGCACCATTACCTTTACCAGAAGTGATTGAATTTTTCATCACGACGAAAAAATCAGGTCCTGGGACGATAATAATCATTAAAGTAATTGTTATAAATGCGGCTAATCCTTCCATTTTCTGCACCTCCACCTTAATTATGTTATCAAGATGCACACGGTATCGCAACACGCGAAACAAATCTTTTATGATTCTGTTATGGTGATGTTCAAATAATATATGAACGAAATCCAAAATTTGGTCAATGGTCAATCATTGAAAGCCGTGAAATGGAAAAATAATTTATGTGATATAACTCAGTTAATTTTAACTTAATAATTTCAAACCAATGGTGCTACCCAATATAACTAGAATACAAATAATTCGTTTAATATCCGTTGACTCTTTGTAAAAAAGCATACCTAAAACTGCTCCGCCAACAGCACCAATGCCAGTCCATACAGCATATGCAGTGCTCATAGGCAACTGTTTCATAGCAATAGATAATGTTAAAAAACTAATTGCAAAGAAAGTTATCATCCAACCAAGCGATTTATATTTGCGACTATGCACATAAGCATTCAAAAATGTAATACCAAGCATTTCAAATATACCTGCACAAATCAGTAAAATCCAAGCCATTATGAATGCCCCCCTTCATTTGTCGTCACTAATTTCAAACAAATTACACCAAGCAACAATGTCATTATTAAAATGATTTTTCCTGGTTTAAATGGTTGATCAAAGAATATAAAATCAGCTAGTGTAACGCCAGTTGTACCAAGTCCTACAAAGACTGCATAAGATGTCCCTACCGGTAATACTTTTGAAGCATCTATAAGTAAGTAAAAACTTAAAAATATAGCAATGACTGTCAATATCCACTCAAATACTGATGAAGCATGAGTTAAGCCAATAACCCATCCCACTTCAAAGAGTGCTGCAATCACAATTTTTAACCAATTCATAACAAAATCCTCCTTTAAGATTAAAAAAGCCTGAGAGATAGTCATCTATACTATCTCCCAGGCTTTTATCCTTCCGTGTCACATATTAATATGTGCCTTTCTCTCGGACCGAACCAACACCATCGTTGTGGAACCCTAGAAAGGTTTATTCAATTAGTGAAATCGTATCAAATTACACTTCGAACTTCAAGTTAAGATGATTCAGTTTATAATAAATTATATTAATTCTTATAAAGAAAGCGTTTTAAATTAATTTTTAAGTCAAAACTCTCTACATTTTATGTATTTTAATGTATAATAAGGATTACATTATAATAATTATAATGTAATGGTGTCGTCAATGAAACTTATTCTCAATTGAGTATTTTGATAAACGGACTAAAACGATTGATAAAAGTGAGGGATTATTATGAAATTATTAAATTACAAAATGCAAAATAATGAACTCGTTGCAACTGTATTATCTGACAAGAAGCAAGTATTCAAATATACGTTTGATGTAAATACACCAGAGTATGAAATTTTAGATGTACTAGAAGAAATCAACCATTATGTTGACAATGGTCATCATCCACTGGGTTGTTCTCTATTGAAAAATTATTCACATGAGGATGTGAGTCACAATATTTTATAATCTAGATTCTCGACCAAAAAGGTGAGTATAGCTGATAGACATTAATCAGTATACTCATCTTTTAATTTTTGATTTGCATAAATGGCCATACCTGTTTTTAATTTTCGAAAACCTAATTTTTGATATAATCCTTCGACGCCATGCGTTGAAATTAAATGCACGCAAGACACCTGCCCCAATTGGTTAATCATTCTACATACAATGTCATAACCTATACCCTTATTTTGATAGGACTGATCCACGATAACATCATAAATAGCTGCGTTAAATACACCATCTGATAAGGCTCTCGCTAATCCTATAGCACTACCATTATGCTTTGCCACCACGATATGTGTGCTAGCATTAAAAATGGTCTTAATTTTTTCCTTATTATGCCCCATCCAACCATTCGAGTGATATATTTTTATAAAATCTTCTAAATCATGTGAGTCAAATACATAAGTATAATCTATTTTCATCTCTATCACACCCTCATCATTTGTGTATATCAATCTATTTTATAGCTTTCTATACCCTTACATTACATAATCATTTATAATATATTTAAATCATCTTTTAATGTCACGTCATACATCACATATGATGTACAAAGAAGGCGTTAATATAAACAGTTAACAGGGTAAAGAGATAGTAAAGACGTTATTATTTTATCGATACAAGTAAGGAGGGACGCAAAATGTGGATTGTTTCAATATTACTCATTATCGTTGGTATTGTGTTGCTCATCATAAATAACCGTACACCTAAAAAAGAAGGTGTCGGCAAAAAACAAAGTTTAGTCAGCTTTGGTGTGGTCTGTTTAATCATCGGTATTTTCGGACTCATAGGTCAAATTATTAAATCAATTATATAAATCATCATATTAAAAAAGAGCGGGGTCGTAATCCAGTTACACTAGATTACTTAACCCTGCTCTTTTTGATTAGAGACTTTTTAATATTTATTAAAAATATTTGCTTTACATATTGAATAAATCATTAAATGATTCAACCATTGTAGGATGTGTATAAATATTTTCTTTTAATACTTCATAAGATAAATGTTGGTCAATTGCTAATTTTACTAAATTAATAATTTCCTCAGATTGTAAGCCATATAAAGTAGCACCTAATATTTCACTTGTTTCTTTATTAACGACTGCTTTAAACAAACCTCTTGTATCATTGTTTATTTTATGACGCGGAATTGTGTTTACAGGTACTGCATTTTCTAAAATTTGATAACCTTGTGCTTTTGCTTCTTCTGCTGTTAAACCTACACGTGATAATGGTGGATCAATAAATACAGTGTATGGCACAGCACCGCGATTTTCGGTCGTACGTTTGCCATCACCAAACAATTGATCTTTTACAATTCTGAAGTCATCTAATGAAATATACGTGAATTGCATGCCACCTTTAACATCACCTAATGCATAAATATTTGGCACGTTTGTTTGTAAGTTTTGGTTTACTTTGATTTCTCCACGTTCACCAATTTCAACATCTGTATTTTCTAAACCTAAGTCTGTATTTGGTTTACGACCAGTAGCTAACAATACCGCATCCGCTTCATAGCTTCCTTGTGTCGTGTGTACTGTTGTGCCAGATGCATTATCTTCAAAACGCTCTGTATCTGCATTTAATACAAGATTAACACCTTTATTTTCAAGATCTTTTTTAACTTCTGCAACAATATCTTTATCTTCTTTAGGCATGATATCATCATGTTTCTCTAAAACAGTTACTTGTGTATCAAAATTCGCAAACATAGAAGCAAATTCTAATGCAATATAGCCTCCACCCACAATAACTAAACGTTGAGGTTGTGTTGCCAATTCCATAATGCCAGTAGAATCATATAAATGCTTTGATGTTTCTACACCTTCGATGGATGGAATGATTGGTTGTGCACCTGTATTAATCACGATATCTTCTGCAGTAAGTGTTTCTTGTACTTCACCATTTTCATCTAATAATTCTACTTCATTATTAGACTTAAATGCTGCAGTAAAATCTAATACGTTGATATTATTATCATCTGCTAAATTATGATAATTCTTACTGTTTAGTGCATTTACTACATCGGATTTTCTAGAAAAAGCTTGTTCAAATGAACCGTGTGCTAAACCTTCATGCACAAGTGTTTTTGAAGGAATACAACCTATATTAATACATGTACCACCATACATCTTTTGCGATTTTTCAACTACAGCTACACTTTTTCCTTGGCCAGACGCAAATTTTGCTAAAGTTTTACCACCTTTACCAAATCCAATTATTAATAAATCATACTTTTTCATAATAATCCTCCTTAATCGTTTCATTTAAAACGTCTTTAATCGTTACATTTTGATAATAATTAATTAATAGCTCTTCTTCTTTTTGATGAAACTTAAACATCGTGTTGCCAATTTCTCTTGAAACTTCACAGTCACTACCAGCATCTCCAGTAAATAAACGTCCTTCTGAGCGATCTTCTTTAAACATCACAAATAGTTCAGACAAGTTAACATTTGCTGTCATATCATTAGCCTGATACCCTCCAAATTTACCTCTAGAAGTAGCTAAATAATGATGTTGATTTAACTTACGAGTTACCCTGCGTAATTGAGCCGGATTAATACAGATACGTTCCGCTAATTCATTGCTGCTAAAACGCTCATCATCATGTTTTAGCAAAAAAGTCAGTAAATGTACTGCTATATTGAATTCTAAATTCAAAGAAATCACCTTTTATCTTTAATTGAAACTTTTATAGTTACATTTAAACATATTAAACCATATCGTGCAAAATTTTTGTTTTGGTATTTGAAAAATATATAAAAAGGATTGGAAGCGTGAACAAAGTTAAACATTGCCATGCTTTCAATCCTAGTTGGATAGTTACAATAATGCACCTCTTATTTTATTGCCATATTCTAAATATGATTTCAGACAACTAAGCATATATACCCAGCCTTCTTTTTGGCCTAATAAGCGTGCTACATCATTTTCTTCTATATCTTTTTCTGTAGTAGTTACAATTGTATGATTATCATCACCATCGAATTGTATTGTTACATGATTATCGCCCCACTTAAATTGAATCATTTCATTTTCAACCATATCTTCTATTAAAATATCGATTTCAGCATGATACTCTTCATATCGTAAGGTAATTGTTTTACCCTCTTCCCAACGTTCAGAACTTGAAGAAAACCAAAATCCTCCTATATAATCTGGATTGACAAAAGCTTCAAACACTTGATCACTAGATACATTGACTTGCATTTTAGTTACTATATCCAAAAAATTCACAACCTTTCTTCTAAAATTAAATATTTTGTAATCATTCAATCATAAAAACACATCACTATGTCTTATTAAGGCATTCAGCGTGATTGACCGAACAGGAAAGACTAACCGCACATGTTAGCGTTGATCATAAATTCATAAACATGGTTATCATAATGCTCGGTCAGTACATGTTTTATTCTCCATGCCGTCGTTATTACTTTTTCTAAAATATCCAAGCTATTTCATTTTCAATTTAATAATTCACTCTATACCTTTCATACCCTAATATGTAAATTTCATTACAATGTTATTAACATAATTGTAAATAACATATAATCTATGCAGCATTAATAAATTTGTTATACTTTACTAGTCAGTAAATACTTTTGATCAGGAGTTAACGATGAAAAATATTCTAAGCACTTACGTATATTATTTAGTTATGCTTGTTATTGTTGGCATCATACTAGTTAGTCTATACTTTACATACATATGGAACAATAACCAGTCACCCAATCAAGATAAATATCAAAATTTCGCTCAATTAAAATCAGATACAGTGAAACAGCGTGATTGGCAAAGAAATGTTAAAAAAACAAATAATAAAGATATACTTATTACTGCGATACATGGTGGCGGTATAGAACCGGGCACCTCCGAATTAGCTAAAATCATTTCTAAAAAAGGAGACTTTAATTTATATAGCTTTGAAGGCTTACTAAAATCAAGTAACAAACAATTGCATATTACATCTACCAATTTTGACGATCCTAAATTGAAAGAAATGACAAATCGTTCTCAAGAATCTATCTCAATACACGGATTTCAAGGTGATAAAGATATCGTTTATATCGGCGGCCAGGATAAAAAAATGGCGCAATCCATAAAAAAAGAATTAGAAAAAGAAGGGTTTAATGTAGAAAAAAGTCCAAATAATATTAATGGCCGTTCTTCTAAAAATTTCATCAATGAAAATGACTCAGGTTCCGGAGTTCAACTGGAGATATCTACATCTATTAGAAAATCATTTTTCAAAAAGGACAATTTAAACAGAAAGACGAGAGAAAACACGAATAAATACCGAAATTCAATTTATGATTTCGCTGAAGCCGTCACTAAAGGCATTCGTTCACAAACTTAAAAATTAATTTTTTCAGTTTACTTCTATCAATTAACTTGCTTTTTTTAATAATGAGTATAAAATACTCATTATTAAAATGCGAGGGACTTTAAAAATGAGACTATTAAACAAACCATTATATATGTATTTAATGTTGTTTTTATTCACCACAATCGTTGGCACCTTATTATTATATCTACCGGTCACAGGTGTAAAACCTTTAGATTTTGTAGACGCATTTTTTATCTCTGCTAGTGCATTTACAGTTACTGGCCTAGCGACTATAGATATATCTAGTCAATTTAATTGGTTAGGCGATACTATTATTTTATTACTTATTCAAATTGGTGGGTTAGGAATAGTCACGGTAACACTTTTAACGCTGATACTGATGCATCGAAAAATCAGTTTAAGAAACCGTTATTTGATTATGACAACCTGGAACATTGAAACACCTGGTGGCGTCATCAAATTGATTCTTCAATTCGTCGTTTATAGTATCCTTACAGAATTCATTGGAGCAATATGTATCGCACTATCATTTATTCCAAAATATGGCTTTGGTAAAGGGCTATTTTTAAGTGTGTTTACTTCAATTTCTGCTTTTAATAATGCTGGTTTTTCATTATTTAGTGATAATATGATGCGCACTGTTAATGACCCTATAATAACTATAATCGTTCCAATTCTTATCATCATGGGCGGTATTGGACCGCTTGTCTTTTTAGACGTCGCTACAACAAGAAAGTTAAGTAAATTAACCGTACACTCAAAAATAGTATTAACGACATATGTCATACTCATATTTATTGGTTCGGTTGTGTTTTACTTTTTAGAATATAACCATTCTATGATGCATTTATCATTTTTAGAAAAACTTGGCGCTTCATTCTTTCAGTCTGTTACGACACGAACTGCTGGTTTTAACAGTGTCGATATCGGACAAATCACACCACCTACTTCAATATTATTAATGCTTTTAATGTTTATTGGTGGCGCCCCTATCAGTGCTGCAGGTGGTATTAAAGTAACAAGTTTAGTCTTAACGTTATTATTTATAAAAAGTACATTAAAAAACGAACAACACCCTTCTATTTTCAAAAAATCTATACATGACCATACATTAAAAACTGCTGTGGCCATTACATTTTCTGCCGGGACATTCGTTATATTTATCTCATTTATTGTAAGTTATTTGAATTCGGCAATACCTTATTCTAAAGTATTATTTGAAGTGATTTCCGCTTTCGGCACTGTTGGGCTATCGATGAATTTCACGACATTATATGATAGCCCAACGAAAATAGTCATTGTACTCACAATGTTAATAGGTAAAATTGGTATACTTACATTTCTCCAATTATTTATTACTGAAAAAAAGCAAAAATTTTATTATGCTAAAGAAAATGTGCATCTATAAAAAATGAAAACAGACCAGAAATTAGTTTTTAATTTCTGGTCTGTTTCTACTTCACATAAATATTCGTTTCAGTACAATCTAATCAAACCCTCATCACACTATTTTACTCTTCTTAAAATTGTTGATGTTATTGCACAAATCATTGTCACCAATACCAAAATATTCATCATTATCATATGTGTACCAGTTATTTCGAATCCTAAACTAAAGTTACCAGATTGACTGTTGGTAAAACCATTAACAAATATGATCGCTAATACGCTTATCGCACATAAAATACCAATCACATCAAAAAAGAATTTAACATATGGATATTTAATACCTTTAGTTAACATGCGTCTCACCTCAACTAAATTTAAAGTTACGAACTATATATCGTATGCTAACAATTTCCTAATTACGATTACATATAATGTATCACACTATACAAAATCATAAAATAGTTAGAATTGTTGATGCCATGATCAAATCACTTCAAAATTGTTCTTTACTTTATACCACAAAGCATCATTCATTAACCAATTGTATTCTTTGGGCTAACTTTTTGATTTGTGCATTGTCTGTTGCATTAACTTCAACTGTTTCTACATCTTGCTCAACTGCATTTTTAGTGTCTTGATAAACATCCTCAGGGTTCGAAGATGTGCTTGTCTCCCATCTGTAAGGAATTTTTTTATAAATATTAATAGTTCCATCCCCATTACTACTATATGTTATTGAGCCACCCACTTTCATTGGTGCTTCTAATTTAACAACATCCTCAGGATATTTTGCGCTTTTTTCCGCATTTTCATTTACTGGCGACCCTTTTGGATATTTTTTGACATAAATATTTTTGACATCTTTAATCATGCCTAGTTGATGCCAAACACGTGCGTATTCGATCTCTGAAGCACTTAAACCTGTTAAATAACTTGTACTATTATCGTCATTTTTCTTTTTTGAAACATTATCGTTTTTCTTTTTAGCTTTTGAATCTGTATTCTTGTCATTTTCAGCCGTTGAATCTTGAGGTAACGACTGATCCTTTTTTGCTTCACTTTGTTCTGTAGATTGTCGTTCCTCACGCTGATCATTGTCTTCATCTTGTTTGTTTGTATTACTGCTTTGCTCAACATCATCACTATTTTTTTCGTTGTTACCACATGCTGTCAAAATCACTGATAAAAATAACAATGACAGTATTAAACTGATTTTTTTCATTATCTATACCCACCTATGATTTTATATTATTAAAGTAACACGAAACTATGACGTTCACAATTATATTAAAAAATCATTTTTCAATGTATTAAAAAACGAGCATAGTCCATTAAGACTTGCTCGTTTATATGCAATACTTCTATTTTATTTTTAAAATTTGCCCTACTTTCAAACTATTAGAACTCAACTTGTTATCCTTTTTAATTTTATCTACAGTAGTACCTTGATTTTTAGCAACACTGTATAAAGTATCACCTTTTTTAACCGTATATGTCTTAACTAAATATAAAATTTGTCCTTTACTAATATTATCAGACTTTAAATGGTTCCATTTTTTTATGTTTGCTACACTCACTTTACTTCGTTTTGAAATATTATAAAGTGTGTCTCCCTCAACCACTTTATGTGAATCTCCAGTAATAGAATCACTTGGTGTGTTAGGATTTTTTAACTTTAGTACTTGTCCTACAGAAAGTATGTTACTCGTTAATTTATTCCATTTCTTAATATTATCTATTGAAACGCCACTTCTTCTCGAAATACTATACAGCGTATCACCTTTTGATACTTTATAAGTGCTACCAGTAATTGCTCCATCACTACTACCACCTGATAGAGATTTATAGTGTTTTTGTACTAAGCTGTAAAACTGGTTCATATTATATCCCCATTGTCCGAAATAGCCAATCGGATCTGAATGGTCTGAACCACCCCAATATTGACTTACCGCATTGTGACTTATAATTGTGCCTGTCCCTTGATTATTGTCAGCAAGCGAAGGTTGTAGCCCATTGGCTTTCAACATTTTTGCGGTTAAATATGCTTGGTTATTAACTGATCTTGCAAAACCATCAAATGTGTTTGATCTTGTTAATTCAATTTGATAAAAATATGGATTAGCGTTAGCACCTGCACCCCAAGCTAAATATTGACTTGGCGCAGTCTGCACAATTTTATCGCTACCCGCATACGCATGTACAAATGCACTATTATAATTGTTGTACATGTAATTTACCTCACCATCAATTGTACTGTTTGGATTGGCCGTTTCATGAATTACTACACCGATATATTTGCCAGATTTATAATTATACTTTGGTAAGTTATTCATTCTAGAATCTTGTACAATTTTAGCTGGCTTTATATTATTATTTGCTATGTATGTATTTACATCTTGATATGCTCGATTTGCTGAAAAACTTCTCATTTCAGCATTTTGACGTTCACCATCTTTATTATGTAACTTTAAATCTCCTGGTGTTAATGCATTTTTCAATTGTTGCGGACTCATTTTTTGAGCTTTTTCATAATCAATGGCTTTACTCGTATTTTCTTTATTTTGTGTATCATTTTTCTTTGTATCCTGAGTGCTTTTATTTTCTTGTGCTGCCATTGCAGTTTGTGACAATAATAAACTTGAAACCAACAACAATGAAACACTAAATCTAAACTTCATAACGACATCTCCTTGAATAAAATATTAATCCGTTTACTATTAAGTAGCAAAAAATTTCATTTACAAAACTTCTTTAATTCATTCTATATTAATATTGAATTAATTACAAAATGAAATATTATTTTATACTTCATATTAACGACATTTACCGTTTCTAAAACAAAATTAAAAGCCGTCGCTCACTTGAGCAACGACATTTTATTAAATATCTGTAAAAACACTAGACAGTATCGCAATCAAAGCCACCACTAACACAAGTACTAAAATGGAATCAATTTTTCTTTGATTACGTTGGTTCATAGGTTTTCTGAACTCTTTTAATGCTTTAAAACCTGCGATTAAAACAATAATTAAACAGACTAAATGAAATAACAAGGCAAACACAGCCATCACAATCACCCCAAGTCATATGAATAAGATCTTCAAACCGTATCACTACAAAAACCTAAAAATCTCTTATGAAAAGGTCATATTATTTATTTATCCATACCCTTTCTACTTATTAAACTAACGAGCACTTTTATTTTCTATTTAAAAATGTCAAAAACATTTGACATTTAAGCACATATTTTTTTATGTTGAAAATGAAAAATTTTCTACTCATGGAGGCATCATTATGAAATTATTCATCATTTTTATTGTTGTTTTATTATTTACAGTCAGCTGGACGATACTGTCACATAAATTTTTACCTTCAGAGATATCTGACCAAGCTAATAATCAATATGACGAAAGGCAAAGTAAAATATTCACAGAAGTACTTGCTAGAACTTGCGTTTGGACAATACACGCCCTACTCTTAACATTTATATTGCGTATAATTAATGTATGGGACTTTAATCACAGCTTTTTTTCAACTTATCCAGAGCTATCCGTCATTATCATTATTTTCATATTAACGATTATGAACTATTTTTACGTAAAACGTAAATATACATAAAAGGGAAGATAAAATGAAAAACAAAATCAAATATTATCGCAAGCAGAAGGCCATTTCCCAATTAAAACTTAGTCAAGCACTTGGCGTTTCTAGACAAACCATTAATGCGATTGAAAATAATAAATATGATCCATCATTATCTTTAGCATTTAAACTGGCATCAATGCTCGATACTACCGTTGATGATTTGTTTAGCTAATTAGCATTGATGCTAATACGTATCGCAAAATGTTTCCACTGACTTACCAAACGATTAAAATAACTTATCTAACATCATGTCCGGCACAATTTCTATAATACTTTATTTACTTGCTCTAAAATAGCATCGTTGGCTTTAAACATAATTATTTCAATATCAATTGATAAAAAGCTAAATCTAACCATCTGTCAAATTTATAACCGACACTTTTTATAGTTCCACATAATTCAAAACCATATTTTTCATGCAATTTAATGCTAGCAGTATTTGATGCGTCAATACCTGCAACAATTGTCTTATAATTTCTGTTTTTAATTTCTTCAATTAATTTAACTAAAAGTTGTGAAGCTACACCTTCATTTCTAGTTTCTGGGTCAACATAAATCGAATGTTCTACAGTATATTGATACGCTGGCCAATTTCTAAACGCACCATATGTTGCAAATCCAACAACTTGGCCATCTTTTAAATATACAAAAATGGGTTCAGCTTGCTCTAATTTTGTATGAAACCAAGTTTCTCTTTCTTCAATGGTTACTGGCTCATATGTATAAACTGCAGTCGTATTTAATATTGCATGATTATATATACTTAAAATCGATTGTAAATCTGATTGACGTGCTTGTCGTATCATATCGTTTCACCTCTATTTCATTGTATATTCAAAGTATATCTACAGCAAATCTATGTCATAAAACATAACAAAAACACTCACCATAACCCTAAAGTTATCTAATGAGTGTTTTTCATAAAAATATTTATATATGCACAAAGCACAAATAGTATTATTTATTAATAAATTGTAATTCATAAAGTTCTTTTTCATCATACGTATTAAATCTATCTAATTTACCATTTAACATGATTGTTTTTACTTTTCTACTAACGTTATGATAATAATTAATTCTAATATTTAAATTAGATTCATAACCATTATTTTGAATGGTACTTTGCAATTCATCAAAAACATCTTTATTAATTGGTAATAAATAACCTTCTTTACTTGGTAATATACTTACATATTTCTTTTGAATTACGTTATCTTCATTAAGAATAATTTCAATCTTAATATCTTTTGCTGCTCCGCCACCTAGATTAAAAATTTTCAAATAATCTTGGTGTTCAACAGAATCAGAACTTGTATTAATCATTTGTAATTGATTATCTTTATCTAAAGAAAGTAAAATTTGATTAAATCCAAGCGCAGGAATAAAACTTATTTTCATTTGGTACAGTTGTATTGAAACTGAAACAAAATAAAATAGTGCCATTATAAAAGTTCCAATAGAACCAATAGCTGAAATAATATTTATCATACTAAACCACCTTTATATTATCATTGAGAGATGGTCGTTGATTATCGTAATATTTTCACAAAAAAGATCATAATTTCTACCCGTTATAATAAAAATTTTTTCTAACTTTTTGTAAGTCGATTTATCTTAATTATTTTTTTCTTAGCGCACTAATAATAAGTGAAGCGATAAATATAAATACAATTGAGCCAATCAATGCAGGGAAAATTGGTACGCCGCCCCATACTGGGCCCCAAGTACCAAGCAATCTACTACCAATCGCAGAACCAATTAGACCAGCAACAATATTACCAATGATACCTCCTGGAATATCTTTACCTACGATAGCACCTGCAATCCAGCCGATAAGGCCACCTACAATGATCATTATTATAAAACTCATATGCATAAACTCCTTTTTATTTGTATATTTTTAAACACATGAATATTACGATAATCAACATGAAAATACAATACCACAATTACTTTATTTACGTAAATGGTAATCAATGTTTTTAAATACAAAAAGACCCCTAATAAAAGGGGCCTTATAACGGGAGTTATGAATCTTCTGCATGCCCAAGGGCACACAGAAAACCCATCTCCTCATTTTCGCACACCCGTGGGCATGCAAAACTAATTATAAAACTACGTGACAGTAATGTAAATCTTAAATTTGTAACATGTGCTTGATTTCATCTTATAATTTTATTTTTTCATTTAATGCAATAAGGGATTATAACTATAATGATAGACAGCTATAGTATAAACTTATCTATATGTATCATTGAATTTGATAGCTTTCAAAACATTGATTTGATGCAGTTTTTTATTTCAAAGCCCTATACTTTTTACCTAAATATAGCGCTAGAAAGAGATCGATTTATAAAAAGATGGCCAATATCTTCAAAATCATTTCAAGTCTTCTTTTCAAATAACACATAAATATGATGTATGACTTTATTCATTATTATGTTTTTCTTTGATCATTTCAGAAGGTACTGCAAATACAAATAGTAAAATAAATAATATCAATGCTAAATGAGGAATATCTTCAAGAAAATACCATCTTAAATTCCAATCAAACATCATATTCGCATATTTAACAATATACTTACTAAACAATAAAATAACGCATATCCATACTAAAACATCTAAAATTTTAGTGATAAGTTTCATGTATAGCCCCCTTATAAGTTATAAAAAATAAACGCTATAATTACAATAAAGAGAAAATCAAAAATGATTTTCTTGATATTTTTTTCCATAACGTGTGGTATCGCACCTATGATTAAACTTAGTATAATAAGTATACCAGACCCGTTAACAACATAGTCCAGAAATTTCCATTCAAAGATCAAAGCTAGAATCAATGAGGCAAATACTAAGATCAAAGCTACTATGCCAAAAGTGTTTGCTATCACTTCTATTGTCTTATATTTTTTCTTATTATTTTCATGATTCATAAAATGCCTCCCAAATGCAATATGAACATTCATTTTAAAATACTTAAGATTAGTATTTATGTTTTTTAAATTTCTGTGAGTGGACTATAAAGGTAGAAAACACTTTAGTTAAGCCTTTTAACGGTTACTTTTCTTTGAAATTTCAATACTTTTATAAAGCAAAAAGCCTGCATTTAAAACAGTTATTATTGCAAAAATCACGGTAAGAAAAACATTAAGATGATTGAATGTACCAAAAGCAAATAATAATACTAAAATTATATTCATAAAATTAGCAATAATAAAACTCATATCCATATTATTCCTCAAATTTCTCACTCCTGTTGAACTAATACTTTTAGAAAAATATTTCACCCGTATTTACATAAATTTATATCTTGAGTTAATTTATTAATAATGTGCTGAATTATCCAAATGTCTCTATATTTCTTTAATACACTATCTGCACTTAGTAATTATCTTCTCTTTTAGCTCTTAATGCCTTAATCATGTAATAGATATTTACTGTAGCCGCAATTAAAGCACCAACGCCAACTGTAATAGAATTATTGTAAAATGAATAAACAGCAAATATAAGCGCACCTACAAATATAATAAATGAAACAATTATCTCAATATTATTCCACATATAAATACCCCTTTTTGTTATAATATTATTTCAATGCTAACATACTTTTTATAAAGTATATGTTGCATCCATCAAAAAAGTAAAAATTTTAAATTCATATATATATGATTTAAGCAATATGACACTTAAATACATCAAAGTTATACGAATAAACGGCAACACACCCAAAGCATTCTAGGAGTTGACATAATTTGAATAGATTAATTGATGATATGGGTTTTTGGTATGAAGGACATACACTATCTTATCCTTTAATATTTGCAGATTGCACAGTTACATATAGCATTATGGAATTAAAAGTACTTTTAGAATATTATCAAAAAGATTCATGGTGGAAAAATTATACTATTGCACTCATGGATTTCGAGTCAAAATACAATAATGCTGGGTAGTTCATTACAAATTTTTGAATCTAAATTTTAAAAATAGAGAATCAATATCTAAGGGGCGAAGAAAGTGAATAAGAGAATAGCTATACACCATACAATTAATATCATTTTAATGATAACACTCATAATTTTTAATTATACAAACATTAGTGGATTTACCACTTCATTAATATTAGCAGTACTCTTTATGGGTAATGCAATTTTATTAATACGGGCTAGTACGAAAAAAATAGAAAAAGATGGCGTTACGATAGATGATTATAACAAGAAGTAATATAACTTTACGAGGAGTGTTATGATGCAATTTGGCAAATATAAAATTGATGAATTTTACCTAATTGTGATTGGCGGATTTTTAATAACATCTATTTTTGTACCATTCATGCTCATTTCAGTGGTGTTAATGGTTATTTTAGGATTAGAAAAAGAAACATAGTATATAAAAGGAGATTGGTATAATGGAATTCAATAATTGGACAGTTACAATTAATGGCAAAGGATCATATAATATAGTCAGAGACGAAGATACACTAGTTATTTTAGAAAACTATCAACACGTTGCCCTATATTTAAAATTGGAAAATGATGCTATAAAAGTTAAATCACTAAGTTATGGAAATGATGTATCGTTTAATGTTGATACAAGAGAAATCATTGTAAATGTTATAAATTTATTAGATGATGACAATTAATCTAAATCATCACTACGCAAACTTCAACAATAATGAAATTATAGAAAGTTCACTTAAAAAACTTAAAACACTGTTAAATAGCTTTTATAAGCAATTTAATATGATTTATTATGCATATCCTTACCTTTATTATCAAAGTTATGCCTTTTTTCCTTAATATTACGTATGTTTTATATCAAACTTTATTAAATAAATTTATTTATACCTTTTTATTATTAATCAAGGAATCAAAGTGTAAACAATAGTAACTAGAACCACCACAACAAGAATTATAACATTTGTTATTCCTACCTTTTTAAGTTTTTCTTGATATTCATTATCAGACATTTCATTTTTCTTTTTACTCAAAATATAATAAAAAGTAAAAATAGAATAACCAATAAAAATCACGAGTGAAATCACAACTAAAATTAAAAATATAATTTTTAGTATATCCATTTTATTCATCTCCTAATAATAATTTATCCATCTTTCAAATTGATTATCTGTTTTTTTAGTTCAATCATAGTATTGTACTTTTCATTAGGTTCCACTTCAGACAATAATACATCTAGTGACCTATCATATATGCTCTTAGCTTTAGTTTCGTCTTCTTGAGCCATCGTACTATATAAATATCCAATTTCTTCAACTAAATTTGCACTTTTATTTAAATAGATAAGTTTTTCTTTATTAGCATCATGATCAATTAAACCATCTCTAATACCGTATTTAATTGCATAATAAAGTAAAATAGCAGATAGAATTATGTATACAAAAACCAAATAAACACAGCCTTTCAATTTTCAAATTTATGTGTTTCATTACTCATTAATTTTTATTGTTTTTCTTATTTAAATAAATGGCTAAAAATGCAATTCCGATGCAAAACCACATTCCCAATATTGAAAACCAAATTGTCATCGTAAATTCAGTCCTTCTTCTTAGTTTTATTATCTTTCTTGTAATAAATCTTATTCAAAAAAAGTGATATCTGCTAAATAGCTACCTCCAATAACATCTACAATAAATGATGCGTTAGTTGCAAACACCTTTCTAAGAAATTTCATATAAAAGTCCTAATAAATATTGTTTTAAATATGATTTCATACTAACATACCCTAGATTAAATTTATATTGTGTAAAAATAGTCTGTATTTCAATTGTAAAGTTATGAGATCTTCCTAAAAGTCACATTATAATTCCTTTATAAAACGAATCATATCTCTACACAATATTCCATTTTCATAAATTTTTTCATTATAATTTCTATCATAAAACCCTACATCTATATTACGCATTCTAAAACCCATTTTTTGATAAAATATAATTTGCTCAATACTAGAATTACCTGTTCCAACCTCGATATTTTTGTAACCATTCTTCTTGGCATATTCAAAAGCATTTGCTAACAACTTTTTACCAATCCCCATTTTCTGTTTAGATTCTAGTACTGCTATGTTAACTAATTCAATTTTATCTTTATTAATTTTTTGTAATACATAGCACCCTAAAACTTCATTATTTTCTTTATATACAAAGCATTCTCCTTTTTTTAAATAATTTAAAATTAAATTTTTTGATGGGTCTGCCAGCAAAAGAAGTTCAATCGGTGCTTCACCTACAGATTTCAACTTTTCAATCATAATGATCACTCTTTCAAAACGTTATTTTTTGTGCTTTTTAAATATAATACGAAAACACCCATCAGAAATTATACTGATGGGTGGAAATAGCTAATTTTCTTTTTTTGAATTTTCTTTAAATCTTTTTTTAATATCCTCAATCAAGGAGCCACTACCTGCAAAGTTAGAAAATGTATTCATTACAAATGTTAATATTTTTCCAATTATGTCCATACAGCATTCCCCTTTACTATATAGATACCTTATTTCCCCATAAAATAATCACACATTTAGTATGAATATTACTTTATTTTTTAAGTGAACATTATCTTCTATTTTGTTGCTTCTAAGATATTGCTAATTAATTTCATGTATCTCTGTTCTATTGCTTTTATATACAAAATTTATTAACTCTCAAACTCTACGAATTTTTAGATACAACCCCTTATCAATATTTCTGCTAAAGGTGAGTTATTTATATAACTGAAAGAAGAGAATATAAAATTTTTCTTAAATATTCTTCACAAATTGCTGCTAATACTATTACTGGTATCACTACAAATATATAGATTTTAACTGTATTATAAAGTGATTTTATTATTGATGTTCTTTCACCATTCTTTTTAAATAGCTCTCTGATTTTACTTCGAATTGATTTATTTAGTTGAAACAATACACTTGCAAATATACAGAAACCTAAAATTTCTAGTGTAGTATGAGGAAATACAGATATGATATTGGCTATAGCTTTATAAAAATCAATTTTTAATAAAATACCAATCACAATACCTGGCAATACAGAACTATATATCAAATTAAAGAAATATAAAAATTGAATAGGTATTAGTGAAAGCAGGAACATTTGTAGTGGAACTATAAAACCATTATTTACGATATATATAATAACTGCACCTAGTCCTGAATATTGTTTAACAGAACGAGATATATCGTTATCTATACCTTTAATCATTGCTTCCACATTCATATCGATACTATATGTAATTACAATTGTTAAGATCATTATACTCAGACTAAATAAAAATATTTTTAAAGTTCTAATAATAAAACCTTTATCAATAACAAACATAGACTTCTCCTTGCATTTTGTGTAGTTCACAACCAAACACAAACTAACATATTAGAAATATGAACAACCTACAGCAGCACGTATTGATGTTTAGAATTGTATTATACATATAACTCATTTCTTTTTTTCATCCATAAAATACAATGACAGTAAAGCAAAGAAAGCACTAACAATCCATAATCCAGAAATATAAAATAAAATAGCTGTTAACCCAGAGAAAGTAATCTTTAAAATTTTCAAATCTTTTTTCTTCATAATTTTCCACCTTTTTTTAAACCTTCTCCTACAAAAACAGATCCTACAAACCCTATTAACCCATTAATCAAAGATGGCCAAAAATTCATATCTCCCATATAAAAGGAAACTAAAAAAATTAATCCTCCAGTCACTATACAAATTATCCATTGACTTAATTTCATAGACTAAAATACTCCCTTCTAGAAACCTTTATTTCAGTTTATTTAATCTTATTCAGAATATAAATATAAAAAATAGGTCAAGTACATAGATGTTTATCCTACATACCACTCCTCATATCAAAAGTATTGGGTTACATACTTCTATTCATAAACCTTTACGTTTAATTTGTCTGTATACAAAGATGATTGCAACCATTAAAGTTATGCTATCAAGTACCTTTATAAAAATTGAGCCAAACTCTAAAATTTCAATTTTAAAAATTGCACCTATTATAGGTAAGAAAATATTAAAACCTATTAATACTAATAAAATTGCTAATATTACTTGTTGTGATTTAGGCAATACAAACACCTTCATTTCTTATTATATAAAAGCTAAATATTAATATTAGAGAAACCCACTCCACAAATCTATGGAGTAGGCTAAATATTTATTTAAATTGCCTTAGTGTAAAGAAATATTAAACAGAAGTATTTTCATTACTTTTTATTATTAGAGTTAGAAGAAAATAAAAATGCACCAAAAAATAATAATGGGAATATGGCAAATAAACGTATGTTAAAAGAATTATCATCAAAAATAATTGGCAAAGAAATATAAATTATAAATGTTATTACTAAAAATATTAGATAAATTTTTTTATTATTACTCATATGTAAAACCTACAAAACAATTGCTATAAATGCTCTAGCAACAACATATGCAAATTGTTTATTAAAACCAAAGTTATTAGTTAACCCATTCGCTATGCCATCTGCTAAGTTGCCTTCAAAACCTGTTAAAATATCACAAAATTTATTGATACTTTGATAATGGAACATAACGAGTTTAGTACCAGTTGTATTTTCTATTTTCTTTACCAATTTATTCCATGCCTTTTCACCGACTTTATTTACAGTAGCTCTAATTGCTTGAGCTCCTGCTTTTGCAGTCATTGTAGCTTTTCCTCTTTCAGCTACACCATCTCTATAATTTTTCACTTGGCCTTTTATCCTGTCAGCAACTGCCGGATCTTTAAAATCACTTTTACTATTATCAATCTCTTTTAATAGTGCATCACCAATCGCTTTTCTTTGATTCATTTCTTTATCTATTTCACTTCTAGTTTCAGCATTCGCCTTACCAGAATCAATAGTAAAATATACAGGACCAGATAAAATCGCAGTAGCTACACTAGCAGTTAATATTTTTTTAATTTGCTTATTCAATGTTAAATCTCCTTTTATATAATAATTCTCCCAAATTACTATATAAATAACATCCCCAAAATAAGTTTAACAAAATTAAAGTTCATTTCAATTAAGGTAGTGTAAAAATTAATTTTTTGTTGTGTATGAACGATAGCTCCTCAACATCTATAAACCTCTAACACTACATCCATTAAACGGTAATAATACAATATCATCCCAAGAACTAACGTTCATTTTTTACATTGTTAACAATTAGTTGTTTCCATGCTATTCTTATACAAAAAGGTGATTAATAATGAGCTTACCTGTTGCGATAATATTAGGAATCATCATTATACCTATTTACGCTTATTTTTGGGCATCCATATATCGTTGGGAAAATAATAGAAGAGTAAGACGTAACAATTTTAAACCTATGACTAAAAAGTTATTCTATTGGAATTTATTAGTACATGGTATTTTTGCTGCAATTTTCGTTATTATTGCAATCTACTTAAGTTATTTTAATTAAGTTACTTTAAAACCATATTATTAATTAAACAAGATGTTTCTATAAATACTAACTTTTTGGAATGATCTTTTGATAAACTTGAGCTATTACATTTTTTGATATTGGCAATTATTATTTTTTTTACTAATGCAATCGGACTTTTTGTATTTTGGTTATCTAGTCTTATTCTAATAATAGACAGATGCTCCATTTTAGTGCATTAACTCGTAAATTAACAAAATGCTAGAAAAGTTTTGTTGACCTCTTCAATTTTATGGATTGTAAAATTAAAAGATCAAACAAAAATTCAATAAATCGTACTCATTACTTACTTACATAAAGGAGCATCATTGTGGATATACTTATAGGAATCATAATCAAAATAATAGATATAATTGTAGCTATAGTAAGCTTATTTGAACAGGAAACATCAAAGTTATTGAGTAAGATGTTTAGACGTAAAAATAAAAAAGAAGATGAGATAAAAGAATAGGAACAATAACTGTGTCCTTTCATACGTTCATAAAGTATATTAATACCTATTACGTTTACAAAGGGGTATCGCTGTGGAGTATATTATAGGTATAGTAATTAAAGTAATAAATTTCATATTAAGTACAATGCTCGATGGTTACTTGTGTTTTAAAGAGTTCATTAAAGAGAGAAAAAAAAATAAGGATTAACCATTTACTACGTGTCTTTTCACACTAACGTCCTATTTTATGGTTGCGAGATACATAATGAAATTTTAATTAAATAGCGTTGAAAGGGGAGTAGGTAATGAACAAACCATTGTATATACATCACATAATTAATCTTGTCCTATTGATACTCCTGTTAATATTAGATTATTTCAATACTATTAATTTGACTGTGGCAATATTACTTATCCTTTTAATTTTAATAAATTCTACTTTATTACTAATTGTTTCCAGAAAAAAAGAAGATAAGATGATACACAAAAATTCTAAAACGTTCAAATCAGAAGACTTATCATCTTTACCTATAATTATATTTTTTATCATTTTATCAATTCATAATATATTAACTAAAGATAGTATAATCTTTTTGAGCTTTTCAATACTCAGTTTAATTGTTTTTATACTTATTCTAATATTAGAAATCAAATCATATTTAAAACGCAGAAGAAATGATAAGGAAAGTAAATAAAGGGAGGGATATTATGAAAATAGGTAAATGCAAATACGATTACAACTATTTAATTATGTCCATACCACTTTTATTAGTATCTATATTTGTACCAGCAGTTTTTGTAGTATTTGTAATTTGCTTAATATACGGATTTGAGAAGCGTAAATAGGAGGAATATTATTAGATTCGGTAAATATAAAGTAGATGAAACGTACTTTGTTTTCGCAATGACATTTCTAGTATTATCTATTACCATAATGCCTTTATTTTGGGTTATTAGTATATCTTTTTTAGCATTTAGCTTTAAGAAAGAGAAGTAGTAAATAACAAGGAGGAATTAAAGGATGCAGTTTAATAATTGGAATGTCACTATAAATGGAAAAGGTTCACATGATGTCGTTGTTAATGACGATACATTACTAATTTTACAAGGATTTCAACGCGTTGAAATAGCGTTGAAATAGCGTTGAAAATAAAAAATGATTTCATGCAAATAAAATCTTTAGGCTACAGCGAAGATGTAAGTATCAACCCTGTTACAAAAGAGATAACTGTTAATGTCGCTAATTTATTGGAAGATGACGAATAGTTCTGAAAAAATGAACAAGTCAAAGTTTGATTTATTAAATGACAAATGATTTTCTTCATGGGTAAATCGTCTCCCTTTATTATTTTTATATGTAGAGATAACAAATGAATCTACTACAAGAATTATATTATTAATTGGTTTGTTTTTAATTATGTATTTTGGAAGTTAGAATTTTCACATCCTGCCTTTTTCGATCCAAACGCACAAAAAAATAACCCCGTAGGTATATGCCTACGGGGTTTGCAGATACAATATCTATTATTGTTCTTCTTTAACATATGGTAATAATGCCATATGACGTGCACGTTTAATAGCTAAAGTCAACATACGTTGATATTTAGCTGAAGTACCTGTTACACGACGTGGTAAAATTTTACCGCGTTCTGAGATAAAACGTTTTAATAATTCTGTATCTTTATAGTCGATGTGTGTAATTCCGTTTGCTGTGAAATAACAAACTTTTTTACGACGACGTCCGCCTCTTCTTGGTCCACCTGCCATGGTAACTGCCTCCTTTTAAAATTTTTTTAGTTTTATACGTTCATTATAATTAGAATGGTAAATCATCATCACTAATATCAATAGGGCCGTTTGCATTTGCAAATGGGTTATCTGATTGATTATTGTTTGATGGATTATTGTTGTTATTGTTTTGATAAGAAGACGTATTTTGTCCGGATTGTTGTCCACCAAAATTTTGGAAATTATTATTTCCTTCTTGAGCATGACGCTGATTTTGGTTTTTAGGTTCAAGGAATTGAACGCTATCACAGACAACTTCAGTTACAAATATACGACGACCTTCTTGGTTTTCGTAGCTACGTGATTGAATGCGACCGTCAACGCCAGCTAGACTACCTTTGAATAAGTAGTTATTTACATTTTCTGCTTGTTTTCTAAAAACAACGCAGTTAATAAAATCAGCTTCGCGTTCCCCTTGCGCATTTGTAAACGTACGATTTACTGCTAGAGTAAAAGTCGCAACACTCACGCCTGAGGGTGTTGTTCTATATTCTGGATCTTTCGTTAAACGACCGACTAAAACAACTCTATTTATCATTTAAACGACCCCCATTTATTATTTTCTTGTCTTATCTTCGTCTTCACGAATTACGATATAACGGATGATATCGTCTGTGATTTTAGCTAAACGTTGGAATTCGTCAGTCGCTTCATTGTCTTCAGTTTGGATACGTACGATGTTGTAGTAACCTTCACTGAAATCATTAATTTCATAAGCTAAACGACGTTTGCCCCAATCTTTAGTTTCTAAAACCTCTGATCCGTGAGAAGCTAAGATACCGTTGAAACGTTCAACAACAGCTTTTTTAGCATCTTCTTCAATGTTCGGACGAACGATGTACATAACTTCATATGTTCTCATTTTATAATTGCACCTCCTTGTGGTCTATGCGGCTCACCATCTTTGTGGTAAGCAAGGAATAATTTTCATTACTCACAATCAAGAATTATAGCACAGAGCTTTACATTTTACAATGATTATCAGACGTTCAAAATGACATTTTTATCTCATGTTTCATATGAAACATTTCATTACCTCAGCATCCTACAACTTGCAAATTCACTCGACATTCAATCTAACTCATAAAATATTATATTCCTTTTTAAATGATTATAAATAAATTTAAAAGTTATTTCAGATAAACTTGATAAATCATTTTAATTCTAATAGCATATCATATACGTTCTTGATTTATATCATTAAAATCAAAGGACATGTTTACATAATTCAAAATTAATCAAAGGAGATTTATATGACTTCAGTTATTAAAAAAGGATTGCTGTCCATGAGTGTCCTATTTGCAACTACAATAACATTTAATACTGTACATGCAACTGAAAATACAGCAAGCGAAAAAGGAACCATGGGATATGGCTATCAAAAGTATATTGAAAAACACCCTGAAGAAAAAAATAATGAAACTCAAGAAAGTGCCTTTCGTTCAAACCCCAATACAACCGCTACTGGTGAAAGGGTCTTAGACATTTCCGAATGGCAAGGTAAGCTTTCAGCACAACAAGTCAAAGATTTAAAAGCAAATTATGATTTCATTATTATTCGTGCACAATATGGTTCTGAAAAAGTCGATGCAACATTAGAACATAACTCAAATTTATTAGATAAGTATAACTTGGACTTTGGCGTTTATTCTTATAGTATGTACGAAAATCCCGATGATGCCAGATATGAAGCGCAAACTTTATACAATCGTGCACCTAAAGCCAGTTTTTATATCAATGATTTTGAAGAAAATACTGTGACATCGGGTACCGCTGATGAAAGTACAACTGCCTGGTATGACAAAATGCGTAGCCTTGCTGGAGATAAAAAAATCTTATTTTATTCATATGAAAACTTTATGAAAGAACATGCTTCAGAATCAGTGGGACAATATGATGGTTATTGGCTCGCTAACTATAACCAAGAGCAACCAACACAAGAACATGTGTTATGGCAATATACAGATAGCTATGCTTCACCTGAATTAAACCAAAATGTCGACGCAAATTATACGGGACCTGGTGTAGACACATCATGGTTTACATCTTAAGTTTTTCATCGCAGCATTCATAATGCTATTTTGATAAGTAAAACTTAGTACAACTAATGTCATGTCACTTTTACCTTTAACCAATATTCGTATCAACGTTTGTATTTATTCATACATCAAGGATTAAGAAGTATATATAGTTAAAATTTTAACCTACTACTAGTTAAGTTGAATGAAAGTGTGTCTATGAACAAAAAGAACATTCAAGACTCCCGGCATACTTACTTTCCAAATTTATGAAAAAAGCTTACGTGTTACCATATTAAGTAACACGTAAGCTTTTATTTTATACATTAAATCTAAAGTGAACGATGTCTCCATCTTTCATAATGTATTCTTTACCTTCTAATCTTTGTTTTCCAGCTTCTTTAGCACCATTTTCACCATTAAATTCTACATAATCATCGTAGCTCGTTACTTCTGCACGTATGAAACCACGTTCAAAGTCAGTATGAATAATCCCTGCACATTGCGGTGCTGTCATACCTTTTATGAATGTCCAAGCACGTACTTCTTGTACACCTGCTGTAAAGTATGTTGCCAAACCTAATAAGTCATAAGTTGTGCGAATTAAACGATCTAAACCGGGCTCTTCAATGCCTAAATCTTCTAAGAACATTGCTCTATCATCATCATCCAATGTAGCAATTTCTTCTTCAATCTTAGCACTGATAACAATGACTTCTGAGCTTTCTTTTTCAGCATATTCACGAATAGCTTGAACTTTTTCATTATCTTCATCGCCAATTTCGTCTTCTCCGACATTAGCAATATATAACATTTCTTTAGATGTTAATAATTGTGCTTGGTTTACATATTTTTGGTCTTCTTCCGTAAAATCTAAACTTCTTACTGGATTACCTTCTTCTAAAGCTTCTTTAATTCTTGATAAAATGCGAACTTCGTTAACAGCATCCTTATCTTTTTGTCTTGCCATTTTTTCTAATTTTGGTAGACGTTTCTCAACTGATTCCAAATCTGCCAATACAAGTTCCATATTGATAACTTCAATATCATCAATAGGATTAACGCGACCAGAAACATGTGTCACATTATCATCATCAAACGCACGTACGACTTGGCAAATTGCATCAACTTCACGAATGTGAGATAGGAATTTATTTCCTAACCCTTCACCTTTTGAAGCTCCTTTAACAATCCCTGCAATATCAGTGAATTCAAAAGTTGTTGGGATTGTTTTCTTTGGTTGTACCATATCTGTCAATACATCTAATCTACTATCTGGAACTTCGACAATCCCCACGTTAGGATCAATCGTTGCGAATGGGTAATTCGCTGCGAGCGCACCCGCTTTAGTAATTGCATTGAAAAGTGTTGACTTCCCTACGTTTGGAAGCCCAACGATACCTGCTGTTAGAGCCATTTATTCATTCTCCTTATTTTTCAGTATCTTGATGAGATACTAATATTTTTTTCATTTTTTTATTAAACGTTTGTCGTGGAATCATAATGCTTCTTTGACAATTTTCACATTTTATTCGGATATCTGCGCCTACACGAATGATTTTAAAGCGATTCGTACCACAGGCGTGTTGCTTTTTCATCTCTACAATGTCATTTAAACCGTAATTTGATGTCATTCTGTCACTCCTCCGAATATTTAAGCGTTATTTTGTTGATTAGGGTCATATTGTAACATCATCGGCTTAGGTGTTTTAATCTCTTTTTGCTTAAACAATTTCAATATCTCTTTTCTTAAAATACGTGCTCCGGAAGCACCCTCACCTGGTATTGTTTCAGCAGACACACTCAATACAATTTCATCTCGACTGATTGAATTGATACCAACGACTTGTGGTGTAGAGATAAACAAATAATAATTTGTTTGTATAGATTGAAAATAGTCTGTGAGTACATTTTCTACTTGATCAATATCTTCCTCTACCGAAACTGGTATTTCGACAATTGCTTCACCATTGGTCACTGAATAATTTGTAATCTCACCCATACTGCCGTTTGGTAATGTCGTTAATTCACCTGTAATTGTATTTATTTTTGTCGATCTTAAACCTATGACTTTAACTGTACCTTCTGCAACAGTTGTACCACCGTTATTTATTTTAACATAATCTCCTACATCAAATTGATTTTCGAATATAATGAAGAAACCAGTGATAATATCTTTAACAACGGTTTGTGCACCAAAACCAACTGCTAAACCAACAACCCCAGCACTTGCGATAATACCTTCAACACTGATACCAAACTTGCTTAAAATGGTTGTTAACACTATAAACCATACCACATACGATACGATGTTTTGAACTAATGATATTAATGTTGCTGAACGTTTTTTATTCGCTTTTTTGCCTTTATTTTGTATTTTGAAAAATTGCTCTATTCCTTTATTAATAAAACGCAATACTATCCACGCTACAATGATATATATCACAATCATAATGAGATTTGAAAGTAGCGTTTGATATGTTTCCGGTTTAGTTAAAGGTTCTATTAAGGAATACATAATACTTTTTATTTGATCCAATCATATTTCCTCCCTTAGTCAAAGACTCTTCTCATTTTATTATAATTATTTAAACTGTTAAACACATCCAACTTCCGACTAAATTTTAAATTTGTAAAACAATTACACAGATCATTTGAAGTATATATTTGATTTCATTTACATAGAAAGCATACTACAACTTATAGGATAATAATCAGAA
Source organism: Staphylococcus sp. GDY8P196P (assembly GCF_017891705.1). NCBI lineage: Bacteria > Bacillati > Bacillota > Bacilli > Caryophanales > Staphylococcaceae > Staphylococcus > Staphylococcus sp. GDY8P196P. The sequence goes on along the minus strand of NZ_JAESJS010000018.1, from coordinate 172,275 downwards.
ACCATCATACTATCATTACTCTCTTTATACTATCAATTTTTAAATATAGTTTATATAATTTTCATGTTTAATTAAATTTAAATTATGTAATTTAAAAAAGACAAAAGAAAAAGAACCATAATTTAAAATTATGATTCTCTATTTCTCAGTAAGTCATATTACTATAAATACACCTTGAAATAAAGGATTTTTCAGTTTTTAGTCATCACTTTCATCAATCATTTTCTTTATTCGGCTATTTTTTTCTCAAGATTATCGTATAGTTTAAATATCATAACACGTTCACCTGTTTTAGAACTCAAATCAGTATGAAAGCCTTTGACTGCTTCACCAGTAACTGAAAAAACAATTTCATCAAGTGCCTCTATACCAGATTCTACAAGCTTAGATCTGGTGCGTTTAATTGTTAATAATCCTTCATGTGTCTCACAAACTTTATATTCAGCTTGTGTTAACACACCCTGCAAACTAACAATAATCATATCACGCAAAATATCAGTTTTCACAGACAGTGAACCACGACCAAGGAAGTCTTTTTCCCATTGTGTAATTGCTTTGCTGATTTCAGACTCATAGGTACCTTTAGTTGTTTTCATGTCGAATGCATCTCCCATAGAATCAAAATTAATTGTCGTATTATTTAATAATGCTAACATTATCATTTTTATATACTTTTCTCCATAGTTATGTGCAATTACCCAGAAAATAATATAACTATCGCTTACTTCTTCTGTCCTTTAAGAAATCAGAAAAACGTTTTTTAAGTTAATCAACTGACCAATGTTGCCAATCACCAAATTCATCAATACTTGCCAATTTAAGCCAACCATTGTGCACCTTTTGATAAAAATCGTGTTGCTCATTTAATAGCTGTTTAATATAAGCATTGGGCGCATGCACGACGATGAGTAGTCTAATCGGAGAATGATACATTTTATTGTCTGCCGACATTACAGATTGCCAAGGTAGACCCGTCAACAAATCGCTCGCATTACCTTGCATAACGCCTATACCTGCCGTAATAGTCTGCGTTGTTTTACTACCGCTACCATAATAATGAGGTGCAACAGTTGAGGCATAATACTGTAGATTAATCCATTGTGCCACGGTGGCTGGACCACTAATGATATTCGCTAAAAGGCTCCCATCATCATCTTGTTTCCAATCATAATTGTGTAAAAAGGCACGCCCTTTTAAGTCGCTATTTTTTGTTAAATCACGTGAACCTATAATAAATGAAGCGTTTCTCGCTAAGCCCCATTCTGGTCTAATCTCGCTCCAATCATTTGTTAAGCGATGCACTTCTTTGATTGGGTCTTGTTTTAAGATGTGATTGTCTGGTAATGCTTTCAATCGTTGTTCATTTGCGCGATAAGTAATGTCAGGCATTGCGGCTTGAATTTGATTTAAAGCATTTTGTCCAGCTTTTGACATTGTTGGTACGTATATCCATTTTAATTCATCTGTAGATGTTTGGTGCTCCGCTGCCGCAAAGATAGTGTCTTCTGGAATGACAATACCTCGCTCATTTAATGCCGTTCTAACTTCAGTCGAGTTACAAAGCTGTGCTAATACCTTCGCGTTAAAACCACTGGCTGCACCACCACATGCACCACAATCAAGTGAAGAAGCATAAGGATTATTCGCACTTTGACTGCCGTGTCCACACAATACGATTAATGGGGCAAACTCTAATTCCAAACCCATTAAACGCAACGCTTGTTGGACATAGTCCACTTTTTCTTCATTTGTAAAACCAACTGGTATACCTTCTTCATTAATATTGCAATGATCTAATGATAACGTTGTATCATTCGGTTTTTGTAACCAACCATCATAAAATTTTCGTATCAATTTACCGATAGGTCTCGGTGCGAAACTTCTTGAAAACATTTGAAGCGTTAACCAAGGTCCACTTAGTTCTGGTAAAAGTAAGCTCGGTAAAGCATTTTGTTTCATCTTTTTAAATGTATACGTTATCGATTTGAGTATGTGTTGATGCTGGCGAAAAGATGTAGGTTCTTGCTCATGCGTGTATTCTTTAATTTTATGTTGCGGTTGATTCATCACAGGTAAAGATGGGTGACTGTAGGATTGTCCCAGCTCTTCTTTGACAATGGGAAGTCCAAAAAACCCAGCAACACCGATTGTCTCAAATGCACCAGCCGCTTCTATTTGTCGACGAAAAGGTTCCGAGCGTACATCTATACAAAATGCCATTTGTACTTGTGGCTTTTGGCTTTCTTGCTCATTATCTTGGTTTGTGGTCACGGTCGCTTCTAATTGATGCTCATATGTTGCTTCCCAAGCCGTTAATAAAATTTGTCTGCGACCATGTTTTTCAAATTGTAATGCAAAATTTATATAAGCATTTTTTTCGGATTCAGATAATTGTTGCCATTGTTCACTGGTAAATATTCCAATATCAAGCCAATGCTCTGCTAATTCATCGTATTCATATGTTATTGAATTTTCTGGTAAATTCACGGGTAAATATGGCTCAACAATTGCCCATTCTATACCAAGACGAATAGCTAAATATGACAATAACATTTGATCATCATTAGACGTTTGTTCATCTTGCCATAGCATCATACCAGCCCATCCAGGTAACGATAGCAAATGATTTTCCAAATATGTTTGATACTGTGCTTCAGCAATGTCTAACTTTTGTAGGACCATATGAATGAGCGCTTCAGCTTGACTTGGCAGTGTTTTCAACCGTGCGCGTTGTTGCTTGGTCAATGCTGGATCATGTTGTGCCAAACGTTGCCATGCAAAGAATAGACCTTTTTCTCTGTTAGGCATCGTCCATCCGGATTGTGCATCATCTAAATATAATTTGCACCATTTAATAACGTGATAATCTACAATATCTATCAATCGTCTACCATCTTTATCCATAAGATAGGTGCTCACTAATGGCACTGTATGAGTTTCATCATCTAAATTTATTGTTTCATTGTGTTGATTCACTTGTTTTTTGTTTTCAGAATAACGCGTTACGTCTACAATATTAGACAAATCTAACATTGCTCTAGCATATCTTTCAGCAAATTGTCTATCTATCGAGAACATCGATTGATTTAGCCATGTTTGTAACTTAAATTCAATCATATCTTTATCAATTTCATCACGTTGATATGCTTGTTCAAACATATGCATTGTAGGATAGATATCTACGTCACGGACATTTGTTAACCATTGCGCCACATCTTGAAATTCATTCTGTTCTAAATTTGACCAAGGGTTTCTTGCGGCAAACACAGAAATAGGTGATAAAGGAACGATAACTCGGCTCGCTTTAGCAATTATTTGATCGATATTATCTTTATGTTGACTTTGGTTTGTCACTGCTTTATGTTTCCCCATTTTAGTGTCCTCCTTTTGACAAATAAGATTTTAAATAATTAGGATGACGTTCAACCGTTTCAATTTTTGCATCTCCTAAACGAACTATCCACATATACAAAATTGAAAATACGACAGAAGATCGGTGACGTGCTACCCACGTACTAATTAAGCTACCGAGCAATAAAATGAATGCTACGGCAATAACGATAAAAGCGGGTGGCTGCACGCTATGAATTGTCAAAGTATGTAATGCATCTGAAAAATAATGATGTACCACAAAATAAACTGCACCAACAACAATGAGTATCGACATACCCATGACACGCCCGAAATTACCTTCACCAAAAGCTACCAACTGTGTCCACGAGACAGATAAGGACCATGCTAAGATGAGACCACTTACCAGACGATAACTTTCTTCTGGTGCACTCAACCAAAAACCTAATCCAATTAGAAACGCTAAAATACGACCACTGACTATCCATACATAAGACATTCTTTCATTTGCACGACTCGGGACACTAAAATGACGCACTGCCGACCCAGAACGTAGAAACAAAGTCGCTTTAAATAAGCCATGTAAAATCAAGTGAATGATCGCAGGAATATATGCACCTAATGCACATTGAATTAGCATGAAGCCCATTTGGCCTATTGTAGAACCGACCAATAATCTTTTATAATCCACATGGACTAAACTAATACCTGCACCGAGTAATACTGAAATACTTGCGAAAATTAATAAAACAATAGATGCGATATCGCCGCTAAAGATACCTGAAAATCTGGTTAACATAATACCACCAGCATTAACGATACCAGCATGCATAATCGCAGAAACCGGTGTAGGTGCTGCTACAGATTCAATTAACCAACGTTGAAACGGCCATTGTGCCGCTGGAATCATAACAGCTAGTACAATGAGTAAATTAATGCCAAATTGTGCCAAACCACTAATCATGGATAGATGTGCTTCATTTAAGGCTACAGAATAATGCCATTCACCTGTCGATAATCCAATCCACAAAACAGCACTGATTAACGCAACCCAACTTAACAAGAATAATTTTCCTGTAACTTTTGCTGCCTCACGTGTAACTTTCCAGGCACTTGTTAAACTGATTAAAATCGTAAGTCCTAATAGTGTACATCCCCAACTGATTACCATCATTCTCATATCCGCAGTTAACCAAGCAAATGATGCAAAGGTAGTCGTGAAAGTAAATAAAGTGAAGTATTTTTTATAGCTCTTATCACCAGCTAGATAACGAATACAGTAACGTTGGATAATCACACCAATAACGAGGACAAAACCAACCATGAGCCAAGATAATACGTCAGAACGCCATATACCTACCTCTATATTTTTCTGTGACAATATAAGACCTAAGCTAGCTACAATTGCTGGCAATGCTACAATATAAATATGTATTCGAGCATATTTAGGCGGTACTTTTTTTATTAAGAAAAAGAGACTACTTAAAATTGAAATAGTTAAAGTTAGAAATAATAATGTTAGAAAAATATGCGCGTCAATCATGATCAATCACCTTACCTTCTGTAATACGACATTTAAATTTATAATAGTAATACAACACTTGATTTAAAATTACATTTTCCACGAAAAAAAGCCGACAATTAATAATAAATCCATACTGACTTATTATCATTGTCGGCTTCATTACAACGCACTTATGACGAGTGTTTTGCTTTGCTACCTATTATATATATTCATTTATTTGAGAATTTGCTTATTCTACATTTTATGCAGTAAGACGTACAATTCCTTATATTCACCACTATTTATTCACTTTTTCAATTTGCCAATACTTTTATTAACAACTTGCTAAAGCTTTAATTATGTAGAAAAACATAGAAAAGTATGCCTAAATTTTTAACTTTTAATATTAATAAGATATAACGATTATTCGTGTTTGTCAAGATAGACAATAGGTTAAGCCGTGTTGTTTATAACTCTTTATACTTAAATGCTTGTTTCGAAGCAATAAATGAAAGCGCCATAACAATTAAGCCAATCACTGCAAAAATACCACCGTACCACAAGTTTTTACTTATTTCTTCTATAAGATTACCTGTCCCAGATAATATGGCCATACCTACAAAATAGTAAATAAAGAATAAAATGACTACGATAATGGATACAATCATAAATATGACATTTGATTTTTCTGCCCCCATTTTAAAAGTAAATGGGAAAATAAGCGAATACAACGCGATAAATCCTGTACCAAGTAACGCTGAATTCACACCACTTACTATACTCCCCGCAACAATTGCATTAATCACAAGTGATACCACCATACCTGTTAATGCTAATAAGCTATAAAATGCAAAATGACTACTCACATAAGTGTTTCTGCTATAGGGTAATGTAGAAACAAAATACATCCACTTTGAGTCTTTTTCATTTTTTAAATTATCTGTTGCTGGTGATACTAAAAATATCATAGGCATGAAACTAGCCATTATTGGATTTGTAAAAGAGAAAAACAAACAAATTGGAATACTTAACAATAAATATATGTAAATTGATTTTTGATTTGTAAAATAATAACTCATTAAGTAACCTTTCATGCTAATTCTCCTCTCATTAATATTTTTGTGGCATCATCAATATTTTTTAATGGCTGTGCTAAATCTATATCTTTGTTTTGATTTACAAGTGCTTTTCCTGTACCTTTATGTATGCGATACGCAACAACATTACTGTGATTAACATCGAATTCTCCTTCTTCAAATGAAACAATGCCATAATCATTTAATAATGTATCTTTGTGCTCTTGTAATAAAACACGCCCATTTTTCATAAATACTAATTTATCTGCAAGCGTCTCAATATCTTCCGAAATATGAGATGAAATTAAAATACCATTACCTTTATCAACAAAATCTTCAAGTATTTCTAACACTTCCTCACGTCCAGAAACATCCATTCCTGCCGTAGCCTCGTCTAAAATTAAAAGTTTACTATCATGAGATAGTGCAATAGATATTGAGATTTTCATGCTCATACCACGGGAAAAAGTTTTAATCTGACGTTCTTTCGGTAATTCAAAATTCTCCAGCATTTCAAAAAAATGCTGTTCATCCCATGTGCGATAAATATTAGAAAATACTTTACTAATTTGTTTTGCATTAAGTTTATTAGGCAGTCGAAGATCATCAAATACAACGCCTAGATGTTCTTTATACGCATAATCATCACGAGAAATTGGCGTATCAAAAAATTGAATGTCTCCAGCATCTGCAAATCTATTTCCCACCAATGTATTAATCAACGTAGATTTACCAGAACCGTTTTTCCCAACAAGCCCTACCACTGTATTGGGTTCAATCGATAGATTAATCTGATTTAAATTAAAATCTGAATCAACGTAAGTCTTGTTTAAATTTTGTACATTGAGCAAATACTCCATAATAATCCCCCTTTTTTGATAAAAGCTTAACCTTTTACATGAAATCACTTTCTAAATTAACATAATACACCTAGTCAATTCACACAATACATTTCCTTAAAATATTTATTTTTATTATTTTTAATTAAATATATATCTAAATGCACAATCACTGGAAACATTAACTGATAATTACATTTATATGGCAAAGCATCTCAAAAGTCGACACTAGCAGATCTCGTAAATTTCATGTTTCCATCTGATAGACATAAATTTTGTTCCTGTATGAACATATTTTTAAAACAAGTAGTGAATCAAGATTGAAATCTGATGTATTTAAATTGACTGTAGTCCCTACTGCATCGAGAAAAACTAGGGATGAATGGATAAAAGGCTGAGACTATTCTTTTGTCCCAGCCTTTTGCATGTCATATTTATACTTGAGCTATAAATGTTTATGTTTTTTGTATCCAACTTGTATCGCATAAAATGACGAAACCTTTTTATAAAAGCGAATGGCTCTTTTTATATCTTTTTTAAATACTACTTAATTATATCGATCAATTCTTTCTTCGCAGCTGAACGCGCTGGAATCCAACCAAATACGATACCGATCAATGTAGAAACACCTACAGCAATGAGCACTGAGCTTAGACTAACCGCACTCTTAATATAGTCTGGTGTTACTGCATCTACTAGACTTGCGACAAGTATGCCTATGATTAGACCTATGATACCGCCAATCACACAAAGTACAACACTTTCTACCAAGAATTGGACTTCAATGTCTCGCGCTTTTGCACCAAATGCACGACGTATCGCAATTTCTTCTGTACGCTCAGTAACTGAAATGTACATCACATTCATAACTCCAATACCAGCGATAAATAGTGAAATACCTGCAACAGCAGCTACAAAGTAAGTAATACCATCAAATACTTTGTTGATATTTTTCATGAATTCTTCCATATCTGTATAACTATAGTTTCCATCGCCTGCGCCTGAACCTTTTTTATTCAATTCTTTAGCGACTTTGTCAGCGACTTCTTTCTTATCAGCGCCATCTACTAATGATAATTGAAGTGATGGAAAATCTTGCGTTAACTGCCCCATATACCTATTAAATGTATTGGAAGGCATATGAACAGCTGATGGGTTCATCGCATCGTTTACAATGCCTACAACTTCGAAACCTTGATTATCAATGTATAATGTTTTACCTATAGCTTCATTATTGAATACATCTTTGGCAATTTTGTCATCAACGGTAACAACTTTTTTATTTAGTTCATTATCATCTTCATTAAAACCTTTGCCTTTTTCTGGGCTAGTCATTTCTTTTTTCTTTAAAATACTAACGTCGCCTTTTTTCTGGGCATTTGTCATTTTTGCAGAATAACCTTGATCGTCACTTTCTTTGATTTTTGCATCTGTAACACCATTCACTTGTTTAGCAATATCCAAATCTGACTGGCTAAAAGGATTATCTTTCGCACCTTCACCACTACTCGTCATATAGTTTACTGTAGCAGAATCTTTGCCTGCTCCTGTATCTTCAAATTGCTCTGACGCTGTTTGTTTAAACCCATTACCTAACGACATAATCGTAATAACAGCAGCAATACCAATGATGATACCAATCATAGTAAAAATATTACGTCGCTTATTCTTTAAAATGGATTTGAATGAAATGGCGATGATGTTCGATAAATTCTTCATTCAACCACCTCTTCTCTTTGTACACGACCATCTAGTATATGAATAATACGATCTGCCTTATCCGCTACTTTGCGATCATGTGTTACGAGAATCATCGTTGTGCGATGTTCTTTATTTAATTTCATAAACAAATCAATAATATCTTCAGACGTTTTTGAATCAAGTGCCCCTGTAGGTTCGTCAGCAATGATAAATTTCGGGTTATTGATGATTGCACGAGCAATGGCTACACGTTGTTGTTGCCCTCCTGATAATTTGTTAGGTACTAAATTTTCTTTATCATATAGTCCCACATCGTGTAATGTATTGATCACTTTTTCTTTACGTGCTTGAGACCCCAGTCCTGCATAAACTAAAGGAATACTTACATTTTCCAATATCGTATTGTTTTGAATTAATTTAAAGTTTTGGAAAACAAACCCTACTGTTTTATTTCTAATTTCTGCCAATTCGTTATCTGAACTTTTTTTATAATTCTCGCTATTAAACAAATAATCGCCTTCATAACCTCGGTCAATAAAACCTAATATGTTGATGAGTGTACTTTTACCAGAACCTGAAGGCCCCATAATTGCTATGAATTCTCCTTCTTTAATGTTGATATTGATGTCTTTCAAAATGTGATTTTCTTCATCACCGTTTTTGAAATGTCTATTGATATCTACAAGTTCTATCATGATGACACCTCAACTTTGTCTCCATCATTCATAGATTTTTTAGGGTTTTTAATTAGTTTGTCACCTTTTTTCAGACCCTCTTTTACAAATATTTCACCGTTGACTTTATCAATTTTAATATCACGTTTTTCAACTTTATTGTTTTTACCTAGTACAAAAACATGATTGTCTTTAGTTAACACTGATTTTGGTAACTTGATTGCATCTAATGGCACTTCAACTTCCATAGAATAACCTGCACGTACAGGAATATCTATATCGCTAATGACGATTGTATATTTAGATGAATCTGAGTCACTGCCACCGCTCGGGTCCGAAACTGGATTAGAAGCTTGAGCACCACCATCTTCTTCACTACCTGAACTAGCTGCTGCTCCGCCTCCAGATTTACTTAAACTTTCTTCATAACTTTTTGGCAACTCTGAAATTTTCTTGATTTCACCTTTACCTTTTTTACCAGTACTTGTTACTTTAACGTCTACTTTGTCGCCTTCTTTAATCTTTCCTAGATCAAATTCAGTCACTGTTGCTTTAATTTGTGGTTCATCTGCAACAAGTTGTAGAATAGGCTCTCCATCAGAGACATTTTCTCTATTTTGAATATCAATTTTACCGTCAAAAGCAGCATAAATACTGTCGTTCACTTGACGATCATACTGGTTAAGTTGTTGTTGTGCTTCCGCTCTTTCATTTTCATCTTTGGCGTTGTCCACTTTATCAACTAACTGCTGGCGTTTATTATTATTAATTTCATAATTGATGAGTGGATCACCTTGTTTAACTGATTGACCATCATCAACTTGTGTACTTACGTACGTTCCCAATTGACTGTTATTATTATATGTTTTAACTGATTTAGGTGAAGCTTTACCTTCTAAATTGAGTGGACTTTCTTTCTCCACTTTATATGTATCATAACCATCCTTTTTATCTGAGCTACTATTTGCTTGCCTTAAAATTAATGCAATTGCAATTAATACGATAACGACAATAACACCGATAATCCACATCCACTTTTTCTTCAATGCTAAAACACTCCTTTAAATTATTATTCATTTTAGATACTATCATAATCACACAACAAAAAATATAATGCATAACATTATTTTATATACAATATTTTTTGATAAATATATACCTAACAATATTGTAATATCAGCAATAGTAATCGAAAAGATTTTATTTTTTTAATTTTATTTAAAGTTTTTCTTAAAAGTGTTTTAAAATATTGTAGGTAATGTTATGCTTTGGAAAATAATATATATAGGGGGCAAGGGATTCATGGAAAATTCTAACTTACCATTCGCACAACATTTTTCAAAATTACGCGAACAACCTAAATGGGGACTCAAATTAATCATTGCAATAGTCGTCATTGCACTCTCAACAACTGTTGGTGCATTATCTATTGATTACAATGAAATTTATCAAGATGCAGGTGCAAGTGCTCAAGATATGGGCAATATGCAAACGATTGGCTTAATTACTGGCATCATCACTGGTTTAATTGGTGGCATTTTTGGTATTGGTATTACATTTTTAATCTTTTTAGTTATTTCTAAAATAATGAAATCTGATGCAACCGCAAAACCTATCTTTTCTGCAACATTAAGTTTTACTATAATTACTGGCATCGTAGGTTTAATTGTTGCATTAATCCAATGGATTGCTGGTTTATCTCCTACTGATTATAATATTGCAAGCTTAAATGTCTTTGATAAAGGCAACCAAATGTTAGGCGCATTTAACTTACAAACACTAATCAGCGCATATGTATTTGGCATTATGCTCTTTGCGACGAATCGTTTGTCTAAAAAAGCTTCAATTATTTGGGCAATTGCATACATCATTGTATCAATTGGATTTGCCTTAATAGGAGCAAGTTTCCAATAATACATATATTTGCTAAAAAACATGGAACATTCCGTTCCATGTTTTTATTTTGATATAACACTACTCACACACAAAACAAGCGCCCATCATTATTATTGTCAGTATGATAGGCGCTTGCTTTCAAATGAATCAACATTGATTTATAAATATTTTTCTTTTTCCGCTTCTCTTAATTCAATTCGTCTAATTTTACCTGAGTTAGTCTTAGGTAAATCATCTACAAATTCAATTGCTCTCGGATATTTATAAGGTGCTACGTCTTGTTTAACGAAATTTTGTAATTCCTTAACAACTGCTTCATCACCTGTAACGTTATCTTGTAAGATGACAAAAGCTTTGACGATATTCCCTCTGATTTCATGTGGACTCGCTACGACTGCACATTCTTTTACGTATGGATGTTTTGTCAATGAATCTTCTACTTCAAATGGTCCGATAGTATAGCCAGAACTAATGATAATATCATCTCTTCTACCTTCAAACCAGAAATAACCGTCCGCGTCTATTTTTGCTAAATCACCAGTAATAAAGTACTCGCCAATTTGTGGATTTGCAGTACGTGCTTCATCTTTATAATAGCCTTTAAATAAAGCAGGTAAGTCTAACGGCACTGCAATATTGCCTATTTCATTGGGTTGTGCAGGATTACCATCCTCATCGATAACCGTAACATAACTGCCTGGGATAGCTTTACCCATTGATCCAGGACGTCCTTCTGTATCCTTTAAGAAACCGATTAACAATGTACTTTCTGTCTGGCCATAGCCGTCTCTAACAGTTAAGTTAAAGTTTTGTTGAAATTTATCAACAACTTCTCTATTTAATGGTTCCCCAGCAGATACAGCACTATGTAAATGTGACAAATTATAATTTGTTAAATCAGGGGATTTTGCCATTAAACGATATTCAGTTGGAGTACAGCAAAGCACATTGATTTGATACGTTTCTAGTAATTCGAGGTATTTCTCAGCATTAAATTTACCATTATAAACAAATGCCGTTGCGCCTGAACCCATGATTGATAAAAATGGACTCCATACCCATTTTTGCCAGCCCGGTGCTGCTGTCGCCCATACGATATCATCTTCAGTTATGCTTAACCAATGCTTCGGAGCCATCTGTAAATGTGCATAGCCCCAACCATGAGAATGTACCACTGCTTTCGGATTACCTGTTGTGCCTGATGTATATGATAATAAAGCAATATCTTCTCTTGAAGTTGCTTCTATATCAAGTGTATCTGAAGCATCAGTTTGCGCTTCTTCAACGTTAATCCAATGATCAACCTTACTGCCAACGATAAATTTAAGTAATGAGTCATATTCTTGAACGCCTTTGAACTCTTCGATACTATCGCCTGTGGCTACAACTGCCTTAATTTCACCATGCGTTATACGATATTGTAAATCTTTAGTACGCAACATTTCAGAACTAGGTACAATGATAATACCTAATTTCCACGCGGCTAAATATACTTCATATGTCTCAATCGCACGAGGCATCATGATTAATAATTTATCACCTTTTTTCAGACCATATTTTAAAAATACATGGCCAATCTTGTTTGCATTTTTTATCAGTTGGTTATACGTTATATCTCGTTCTTTACCAGTTTGATCATTAAAAATAATCGCTTTTTTTGACGAATCATTTGCATATTTTTCAATTTCGCTAACTATATTATATGTTTCTGGAGCAATTAAATCTGCTTTATTCATTGGTTACTCTCCTTATTTCGGTGATTAATTTTACAATATACATGACAATATCAAGTTGTATTTTGATTATTCAGAAAATAGCATTGCGTTCACATTCATTTTGTAATGAACTACAACTTAGCACATACTTGATTAGTTCACATATCTTTATCATTGTATCATTATAACAAATGATACTTTAATATACTTGATACAAGCATTTTTATATTGTGTTTCAACTTTAGTTTCTGTGGTATAAAATTTATAGCAAATAATATATGAGGTGGTATTCGTATTATGAATTTTAAAGATTGGGAAAATGAAAAAGACACACTACATTTATTATCACAGATATTAGGTAAATATAAATTAGAAGCAAGTTATCAAGAGCCCCAGTGGTCACACGTGACGCTAAATATAGATGTCCAAGGCTTTTCAACTGGTATGTTAAGTTATGAAACACATACATTTTCGCTAAGCGTTAACCTGATACAACACCACATTGAAGTCGTCGTTGATCAAAACGTGCATGACATTACCTTAAAAAATGGAAGAACTATACAATATTATTATAACGAAATTGAAAAACTGTTAAACCAGTCAGATATTCATTTAAAAATCAATACTTTACCACAAGAAGTAGCAAACCCGATACCATTTGAAAATGACACAGAACATCATCATTATGATGATAAAATTGCCAAAAAAGCATTAGCATTAATGAAATTCGCCTATCATGCTGAAGCAAACTTCGTTAATGGGCTAAGAGTAAGAAAATCTAAACCAGGTTTATTTTGGGGGACTTTTGATATTTCTTGTATGATCGTCAAAGACCAACCAGCACCATTTGAAGATGATAGCAAGGTTATTGAACGTGCAGCTTTTGATGAAGAAATGATTGAATTTGGCTTTTGGTTTGGTGATGATCAGTTTGAAGGACCAACCTTCTTTGTCTTGCCATATCCTTTTGCAGATCAGCCATTTGATACTGACGATCGATTTCCTAAAGATAGTTATTTCGATAAACAATTAATGGAATATCTGATTGAATACCAACAACATCATGACATTGATACAATCACTCAATTTTTCAAAGCATCTTATCTTAAATTCGCAGATTTTTTAAATTGGAATAATGTCGATTATGTTTTTTCTCCTTTAAAAATGAAACCAAACCATTTAAATAATAGATAATCATTTTTAACTAAATACAGTTACTTTTAATAAAATCGAGGGTATGAGACGTCAATCATGTCTCACCCTCATTTATATTTTTATACAACTTTTGATGTATAACAGAGTGGAATTAATATATACTCAACTTAAGAAATCCCTTTCATGACAATATTTCAAACTTATCACAGATAAATTTGAAAAAATAAGTTCAACTTTTAGATTTACGACGATTCGAGTGCTATAATAATTAGATGTGTAATTTGTTAAGAAAGAAGTGAGTATATTGACAGAAACTGGAAACTTCTATGTTGAAAAAAGAATACCTCTGTTTATCGTACTATTATCAGGGGCTTTTATAACAATTTTAAACCAAACTTTACTTGGAACGGCATTACCACCAATAATGAAAGATCTCCAGGTCTCAGAAAGTACAGTACAATGGTTACAATCTATATTTATGTTAGTAAACGGAATTATGATTCCTGTAACTGCATTTTTAATTGAACGCTTTACATCGAGGCAGTTATTCTTAACTGCAATGAGTATTTTTGCAGTCGGTACGTTGTTATGTGCAGTTGGTATTGACTTTTCAATGCTATTAATCGGACGTGTCCTACAAGCAGCAGGCGCAGGTATCATGATGCCACTAATGCAAACAATACTATTTTTAACTTTCCCTAAAGAAAAACGCGGTACAGCAATGGGTCTATTTGGACTTGTTATCGCATTTGCTCCAGCTATTGGACCTACTTTATCAGGTATCTTAGTCGAACACCTCACATGGAGAAGTGTCTTCTATGTTGTATTCCCTATCGCGATTATTATTATTATTGCTTCTATATTCCTATTGAAGAACGTTACAGAAACAACACATCCAAAACTAGATATTGCTTCAGTTATCTTATCTACACTCGGATTTGGTGGCTTACTATATAGTTTCAGTTCTGTTGGTGAAGCAGGTTGGACTAGTGTTCAATTTATTGCACCACTCATCGTTGGTATCGTTTCACTCGTTGTATTTATTCGCCGTCAATTAAATTTAAAAGAACCTATGCTTGAGTTTAGAGTATTTAATTACGGAATTTATGCGTTAGGTACGATACTAAGTATGTTTGTATTTGGTGTGCTGATTGCAACAAATATCATCTTGCCACTTTATATGCAAAATATGCTACAATACTCAGCCTTAAAATCTGGTTTAGTATTACTACCAGGTGCAATTATTATGGGTATGATGAACCCAATAACTGGTTACTTATTCGATAAATTTGGAGGTAAATGGCTCGCTCGAATCGGTTTATTCGTACTAGTTGTTTCAACATTACCATTTACAATGTTAACAGAGCATACAACATTTACGTATCTCGCTACTTCAAATGCATTGAGAATGGTTTCAATTGCTATGGTTATGATGCCGATGACGACATTAGCAATAAACCAACTGCCAAATGAGCTAATCGCACATGGTACTGCCATGAATAACACTTTCAGACAAATGGCTGGTGCTATTGGTACTGCAGTCTTTATTACTTTAATGTCAGTTTCAGCAATACCTCAAGATGGTATTACCGGTATTATTCACGGTGTTAACGTAACATTTATCGTTGCTACAGTTATATCAGCTATTGGATTACTACTATCATTTAAACTTACGGACGATAGCAAACCAAAACGTCGTACCTTATAAACATGCGTAAATAACAATACAATGTTTAGACTATCGATATTATTGATAAAAAACGTCAATTTCTACCTTTATAGAAATTGACGTTTTTGTTTATGATAAATCTCAGCATTTAAGTTTTTCAAAACATGAGCTGCATTGCATTTTTGTTTGCTTACAACCTTAAAGCAATGTTTTTCTCCTTCAAAATTTTACAATAGTCCTCTAACTCTTGAATCAGTAACAATTAAATACACTTTGCCGTCATCCATATCACTTTTAAAAGATGCGATTTCACCTTCATCTACGCCTAGCCCAATCAATTTTCTTTTCAATGCATCTCTTTCAGAATCATTTTCATTTTTTATATCTATTCCTAAAATACTCGTATCTTCTACAATTTTATCAGTTCGAGATTTATCCAATGATAATACATAAATGTCCTGATTACCGATACCTTTATCCTGTAATGCTGCAACATCTACTTCTAATTCACTATCATTCTTATAAGCTTTAACTACTGGTTTCATAAGAAAGACCTCCTCTTAAAATGTCCTTCATCATCATTCACAAGTTCATATTAATTATTACGCTTTAGACTGAATCATTAACTGATCGAAACGTTCTTTTGTCATATAAAAATAGGTGTTCTCTAAAATTTTATCAAATAAGTCTTCTCTTTCATCCTCTTCTTTTAGGGTGAAGTTCGTCTCGACATCTTCCTGATTTGCTTCGTCGACAAAAATAACTTGTTCATTTTTTACATCTAACGTTTTACGATGATAAATGAGCTCTAAATGATCATTTTTCCGGTGAATTGCTTCAATATTTTCAATTTTATACGCACTATGAATAAAATCAATCACTCGTTTCTCTCTATAACGTTTATGCTTTTGATCTTTAAAATCTTTAGCAAAACGTTGTTTCACTAGTAAATAAATTATAATGATTACAGCTATAATTAATAGAAAAATTAACGTGCTCATCAGAATGTCCCCCTTATCACTAACCCCTTAGTTGTGTTATTACGATATTATGCATAATTTTCCCATTTTGCATATTCTTAAACATGCCAAAAGCTTTTATCACAGTCATTAAAGCTATTTTATTTTATAGACATTTAACGAAAAAGCAATGATAAAAATTACATACCATACAACGCAAACCAACACTTTACATCCATCTATAATTTTAAATGCCTTAGTGATAATTATAATGGAAAAGAAAAACATTTATTTATGCAAAAAAATATGAACCCCCTTCAGCTATTAACTGCCAGAGAGGATTCATATTTTCATTTATTGTTGATGATACCGAAGATGTAGTGATTCAATTTTAGGCGACAAGGCTTCGAAAGGTCCTTCAACATTCGCATCTCTAATTACGCTTTCAATAGGTAAATTTTTAAAAGGTGCCGGCGCAACATTGATAGTTTCCAACCATTGACTCAATTGTTTTGAGGAACTCACATATACAATTTTATCTAAACCAACGAGTGCATGTGCAGTCGCACACATCGGGCAATGCTCTCCTGATGTAAAAACAATTGTATGCTTTCTTTCTTCAGGCGTAAGATGAGTTGCTGCCCATTTTGCAATCGCAATTTCAGGGTGTTCAGTCGCATCTCCGCTACTGATTCTATTATAATCTTCAAATAAAACATTACCTTCAACATCCACTAATAGTGAGCCAAAAGGTTCATTACCATAGTTTAACGCTTCCTCGGCAAGCTCGATTGACCTATTTAAATATTTTTCATAATTCAATTAAATGCCCCCTCCTCCATCATCATATG
Organism: Staphylococcus sp. GDY8P196P; assembly: GCF_017891705.1. Taxonomy (NCBI): domain Bacteria; kingdom Bacillati; phylum Bacillota; class Bacilli; order Caryophanales; family Staphylococcaceae; genus Staphylococcus; species Staphylococcus sp. GDY8P196P. Next base: position 154,885 of record NZ_JAESJS010000018.1, on the reverse strand, counting down.
TATTAATCAAAAATTAATTTATAGATTAGCATTTAGCTTAACAAATTATTCGATTTTATCTAGTTTTCCGCTTACATGACTATTGTAATTAAGTGATTGAATCATAACTGAAATGACTAATAAACTCCCCATAGTATCAGTAAAATAATGGGCGCCCACGTAAATACGGGAAATTATAATTGAAGCTACTAAAATAATTGCTATACAATATAATATTTTATTCCTTTTTATTAATAATATTAGACTTACCAATATGCACACACTTAAAACATGCATACTGGGAAAACTATAACCTTCAAAATATGCGGTTGGTCTCGGTCGTTGAATGACATATTTCATAAACGTACCTATTAAAAATACTGAAAAGCACCAAAAGCCATACCACAAAAATTTAAATTTATGATAGAAAAACAAACCAGCTAAAACACATATTGTTAAAATCAAACAAATTTTAGGGTCAAAAATAACTGAAACAAAATAGAGATATCGTTTTATAATATCTGTGTTTAAATATGTATGTAACATATTATATACAGTTTGGTCTACGGGTTTTGCTATACCTATTGCAATACTAATCAATATAGCAATAAGCAAAATAACTGGCAATGTAATTTTTAAAATATGCTTCATTTTACAGTATCCTTTCTTTCGTTGTTAATTCTTCTAGCCACTGCTAAGAGTGCACCAAACGCTATGCTGATACTCAACATGGAAGAACCACCATAACTCAATAACGGCAAAGTCACACCAGTTAATGGAATAATACCAGACACACCAGCTAAATTAATAAAAACTTGCATAAATATGTAACTAACCACGCCAACACATATCAATTTATAAAACTGATTATTTGTTTTATTCGCATAAATAAGCCCTTTTACTAAGAGATAACCATAAATTGTAAGTGTGAATAGTACGCCAAGTAGTCCTAACTCTTCTGAAATAACAGTAAATATGAAATCAGTGTGCGGTTCTGGTAAATACCCTAACTTGGCTATCCCATTGCCTAAACCTTTACCCGTCAGTCCACCATTGCCAATCGAGGTTAAGGCACTCGTTAATTGATAACCATCATTATCTTCATATTTAAACGGATCTAACATCACTTTTATCCTTTTTAGTCTATATAAATTTTTAGAATCAAAAATCAGTGTATAAATTCCATAAATAACTAATGGCACGAGTGTAATTCCCATAATTTGAAATTTAATTTTATTTTTTATATCTGAGTATATTAATATACAACCAATAATAGCTACTGTTAGTAAAGTTCCGCCTAGATCTCCTTGCATCAACACAAGCAATAAACCAATACCTAATATGGCAAGTGGTGGTAACATATGCTTTAATTGGTAATCTTTGTGACTCCTCACACGTTGATTAATAATGTAAGAAAGATAAAAAATCGAAGCTAATTTCAAAAATTCCGAGGATTGTAAACTAAATATTCCTAAATTAATCCAGTTTCTTGAACCATTAATCTCTTTCCCTATCAAAATTGTAATTAATAGCAAGCATAAGGTGCCAATAACCATCAATTTTTGTATATGAGCACTTTTAAAGAAATTTATATTTATGCACAATGCAATAAATATAACGACTACAATACCCATAATCAAAAAGATAAATTGTCTTTTCATAAAATAATTACTTTCAATTGAAACGCCACCAGTTAAAGCGCCTTTAGATGCCGATACCATGCTCGCACTATATATCATGACGACACCTAAAATGCCTAGTATAATAAAACTAATTAGCATCCCATAATCTAGACCTTTTAACCGTTGCTTAATCATTCTTAAAATATTCTTCATTTCTGCACCTCATTATAAACGTCCACCACCTAGTAAACCAGATATAACAAGCATGCTCAATCAGACTTTAGGCTTACCTAATTTAATATGTTATTCGTATATTATGTATTTCTATTTAAATATTTTATCTATACATAAAATGAACAAATTTACTTTTTAAAAAGTATCAATTAATTATCTATAATTTTAAATTACACGAGATAACTGTAAACGTATTGATTTGAAAAGATTATGTCCATTATGCTAAACTATATTATAGATTTTAAAAGTCTGTAATAACTTTAAAATCTATAATATGGAAATCTACATTAAAGGATGACAAATTTGAATCAATCTCAATTTAATCAAATAGCCCGAAATTATGACAATAACGAAAGAATAAAGCTCGCTAAAACGATCTCTTCCGAATTAAATTTATTATTTAACAAAGGTACGTATGATTCATTATTAGATTATGGTGGCGGCACTGGCCTTGTCACATTCGATATCGAACATCATTTCAATCACATCACTGTTTTAGATGCTTCACCGAAAATGGTTGGAATATGTAATACCAAAATTAAAACATTAAATAAAACTAACATTGCAGCCATTGAAGGTGACTTGCTCGCTTCGAACAATATACTGCTTCATCAAACTTATGATGTGATATTGCTTTCTCTTGTATTACTTCATAGTGGGAATTACATGGCATTACTACAACAGTTAGTCACGCAATTAAATAGTAATGGCTTACTTATCATAGTAGACTTCGATAAAAACGAAAATGTTAATCATCCGAATATCTATAATGGGTTCGAACAAAAAGATATCCAAAAATCACTACACACAATAGGACTTTCGAATATAGACAGCCATACTTTTTATCAAGGCAAAAATATATTTATGAACAAAGATGCCAGTCTCTTTTTAGCTTCTGGACAGTTAACGTAATCTCCTCAAAATGTATAATCATACAAATTTAAATGTATAGTTTTTATATAGTTATTCATTGCAAACACGAATTTCCTTCCCAATGAATTGAACAACAAAAAACTACTGTTTTCTAACACTTTATGTGTGAAACAGTAGTTTTTCTTAAGTATATATTTAATTGAAAATATGTCTATTAACCAAAGAATCCAGCGATGAAGTCTGCACCTTTAGCTACTACATCTGCGATGCTAGTTCCCATATTTACCCAGTCGTGATCTAAACCTGATTTTACTGCATTTGAAATTGCTTCTACGATACCTGACATAATGTAAGCACTCCTTTAAATTGATTTAATTTGTTATTTAAAAATTACGCGAAAGTGTCAACTAAAGTTTTGATTAATTTAATGATACCACCGATAATATCTGCAATCATCATGTCAATACACCCCTTTACTTGTTTGTGTAATTACATTGTATGCTAATTAATAATTAAAATGTTAAATTTTTCTCAATTAGTTTAATTAAGTTCCTAACTGTCTTAATTTAATAATAAAAGTACAGTTAGGCAAAATACTTATGTGTATTGATATCACTTTTAGAGATATCAACCATCTCTTTTTGTAATTTTACACCTAGAACTATTGCTATTAGACTTGAAAGAAATACTTGCCAAATGATTAAATTTGTTTCAACTAAGGAGAGATGGAAATGGGAAAACATTACGATGTCATCGTTGTCGGAGCTGGCTCTATGGGTATGTCAGCTGGATACTATTTAGCAAAAAATGGGTGGAATACACTAATGATAGATGCTTTTGATCCACCACATGAAAATGGAAGTCATAGTGGTGATACAAGATTAATAAGACATGCTTGTGGAGAAGGTTTATCGTATGTCCCCATTGCTTTGAGAGCACAAGAACTTTGGAATGAACTTCAAAAACAAACAAATGAACGTATATTTTTAAATACAGGTGTTATTACTTTTGGTCCTAGTGATTCATTATTTGTACAAACTGCAATCAATGGTGCTCGGCAATATAATCTAAATACTGAAACTTTATCTGCTAAACAAATTAACGAAACTTGGCCAGGTATTACAATACCTGATGGCCAAATTGGTTGCTATGAACCTGAAGCAGGTGTGCTATTTTCTCAAAATTGTATTCGCGCTTTTAAGCGACTCGCTCTAAATCATGGTGCCGAATTAAAAATCAATTCGCCAGTGATGCATATTGATATTCTTAATGACTCAGTAGAAGTTCAGACCCCCTCTGAAACAGTTACAGCAAATAAATTAATTATTACTGGTGGTGCTTGGAATAAAAAAATTCTAGATGATTTAGATTTAAAACTACAACTTCAACCTTCTAGACAAACGATAGCATGGTTTGATTCCAATGATATTTTATACAAGTCAGATGGATTTCCAGGCTTTTTTGCCGACGTTCCGAGTGGTGTATATTATGGATTCCCTTCTATTGATGGTACTGGTTTAAAAATAGGACGTTATGATAACGGAGATCCTATCGATCCAACTTATTACAATAAATCATTCGGGTCTTATGTAAAAGATGAAAAAGATATTAGTGGTTTTTTGAACGCATATATGCAACAAGCTAATGGAAATATCAATGTAGGTAAAACTTGCATGTTCACCAATACATTAGATGAGCATTTTGTGATAGACAAACATCCCAAATATGAACATATTGTCATTGCTGCTGGTTTTTCAGGACATGGCTATAAATTTTCAAGTGCCGTCGGAGAAATATTATATGAATTAGCCACTAAAGGTAAGTCCAAACAAGATATATCACTATTTAAAATAACACGTCCAAGTTTACAGCCTGAAAATAAAGAAAAAGTTTTTAATAAAGCAAGGGGGGTTTAAACATGACACAATCAAATTTAAAATTCTTACAATCGCTCATCAATGTCGATAGCACCAACCCACCTGCTAACGAAAATAACGTTGTACAAATTTTTAAACAACGATGTGCATCTCGTAATATTCCTTTTGACATTACACATTTAAGTGACAAAAGAAGTAATTTTTCAGTAACTTTAAAATCTGAGCATCCAAACGCTAGCAAACTCTTATTATCTGGCCATACCGACACTGTAAAGATAGGCGCACAAAAATGGGATTATGATCCTTTTAAAGGCGATATTGCTCATGGAAAATTATATGGAAGAGGAACAACAGATATGAAAAGTGGTTTAGCTGCTTTATATCTTGCTTTAGAATCTTTGATTGAGGAAAACTATGAATTCAAAAAAGATATTGAATTTTTAGCCACCGCAGGAGAGGAAGTAGATTCAATCGGTGCGGAACATTATGTCAAAAACGCAAATATGGATAATGTATCTGCTATCATCATAGCAGAACCCACGACTGAGAAAGTTGCAATTGGACATAAAGGAGCATTATGGATAGAAGTCACTTTGACTGGAAAAACTGCACACGGCGCAATGCCAGAACAAGGTATTAATGCAGTTGAGGGCATAAACAAAGTCATTCAATTGGTAAATGATTTAAAAGACGAATGGTCAGAAGAAACAGTAGCTTTAGGCAAGAGTAGCATCTCAGCAAATATGGTTAACGGTGGTATTCAAACGAACGTGATACCCGACAAATGTACATTAAATGTTGATATACGAACAGTTACACCTAATATTCATGACAAACTGTACAAGCAATTTAATCAACGCTTAACTCAGATATTTGCTGATAGTAACTCTCCAAAAGTAAACACAAAAATATTGCTTGACCGGGCGACTGTTTTAACGGATGTCGATGCTGAAATTATTCAAAAAGCCTTAGATATTTCGGAAGAAAATGATATTACTGGAATGGCTTATTATACCGATGGATCCGTGCTAAATCCTAACAGTGACATTCCCACATTAATTTATGGGCCAGGAATAGAAACATTAGCACATCAACCCAACGAATATGTAGAAATAGCAGCTTTCGAACGATCTATAGACTTTTTCAAAGCATTAATTAAAAAATATGCAACATAATTAGACTGCCGTCATAGTGACGGCAGTACTTTTTTCTGCATAAAAGAAATTGTTTCATGTATAATAGCCTCAAACGAAAACTCAGGTGATATTATGGAAATCAAAGACTTTAAAATTTTTCAAAGCGTTAGTCAACATCAAAGTATCAGTAAGGCTGCTAAATCACTAAATTATGTTCAATCTCATGTTACCTTTCGCATAAAACAACTAGAACAAGAACTCAACACACAACTTTTTTTACGTCATAATAAAGGTACAACTTTGACGAAAGATGGTGAAAAATTCCAAATATATGTTGAAAAAATTTTAGCCACATTAAATGAAATAGAACATGATTTTGATAAACAAGAAACATCTAGTGGCAAAATTGATATTGGGATTGTCGAAACTATTACTAAATTACCGATGTTATTATCTATGTTTCGGAAAAATTCGCCACACGTTTCTCTTTCACTACATACCGATGTTACTGCCAATATTTCTAAAAAAATAGTCAATCAAAACTTAGATTGTGGATTTGTCACTGGTTTCAAACATCATCATCATATAAATAAAGTGGAGTTATTTAAGGAAAAACTTGTATTAATCTCCGGTACAGAGATGACCCAATTAGAAGACATAACATCCGCAGTATTTTTGGTATTTAAAAATGGCTGCAATTATAGAAGAAATCTTGAAGCCTGGTTAAAATCCGAAAATACTAAAAAACCAACACTTATAGAATTCGGCACTATGGAAACAATTATCGGTAGTGTAAAATCAGGTATCGGCATTAGTTTAGTTCCGAAATCATCGGTACAAAATGATTTGGAAAACGGCTCATTATATAGCTATGAATTGCCAGACAAATATAGTAATATCTCGACAGACTTTATTTGGAATAGAAATTATCATTTAAGTCTTGCTATGACTCATTTTATTCAAACTATCAAATCTTTTGCATATCAATACTAAAATAAACAGTAGTGTATACGCGTTATGACATTGACTGAAGCACTTGCCTTTTTTCTGCTTCAGTTAAAAAGGCATATTGAACGGCACGCTTATTAATATATTTAATCTGCTTTTTATTGATTAACTGATGTTTTAATAGCAACGTATATTCTTCATTTAATGAAGTTTGTGTCACCATACGATTGTCTGTATTGATAATAAAAGGTATATCATTTTTTAATAAGTAGGGAATATTGATTTGTGACAACGTCTCTATAGCTTTAGTTTGCAAATTACTTTTAGGACATATTTCTAATAATACATCCTTCGCTTTAACTTCATTTAATATTGCTTCATCTAAATTAGCAGCAACACCATGACCGATACGTTTAGCACCTATTTTGATTGACTCTAAAACATTATGTATACATCCACACTCACCTGCATGGAGTGTTAAATTCATACCTTTTTCTAACCCATATTGAATGGTATCTTGTATTTCATGTGGTGGAAATCCTACTTCAGGACCCGCAAAATCAATACCACATATTTTTTCACTGTTATATACAGACACATCATCAAATAATTGTTTATTCACAGACGCTGCATGTTGCCTCATTGCGCAAATCAGTAAATTCACTTTCATATGTAATGTATCTTGTACAATATTAACGCCCGCTTCTACTGCTTTTAGTACATCTAAAAGGGTCATCCCCTGTTCCATATGCAACAATGGTGCAAAGCGAATTTCTATATATTTAACATTATCCTCATAAGCTTGTTGCGCAACATCTACAATTGCACGCTTAAGACTATCTGCTGTTTGCAATACTTTTAATACTTCATCAAAACACTTCAAATACGACGCTAAACTTTCACAATCCTCTTGCACCGTGAGACGATCCTCGTTTAGATGTACGCCTTGTTCTTGAGCCAATTGTCGAATTAAATGTTTGCTGACTGAACCATCTAAATGACAATGTAATTCTATTTTAGGAATCTCCTTTATACTTTGATTCATTTTAGTAAACTTCCCTACCTTTATATTGTGTTCATTACTTTTAAAATGCTAATCAGATAAATTTGATTTATTTAATATAACACTTTAATTTTCACATTTCTATAAAATATATGAGTATGATTCAATACTGTTTACTTACCTACAAAACACCTTATAGTAAGCCTTTTTAAAAGTTGATACGCGCATTAACATTTAAAAACAGGGTGAAACCAAACTCGTGATTTGATTTCATAACCCTGTTTATCAATGCATTCATAATTTATAATTGGTTATAATGACCTAGTATTATCATTGATATACCTATGCCAATAAAGGATACTACCATAATTGAGATCATTATTTTTAATTCTATAAGAAAGTGTTTTCTATTTTGACCTAAACGCACAAGTAACAATCCACTCAACATTACTAAAATAAATATAATAAATAATATTATGGCAATGATATTTAATATCTCCATTCGATTGCCCCTTCAGTTTTTTATTATTAAAGTTAAATGCTATCGATATACTGATGTTGTTGTAAATAATCCATAATTTTAGATACTGATGCTTCAACAGAGAGGGTTTCTGTATCTAATACAATCTCTGGTTGTGTAGGCGCTTCATATGGCGCATTTACGCCAGTAAATTCTGCAATTTCACCATTTCTTACTTTTTTATATAAACCTTTAGGGTCTCTATTTTCACATTCTGATAGACTACATTGCGTATAAATTTCTATAAAATCATCTGTATCTAATAATTGGCGCACCGCTTCTCTATCTGATTTATAAGGAGAAATAAAAGCAGTAACTGTTATCAAACCTGCATCTACCATCAATTTACTAACTTCCCCTATACGCCGTATGTTTTCCTTACGATCTTCAGGTGAAAATCCTAGATTCCGATTCAATCCATGTCTAACATTATCTCCATCCAAACGATATGTATGGATTTGATGGTTAAATAGTGCTTTTTCGAGTTCTACGGATATCGTTGATTTTCCTGAGCCTGAAAGTCCTGTAAACCAAATGACTGCACTCTTATGTTGATTACGCTGTAACCTTTCATCTTTGGTAACCTCTGATGCGTGCCATGTTATATTTTTAGATTCTCCCATTACTACATCTACACTCCTTTTATTTCTGTTCTTTCAATCCATTTATAAGAACTTGAGCCACTTCAGGTCTTGAAAATTCTTTCGGTAACGTTTCTCCATTTTTCAATTTTTCACGAACTTTCGTACCACTTAAATGTAAATGTGCTGAAGCATCATGTGGGCACGTTTTTGCTGTAGCCATGTTTTCACATGTTTTACAATAAAAGGCATGTTCAAATTTTAATATTTGTATACCCAATTCTGCTTCGTATTTAGCAATCATTTCTTGCGCTTCATACGTGCCATAATAATCACCTACGCCTGCATGGTCACGCCCTACAATAAAGTGTGTACATCCATAGTTTTTACGTACTGTAGCATGTAATATCGCTTCTCTAGGCCCTGCATATCTCATTGCGGCAGGATAAATAACTAAACGCGTTTTATTTTCCGGGTAATAATTTTCCAATATAACCTGATAGCTTTCCATACGTACTGATGCTGGAATATCATCAGATTTTGTTTCACCTACTAAAGGATTCAACAACAAGCCATCTACTGCTTCTAGAGCAGCCTTTTGAATATACTCATGTGCGCGATGTACTGGGTTTCTAGTTTGAAAACCTACTACTGTTTGCCATCCTAAGTCTGTAAAGAGTTGTCTTGTTTCTTTAGGATCCAAATGATAATCTACAAATTCGTCGTGTTTAGGTCTATTTAATAAATAAATTGGGCCTGCGAGATAGACGTCCCCTTTTTCATAGACCTTTTTGACACCAGGATGATCAACATCCGTCGTTCCATATACAAGTTGCGCTTCTTTTTGTTTGTCATACGTGTACTTTTCTTCTAAGTCAATCACACCATATAAAACACCATCTTCCCCATACAAAGCCACACGAGAGCCAATATTCAAATTTTGAGATTGCGCTGTTGTCACAGGTAGTGTAATCGGAATGCTCCAAACCAAACCATTATCTAAATGTAAGTGTTCTACCACGTTGGTATAATCGTTTTGATTCATAAAGCCTGTCAGTGGACTGAAGCCACCTATTGCAATTAATTCCAAATCTGATAAACTCCACGGATTTAAAGTGATAGATGCGAGTGTTTCAGCTTCTTTAAGCAATTGTTCTCGCTCTGCGCCGTAGACCTCCCTATTGATAAGTGCACCACCATGAGGTTGGATGGTAGATTGTTCTTTTTCGTTTATTAATGACATGTTGTCACACTCCTTAATGAATTAATCTAATTTATTTACATTGGTTTCATCTTTAAAAGTAGCAAACGGTAATTTATTATTTTGGTATAAAGCATATAAAATTAATCCGAACCAAATCACAATCAATGCAATTTTTATTGCGATTGATAAAGCGTGATTGATTTCAACAACACTAATCAGTGAATTTGTATTTGTGAAAATAATCAATCCACTCACACACACAGCTAATATATTCATCGGTAACAGTCTGACTAACCATGCTGCAAACGGTGCAGCAATCATACCACCGACACTTAATGACACGACAAGCCACCAATTAATTTGACTCCAACCAAGAAAAATAATAAAGCTTAGCGACGCAGATACTGTCACGAAAAACTCACTTGCCGATACCGTACCAATCGCATACCTAGGTTCCAATTTCTTTTGAGCAAGTATTAATGGCGTATTAACCGGTCCCCAGCCTCCACCACCAATTGAATCTAAAAATCCTGCCACGGCGCCTTGTGGTATTAATACAAAGCGGGATGTTTGTTCATTCGTTTTTGATAATGGTTTTTCTTTAGTAAATAAAAATTGGTATAAAATATAGAGTCCCATTGATAATAGAAATACAGCGATAAATGGTTTAATAAAGTCACTATGTATATGACTTAATATAGCAGCACCAATAAAAGCTGTTATCGCTCCAGGAATCGCTAATTTAATCATGGTAGGTTTATGTACGTTTTCAAATTTCCAATGCGACGTTCCTGACGCTGCTGTAGTAGCAATTTCTGAAAAATGTATTGTAGCTGAGACTATTGCCGGTGCTACACCAAATGTCAATAATATTGAAGAAGATGATGCGCCAAATCCCATGCCTAATGAACCGTCAATTAATTGAGCGAGAAAACCAGCCAGTGCAAAAACAAATAACTTATACATATGATGTCCCCTTTCCTTTCAATTTACTTCAGCGCTGATAACCACTTTCTAACTTCATTTTGCTTACTTATTTTTAAATATTTATCATTTAAAATTTGCTTCAAAAACCGTTCTTTTTCCTCCGATGAAAGTGAGCTACGTTTAACTTGCTGTCTACATTCATATAGGAAATCTACATAATCACCATATGCGCTATTAAAATGTTGTTGTAACTCAGCTAAAATTTGACTGGCCAGCTTAGGACTGGCACCTTGTGTTGAAACGCTGATCGTTAACTTACCACGTCGCAATATACTTGGTATCAATACATCACCTGCTAACGCTTGACCTGCCATATTAATTAATGCCTTGTCTGGCTTTGCTTGTAATATAGACTGGTTTACATTTGTATCATTCGTCGCAACAATAATTAAATCTGCATCTTGCACATCACTGCTTTCAAATATTTTATTCCGCCACTGAATCTCTTGTTTATCAACTAATTGTTTTAAGTTATTAGTGAGCGTGGGGCTAATAATTTGAATTAGTTTTGTATATGTTTTTAAAAGATTGATACGTCTTTCTGCTATTTTTCCGCCACCTATAACAACGATTTGTTTTTGCGAAATATCAACCATTAAAGGGATGTAAGACATAATGTCACTCCTCAGATAAGGTACTTTCAACTTTGATAAAATGACTAAACTGTATCAAATGTCTCTTCCACACGTTCTTTTAATGCAATTTGTAATGTCTCATGATGACTCAGATGCGCTGCTAAAATAATGTCACTTTTAAATTGATAAGCACTCACAACATTAGCGATGTGTTGGTCTAAAATACCTGTAAACCAGATATACGGTAAAATAAATATTTGCGAATGACCTTCATTTACTAATCGGTCCAGTGCATCTTCAAATAACGGTTCACAAGCTGCTAAATAGCACACTTCTATACTTTTAGAGGGGAACATTTCTGATAATTGTGACTTTATTACCGAAAAATCTTGCTTTGTTTGCGGATTATAACTTCCTCTACCAATAACTAATAATTTAGCGTCAGCATTAGGTGTGATTTTACGTTCTTCTAAACGTTGTTTAAGCACTTCCGTTAATCGTTTTTGTACGCCTAAAGGTTTACCATAATTAATTTTCACATTGGGAAATTGTGCTTTCATACGTTCAATTTCTTCAGGTATATCTTTGTAGTAATGTCCTGCGCTAAGTAGCAATACAGGTACCACTGAAATTTCTGTTGCACCTTGGTGCACTAATTTCCTAAAACCTTCAGATATATCCGGGTCTACAAGTTCTAAAAAACATGTTTCTTGTAAAGGAATATTAATTTTTGTTTGTACACGCGCAATCAATGACGTTGCTTCTTCGACTGCTTCTGCTACACGACTACCATGACTGACATATAAAACGCCTTGCATATCATAACCCCTCCAACAACTATGATGTGAGTTGTGTTAATAATTCATTTTTATATGTTTCTTCAAACCAACTGATTCGGTTACGTAATTTCACGACTTCACCCACAATAATCATAGCTGGATTTTCAATCTCTTTTGCACCGTGGACAATGGTTTCTAATGTGCCTACAACGGTTTTTTGTAATTGAGATGTACCCATATGTACAAGTGCTACTGGCGTATTTTTATTACGTCCATTTTTAGTTAATAACTCAACAATTTCTGGCAGCTTTTTAACTCCCATATAGATACATAACGTTTCCGGCCCTAAAGCTAGATGTCTCCAGTATTCATCCTTGTCAATTTCTTTATTGATAACACCCGTAACAAATGCAACTGAAGAGCTATAGTCTCGATGCGTTACAGGGATACCTGCGTATGCAGGTGCTGCGATACCTGCAGTAATACCTGGTACGATTTCAAATGATATATCATTTGTGGCTAATACTTCTGCTTCCTCGCCACCTCTGCCATACACGAATGGGTCTCCACCTTTCAAACGTGTAATCGTGTGTCCTTCTAGTGCTAAATCGACAAGTAATTGGTTAGTATCTACTTGCGACACTGATTTATGGTTAGGATTTTTACCACAATATATTAACTTAGCAGTTATAGATGCATAATCTAATAACTCAGGGTTAACTAAACGGTCGTATAAAATAATGTCAGCCGTTTCAATCGCTTTTTTACCTTTAACTGTAATTAAATCCGGATCACCAGGGCCCGCACCTACTAAAAATACTTTTCCCATCCTAACACCACTTTCTTAATTGATTAACTGTGGAATAATTGACCGTCTGTAACTGCTTCAACAATACCTGCCCTGACGACAAAATCACCAAAACGTTCACCAACAGTTCTTTCTTGTGCATATTGCAATAAAATAGGCCTTAAACTTTCTAATATTTCCGCTTCATCAATATTTTCTTTATACAACTTATTTAAACGATCACCAGCGAAACCACCACCTAGGTACATATTGTACTTACCTGGTGCTTTTCCAATAAATGCAATTTCAGCTAATGCTGGACGTGCACAACCGTTAGGACATCCCGTCATTCTAATGGTTATTTCTTCTTCGTTTAAGCCTGCTTCATCTAACAGACTTTCTATTTTCGTTATTAGCGAAGGTAGGTACCGTTCAGATTCTGCCATTGCTAAACCACAAGTAGGAAAAGCGACACAAGCCATGGAATTTTTCCGCAATCCCGTATAATATTCGCCATCTGTTAAACCATATCGCTTTATCAGCGCTTCAATTTCTGGCTTTTTCTGTGTTTCAACATTCGCAATTACTAAATTTTGGTTAGGCGAAAGTCTAAAATCTCCAGTATGCACTTCAGCAATCGCTCTTAACGCTGTTTTCAATTGATATTCTTCTGTATCTTTAACACGGCCATTTTGAATAAATAATGTGAAATGATGTTTGCCACTGCCTTCAGTCCAACCATATCGATCACCATTATCTTCAAAGTGAAATGCACGCTTAGGCTCTAGTTCCCAACCTAACCGACGATTGAGCTCATCCGTAATCCATGTTACGCCTTTACGATCCACCGTATATTTAAAACGTGCATTTGTTCTCTCTTCACGATTTCCATGGTCTCTCTGAATTGTCAGGATTTTTTCACAAACATCGATGACCTGTGATTTTGGAAAATAGCCAATCAAACGTCCAACTTGTGGATATGTCGCAGTATTTCCATGTTTCATTCCCATGCCACCACCAACTGTAAGATTAAATCCAACTAATTCACCATCTTCAATAATCGAAATTAACCCAATATCTTGAGAAAATACATCGATATCATTAGAAGGTGGGACTGCGATACCAATTTTAAATTTACGTGGTAAATAGGTTTTACCATACAGTGGCTCTGGTTCTTGATCACTTGTATCTAACACTTTTTCTCCGTCTAACCAAATTTCGTGATAAGCTTGTGTTTTAGGTGAAAGATGACGGCTAATATCACTTGCAATCTGATTAATTTCCGCATGCACATCAGATTGATAGGGGTTAGGGTTACACATTACATTTCTATTAACATCGCCACATGCTGCTAACGTGTCTAATAAAGATTGATTGATATCAAACATTGTTTGCTTTAAGTTTCTTTTCAAAACCCCATGGAATTGAAACGCTTGCCTTGTTGTTAATTTAATCGTTTGATTTGCATATTGGTTCGCAATATCATCCATCGCAATCCATTGTTCTGGAGTCGAAGCACCACCTGGCGCACGCACTCTTATCATGAAACTGTATGCAGGCTCTAATTTTTGTCTACGGCGTTCGTCGCGAAGATCTCTATCATCTTGCATATAACTTCCATGAAACTTTAATAATTTAGTATCTTCTTCTGAAATCGCACCTGTAATTCTATCTGCTAACCCTTCGACAATTGTGCCGCGAAGGTAATTACTATTAGCTTTGATACGTTCCATCTCATCAAGTTTTTGAGAAAAATTTAAATTTGATTCTGTCACGTGATCAACTCCTTTTTTAATAAACGTCTCTTTGATATCGTTTGTCTTGTTTCATCTGTGTCAAATAAGTCTCAGCTTCTTCATCTGACATATTACCTTCTTTAACTAAAACCTGATGTATCGCTTTGTGTACATCTTTAGCCATATTTTGTTCGTCACCACATACATATAATGCTGCACCGTTTTTCAACCATTCATAAAAAGTTTTACTTTGTTCTTCAATTTTGTGTTGAACATAAATTTTTTCTTCTGTATCCCTTGAAAATGCCAAGTCCAACTTACTAAGAACGCCTTCTTTAAGCCAATCTTGCCACTCTGTTTGATATAAAAAGTCTGTTGTAAAATGCTGTTCACCAAAGAATAACCATGTTTGTCCTGATAAATCTAATTCTTCACGTGCTTGTAAATAAGATCTAAAAGGCGCGACACCTGTGCCGGGTCCAATCATAATGACAGGTGTAGCTTCATCGAATGGAAATTTAAAATTTGGATTTTTCTTTAGATAGACAGATATAGATGTACCAGGTTCCATACGTTCAGCTAATTGAATTGAACAAACACCTTGACGTTCACGTTGATGCGCTTGATACCTTACAGCGCCCACGGTGATATGAACTTCATCAGGATTTGCTTCATAACTGCTTGCTATAGAATATTCTCTAGGAGGCAGTTTTCTTAAAAATTGGTACAACACTTCAGGCTCGAGTTTTTCAGGTCTAAAGTCTTGAATTAAGTCAATTAAATCTCGACCATATACATAAGATTTAATCCAATCTTGATCTATAACATTTTCTGCCAATGTTTTATTTCCAAACAGCTCAGCTGCTTTTTGTAATAACGGCTTTGTTAATTTAGTGATTTCAAAATGGTGCTGTAATGCCTCTTTTACTGTAAGTACATCACCTTTGTCATTGATTGGTACTTCTGTTTGAGCATCCCAATCTAATTGATTCAGTAACGTTTCTACCAGTTTTTCATCATTTTCTGGAATCACTACCAAGCAATCACCTGGCTCGTAGTCTTCACCATAATCTTCAAATTGTAATTCAATATGTCTAACCTCTTTATTAGAACCTCTACCATTCAAGTTAATATTTTCTAATATTTCAGCTTCATATGGTTGTGTTTTTGAATACCTTTTGTCATTTGTCAATGGTACAGTGTTCGTTGTTGTCACTTTTTCCTCGCTCAATGAAGCATCACTTAACTGTTCGATAATGTGATCCATCCAGGATTCAGCCGTATCATCAAAATCCAAGTCACAATCTTGTCTATCCACCAAGCGGGAAGCACCTAAATCTTCTAGACGTGCATCAAAGTCTTTACCTGTTTGACAGAAGAACTCATACGACGCGTCCCCGAGTGATAAAACTGAATAGCGTACACCTTCCAACTGAGGCGCTTTTCTTCCATGTAAAAATTCATGAAAGCTAATGGCATTATCGGGTGGGTTTCCTTCCCCATGAGTAGAAGAAATAATAAATAAATCTTCTACTTTTTTTAAATCCTTAGTTTTGTAATCACCCATTGCACTCAATTTCACATTGAAATTAAGTTCGACAAGACGATCAGCTAATTTTTCAGCTAAACCTTGTGCATTACCAGTTTCTGAACCATATAAAACAGTGATATGTCTCTCACTATTTGAAGTAGATTCTTTATTCAATACAAACTGAGCTACTTCCGATGGTGTTTCTTGTTTTGTAGTAACACTCTGTAAATTTGCAGTTAAATAACCGCTTAACCAAACTTGCTGCTCAATCGTAAGATTTTGAATAATTTGGTTTAGTTGTGTAGCTTGATTTTCATCAAATGGACTATTTATTACAGATAAGTTCACAACCATTTCACCTCATTTTAATTTTTTATTTAACAATCATTTATCTAAAATCACTCAACAGTTGATTCCATAACTTTTCACGGGTAAATGTAACTATCACTATAAGATTGATTTGATGACCAATCTTTAGTTATATCTATCCGATTGGAATACTAAGGATTAATAGCAAAAAAATTTTTAACTATAAAGATGTTTAATCTGTAGTATGAAGACCGCATTCTGTTTTATTTGAATTTGTCCATCTGCCTGCTCTTGAATCTCCTGAGCCTTCAACAGCTGTAGTACATGGTATACACCCTATACTTGGATAGTTAAAATCGTGTAATTCGTTATAATGCAATTCATATTTTTTAATATATTGCCAAACATCTTCCCATGTCCAATGTATCAACGGACATATTTTTACTGACTGAAAGCGTTCGTCTTTATTTATAAACTGAGTATTTTCACGACTGGGCGATTGTGCTCTACGTAATCCAGAAATCCAAGCAGTAGCACCAGACAAAACATCTTCCAATGGTTTGATTTTTCTAATATAACAACATTGGTTTGGATTATTTTTCCAAAGTGCAGGATTATATTGTGATGCTTGTTCTTCCAAAGTTAATTCAGGTTTCTTAAGTTTAATTCGTAGTTCTGGATAACGTTTTTGAACACGATCAATTAGATCGTATGTTTCTTGAAAGTGAAGACCTGTGTCTAAAAATACAATTTGGGCATCTTTCTTAACACTATAAATCAAATCAATTAATATCATGCCTTCCGCACCAAAACTGCAAGCATAAATAACTGAATCACCATAGGTTTGATAAGCCCAAGCGACGATTTCACGCGCACCTTTTGTTTCATCATCAATATCAATTGACTCAAAGACGTTTGCGTTAAAATGCGCATATGTAACTTTTGGTTCAAACATTAATTTATTCGCCCCCTCATAACATTCATAAATATATTATAATTAGAGTTATTTTTAATTTAGAATAATTTGAAAATAATTATGATTTACACTTTACTCATTGTAAATTTTTATGTCAAGTGTATATTTGAACACACGAATTAGGTATATTTTTTATTAAATTTGTAAACAAAGTGCATAGCTATAGTGTTTTTAGCACTTCTGATTTTTAATTTAATTTATTTTTATAACAACCTTGTTATATTGGATTATCGCCTTTGCTATAACCTTTTCAAATTTTTCTGAAATTTTTTGCTTTTTTTATTCTTGATTGTATTTTAAAACAGTCCGAAACATAAATCCTAGAAAAATAGCACACAGATGATTTAATTTATACATCTGCGTGCCTCTTTGTTATTCAATACTTGTGGCATATTGTTGGTTCGTTTGCTTAGGGCACAGATTTAATCTGTAGTCTTCAGCCTGTTCTGATACCTCCAGCGTCTCACCAAAAATACAATATATTTATGTGTAATTTTACATTAAATTATTTTTAAAAATAAGCCCTATATCAACTCAAGTAGTGAATCAATGAGATAACCATAATTAAAAAAATATAGAAAAAGGCAATTTCTATATTGTTTCAATAGAAATTGCCCTTTTTTCACTTGTCCAAGAACTTTATGTCCCAGCGTCTCACTCATTTCTTTTTGTAAATATAAATAAAACTAAACGCGGGCAAACAAAACATACTCTATTTGATTAAGTCATATATTTTATAAAGCAAAGGTCTGATTGGTTTAATAAAATCTCCAATGTACTCTTCTACACGTGCATTAAAACCTGCTTTGAACTTTTGTACACCAGCATCTTCAGCATTTTCACTGAAATCTCCAGTTATGCCATAAAAGTTATAACGCTGGATATTATGCGCCTTCGCAAACTTGATCATTTCCCATTGCAATCTATAGGCACCCATATATGTATTGTATTTAGGGTTAGAGCCGCTTGAAAGATAATAAACTTCATAGTCGTTGTAAATATAAAGCGCTGCTGCTAAATCCAATATAGTGCCATCAGTTTTGATTAATGCTTCTGTTTCAGTTATTTTTCTTTTTTGTGCTTTTATTTGTTGTAAGCCTTGATCATATTTATTTTTACTTTTTTTCGAGTTAGGATTGTTTTCTAAGCTTTCTTTCGTATTTTCTAAGTCCTTATTCAACTTTTCTAATTGCTTATTTTGCTTTACTAATAATTCTGACAAATCGATATATGCTAATTTTAACATGCTATTATCATGATAAATATTTTGCATTTCTTCAAAATATTGCTGATCTCTAAACTTAAATCCATGTTTTTCTTCAGCCATTTTAAACAATTTAAAAAATCTACTTGTCTCCTCAATAGCCAGTGTACGTACGCGCACGTCCATTTCGTATGTTTTCTTAATATTTCTACGCGTTTGGTAATCCATTTCTTTAAGTAAGTCATCTTCTGTTTTATCTTTTAAATCCAAAACTGATAACCAACGAATTTGACTTATTTGAGAATATCCTACCGTATATCCTTGATGTTTATAACCTATATCTTCCATAGTCTTGATAAGTGGTTTATTGTTATAGCTTTCTAATATTTCGCCTTGCGCATTTCTTATATTTTCTAATATGTATGGATCGGTTAAAACATATAAGCACCGATGCTTTTTCAAATACTTCGTTAAACTTTTATAGAAAAATCTTACTAACTGATAATCAGAAAAGTCTAAAACAGGACCACGATGTGTATAAAAATATTTAAAAAATTTGAAGGAACGTGCTTCTGTTAAAAGACATGCTGCTATGACGTTATCTTCATTATCTTTAACACCTACAATATGCACATCATTTTTATGTTGGTTTCTGTAACGAAAATGGTTAGCACTTTGGGTATAATGTGCCGCATGGTTATGAATAAAGTTTTCAAATTCATCAATGTTTAAGTGAGTGAAATACATTGTAAACCTACTTTCTATTTGAATTTATAATGCATTGAACAATATATATCATAAAAAAAGCCAAGCTCTTGAAAGGCTTGGTAAATGATTTAACGGAGGGAGAAGGATTCGAACCAACGCAAGCAAGATGCTTCTAATTAATATTAACTATTAATTTCCCTTAAGCCAGACTTGGGTATCCCTCCAAAATTTTATTTCTTTAATTATATTGTACTACTTCTTTATAATAATTAAAAGTATTGTCCGAAACATATTAAACATTTTTTCTCATTGTAGATATATATATAAAGTACAATCTTTTCAAAACAACGTAAAAAAGAACAAGTAACGCTTCTTACGTTACTTGTTCCATCTTTAATATCATACATTATCATTTTCAATAAGTGTTATCAGTTTTTCTAAAAAATGAATTGTATTATTTGTTTTAGTGTTAAAATGATCCGACATAAAATTTAATAACCCTTCATTTTCAGTAGTTACCTGAATCTTATACTTTATCTCTTTTGATTGTATCAACATTTGTTTATAATCTTGAACTTTGCTTTCTAAGATATTAATTACTTTTTGCTTATCTACAAATTTGAGATAAGCAATACCAACATACATTTCATTAATTTCTTTAGCGTTCTCGAATAACTTATATATCAATTTAGGCAAAGTTTGTTTACCTTTTTCAGTAATTTGAAATACTTGTTTATCTGGACGATTTTCTTCTTTAATTGTCTCCACTATTTCTACAAGGCCTTTTTTGGATAATGCTTCAAAATTATAATAAAGCTTACTTTCTGTTAGTCCGCTCATTTTATCAAAAGGTATAGGTTCTGATAGCTGTTTTTTTAATAAATAAGGGTAACTGTTTTTTTCCATTAATTTCCCTAATATAAATATTTGGATAGACATTATTAAAGGCTCCTTTTTTCTTAATACCTTTATTTTAACAGAACTAAAGAAGGTGTTAATAGTTTGCAAGCGTTTCGTTAGTATTTTTATAATTTTCAAAAACGATATCAGATTCTTTTTTATAAAGAAACGTAACGATAACAATATTAACGAACATAGCAACGACACCTACAGCTGCCATAGATAAAATATAAGGTGTTTGTGGTATGCTTCCAAAAATGTTTGCAAAGTGACCCTGAACTGAATAATACATTGGGGAAATATGACTCATCCAGTTATAAACTGTAGGCATCATATCACGACTCATTGTTGCCCCATTAGCAATTGTTTGTATGAGTAAAATAGGAATATTTAAAATCATACCTGCCTGTCCTATTAAGAATACGACGATTGCTGTAAAGTTAAAGGAAACCCAATAATTCAATACTAATTGACCAAAAATACTTAAGAATTTATCAGCTTCTAAGTCATTGACTAAATAAGCAATACCTAAAGAAATGACAGAAGAAGCTAATCCAATGATTAGAGCTGTTAGTTGCACATAGATAAACAACTTGGTTTTACTAGCTCTGTGTCTGTTTTCTTTAAATGCACTAACTAATTGCATCGCTCCAATCATTGCGCCTACATATCCAGCTAAAGTTAAAAACATAGGTAACATTTTAAAATTCATGCTTGATGGCATTTTATTTATATGATTAATGTTACCAGAATAAGAAGCGTTGATTTGCTTAATTAAACCGTCCATTTGTTCATCAGGTATTTTTGCTTGTTTTAATACACCTTCAGTTGTTTGATTAGAAAATTGCTTGCTAAGCTGACTATTAATTTCACTTCCAATTGAATCCATAGATTGACTAATCATTGTTGGAGAAGCATCATTTACTTTAAAATCTAGCCCTGGTGTACCCTTTTCAGATTTTAAATTACTTGAAAAATCTCGAGGTATATGAATTACAAGATTCAATTCATTATGCTCCAACTGATTATTTGCTTTCGAATTAGAAATATCTTTTTTTATATGGTCGAACGGTAAACTGTTGTTCAATTGTTTTGATATTTGGTTACCATAATCTCCGTTGTCATCGTTAACGATTGCAATAGGTAATTTATCAATATTACCTGGCATCGCTTTGTAACCAGGTAAAAAGATGGCCAACATCACTAATCCATAAAAAATCCCCATAAATATTGCGCCAATTGCCCCTTTTGATTTTAAAAAATCACTAAATTTCATCTTATTTATCCTTTCTAACACGCATATATAGTTTTATAAAAGTACTTTTAACAAAGTACTTTGTTTATACTACTCTCTTGAATTAAATAGGTCAATAATATAAACCTAAAATTTTCATTATTTTTACAAAGCGTTATAAGGCGGCAACTTAATGACTGTTTTTATACATACAATTTATGCTCATATGGTTTTATGAATTGGGAAATTTTACTTAATTGGCAGCATGTCTTTGTATTTTTAATATATTTGAATAATATTTGCGCAACATAAAATAAAAAACCCCCGACTAAACTATTAGTCGAGGTTATTATTTAAAAAATATGAAAAGTCTCCAGATAAATAAAATGAGCTATCTATTTTATGATTTATTTTTTAATTTATATAAAATGTGTAAAACGCGTTACACTATACTGAAAAACTCAATCTTGGAATGAATGTTTCGTAGTGAATTTGGTCCATTGGCACTTCTAATTTTTGTAATTCTTGAATCATAGCTTTTAAGAATGAATTACCACCACATACATAAACTTCTGTTTCACCATCAAGGTATTGTTTTAATTGTTCAGCGTCTATAAATCCGTCTTGATTACGGAAATGTTTATCAAATTGTGCTACTGAAGATTGTGCTGTGATTGCTTCTAAATTTTCTTCGAATGCTACGTTTTGAGCATCTGATGTTGATTGAAGGAATGTTGAAGTTAAATCAGCATCAACCGCTTCTTTATACATTGAAACAAGAGGTGTCACGCCTACACCAGAGCCTATGAATAATTGTTTATGATCTTTGTTTGCCAATCCAAATCCACCAACTGGCGCAGATAAAAATAGAGTATCTCCCACTTTGACTTCATCATGTAGTACTGTAGATACTTCACCTTCATGTTCTTCCGTAACGTCTCTACGTACACCGAATGTTAAGAAATCTTTGTCACCATCTACAATGGAATAATGTCTTTTAGCTCTGTAAGGCAACTTATCACTAGATATATCTACTGTAATATATTGTCCAGGTACAAATTGACTTAAATCAATGTCGTCTGATGTTACTGTGAAAGATTTAATGATTTCGGTTTCATCAGTGATATTGGTTACAGTAAATGGTTTAAAGCCATCCCAAGCCATTTTACTGTAAACTTCTTTTTCTAAACCAATAAATGCATCAGCAATTTCTCCATATGCTTTAATCCAAGTTTGGATAATAGGATCTTCTTCTTTTAAGCCAGTCACTTGTTGAATTGCCCAAATCAAATTTTCACCAACGATTGGATAATGCTCAGCTTTTACTTGTAAAGCACAATGTTTGTAAACCACAGGCATAATTGCGGGAACAATTGGTGATAAGTCATCTATATTTTCTGCCGCCGCTAATACTGCCATCGCTAATGCAGAAGATTGTAATCCTCTTTTTTGATTGGTCTGGTTAAACATATGCTTCAATTCAGGATGTTGTTCGAATAATCTTTTATAGAAAGTTGATGTTATTGTCTGTCCTTTATCTTTCAATAATGGTACCGTTTCTCTTATTGTTTTTATTTCTTCTTGATTTAACATAAAACCCCTCCTAGTCATTCCTTCACTTCCATTATTGAACTACATTATTTTGCTTACAAGCAAATGTGTTTAATTTCACATAAATTTCACATTCGATATTCATTAATTTGTAACTATTTTTTGATTAATGATTTTTAAAAAAGATAATATATTGAAAAATATCGCTCATTTTTATTCACTATATAATCTAAAATAAAATATATTATATTGATAATTCATTTTTGCAAACTTAAAAACCACATACACCTGGTGGTATATCAGTTCGCATGTGGTTTTAGGTTTGTTATTTATTATTATTACTTAATTCAAACGATGGGTAAAATTTCTTGTTTTAATTATATTTCTCGTTCAATTGGTGTATTAATCTTCTGAACTCAGTTTCAGATTTAAATTCAAAAGTGATGTAACCTTTTTTATTTTTGTTAGATATCGTTACAGCTGAACCATATTGTTCTTTTAGCTGTCGCTCTTGTTGTTGTATAAACTTAGGTTTTTTAGTTGTATGCGACTTATCTTTAATAGATTTTTTATTTTCAGTGTTTTCATTTACATATTGTTCTAATGTACGTACACTCCAAGACTCCCGGTAGGCTTGCTTAGCTATGCTTTTCATCTTTTGCTTATCTTTTATCGCTAATAGCGTGCGTCCATGTGCGCCTGATAGTTTGTTATCTTTGACCATTTGAGTAATGTCCTTAGGCAATTGTAGTAAACGCAACATGTTGGCAATATATGGTCTAGATTTACTTAATCGCTGTGCCACTTCTTGCTGTGTTAGCGCTAACTCATCCATTAATTTACGATAACTTTCTGCTTCCTCAATCGCATTTAAATCTTCGCGTTGTAGATTTTCAATCACAGCGAGTTCCATCATATCTTCATCAGATAGCACTTTAACGATGGCGGGTATTGTCGTTGATCCTGCTAGTTTTGATGCTCGAAAACGTCGCTCACCTACTACAATGTTATAACCAGATATTGTTTTTCGTAACACGATAGGCTGTAAAATACCATGTAGTTTTATCGACTCAGCCAAATCTTCCAAACGTTCTTGATCAAATGATTTCCTAGGTTGATAAGGATTAGGTTTAATGCTATTGAGTGCTATTTCTTTTACGTGCGCATTGTGATCTACTTTGAGTCGTTCATCTATAGCATCATTCATTGTTTACACCTACTTTCTTAAATAAAAATGACCTTTTTAGTTAAACATAGTATATCATCACTACAGCAATGAAAAATATCATTTTAAATTATCGGTTAAATCAAAATTTTCAGATAAGTTATTGACAAAAGTTATTTTAATGTGTAATCTAAGTGATAACAAATTTGAAATAGCAACACACAGTAATAAGGAAAGTAGAACTTACACTGCTGACACAGAGAGTCTTCACTTGCTGAAAGGAGACACAGAAAGAAAGTTTGAAAATGGCCTTTGAGTGTTGATGCCAATATGAGGTGTCAACGGGATCGCCCGTTATAGCGATACAGTATTAACATTTTGCTTAATGGCGTACTGGATTATTCCAAGCGTTGTATATGTCGTTAATACTCATTTCACTTTCAGTGGCAGTGAGTTTTTTTATTTGATCATATTACGGTAGCGCACGTTCAGTACAAGTAATGAATGCAATTTGGCGTACTGGATAAGGTTACTTTAGTGATAAAGTAACAAACAAAGGTGGTACCGCGAGCTAAGCTTTCGTCCTTTACATCCGATTGATTCGGGTTTAAAGGACGGAAGCTTTTTTTATTTTTAAAGGAGGTTATCTGTATTATGAAAAATACTGAGTTATCACAAATCGCACTGACACAAGATGCAACAGGAGCGATTGCAAATCCAATTTATTTATCAACAGCATATCAGCACCCTCATTTAGGAACATCGACGGGTTTTGATTATACAAGAACTAAAAACCCAACACGTTCAGCTTTTGAAGAATCATTTGCCAAGTTAGAACGTGGTACTGCTTCATTTGCTACTGCAAGTGGCATGGCAGCCATACAATTAATATGTAATTTATTTAAAGCTGGCGATGAAATACTCGTTTCATTCGACCTTTATGGTGGCACATTTAGATTATTTGATTTTTATGAGCAACAATACGGTGTACATTTCAAATATGTTGATTTCTTAAACTATGAAACTGTTAAAGAAAGCATTACAGAAAATACTAAAGCGCTATTTATAGAAACGATTTCAAATCCACAAATGCAAGAAGTAGACGTTGATCCATATTATATTTTAAGCAATAAGCATCGCTTACTAACGATTATAGACAACACTTTTTTAACACCATATCTCTCAACACCACTTGAAGATGGTGCAGATATTGTACTACATTCTGCTACGAAATACATAGGTGGGCATAATGATGTACTTGCTGGTGTCGTGACGGTTAAAGATGAAAATTTAGCTGAAAAATTAGGTGAATTTCATAACATGATTGGTGCAACTTTATCACCTTTTGATAGCTACTTACTACAACGTGGTTTAAAAACATTACATTTAAGAATGGACCGTTCAGAATATAATGCTCAATTATTAGCCAAAAGATGTTGTAACTTAACCGGCATTGACCAGGTCTTATATTGCGGTCGAACGGGAATGATGAGTCTACGCTTAAATAAAAATTATAAAGCCGATAAATTTTTAGAAAACTTAAAAGTATGTATTTTTGCAGAAAGCTTAGGGGGAACAGAAACTTTTATCACATTTCCTTATACACAAACACACGTTGACATGCCAGATGAAGAAAAAGAAAAGCGAGGCATTGATGAACATTTACTGAGATTATCCATCGGCGTTGAAGATTACGCAGACATTGAACAAGACATTATACAAGCATTAGAAAAATCTAAAGAAAGTGTGATTATATGAGTTTATCTAAAGAAACAGAAGTAATATTTGATGCACAAAGAGGTGTTGATTACGATTCAGCTAATCCACCATTATATGCATCTTCGACATTTCATCAAAAAGTTTTAGGTGGTGACGCTAAATATGATTATGCGCGAAGTGGCAACCCTAATCGTGCTTTGTTAGAAGAAAAATTAGCAGCACTTGAAGGGGGCGATTACGCATTTGCTTATGCATCAGGTATTGCAGCCATTTCAGCTGTACTACTCACATTAAATGCAGGTGATCATGTCATTCTCCCAGATGATGTCTATGGTGGTACTTTTAGATTAACAGAACAAATTTTGACACGCTTTAATATTCAATTTACTACGGTAGACACAACACAGTTACAAGAAATTGAAGAAGCGATTCAATCAAATACAAAACTGGTTTATATTGAAACACCATCTAATCCATTATTTAAAATCACTGATATTAAAGGCGTCTCTCGTATCACACAACAACACGAACTATTACTCGCTGTTGACAATACATTTATGACACCACTTGGTCAGTCACCTTTAGCTTTAGGTGCAGATATCGTCGTACATAGTGCTACAAAATTCTTGGGTGGTCATAGTGATATCATTGCTGGCGCTGCTATCACAAATAATAAAGCAGTAGCAGACGCACTTTATCTATTGCAAAACGGTACAGGAACTGCATTGTCTGCACATGATTGCTGGACGTTAGCACAGCATTTAAAAACGTTGTCTGTACGTTTCAATCAATCTGTTGAGAATGCACAAAAAGTTTATGATTTCTTAACGCAGCGCGAAGAAATTGCAGAAGTCTATTACCCAGGAAATGACAAGTTACATTTATCTCAAGCAAAACATGGTGGTGCTGTTTTAGGCTTAAGACTTAAAGATGAATCAAAAGCGCAAGCTTTTGTAGATGCGCTCACGCTACCACTTGTATCTGTCAGTTTAGGTGGCGTTGAGACGATTTTATCCCACCCTGCTACTATGTCTCATGCTGCTGTACCAAAAGAAGTTCGTGAAGCACGCAATATTACATTTGGATTATTTAGATTAAGTGTAGGCTTAGAAAATGCTGACGAATTAATTGCTGATTTAAACTACGCACTGAAGGAGGCCTTCAATGAGTCAACTCATCAACAAACTGAAACAGAACATTTTAGTCGCTGATGGTGCAATGGGAACCATTCTATATTCTGATGGTTTAGATACTTGTCCAGAAGCATATAATTTAACCCATCCTGACAAAATAGAACGGATTCATCGCTCCTACATTGAATCTGGTGCAGATATTATTCAGACCAATACTTATGGTGCAAATTTTGAAAAATTAAAAGTATTTGGTTTAGAACACAAGGTTAAAGAAATACACAAAGCCGCAGTACAAATTGCCAAAAGAGCAGCTAATGATGAAACATTTATATTAGGTACCGTAGGTGGATTCAGAGGTGTAAAACAGGAAGATTTAGGTTTAGAAGCCATTCAATATCATACCGAGATCCAAGTAGATACTTTAGTTGAAGAAGGCGTCGACGGTTTACTTTTCGAAACCTATTATGATTTAGAAGAGCTGACCAACATTATTACAGCTACAAAACGCAAACATCATATTCCTATTATTGCTCAATTAACAGCATTAAACACAAATTACTTGAGAGATGGTACGGAAATTAATACAGCTTTACAACGCGTTGTCGACAGTGGTGCTGATATCGTTGGACTCAATTGTCACCATGGTCCTCACCACATGCAACAATCATTTTCACATATTGAATTACCTGACAATGCCTATTTATCTTGCTATCCCAATGCAAGTTTATTAGATATTGAAAATAGTCGATTTAAATATAGTGACAATGCCGAATACTTCGGTAAAGTGGCAGAGCAGTTGATCAAAGAAGGCGTTAGGATTATCGGGGGTTGTTGCGGGACTACACCAGAACATATTCAATACATTAAGTCCTCTGTAGCCAATCTCAAACCGGTATCCAGTAAAAATGTAATACCTATTAAAAAATATAATAGTCCTTCACATAACAATGTACAACAACAAAACTTAACAACGAAAGTCAAAGCACGTCCCACTATTATAGTAGAATTGGATACGCCAAAACACTTAGATACAGAAACATTTTTCAGAAATATCAAAAAACTTGATGATGCTCATATTGATGCGGTGACCTTAGCAGATAACTCTTTAGCTACTGTGCGTATCAGTAATGTCGCAGCAGCAAGTATCATCAAACAACAATATAATATTGAACCGCTCGTTCACATCACGTGTCGCGATCGTAACCTCATTGGACTACAATCACATTTATTAGGCCTATCCTTACTGAATGTAAATGAAATACTAGCCATTACAGGGGATCCATCAAAAATTGGTCATTTACCCGGCGCAACTAATGTTTACGATGTGAACTCCAAAGGTTTAACAGAAATTGCATTACGCTTTAACGAAGGTATTAACACAGATGGTGATGCGCTGAAGACGAAAACGAACTTCAACATCGCAGGTGCTTTTGATCCAAATGTTCGAAAACTCGAAGGGTCAGTCAAACGTGCTGAGAAAAAGATAGAGAGTGGCACACACTACTTTATCACACAGCCAGTCTATAGCACCGAAAAAATCGAAGAAATATATGAAGCAACCAAACATTTAGACGTACCATTCTTTATTGGCATTATGCCAGTCACTAGCTATAATAACGCACTATTTTTACACAACGAAGTGCCTGGAATCAAACTATCCGAAGACATTTTAGAACAATTTGAAGCTGTTAAAGACGATAAAGAAAAAACGAAAGCATTAAGCCTTAAACTTTCTAAAGAACTTATAGATACCGTCCATAAATATTTTAACGGCTTATATTTAATTACACCGTTCCAGAAAGTCGATTACACTTTAGCACTCGCATCATATTCACAATCAATTACTTCAAGTAAACAGGAGGCAATATTATGACAATTCAAACATCAAATTTAGGTTTCCCAAGATTAGGCAGAAAAAGAGAGTGGAAAAAAGCAATAGAAAGTTACTGGGCTAATAAAATAGATGCCCCTACATTAAATCAACAATTAACAGACTTGCATAAAGAGAATTTATTACTACAAAAGAACTATAATCTAACGAGTATCCCTGTCGGAGATTTCTCTCTTTATGACCATATTCTTGATACATCATTATTATTCAATATTATTCCAGAACGTTTCCAAGGCAGAGCATTAGACAACGATTTATTGTTCGACATTGCCAGAGGTAATAAAGAACATGTTGCAAGTGCATTGATCAAATGGTTCAACACAAATTATCATTATATTGTACCTGAATGGGACAACGTAGAGCCAAAATTAAATGACAATGTATTATTAGAGCGCTTCAAATATGCACAATCTATTAATGTGAATGCGCACCCAGTAATCGTGGGTCCCATAACATTCGTAAAACTTTCTAAAGGCGGTTCGCAATCATTTGAAGAAAAAGTAAATACATTATTGCCTTTATATAAAGAAGTTTTACAGTCTTTAGTAGATGCAGGCGCGGAATACATTCAAATCGATGAACCTGTACTTGTGGAAGATGATAGTGCATCATTTGAAGATATTACACGTACTGCTTATAACTATTTTGACGAAGCAGGGTTAAGTAATCACCTTGTGATTCAAACTTATTTTGAACGTGTCAACTTAAAATTCCTCAACAGCTTACCTGTAAAAGGATTAGGTTTAGATTTTGTACATGATAACGGCTATAACTTAAAACAAATTAAAAATGGCGAACTAGACAAAAACAAAACACTTTATGCAGGTATTATAGATGGTCGTAATGTGTGGGCAGCAGACATTGAAGCTAAAAAATCATTAATCGACACACTACAAAGTGCTACAAATAACCTTGTCATTCAACCATCTTCTTCATTGTTACATGTACCAGTATCATTAGATGATGAAACATTAGACGAATCCATCGCAGAAGGTTTGAGTTTTGCCACTGAAAAATTAGATGAATTGGATGCTTTAAGACGATTATTTAATGACAATGACAGTCAGAAATTTGATGAATTGAAAGCACGTTATGAGCGCTTCCAAAATCAATCATTTAAAAATCTAGAGTATGATTTCGACAGTGTGCGTACTACGCGTCAGTCACCTTTTAAAGTGCGTAAAAAAGCACAAGATGCACGTCTCAACTTACCTGATTTACCAACGACAACGATTGGATCATTCCCACAATCGCAAGAAGTAAGAAAATTCCGTGCAGATTGGAAAAATAATCGAATTACAGATGAAGATTATAAAACATTCTTAAAAAATGAAATTGCGCGCTGGATTAAAATCCAAGAAGATATCGGATTAGATGTCTTAGTCCATGGTGAATTTGAACGAAATGATATGGTAGAGTTCTTCGGCGAAAAATTACAAGGCTTCTTAGTGACGAAGTATGGGTGGGTGCAATCATACGGTTCACGTGCGGTAAAACCACCTATCATTTATGGTGATGTAAAATGGACAGAGCCTTTAACAGTTAAAGAGACACTTTATGCACAAAGTTTAACGGATAAACCAGTAAAAGGTATGCTTACAGGTCCAGTGACTATCTTGAATTGGTCATTTGAACGTGTAGACTTGCCACGCGAAACCGTACAAGACCAAATTGCATTAGCGATTAATGAAGAAGTTTTAGCTTTAGAAAAAGCTGGTATCCAAATTATTCAAGTTGATGAACCTGCATTGAGAGAAGGTTTACCATTACGTTCAGAATATCATGAAGATTACCTTAATAAAGCTGTGCACTCATTTAAATTAGCTACATCATCTGTTGCCGATGAGACGCAAATTCATACACATATGTGCTATTCTCAATTTGGCCAAATCATTCATGCTATTTATGATTTAGATGCAGATGTTATTTCAATAGAAACATCTCGTAGCCATGGCGACTTAATTAAAGATTTTGAAGATATTACTTATGACTTAGGTATTGGATTAGGGGTATATGATATCCACAGTCCACGTATCCCTACTGAAGCAGAAATCACAGAAGCAATTAACCGAGCGCTACAAGAAATTGATCGTTCTTTATTCTGGGTTAATCCAGATTGTGGTTTAAAAACACGTAAAGAAGATGAAGTGAGAGAATCATTGACTGTGCTTGTAAATTCAGTAGACAAATTACGTAAATCGACAAACCCTGCAACAGTTTAATCATTAATGACGAAGGTGATACCAATGACATATCCACTATGGGAACAGTTAGAACAATTAAAAACTGCAACATGGGTAGACTTAACCCATACTTTTGATGAAACAATTCCGTGTTTTAGTGAATTTGAACGCGCAAAAGTTTCTACACTATTTAATGTTGCCGACGATGGTTTCTATGTCCAAAACTGGAATATTGTGACTCAGTATGGGACGCACATAGATGCCCCGATACATTTTGTCGAAAAAACGCGCTATCTTCATGAAATTGATCTAAAAGAACTCGTATTACCATTAGTTGTTTTAGACTTTTCACAAGAAGTGGCAGCTGATGCTGATTTTATTTTAACGCGTGATCATATTAAACAATGGGAAACTGAACATGGTTCAATCGAACCTGGCACATTTGTTGCGTTTCGCAGTGATTGGTCCAAACGTTGGCCAGATATTGAACATTTTGAAAATAAAGATGCAGAAGGACAACTACACTTACCTGGTTGGGGCTTGGATGCCTTACAATATTTACTTGAAGATAGACAAGTCCAATCTATCGGTCATGAAACGTTTGATACAGATGCTTCAGTAGATGTTGTCAAAAATGGTGATATTGTCGGTGAACGTTACGTATTAGGTCAAGATACCTACCAACTTGAGTTACTAACAAATTTAGATCAACTGCCTACACGAGGCGCCATTATTTATGCTATCAGTCCAAAACCAAACAAAGCACCTGGATTTCCAGTACGTGCCTTTGCTATCAAACCTTAAAACCATAAGCGAAACGGTCCATTTCGCTTCAATAATATGAAACTTATAAAACCTAGCCATTATCATATATAAGAAATTGAGCACTTCTTATATTCATATATCTCTTTTATAAATAGACAATAAATTCTAAAATATGATTATGTTGATACGTAACTATTTGAAATAACGCTACACAAACAATTATCATTAACTGTTTATAGACACCAACATATTACCAACTTAACTGGGGCGGGAATTTGATATCAAATACAATTTTTGATTTCTATCCCGTCCCACTTTTATGGAATAAATACATAGGTCATAAGTTGGATTTTTAATAGATGATAATCTCTATCATTTAAAAAATTAAAATCAATGTTATACTTCAATTAAATTCTATTATATAAATAGCGTGTTATTGTGCATGCTTTACTATAAATTTTTAATACAATACGAGGTGACCTTTTTGGAATTAAATAAATCAAATTCCCCTTTTGATGAAAATCAATTGGAACTTATACAACAACTTATGCCAACACTGTCATCAAATCAACAGTCTTGGTTAAGTGGCTATTTGCTTAATGCTTCTACAGATGAAGGTGACCCATCGCAATATACCGATCATCCTGAAACATCTGAACACGCAAACGCAACAGCTGAATTAACATCGTCCATTAACACAACTAATTCAGAAGTACCAACAGAAGATACGACGCATTCGACAATATCTACGGATGAGCCTATAGAAGTAAACATTTTATTTGGAACAGAAACAGGCAATGCTGAAGAAATTGCTGATGAATTTGAAACAAAATTAAAAGAACATGATTTTACAGTTCATACTTGGGAAATGGATGATTTTCCTCAAGAGGACTTATCAAAAGTTAACCATGTGTTTATCATTACTTCAACGCATGGTGTAGGAGAACCTCCGATTAATGCGTTGGATTTTTATGACTACCTGCATAGTGACGAGGCACCTGATTTAAGTCATTTAAACTTCTCAGTGCTCGCATTAGGTGACCAAGACTATCCTGATTTCTGTCAAGCGGGCAAAGATTTCGATAAAATCTTAGGCGATTTAGGTGGTCATAGATTAGCTGATCGCGTTGAATGTGATTTTGATTTTGAAGAAGTATCTGAGCAATGGATTATTGACATGCTTGAACTGTTGTCTCAAATGTCTCCTGGTAGTTCAAATAATGAACCTAAAGATGAAGATGTCGTTGTCGAAGAACCGCAAACAACTTATTCAAAAACACATCCATTTTATGCTGAAATCATCAAAAATAGTGTGTTAACTGAACCAACTGCTACCCGTGAAGTCAGACATCTTGAATTATCTATAGAAGGGTATGGCGAAGCCTACGAACCTGGAGACAGCTTAGTAATTATCCCTCAAAACAACCCAGAACTTGTAGAAGAAGTAATCCAAACATTGGATTGGGATGGCACAACAACAATAGACATAGACAATAGCGGTAATAGTACCACTATACAGGATGCACTTACGAATGAATTTGAAATTGCTAAATTAACACCATCTATATTAAATAATGCAGCTGCATTATTTGGAAATCCTATGCTAAATGCAAATGTTCAAAACAACGAATGGGTACAAGATTATATTTATGGCAGAGATTTCATTGATTTAATTAAAGATTTTACACCTGTCGCGCTGTCACCTGATATGTTAAAAGACTTATTGAGAAAATTGCCGCCAAGAGAATACTCTATTGCTAGCAGTAATCAAGTAAATCCACATACCGTCCATATCACTGTACGCGTAGTTAAATATGACGCACATCATCGTGAACGTCATGGCGTATGTTCTGTACAACTCGCAGATCGTACACAATTAGGTGATAAATTACCTGTTTACCTTAAAAAGAATCCTAATTTTAAATTCCCTTACGATGAACAAACACCAGTCATTATGATTGGTGCAGGTACTGGCATTGCGCCTTACAGAGCTTATCTCCAACAAAGAGCGCATTTAGGACTGAAAGGTAACCAATGGCTCATATTTGGAAATCAAAATATTGATGCAGATTTCCTATATCGCAATGATTTAGAGTCATGGCTTGACCAAGGTGTGCTTAGTAAACTAGATTTAGCATTTTCAAGAGATACAGAAAACAAAATCTATGTTCAACACCGAATTGAAGAAAATGGGGAAGATTTTTATCAATGGTTAACAAATGGTGCAACCATTTATCTTTGCGGTGACAAAGAAGAGATGGCAAAAGGAGTACACCAATCTTTTGTCAATGTACTCATTCAGCATGGTAACTTTAATCAAGCACAAGCAGAAGATTATTTAACAGAACTAATTAAAAATCAAAGATATCAACGTGATGTTTATTAATAGTTGAGCCAATCACTGCATCATCATTACATTGATATGAATCCTACAACCACCTCAGCGATTATTTTTCAGATAATCGCACGGAGGTGGTTTTTTTATACTAAATTGCTGTTAAAAATGCCGTTTAGAATAATATTACAACCACTTACCTATTTTGTATGGTAATCAAATCATTTATTTGTTTTACTTATCAATAAGAAGGAGGCGAACTGAGCATGGATGTGAAGGTAATATATAATCAGCATTTAGACAACAATCAAGTAATCATTGAAGTCAATGAACACACTGAGCACGTGAATGACATTGTAAACTATATTAACAAATTAGCCAAAACGAAGTTATTTCCCGGAAAATATAAAGGGGAAACACACTTTATAAAACAAGAAGATATTATTTCCTTTCGCATAGAAAATAAAATTCTTACTATGATTACCGCAGACAAACAATTTACAATGAATCAGCGACTATACGAAATCAAATCTCAAATCAACACCTATTTTCTACAAATCTCTAAATCTGAAATAATAAATATTAATTATATTGATTATTTGAAACTCAATAAAAATGGCACAATTGAAATTCGTTTTACTAATAATGATTTCACTTATTCATCAAGAAGGTATTTACCATTAATCAAGGAGGCTTTAAAATTATGAAACGCTTATTACACGGCGCAATCACAGGTATTGCTATTGGAGTTATCATTTCTTTATTTTTTTCAGTTGTTTTTTCACATACTTCATTTCATCCAGTCTCCCCTGTCTCAACAATGGGTCATTTATACTTTCAATATTTAAGCGAATTACAAACAATGTTTATCGCAGTTATCATCTGGGCATTAATTGGTATTACATTTAGTTTTGGAGCACTCATATTTTCAAGTTCTAGAAAATCATTATTATTTAAAACATCTGTGCACTTCACCCTAATGTTCGTTATCATGCTCCCTTTAGCAATACTAGCGGGATGGTTTCCACTTAAAGTTTCAGCTTTAGTATCTTTTATCATTATCTATACAATTGTCTATTTTATCATTTGGTCAATAGAAGCGAAACGTAATCAAAACGATATCAATGAAATTAACGCTATGCTTTCAAAAAGAAAGGGGGAAAAACATGAATAAAGGGAGATACACTGTAATACCCAATGCCTCAGTCACAGTTTTTCTAATAGGACTTCGTATAAATAAATGGTATAAAATTCATAAATGGTTACCTGTACTCTTAGCTATGCCACCTATGCTCAGAGAATTATCAAAAGATAAAACGCTGGGATGTTTATCTTTTGAAATGCTATTTAAATATCGTGGTGTGATGATTGTTCAATATTGGGAATCCAATGAAAAATTACTTTCTTATTCAAAAATGCCGGTACATTTAAAAGCATGGCGACGTTTTATGAAAGAACTTAAGCAAAATGATGCTGTAGGTTTTTATCATGAGACTTATAATGTCGATGCGAATCAATATGAAAATATTTATATTAACATGCCCGATTTTGGTCTAGGAAAAGCACGTAATAACGAAAAAGTAACCAAAGCTACACACACAGCAAAGCAACGCTTACGCTCATAAACCTGACCTATCAATGCTCATCCTGCCTTATCAATTTATATGCGATGAACATATACTAAAATAGTTTTCAGCATAGAAAAGCTCCCTTCAAGTTTCATTTTTTAAATGTCACTTTGAAGGGAGCATATGCATTGTCTATACTCATTCCTAACAGAATATAGTTATTTCAGTGTTTTATTACTTTACTAGCTAATTACTAAACTATTATCTTACATATTCAAAGATACCGGCAGCACCCATACCTACACCAATACACATCGTTACCATACCATATTGTGTATCCGGGCGTTTTTTCATTTCTGAAAGTAATCTGCCAACCAACATCGCACCCGTAGCACCCAATGGATGACCTAAGGCAATTGCTCCGCCGTTAACATTCGTCTTTTGAGCATCTAAACCTGTCTCTCTCATTGAAGCGATTGTTTGAGATGCAAATGCTT
Source organism: Staphylococcus sp. GDY8P196P (assembly GCF_017891705.1). NCBI lineage: Bacteria > Bacillati > Bacillota > Bacilli > Caryophanales > Staphylococcaceae > Staphylococcus > Staphylococcus sp. GDY8P196P. The sequence goes on along the minus strand of NZ_JAESJS010000018.1, from coordinate 118,375 downwards.
CATTCAACTCTACTAAATCAATATCATCTACATTCAAGTTTGCCTGTTTTAACACTTCAGGAATTGCATAAGCAGGTCCAATCCCCATCAATTTAGGATCTACACCAACTGCTTTAAAACCTACGAATCTCGCAATTGGTTCTACGCCTAATTCCTTTACCTTTTCACCTGACATTACTACTACAAAGCCTGAACCGTCAGTTAAGGGTGCCGAGGAGCCTGCAGTCACTGTGCCATCCGCCTTAAAAACAGTGGGTAATTTAGATAATGCTTCTTGATTCGTATCTGGTCTAATCAATTCATCATCTTTAAATACTGCCTGCGATACGACCGGACCATTTTCATCATAATTCACTTTATTCACTTCAATCGGAATAATTTCATCTTCAAATTTACCTTCTGCTTGTGCTTTAGCAGCACGGGCATGACTTTGTACTGCATAGGCATCTTGATCTTCTCTAGAAACCTTGTAAGTGTCAGCCACCATTTCTGCAGTTAACCCCATTGGATAAGATACACCAGAATCTTCGTCTTGCAGTATCGGGTTATTGGTTGGCTCATTGCCCCCCATCGGTACCGCACTCATAAGTTCAATACCTCCAGCAACTAGAATGTCTGCTTGGTCCGCTATAATTTGATTTGCTGCATGTGCAATTGTTTGTAAGCCTGAAGAACAATAACGATTGACTGTTTGACCAGGTACTTCATTTGGCATCCCTGCTAATAAGGCGATTGTTCTAGCAATATTTTGTCCTTGCAAGCCTTCTGGAAATGAATTCCCAACAATGACATCTTCAACCATACTAGGTTCAAATGAACCTCCAACTCTTTCTAAAACACCTTTCAATACTTTTGCAGCTACTTCATCAGGTCTTTCATGAGTCATTGCACCATTTTTTGCTTTACCAGCTGCTGAACGTCCATAAGCTACTATATACGCGTCTCGCATTTAGTTTCACCCTTTCCTCTATAATGTTCGATTATTAGTTGCGTAGCGGTTTTCCTTTTTCTAACATGTGAGAAATTCTATCGTATGTTTTTTTATTTTGAAGTAATTCTAAAAATCTTTCTTTTTCTAGTTTTTGTAAATATCTTTGATTTACATAGGTGTTACGTGGAACATCTCCACCACTTAGTACTTCTGCAATCTTCAATGTTATTTCATAATCGTAATCACTAATAAAGTGACCCACACGCTGTGCATCTAATTGACCTTCCGCTAACGCTTTAAAGTCTCGACCTAAAGCGATATATTGAGTTTTTGGAAGTGGTACATAATTCGCTTCAGATTCATAGCGCGCACGTTTCAATGCAATTTCAATACGTCTTTCGGTATTTAAAATAACTGTATCTGTTTCTTTTAAATAGCCATATCTTTTTGCTTCATAAGCGTTTGTAGATACTTTAGCAAAGCCAATTTGCATTAAAATATTGGTAATAGACGCTTGTTTATCATCTTTTTTATGATTTGTACGCATAATACGATCTGTTAGTTCTGCTAGTCCGCCACCTGCTGGCAATAAACCTACACCTGTTTCTACAAGGCCAATGTAAGACTCACTCGCCGCTACAACAATTGGTGAATGTAATACAAGTTCACAACCGCCGCCTAATGCACGTCCTTGAACAGCTGTTACAACAGGTTTCAACGCATGTTTTAGTCTCGCAAATACATGGTGTAATTGTTCGACCGCTTCACCTACTTCAGAAACCACTTTCCCGTCTTCATGTGCTTTCTTCATTTGATATAAATTAGCACCTACACTAAAGTTGTTACCACCTGCGTAAATCACCATGCTCGTGAAGTCTTCATTTTCAAGCTTATCAATTGCTTCTAATAAGTCAGATAAAAAGCTATTTGAAATGACATTATTTTTACTTTGTAATTTTAATAATAATTGATCTTTATTTGCTATAGATAAATTAGAATCGGATCTATCCCACAATTCTGAATCGATATAAGCTGTTACAGGTGTCACGCGTTCAATAGATTCACCTTCAGCATAAAACGGTTCGTTGCGTTGCTCAATCCAATCTGGTAACTGACCTAATTCTTCTTTCATACGAGATTTAACACGTTCATATCCCATTAAATCCCATAATTGGAATGGTCCTAATTTCCAGTTGAATCCCCAAACTAATGCGCGGTCAATATCTTTAAAATCTTCCGCAGCTTTTGGTACATTCAATGCTGAATAATAGAAATTATTTCTCAATGTTTCCCATAAGAATACACCTGCATCATCTTGTGCATTAAAGATAACATCTAAATTTGAGGCAAGGTCTTTACTAAAATGACCTAAAATTTCTAGTTGTGGCTGCTTTGGCTCAACGTAGTCATTTTGCTGTTCATCATAAACATAACGTTGTTTATTTACTTTTTTATAAAACCCTTGTTTTGTTTTATTTCCGAGTGCACCATTTTCGGCTAATTTTTCAGAAAGTGTTACATCTTTGAAGAATGGTTGCTCTTCTGGAATTTTTTGCAATCCTTTGATTACAGCCATAGCAATATCTAATCCTACTAAATCAGACAGCCCATATGTGCCCATTTTAGGTCGACCAATAATGCGACCAGTTAATGCATCAACATCAGTAATAGAGAAACCTTGCTGTTCTGCGCGATACATAATATCATTCATTGTTTGTGTGCCAACTCTATTGGCAACAAAACCAGGTACATCATTTGCTACAATTACCCCTTTACCTAATACATCTTCTGCAAAGGTTTGTACCCGTTCAACAACCGCTGAATGTGTTTGTTTATTGGGGATAATTTCCACTAATTTCATGATTCTAGGTGGATTGAAGAAGTGCATACCGAAAAATCTTTCTTTATCACTATCATCAAATACCTCTGCAATTGCTTCAATTGGAATACCTGAAGTATTTGTTGCAAACACTGCATCATTATTCGCTACTTTTTTAACTTGATCCCAAATTTGATGCTTTATGTCCACTTCTTCTTTAACCGCCTCAATATATATATCTGCATCATCATCTTGTAAATCTTCATTGAAATTACCGTATGATAAGTTTGAGGCAAATGATAAATCAAACAGTTGTGGACGTTTAGGATTTGTAATTGCTTCATAAGCCTTTTTCGAGATTTTGTTAGGATCATTTTCATCAATGACAATATCCAATAATTTAACTTTTAAGCCTGCATTTACAAGTAGTGCAGCAATTTGACTACCCATTGTTCCTGCACCTAGCACTGTTGCTTTTCTTATCGTCATACTAAACCCTCCAATTTTTTCATTAACATCTTACACATAAATCTTTATATAAATGCGGAATCTCCTGTAATTGCTCTACCGATAACTAATGCATTGACTTCGTGTGTACCTTCGTATGTGTATATTGCTTCTGCATCTGCAAAGAAACGAGCGATATCATATTCTCCAGCTAATATACCGTTACCACCATGAACACCACGACCCATGGCTACAGTCTCTCTCAATCTTAATGAATTCATCATCTTAGCTGTTGAAGTCGCTACTTCATCATATTCACCGTTAGCTTGCATACGTGCGAGCTGTGCACATGTAGCCATGGCTTGTGCTAAGTTTCCTTGCATCATTGCCAATTTTTCTTGAATAAGTTGGAATTTACTAATTTCTTTACCGAATTGTTTACGTTTTGTTACGTAATCTGTCGTTGCTTTCAATGCGCCAGCCATTGCACCTGTCGCCATATAAGCCACACCTGCACGTGTTGAATATAAAACTTTCGCGATATCTTTAAAGCTATTAATATTTTGTAAACGCTGTTCTTCTTTGACGACAACATTTTTCAAACGAATTTTTGCATTAGGTACGATTCTTAGTGCAATTTTATGTTCTAACAGTTCAATTTCTACGCCTTCTTGACTTGGCTCAATTATAAATCCTTTCGGTTTGCCAGTTTCAACATCTACGGCATAGACTGGCATGACATCTGAAACATTTGCTCCACCAATCCATTTCTTTTCTCCATTAATAATCCATTCATCGCCTTGACGTTTTGCAGTTGTTTCTAACCCTCCTGCGACATCAGAGCCATGTTCTGGTTCTGTCAACGCAAAACAAGTACGTAATTCATGTGATTGTAACTTGGGTAGATAATAGGCCTGTTGTTCTTTACTACCGCCAAACCAAAATGAATTATGTCCTAATCCTTGATGCACACCTAACAATGTTGCTAAAGATACATCAAATCTTGCAATCGTATATGACATGAAAAACTGGAACATTTGACTCGGTGTACGGGCGCCTTCACGACCTTCAAACAGCAATGGATTATTAAAATAGTTAAGTTTTCCTAACTCGTCAAAATAACCTTCTGGCTCAGTGGCATTTAACCAATGTTCATTCACAGAATCACGATATTTTTCTTCTAACATATCATTCAATTGTTTTAATAATTTCACTTCGCCTTCCGTTAAATCTTTTCCAATACTTAAAATATCTTCTGGGTACAATGCTTTTAGTGTTTCTTCTTTTGTTGGCATAATTAAAACCTCCATTTTTTGATAGCGCTTACATTTATAGTAAAAAAATTTTGTGCTTTTCAGCATTTTATTTTAATTCAAATCGTCAACACCTTTGGCTTCTTGTTGAGCTTTCTCATTCATGTATTTCTGAAGTTCTAATTTGTCTGCTTTTGATGTAGAGTTCAATGGCATGTGTGTCAATTTCAAATATAATCTCGGTATTTTATAACCAGCAATATTTTCACGCATATGCGCATCTAATTTTGCTTCAAAATCCGGATCATCTTCGGTAAGCACAACTGCTGCAGCAACTGATTCACCATATTTAGGACTATCATATCCAACGACAACCCCTTGAGCTACGAGTGGGTGTTCTGCTAATACCGTTTCCACTTCGGAAGGTAGGACATTCTCACCACCAGTAATAATCATTTCTTTACGACGATCAACGATATAGACATCACCATCTTCGTCTACTTTTGCTAAATCGCCTGTTAAGAAATATTCGCCATGAAATGTTTTTGCAGTTTCTTCAGGTTTATTCCAATAACCAGGTGTTATATTATTACCACGAACGCCAAGTTCACCGATTTCACCAACTTCTACCTCTTCAAAGTTATCATCGAATATGCATATATCCATAAACATGACTGGTTTACCAATACTGCCTGGTTTCTGCGCACCATTTTCCGGTGTATTGACCATTACGAGCGGTGCTTCAGTTAAGCCATAACCGTTAATAATTGAATAGCCTAAACTATTAAATTTCTTTTGTACCATTGGTAAAGGTGATGAACCACCTTGAATTAAGAAATCGATACTTTCAAAGTTTTTTAAGTCGAAATTTTCTGCTACCAACATGGCATAATACATCGTTGGAATCTGAATTAAATAATTTGGTTTGTACTGAGCCATTAAATCATTTAGCGCTTCGCCATTAAAATAACGCTGTAATATCAGAGTGCCTCCAGCCATTAATAAAGGCAGCGTCAAATCGTTAAATCCTAAGACATGGAACATTGGTGTGGAAATAATTGTTGTATATGTCGAATTAATTTTATAAGTCAGTGCAATATTGATTGGATTATTTACAAAAGAATCGTATGAAAACATAACTCCTTTAGGTAATCCCGTTGTACCGCTTGTATACATTAACGATGCTAAATCGTTTCCTTCCACATTAACAGTATTGAAAGGACGGTGTTGCGAAGGATCTACTATATCATCATATACTTTTGAGTCAATATCCATGTGCAGTAAGTCATCTGCAATACCTTCTAAACTTGAGACATGCTTCTCAGCGTAAAAAATGAGTTTGACATTTGAATCTGCAATCACACTTTTTATTTCCTGTGTTTTCAAACGCCAGTTAATTGGTAAGTATACAGCCCCCAATTTAAATGAAGCGAACATCAAATCTAATAATGCTACGTCATTAGGTGTAAATATACCGACGACATCGCCACGTTTTACACCTTGATCTTGTAAATGATTAGCTAAATTTTCTGCACGAATATTTAAATCTTGATAAGTCCATTCTGTGCCTTTGAATGGGTCAATCACTGCGGCTTTTTCATCATCAAATGTCGCTCTTGTTTTAATCCAGTCGTAGTTCATATTTTTCTCCCCCTTAGTTTAAATACGATAATCCGACTTTATTGCATCAGACAATCCTCCCCACTTATCTTGATAAATATCGCTATTTATTTCTTTCAAATGCGTTGCAATGAGCGGCTTGAATTCCATATTTGCTAGAATATCTCGCTCTAAATCAAGACCAGGAGCTATTTCAATGAGCATTAATCCCTGTTGTGTGAGTTCAAATACAGCCCTTTCGGTGACAAAGTAAATCTCTTGTTCAAGCAAAAACGCATTTTCAACATTGAAATCAATATTATCAATTTCATTGATAAATTTTGGTATGTGACCTTCTTGTTCTACATTAACCTTGCGCTGTTCATAACTTAGTTGACCCCCGACAACTAACGAACCGGAAAAGACAATTGTTTTTACCGTTTGACTTATGTCGATAAACCCACCACAGCCATTCATTTTATTGCCAAATTTTGAGACATTTACATTACCCTTGGAATCTACTTGAGCAAAGCTTAGAAAGGCTATATCAACGCCTCCGTTATAAATGAAATCCCAAGTCATATCGTGTCTCATACGTGCACTTAAGTTATAGTTCATACCAAAATATTTTCCGCTGCTAATCAAACCACCAAACACGCCTGTATCTATATTGGGCTGTACTAAATTATTAACCCCTTCTTCAGTTAAAACATTGGATAACTCATTATTTATGCCAAAACCAATACTGATGACATCACCTTGAAGTAAAAATTGAGCAGCACGTCTCAAAATTACTTTTCGAGTGTTCAATTCTATATATGGTTCTCGCATCTCTGTAATTTGATAATGTCCTGAAAGTGCCGGATCATAGTACGTTTGAATCACTTGTCTATGATATTTTGGATCACGGTTCACTACAATATAATCTACTAATTTGCCAGGTATAAACACTTCATTTGGATTGAAACGACCACTTTGAATCACTTCTTTTACTTGAACAATGACCTTTCCATTATTTTTATGCGTAGCTGCTGCTAAACTAAAACCTTCTCCTAAGTGTGTCTCATGCTTCATATAAATATTGCCTGCTTCATCAGCATATGTACCTCTTAGTAAAGCTACATCAATTTCTGGAAACTGATATTTCAAATAAGTGTCATCATTGATATTTATTAAAGAAACCAAATCCTCAGTCGTACATGTATTGACTTTTCCACCAGAATAACGTGGATCCACATTTGTATTTAAACCAATTTTAGTAATCGGCCCTGGAAAAGCTTCCGTACTTCCTCGATAATGTGTGGTTATAACACCTTGAGGAAGGAAATAAGCCTCTATTTCATTGTTCTGCATTGCTTGAATCGTTGCTGGTGAACCAGTAATAATACTCGTGATTAATCGTTTAACCATACCCCTTGAAACGAATGAATCTAAATCATAACTGTCACCTCTATAGTCACTAATATCATTAGCAAGCATGAACGTTAAATTATTAAGTGATTGATCCTCATCATATTGTTCGACTAACGTTTTAAGTATCTCAGCTGGTAAATTTGCTGTAGATAAGGCTGCCAGAGCTATAACATCACCTTCTTTTACGATGTCTTTCAAATCTGAAAATGGAATAATTTTCATACAGTTTCTCCTATCTATGTTTAATCCAACTAATAAAGTATTGAGTGATAAATATCTCCTTTCTTTATGTATGTAAGCCCTTACATGTAATATACCATTATTTTTGAAATTTATGCAAAAATTTTAAATTTTACGATTATAGTGAATTGTGAAAATATCCACAACATCTGCTATGACGGTTTTAGAAGTGTGTGAAGGAAAATATGAAAATCATTGAAAGAGAACTAGGCAAACAAAATGTTTTATTAAAAAAAGGATATATCCGAAGACGATAAAAAATCTGGGACATCATTGCTTTGTCCCAGACGTATTCATTTTATCAGTAGATAATTGAACTGAAAATAAAAATTCCATTTTTCAATTAATTGTGTTGGTGGGATTTATGTATGCGATTTAGCTCAGATAGTCATTTTACACTTTTTCAACACATATATTGAGAAGGTTAGATATTTAGAAAAACACTCTTAAATTTGCCACTCTTCTCTCAAAACACCCATTTGTATCGCATCATAGAAATTACCATTAACTACTCTCCCCTTACGTATACGTGCTTCCTCAATCATCCCAGATTTACTTGCTACCTTCATCATTCTAATATTACCTGACCACGTTGAAATACCTATTCTATTAGCATCTGTTTCTTTAAAAAGATAATTAATCCAATTATTGAATAATTGAGAACCTAAACCCTGTCCCCAGTTATTATTTTTGTATATGACAATACCACATTCTAACCATTTGGACTTTTTATCTTTCCAATATGATGAAACTATACCTATGAACTCATTTTCATACTTTATTGCTAAGATAGATAATGCATTTTTATAAAGATATTTGTTTTCTTTATATTTATTTTTGAATTCAATAAACGTCATTTTTTCTTCCTCGATGTATGGTCCGTTCCATTCCTTAGCTTTTTGTAACGGATCTAAATATTTCCAGTAATAATAATTGTATAAATCATCTTCATTCAGTTCCACTAGCAGTGGCTTTTTATTTGTATTTTTCAATCTTAATCTACTCCTACATTGTTCATAATTTATTGATAGTATATACTTTTTATTGAAATGATTACACATGATAAATTTAATTATTTTCAAAATACCGGATTTATTTTTAGAATCTTGAATATTTTTATTAAGTTATATCTTGTTATTTAAAAAATTAAAACACATACATATAGTGTATGTGTTTGGCTATATTTATATCTTATAATTTAAAGAAACTAATAAAAATCGATACAAAATACTCTTAAATTACATTTTCTATCGCATAGATTTTCTCTAGCTGGCAATAATTTTTATTTAAAGGTTAAGTACTATAAAAAATGAAAGTAGTAATTTGTATTTTCTTTTTTCTCGCGCTGTACTTTTATCTATTCATTCTCCAACAATTTAAATTTTTCTTCTAATGTTTGAAGCCCTTGATCTATAATCTTTTTTTGTTCAATTAAATTTTTTTGATGTTCCAAAAATATATTTTTCCGCTTCGTTTTTGTGTCACTACCTTGATGATATAACTCCGCAATTTCTTTTAATTTTGATATAGGCATATGTGTCTGACGCATGCATTTTATAAATTCAATCCAATATAAGTCTTCTTCTGAAAAATCTCTATAGCCATTCTTATTTCTCTGAACAAAAGGAAAGAGCCCTGCTTTATCATAATATCGAATGGTGTGTTCACTGATACCTAAATTATCGGCAACTTGTTTGACTTGCATAATTTACCTCCTAAAAAAGGTGACCTTATAAAGTCACCTTTTTGTCTATTTCATAAGTTGGACTAGCAATTCTTCATAGTCATTGTCAATGATAGCTTCAAATCCAAATGTTGATGTCATATCATGTTTTAATGACGCCACACTGTTATAACCAATGTGTTCAGGGTTATCTATACTTAAACCAATACTTTTAATATCATTATGGAATAAATTATTTTGATGCGATAGCTCAATAATCTCTTCGGCTAATGCTTTAACGTAATTATGACTTGGCACAGATACATTCTTTTCATCTATTACCTTGGCTTCTGTAATAATTTTGATATCTGTTTCTTTCCCTTTAAATATTGCTAAAAAGTAATACATATCAAAATGACCTCCTTATGATTAAAAAGTAAACTAGCGAGTCGTATAACCACCATTTGCAAATAATGTTTGACCGTTGATCCACCATCCATCTAAAGTTAAGAAAGTAATAATCGGCGCGATGTCTTCTATTTTTGTAAGTTGGTTATGAAGCGCTTGGGATTTATGGAATGCTACAGCATCATCGCCTTCTTGTGGATAGAAGAATGGCGTATCCATTGGCCCTGGAGCGACAGCGTTTACTGAAATCCCTCTATCCATAAATTCTGAGGATGCTGCGCGTGTATAATGCTCAACAGGTGCTTTGCCACCAGCATAAGTTGAATAAAAACCGGTGTAAGCAGCAAGCAATGCAGTAGCCAAAGTGATGATTTTACCATGATCATTCATATATTTTTCAGCATATTTAATAAAGAAATAAGCTGACTTTGCGTTGATGTCCGCCATGCTATCGAATTCTTCTTCAGTCGTTTCTGAAATCGGTTTTTTAAGCACTTTTCCTACAGTATTTATTGCAATATCTACTTTTCCAAACGTTGCTTCAGCATGCTGAAATAAAGCTTTGACATTGCTAACCTTGGTCAAATCACCAGAAAATAATGTACCTTCTCCGCCCAGATTTTCAACTTTTGTAAGTGTCGCTTTTGCATCATCTAAAGAATTTTCATCATGGTGATGGATTACTAATTTAGCGCCTTCTTTAGCGTAAGTAGTGCTTAATAAGCCACCAAGGTTCTTAGCACCACCAGCAATAACTACAACTTTGTCCTGTAGACTGTCAAATTTACCCATATTATATAACCTCCTTTGAATATAATTCAATCGTAAACCTTAGAGCGCGATATCAAGCAAGTGATTGCTGAAAAATGCTAATATTTTTAGTGGCGTCTTTGTTTCATGAGAATGTTCTGTATGTGAAGAAAAATGATGATATTACTTTGTTCTGCTGACTTTTATATCGTTATTTGTTGGCAACCTTCATTTCCTTACTTTTTTAGTTGCGCGTTAACTTTTTTACTGTGTAGTAGATTATTAATAAAAAATAATAACCATAATATTAGAAAAATAATCACAAATATAGTAATTGATGAAACCACTGTGGAAACCTCCATCGGTAACCAATGATTAAGATAAGCTACAACAATAAATGAAATAACACTACCACTTAAATGAATGAATAATTGCAGTAATAAAGGTATACTTTCTACTACATAAATACTAGATAATAAGCCACAAACAGCTCCAAAGAAATATATTCCTAATACATCACCAAAACCAATGCTCATGTGATTAGCTGCGAGAAAGATAATCGTGATGCTACTGCTAAATCCGACACCTTGTAACATTTCTTTTAAGGTTCTTTTCATTATAATCCTCTCCTTATATGTTATATGCCTAATGCTTTATTTAAATTTTTGACGTATCTTCGAGATATAGACACTTTCTTGCCATTCGTAAGTGTAGCTATTAGATTACCTGAGAAGGATGGATTAACTTTCTTTATAAAATGAACATTAATAATTGATGATTTAGATATTTTTATAAAGAAAGCGCCGGCCAACTTATGTTGTAATGTACTTAAAGTCATACGTGTTGTAAGTTCTTTTTCTGTTGTCGTAATTGTGATTTCTTTATCAAATATTTCAGCGAACATGATATCTGATTTACTGATCATGAATATACCTTCTGATGTTTTAATCCCTAGTTGATCTAAATTTGAAAATGTGAAATTATTAATGTGTTCTAATAAACTTTCACCTGTTTTTCTATCAAAAGTATTGATGTTTACTTCTGTTATAGTGCGAACTTCGTCTACTTTCAGATGAACTCGTACGTCACTTTCCATAGTACCGCCCCCCTCTTTTTACTTATACTATATAATTCTCTGCTATTTTGTCAGTACTTTTATCGTAAGAGGTCACCAATATAACGTAACCGGTTGAAAACATAATTATAAAATTCAAACTCTTTTTCTAATTCCATTCATAGTTTCCTTTTTAATAATATCAATAATAGTTATGTCTATTGCGGAACACATAATTTTGTATTCTTACCCATCAAAATGTAATAATCCACTTATAAAACAATAGCTGTGTTTAATTCACAAAAACCCCTCATTACTGAAAATAGTAAGGGGGGTTTGGAATGTGTCTTATTCGACTAATTTTATTCATCATTACGTAGAGGTATCCATACATAAACAACGCGACATAACACCTAATGATTAACTAAAAACTATTTTATATGCGTACAAGCAGTAAAAAAAGGATAAGTCAAAGTTTAATATAAAGGCTAAAAAGCGTCATAACCTCTATATAAAGAGATAATAAAGTTGATAAATCAATTAAAATTCTTTTAAAATAATAGCTACAAGTAAAATTGCAAAACAAACTCATGTAAATTGTTCTACAACTTATAGAGAATTTAAAAATCAGGAGGAATGAAATGGTTAAATCCGTGCAGGTTTATCATTATGACTCATTCAGTATAGAAGCCAATAAAGGGAACCCTGCTGGCGTTGTATTGGATACAGAAAATTTAACAGATTGGGAAATGCAAGAAATTGCATCAAAAATTGGCTTTAATGAAACTGCATTTCCTGTTAAATCTGATAAGGCAGACCTTAGAATACGTTTCTTCACGCCAGGCCATGAAATGGACCTTTGTGGTCATGCAACAATTGCCACGATTTATGCTTTAAAAGAAAAACAATTACTAAAAAATAAAAACGAAATTACAATTGAAACTAAAGCAGGCATTTTATCTATCGGAATGAATGTATCTCATAATGACCAAATATATATCACTATGCAACATGCCACACCACAATTTGAGACATTCAATGGCTCTAATAAAGATTTAGCTCATGCACTAAGTATCGAAGAAGAAGATATCGTCGATAATTTACCAGTTTTATATGGAAGTACAGGCGTTTGGACACTTCTGGTTCCAGTGACAAGTCTAGCTGTTTGTAAGAAAATGAAACCCAACAATGACCAATTCCCTTCTATATTAAGCGAAAAGCCTAACGTGTCTATTCATCCATTTTGTTTTGAAACATATCATCCAGATGCTAATATGCATGCACGTCATTTTTCTTCACCTTTCTCTGGAACAACAGAGGATCCAGTTACTGGAACCGCTTCTGGAATTATGGGAGCTTACTTTGTTAAATACATACATAACAATTCAGACCATCCACTCAATCTTATCGTTGAACAAGGCCAAGAAATTGGTAAAAATGGTAAGGTGAAGGTTAACGTTACTTTTAAAAACAATGAATGGGAAATAAAAATAACTGGAACAGCCGTTAGCGTTAAAACATTTATTGTTCATTTAACTGATTCTTAATTGAAATCAACTTAATAAATATATGTAATTGACTTAGTGATAGCTATAAAGTTCGCATTATAAATGATGTAAAATAAGCATCAACAACTGTAACTAATCGTTTAAGTAGTTAATAAGTTTAAACCGTTCGCTTATTAAACATGTATATCAAATTCATAATAACGGCAATATAAAAGGACCAATCCATGATTATCTTACGGATTAGTCCTTATTTTAAATATGAGATTTATAGCGCGGTATCATTTATTAATGAATTTCAATATATGCTTAAGCTTTTATATTTTTAGGAATGATGATTTGAGTCAAAATCACACCTATAATCATAATCAATAAACCTGTTAAAAATGAAGTCGTCGCAGCTACACTAGCACTATGGTTGACTTGCACTGCTGCAAAAATAGTTGTGTTAAGCGCAATGCCTAGTGCACCACCTAGTGTCGCACACATTTTGTAGATACCTGAAGCTAAGCCAACTTTTTCATCAGGAATTGTTAAAATTGCAACTGTAATTCCTGGTGTAGCACATAAGCCATTTCCTATAGCACAAATGACAAATCCAAACACGACAATGCCTACATACCAATCTGTTGGTAATACAGTTAAACTGATAAACATAATTCCTATTGCTGGAAATAGTGGTCCTACCAATAACAGTGGCTTGCCTCCAAAGCGTAAGGATAATTTTTCTCCTAAACGGATCATCACAACTGCCATAATGACATAAGGAACAGTCACAAGTCCTGCTTGAAAGGCATTTAATCCTAATTCTGTCTGCGCATACATATTAAATACTGTCGTCGTACCTATGCCAGAATTGAGTACAACATTGATCATTGAAGAACCAACAAAACCACGATTTCGGAATAATGAAAAATCAATGAACGGTGCATGTTTTTGCCTTTCAAAGAATATAAAAATAACTGTAGAAATTATAAAAATCACAAAACATGTAATTGAAAAGGTACTGAACCAACCTTGTTCAAACCCTTGTGTGGCAAACAATGTAATACTTCCTATTAAAACTGCAAATAAAAACATCCCAATATAGTCAAATGGTCTTGTGTCAATTTTTTCTTTTTCTACTTCTTCTGTTCCCCACAATAACCAAAATGCAATAATTGAAATAATGATAGAGATGATAAAGTTAGATTGCCAATTGACATATGTCGCTATCAATCCCCCAACCATCGATGCTAAACCGATACCACCAACGCTACCGATCATCAAGTAGCTAAATGCTCTACGCATTTCTTTACCTTTAAATTGCTCATTAATCACGCCTACGGTAGAAGGAAGTAAAATAGCCGCCGAAAGTCCTTGCAACATACGTCCTACCAATAAGAAAGCTGTCACACTAGACACAATAATAAGTAATGAGCCTAAAATACTAAAAATGATACCAATATAAGTCATTTTTAGTTTTCCAATTTTATCAGAAACGTCACCTGCACCGACCATAAAAATACCAGTAGCAAATGATGCTAAACTGACAGATAAGTTAACAACACCTGGTGTTGTTTGATAGGTATGTTGAACCTGTGTAGATATATTAATAAACGATTGAGCAAAAAGCCAATACGTTAACACACTTAACACAATAGCTAAAATCAATTTGTTGTTTGATTGTTGCTTTGTACTCACGATGCATGAACCTCCTCATCTAAATATTGCATATAAAAATACGCACTAGATAGATATTATCATACAAAGTACAATTTATTTTATGAATTCTTACTATTTTTCCAATTCATATAAAAATCTACTTTTATTTAAATCCTAAAAGTAAGTTTAAAGTTTGTACAACGCCATCTTCATTATTATTAATTGCAATTAAATTTGCCTCTTTTTTTAATTCAGGATAAGCATTATCCATAGCGACTTTATATTTCGCCGCTTTAAATAAATCTAAATCATTATACCCATCACCAAATGCAATAGTTTCTGAAGGTGTAATTTGAAGTAAATTCTGAATTCGATTAATTGTAGTTCCTTTATTCACGCCCAAGTCTGCAATGTCAATCCATGATTCATCTGAAGCTACGATATAAACATCTTTTTCAAAATGTTTTAGACGGTCGGCAGTCTCTTTACAGTGAGCACTTGCGTCATGAACAGTAATTTTCAATAAATCATCTTCAATATCGTTATAATCTTTAATATAGTGCACATGTTGATAAGAACCATGCACGTGCCTTTTCTCTGATTCAGAAATATTGTCTAACACGTATGCACCGTTTTTCGAACAAGCCAAAATGGTTTGTGTATCATCAATTGCTCTTATCGTATCAATAATTTCTTTTGCTTTTTTATTTTCTATCACTGCATTGTAAATAAAATCCCCATTGTATTTAATTCGTGTTGCACTGTCGCCTACAATAAATGTATTCGTTGCGAGATCACCTACAATCGTTTCTACACGCTCACATTGCTTACCAGTACAAAAGACAAAGCGAATATCTTGATTTGCACAATTTTCTTTTAACAATTGAAAAGTCCCGTAATTAAATTGGCTATCATCAGTTAAAAATGTGCCATCCATGTCCACGACAATCAGTTTAATATTCATAAAAACGACCCCTTTATTTGGCATTTAACTTATTGTATCTACTTATCATTATAATTAGCAATTTTTCTAATCCGTATTGAGTCATGACGTCGCAGTTATTTGCTTTTTCTGAAATTGTTTTGGGGTGAGCTTGTATTTTTCTTTAAAAACTTTAATAAAATAACTCGTTGTTGAAAAACCACATGCCATTGCAATATCAGTAATCGTATATGATTGTTTACTACGCAACATTCTTACGCTGTGTTCTAATCGTAAATTCACCAAGTATTGCATAGGGGTCTGATTTACATAAAATTTGAAACATCTAACCGTTTCAGATTTACTCATATGAATCTCATCACTTAACATTTGTAATGAAATTTTCTTGTGAAAATGATTTTGCAAATACGTTATCAGTCTTTTAATACGATAATCAAAGTAGTATCGCTTTTGTTCATTTACTACTGCAAAATGCAGTAATAACCATTTTATTGCTTTATAATATTTGGCAGTAATATCTAGTTCAAAGTATGAGTTTTGTTTTTCATAAATTTGACCAGCTGAGTTAATAATCTCTAAGAGTTCTCTTTGTTGTTTGTCATCTTGGGATAAGTATATATAGGGGACATAATGTGCTTTATTTATAATTTCTGATACATAATTAAATTCTAAATAATTGATCGTTTCTGGTATCTCAATATTCCAACAATAATACTCTGTTTGTGAAAATTCACTTGTTAACTCATGCACAACATTTGAATTGATAAAAAGCCCGTCTCCTTTTTTAATATTAAATGTGTCGTCACCAATTGAAACATCGAGTGTTCCATTAACCACATACATGAATTGTAATGCGTGGTGCCAATGTATAGGAATATAGCCAAAAATCGTGCGATTTAAATGTGTATGTAAAATAATATGTTTCCATTGTTTATCAGGAAATTGTATTAATTCTTCTCTTGTATTTTCTACGATAATTTCTTGATACATAAATGAGACACCTCAATATTTTGCTATTTTAAGCTTATTTTTATATATTATATCGCTTATTTTATCGCTATAGTATAAATATATTAATATTTCACAGGTGATGATATGGTAAATAAAACAAAATTTAGAATCATAGGTATTTTATTAGCTATTGTAGGGGCTTCATTTTGGGGGCTCGGTGGTACGGTATCAGATTTTCTTTTTCAACAAAGGGACATTGATGTCAATTGGTATGTAACTGCGAGGTTATTAATCAGTGGCTTCGTCTTATTAATGATTTACAAAATAATAAATAGAAAATCTTCATTATTCGATATATTTAAAAATAAGCATAGCTTATTTCAACTTATCATTTTCTCAATTCTTGGTATGTTACTCGTTCAATATGCTTACATGGCGTCTATCAATTTTGGTAATGCCGCAGTCGCTACTTTACTGCAATACATAGCCCCAGTATATATCATTATTTGGTATGTGATTAGACGTAAAGAACGCTTTAAACCTTTTGATTTGGTTGCAATTATCCTCACATTATCAGGTACATTTTTACTACTAACCAACGGATCTTTTAGTAAGCTTGTGGTATCTACACCAAGCGTAATTTGGGGGATTATATCAGGCTTAGCACTTGCTTTCTATACACTTTACGCAACACAATTATTAACTCGGTTTCCATCTATTTTAGTTGTCGGCTGGGCCATGTTAATTTCAGGCATTGTCATGAATTTCAAAGCACCTATATGGCAGTTTGACTGGTCTCATTTAACAGGATCGACTGCACTTTATTTAACTTTTGGTATTATTGCTGGAACCGCTATAGCATTCTTTTTCTTTATTGAAAGTTTAAATTACTTATCGGCAAAAGAAACAACGCTTTTCGGCACAATTGAACCTGTTATGGCCATATTAGCAAGTGCCTTTTGGCTTAATGTTACGTTTCGTAGTTTTCAATTAATTGGCATTCTACTGATTATCGCACTCATTTTGGCTTTATCATTAAAAAAACAACATAACATAGAATAATTTCTATAAAGCAAAAATTTAATATGTACTTGTAACACTATTGATCTTAGTAATAAAAAGGTTACTGCTAGCAAAGATAAAAAATTCTATAGCAAACATTATTAATTTACTTTTAAAATGTTTTGAACAATATTGATGAGGGGGTTATATTTATGATATTAATATAATAGTAAAGGGGGATAATTAATGAAAAAATCAAACATTTTACTTACGTCATTATTAGCAAGTTCAATAGCAGTGACGGGAATCAACGGCACAGCTAATGCTGAGGAAAATGGTGCTAAAACTGTTACAGGAGAAACGCTACCAAGTAGTACTGACCCTGACGGTGATGGTTGGGCAAACATGGACTTTGATATCTCTGCTCTACCACAAACATATCAAGATGAAATAACACAACTTACTCAGCAAAAAGATTCTGGCGAGTTATCTCAAGTCAATTATAATGAAAAAGTTGCAAGTATCTTTGAACAAGCAAAAGAAGAACAACAAGCACATCAAACTACGCAAGGTAATAGACCATATGGTGGTGTAAAACCTGATGGTATGTCTCACGAAGACTATCAACAATTAGAAAATAACGTACCAAAACGAACAGAAGTTTCACCAGAAGCATACGAACAAGCTATAGAAAATGAAACACAAAAAATTGCCAATAAAAATAATCAATCAATTAATACACCACAAGGAGTCGTTACACCAAACGCTCAAGATAACCAAATGGAACAACAAAATTTACCAGATACTGGACAACAGAATAATGCTGAAATTTTAAGTATTAGTGCTGGTTTATTAGCATTAACTGCTGGACTTAGTCTACTAATGTTTAAAAATCGTTTTGTTAATAAATCTAAATAATGATATACATATCACTACTCAATTCTATTGAGTAGTGATATTTTATATTTTAAAACTTAATTAAAACGCATTTTCATATCAATTCCTACCAATTAAACCCATATTATATTAAGGTTTAGCCTGAAATTTTAACATACTTCCTACTTTTTATTTTAAGACAAACTATAAAAAAGAGTAGAAACGGAATTAACAATGTCGATTAATTCCAAATTTCTACTCAATCAGGACTAACACATACTATAATAATCAATGCATAGATTTTGTCTAAACCATTAAACTTTTTATTAATGTTTAAACCATAATGTGTTTAATTTTTGATGTTTTTAAGATTTTTTAAAATATACAATACATAATAAATGATGCCGACACAGAACCAAATTAATGTATAGATTTTAGCCTGACCACTTAATCCCCAGAACACAATAAATACACAAATAAAAATAATAACTGGCATCACTGGATAAAAAGGCAATTTAAATGCTGGTTCTGGTAAATCATGTCCTTCTCTTTTACGTAATGAAAAAATACCTACTGTCACAAACATAAAAGCTACAAGCGCACCCGCTGAAATTAATTGTGCTAAAAAGCCAAACGGAAATACAGAACCAATAATAATTGCAACAATCGATAGTACGATTAACGCACGGTTCGGCAAATTCTTATTATCTAATTTTCCTAACCAAGATGGTAAGATGCCATCCCTACCAAATGAATAAAGTAAACGAGAACCCGCCATCATCATACCAATTAAAGCAGTAAACATACCAATCACTGAGACTGCCTGCACTATAACCGCAACGGTACTATGACCACTCATACGCAAAGCCCAACCTACTGGTTCAGCATTATTTTTATATTGCGCATAGTCAAACATTCCCACTAATACAAGTGAAACGATTATAAACAAAGTAACCGCAATCAGTAAAGAGCCCAAAATCCCTCGTGGCATTGTTTTTTGTGGATTAATCGCTTCACCAGAGTTTGAAGCGATAGAATCAAAACCGATATAAGCAACAAAAATGACAGAGCTACCTGCATATATTCCCTGCCAGCCACCAAATGCACCTGCTGCAGTTTCACGGTACTCTGGAATAAAAGGTATGTAATGACCAATATCAATCACTGATAAACCTACAATAATAAATAAGAAAATAGCCAATACTTTGAGAATCACGAGTGCATTTTGAACACGGGCCGCTTCTGACGTTCCTCTATATAGTAATACCGCAGTAATAATGACTACAATAGCTGCTAATAAATCAACGATACCTCCGTCTGTACCGAGAGAGTTAGATAATGACTGAGGTAGTGATATATGAAAAGGCTCTAATAAACCTCTCAAATTAGCTGAAAATCCTGATGCCACAAATGCAACCGCAATTAAATATTCAGCAATTAATGCCCAACCTACAATCCATCCAAAAAATTCTCCAAATAATATGCTAATCCAAGTATATGCTGATCCAGCAAAAGGCATGACAGATGCCATTTCTGCGTAAACAAATGCTACCAATGCTGCCACAATAGCTGCTACTAGAAAGGATAAACTGACTGAAGGACCCGTGTGATCTGCAGCTACAACACCAGGCAACGTAAAAATAGCAGTAGAAACAATTGTACCGACACCTAAAGCTAAAAAGTCTCTTATTCTTAATGTACGCTCTAAATGAGCATCTTTATTTTGAAATTTAGCAATATCTTCCTTTTTGAAAATTTGTTTTAAAAGATTCATCAATTTTCTCCTTGTTAATAATGTACAAACACGTATTACAGTATAGTGATTTTTAATTGTAATGTACATATCCTTTTAAAAAAGAATCTTTTACAAATGCATGATTATTTCAAATATTTCTTAGCTAAATAAACACATTTTAGTAATTTCAAAACCTATATAAACATACTTTTTTCATATATTTATCATACAACTATCTCTTATATGGTACGTATATAATTTGAAAGATATGACCTTATTTTTGTCTTAATCTCCTTATTATAATCAATTTATTTTGCATAAAATGATGGCAATACTTGCTTTAAATCTAATTTTGCATCATTTAAAATGTCATTTTCAGATAATATCGCAGTTCCTTGAGCTCTAACTACATAAAATTCTTCAAACCCCATAATATCTTCAAACATCGCTTTCAAATAATGATAAGAAAAATCTAATAATTTATAACGATCATCATTTGTATAAATTGAACCACTTGCTTGTAAGTATAACGCTTTATAATTATCTGTCATTAAACCTACAGATCCATTTTCAGTATATTTGAACGTTTCACGTGCAATCATAATATTATCTATATAATCTTTAAGTCGTGACGTAATATTAAAATTGTGTAATGGTGAAATAATGACAATTCTTTTATACGCTTTAAATTGTTGTAGTAACTCTGATGTTTTGGTTGAAATCAGTTCTTCTACTTCGGATAATTTTTCTCCTTCACATTGCTTGTGCCATACATTCAGTAATTGATTTTTTTCAATACGAGGCAACTGAATGTCATATAAATTCAAAACTTCTGGTTGTTCATTTGGATACAATTGTCCATATGCTTCAAGAAACATTTCTTTTAATTTGAAAGAAAAGCTATCTTCTTTTTTAAAATCAGGATGTGCATTAATCATTAAAGTTTTCATATACATTCTCCTTAAAAATTTGTTAACCTAAGTATATATTTCAATGGTGTCTAAATAAGTCACCTTTAAAGGAGAAAATATGAAAAAATCTGAACGATTAAATCAAGAGCTTATCTTTTTAAGTAACAAACATGCTTTTCATTTAATTGATTTAATGAGAGAATTTAATATTTCAAAAAGAACAGCGTTAAGAGATGTACAAGAATTAGAAAACATGGGACTTAGTATATATGTAGAAAACGGGCGCTATGGCGGATATAAAATCATTTCACAGAATTTGTTAACACCCATATATTTTAATAATGATGAAGTATTAGCAATCTTTTTTGCACTTAAAGCTTTAGATTTATTATCTACAACACCCTTTCAAAAATCTTATACACAAATCAGTGAAAAATTATTAGCTACAATACCAACGGAACAGCAACATAAGATCTTGAAAACATTAGATTTTGTTACTTATCATAATGTACCACCTGTCAGTCATGTAAAATATTTATCTAGTATTTTAAAATCTATCATCTATGAACAAACCGTTCACATCCGTTATACACAATACAAAAAAATTGATACAGAATTACAGATTTATGAGTTGTTTTATAGAAACGGCATATGGTTCTGTAGCGCATATGATATAAAAAATGACAAATGGGGCACATTTCGATGTGATTATATCGAACAATTAACAATCAATCTTTCGAGAAAAAATAACTATACAAAAGAACAACTTGCTGAATTTCAAAAACAATATGAAAGCACCTATCATAATGTCACATTTAAATGTCAGCTCACACCATTTGGAGTAGAGCAATATTCCAAAAACAACTATCCCAATATGAACTTAGAATATATAAAAGGTACACCTTATATTACTGGTGGTTATAATATTGAAGAACTGGATTATATGGTGAATTATTTAATTGCTTTAGGTGAAAATGTCCATATCATATATCCTAAGCAACTAAAAGAAGCTTATTTAAATAAATTGAACAATATCATCGACAAATACGAGTAATATCTGTGTTACATGGCTTTTTATAGCTGTATACCTTATGGTTGATTGTATTATCGTGGTTGGTCTACTTTAATTTGAATATTATTTCACTTCTGCAGCACTTAATTTATCGTACCCTAAGTCTTACCTATGTTTAAATATTAAAAAGACTATTGATACAACTGTAAATAGTTATATCAATAGTCTTGGTTATCTTCTTATTTATTAAATCTTGGTTTAAATACAATATTTATGATTTCATTCGGTTTAACACTTCTTGCTGAATTGTCTTTAACGCCTCACTATACGCTTTATTCGTACTTTCTTGCGCATTTATAATTAATAAATCAATCAGTTCAGTATTATTTTTTTCACTTACTTCATGTTCAAATTGATGTAAGTGTTCTTCAGATGTTTTCGCATTTTGCTTTTCAATTTGATAATATTGGTCAGCTCCCAAACCACCTTCTTCAATCATGACAGAAATCCCACTTGAGCGCGTTTCATTTAAACGTTTTACTTTTATGCGTTTATTATCACGGATAACCATTTGAATCCCTCCTATCTCAATATGTAATTCAATTTTTAAACACACATATATTTTCATATAACGATTTATGATTCATATCCGAAACTCAAAAGCATTGAACACCAGTTAATCTTCCAAACATCTTTTGACTGAGTTATTTCATCTCGTACTTAGTATAGTTATTGTTTAATTTAAGTGTAATATTACATCTTCGTGATAGCAATTTCTTTGCTCAATGATTTGTCTTTTTATTTTTTAAAATCAAAAAAACAAAGTAATATATGTTACAGGCAATAATGCTTAACAAAACATTCACAGAATTATATTAAAATTTACTTCTATTATATTTGACATAATAGTATAATTGATAATGATTATTATTATCTCATTATAAGAAAGAGTGAGTTTTATGTTAAGCATAAAAAGTGGAGACTTAAAAAAGAGTTACAAAATCAAAGAAATGAACATTAAAAATCAACACATGCGTCATCGGTTAAATGCACTTGGTTTAGTGAATGGTACGAAGTTAAAAATTAAACAAAAGTGCTTGTTCAAGGGTCCTTGTATATTAGAAGTGAATGGTCAATGCTTAAGTATTCGTGGCTGTGATGCATGTCAGATTGAATTAGAGGAAGCCAATGACTAACAGTTATTGTATCTTAGGGAACCCTAACGTTGGAAAAACATCATTATTTAACGCATTGACTGGCACATACGAATATGTAGGAAACTGGAGTGGTGTAACTGTAGAGAAAAAAGTAGGTCGTCTCAAACAACATATTGGAGACCTCGTTGATTTACCAGGTATTTATGAATTATCACCTATATCAAAAGACGAAATGGTTGTTACTGATTATTTATTGAATAGTCAATTTTCTGGCATGATTAATATTATAGATGCCAGCCAACTCAAACGTAATTTGCAGCTTACAGTTCAACTAATGGAATTAGGTGCACCTTTAATTATTGGATTAAATATGGTTGATGTTGCTACAAAACGTGGTATTCGTATCAACCAGCAAGCACTTATGAAAAAATTAAAATTGCCATTACTACCTATAATAGCAAGAAATGGAAAAGGCACACATCAATTATTAGATTCTTTGAAAGACAATGGCTTATCCAAAAATAGACCGTTAAAATTAAATTATGGTAAGCACATTGAAGCTACAATATCACAAATTGAATCACATTTAACATCTAGCACCTCTATTGATAAACAATTGGCACGTTTTATCTCAATACAATTTTTATTAGAAAATCCAAAAATTCATGACTTTTTAGATGACGCTGTTTTGAAAGAAATAACATTATTGCGTCAAAATTTATCAGAAGAATTAGATAATTCTATACGAGATGAAATACAAGCAACACGCAATACATATATAGACAATATTTTAAAAGATACGGTTGAATATCCTGATGAAGAACGACAATATTTCACTCATCGTATAGATTGTATTTTAACAAATAAATATTTAGGTATCCCAATCTTTTTAATCATTATGTGGCTTATTTTCCACGTTACATTCACTTGGATTGGAACACCTATATCCGATGCATTAGATGAATTTTTAGGCGGTACCTTTACAGATACAGTATCCAACCTGATGGATAAGTTAGGCCTCGTTCCATTTTTACAAGATTTGATCAATGACGGTATTATTGCTGGTGTGGGTGCAGTACTTGTATTTGTGCCACAAATACTGGTGCTTTTCTTCTTCATTTCTCTGTTAGAAGACTCTGGTTATATGTCTCGTATTGCAATATTAATGGATCGTATTATGGAATACTTTGGTCTTAGTGGTAAATCTTTTATACCAATGATTATTGGATTTGGTTGTAACGTGCCAAGTATTATGGCGGCGCGTAGCATTGAAAGTGAAAAAGAAAGACTTACAACGATTTTGATTGCACCATTTATGTCTTGTTCAGCGAGATTACCCGTTTACGCACTGTTTGTAGGTGTGTTTTTTGAATCTCATCAGGCGCTCATCGTCTTAAGTTTATACGTACTTGGTATCGTCGTCGCTTTATTAACAAGTGTATTACTAACGAAAACAGTATTAAAAAATGATGATTCTGTATTTATTGTCGAATTACCTACTTACCGATTACCTTCAGTCAAAACACTGTGGAGAAGTACATGGGAAAAAGCTAAAGGTTTTGTTAAAAAAGCAGGAACATTTATCTTTGCTGGTTCAGTAATTATTTGGCTATTGAATTATACCGGTCCCGGTGGTTTTAATGTCGATGTTAATGATAGCTTTTTACATTCAATTGGAAGTTTCTTTGCTGTATTAGTTGCGCCATTAGGTTTTGGTTCATGGCAGGCGGGTGCTACGTTAATACCTGGATTCTTAGCAAAAGAAGTTATCGTTAGCTCGATGGCAATTATCTATGCATCAGACGAAGCTGGTCTTGTAAATATTATACAAAGTCATTTCACACCATTATCAGCATATTCGTTTATGATTTTCATCTTGCTATATATTCCTTGTTTATCTACGGTTGCGACCATTCGTAAAGAAACATATTCTCTTAAATGGACTATATTGGCTGTAGCATATCCATTAATCACTGCATATTTACTTTCATTTGTCTTTTATCAAATTGGATTATTATTTTATTAAGGATGTGATTTAATGACGATTATTATCAATGTAATTATCTTTCTAGCTATTATTAGTTATGTTGTTTTTACATTATTCAACTTTTTCAAGAAAGCCAAAGCAGGTAAATGTAATTCTTGTGGCTCTAAACGTGGATGTAGTACAGGAAAGAAAACATTATGACGCTCAATCAATTTTGATAGATTCATCAATTTTTGTAAAAATGACAGCATGCTAAAATCTTTTTATACTGTTCGATTCACATCACAAAGATAAAATAAAAAAGTTCTACGTTTTAAAATAGCTGTAAAGATGAGTATTTAATATTTTTGTATTAAGCCTAAACGTCAACACCTATTATATGAATAGATGTTGACGTTTGTTTTGTTGTTATACAATTAGTTACTCATTTTGAACGATTGTTTTGCTGAGTCGCAATTTTGCATTTTAATGAAATCCTGGAAAATAATATGAGCGAGAGATTACAGGCTCGAGTCATATCCCAAGGCAAGCATGCACGAACAAAATCAAAACATTTTTCATACAAAAAGGACTAATTCGTTTGAAAAACGAATTAGTCCTCTATTTTGAGATTGAAATTTATGTCCCAGTTATTTCTTATATTTAATAATTACTCTGATTTATTGCCGCTTCTATTTTCTGCAATTTTCGTATATTCTTCTAATCTATGTTTGTTTGGTGATAGTGTTAAACCTAAGAATTTACGTTCTTTATTCGCATCTTTATAGAAGCTGACCATCATACAAAGAATGATGATAGAGAATGGTAAGGCGGTCATGATTGCCATATTTTGTAGAGCATTTAATCCATTATCTCCACCTGAGAATAATAAGATAAATGCAATCAATGCTTGCGCAATACCCCAAACCACTTTAATCATAGCTGATGGGTTTAATGAACCAAATGTTGTTTGCATTCCTAATACGAAAGTCGCTGAATCGGCTGACGTAATAAAGAATGTTGCTATTAATAGCAATGTCACAATGGACAGCACAAAGCCTAACGGTACTTCATTAAACACACCAAATAATGCAGTTTCTGAAGGCATATCAAATATTTTTGGATTATCTTTCGCAGTTTCGATACCTAGAACACCGAATGCTGCAAACCAAACTAGACTTACAAGTACCGGTGCTAACATAACTCCAGATACGAACTCTCTAATTGAGCGTCCTTTAGATACACGTGCAATAAATATACCAACAAATGGACTCCAACTAATCCACCAAGCTAATTGGAAGAACGTCCACGATTTCATCCATTCATTTTTCTGTGGATCTAATGGTGCCGTATCAAACATGTTAAATAATAACGTATTTAAATACTCACCTGTTGAACTTGTTAGCATATTTAAAATAAGAACAGTTGGTCCTACAATAAAAATAAACAATAAGATTATGCCAGCTAAACCAATATTAGCGTTACTTAAATATTGGATACCACGGCTTAAACCTGACCAAGCACTCGCTAAGAATAAGATTGTAACAATCACAATAATAATACCTTGTGTCACAATATTATTCGGAATATCAAATAGGTAGTTTAGACCACCTGCGATTTGCATAGCGCCTAAACCTAGTGATACCGCAACACCACCAATTGTGGCAAAAACTGATACTACGTCAATAACAGTACCAAGCGGACCGTCTACTTTATTTCCGAAAATTGGACGTAATGTTTTTGAAATTAATGCAGGTTCATTTTTTCTAAATTGGAAGTAAGCTAACGCTAATGCTACAACACCATATACTGCCCATGCATGGAAGCCCCATTGCATAAATGCGCCTCTTAAAGCTTCTTTATAAGCATGTGCTGACTGTGGCTCTCCAGATGGTGGTGATACAAAGTGACTGATTGGTTCAGCTGCTCCCCAGAATACTAAACCAATTCCCATACCAGCACTAAATAGCATCGCAAACCATGAAATTGTGTTAAATTCAGGTTTATCTTCAGGTTTTCCCAATTTCAATTTTCCGATTGGACTAAATATTAAGAAAACACAGAAGAATATCATGAGTGCTACAATAACCATATAATACCAACCAAAGTATTCAGTAATCCAACCAGTAATATTTGTCCCTATTTCATTAAACTGAGTTGGAAAGATTGCACCCAATAATACAACTATTGCGGTAATAATAATACTATAAGTAAAAACAGAAGACAGTTTCTTCCCATTAGCATTATGTTGTTTATTTTCCAAAATTAGTAACCTCCCTTATAATTGAACATTAGGCAGAATAACAGACTTTATATATTAAAACAACAGTAGCAAAGCTTGTTTTAATATAATAAAATGCGGTTAAAGCCGTCATCAAAGGGTTACAAAACTAAAACTAAAAGTTCAATATTTCTAAAAATATATTTATGAAAGATAAAATCATTTACTTTAAAATAAACTTGCGCATATTTTAATTTCAAAACAAAAGACTAGAAAATAATTTTAGTATTACAATCTAGTCTTAAAAATATGATGTTTTTGAGAAATTATAACGCGTGTTACTACATTAAAAGCATTTCAATACATAATTTTGATGTTATTTCACTATCAGTACTGGTACAGGACTTCTTTTAGCAACTTTATGCGTAACATCTCCAAGTACATGTTTGATATCGATACTCACGCGATGGTTACTCATTACTACTAAATCAAAATCACCTACATCCATATCCCCAAAACTAATTCTCTCAAGTATGGTATCTTTTACAGGTCCAAATTCGATAGCGACTTTATAATTAATACCTTGTGCTTTTAATTTTTCAAGAAATGGAGAAAGCTCTTCTTCTTTTTCTTTAATGATATCTTCTTTATGTTTATTTTCATAACGTACACTCGCTAATAGATCATTTTCAGTCATGACATTATGAACAACTACAGTGGAATCTTCGCCGACTAATTTTGCTAAGTTTTCAGGAATGTTATCGAAATCATTATCAAAAGAGTATGGTAGTAAAATATTTTTATACATAATCAATCACCTTTCTTAATTAAACTGATACAAAACAGCACATGCAATTTTGCTTGTTTAAATATATTTTTGGTGCCTTAATGCGTATTTTACTAATGAAATAACTAACGTATTGAGCCGCATTTTATATTGAAACAATGAAGTATCGATACCATAAAAATTTTTAGTGTACTCACTTATTATTTAATTACCACATTTTTATATAAATTATTCATTAAATAACCATTATTAACATAATTTTTCAATTATTAATATTCTTCTTTTAATAATACCTATGGTTTATTGCTTACATGAACAACTAACCGTTACACGAATAATTTCTAAAATGATTTTCGTTTATAAAAATAGGCGCGACTATGAAGTCAATATCACTCAGTTGACCTCACACTCGCGCCATATATTGCTTATTTTTAATGTACTTGTTCTTGTCCTCGTTTATTCCAAGTTAAAATAAAACTTAACATCGCTAAAATACTAATAATGGTTAATAAAACAAAACCAAAATCCCATCCAAAATGTTGTACGACAAAACCTAAAACAATGTTTGCCATCACAGCTCCAAATAAGTAACCAAATAAGCCTGTTAGACCGGCAGCTGTTCCTGCTGCCTTTTTAGGTACATAATCTAAAGCTTGTAAACCAATTAACATCACTGGTCCATAGATTAAAAATCCTATTGCAATTAATGATAAATTATCTAACCATGCATGACCTGGTGGATTCAACCAATAAATCAATACAAAGATTGTAACGCCTAGCATAAAGAAGAAACCTGCTGGACCACGACGCCCTTTAAATACTTTATCGGAAATATAGCCACACAATAGTGTTCCTGGAATGCCAGCCCATTCATAAAGGAAATAAGCCCACCCTGATTCGTTTAAATTAAATTGTTTTTCTTCACTTAAATAAGTAGGTGCCCAATCTAGTACACCATAACGTACAAAATAGACAAAAATATTAGCAAAGGCGATCGCCCACACCCACTTGTTATTTAATACATATTTAAACAATATCTCTTTTGTTGTTAACTCTGTTTCAAGTGTTTCATGCGTCGTCGTTGAATAATCTTTGTTAAAACGTTCAATAGGTGGTAAGCCTTGTGATTGAGGAGTATCTCTGATCAAAAAATATGCAATAATTGCAATAACAATCGCCAATAACCCTGGATAAATAAAAACGCCTTCAAACCCTCTTAAATAACCAAAATTATAAAGCGCAGTCATAGAAATGCCCCATGTTGCAATCGGTGCCATTAGACCTCCTCCAACATTATGCGCTACGTTCCAAATAGACGTTTTACTACCACGCTCACTTACACTAAACCAATGTACGAGTACACGACCTGATGGCGGCCATCCCATACCTTGAAACCATCCATTTAGAAATAACATAATAAACATGATTGTAATACTAGAAGTAAAGAATGGTACGAATCCTAACAATAAATTAACAGTTGCTGTCAGTAACAAACCTAATGTTAAAAATACACGTGCATTACTGCGATCACTTACGGTGCCCATTACAAATTTACTAAAACCATAAGCGATTGAAATCGCTGAAAGTGCGATACCAAGTTCCCCTTTACTGAAACCATCTTCAATTAAAGAAGGCATCGCTAATGAAAAGTTTTTTCTCAACAAATAGTAACCTGCATAACCGATAAAAATACCTAAAAAAACCTGTAATCGTAATTTTTTATATGTATCATCTACCTTGTCAGATGGTAAAGGATCCACATGCTTTGCCGGTTTTAAAAAACGAAACATACAATCACCCCTAAATTAGCAATCATTTTTCTTAATATTTTATTTACAAATTATTTACTTAATATTAATATTTCCCGGGTGGTAAAGCAATACTATTATTAAAATTTGAATATTATTCTATAAGAAATAATATTTGTTCATGCGTAGTGTATACGATTGAAAAAATCATATATTTAATAAATAAAACACCTCGTAGTTATAATAAATCTTTAACTACAAGGCGTTACGAAAAATAACTATTACAATACATCAAAAAAATACATACTTAATAGCACAAGTATTATAAATAACCCAACACAAAGTATAAAACTATACATAAAAGTTACGGTATTACGTAATTTACTACTATAGATATCATTAGGGTCTTTTCCATGCATAAAAGCAACTATCCTATCATACGTTTGTATTCTATACGATTTTTTTAATGATTCTACTTTAAATGATGAAATAATCATTGTCGCTAAAAGTATAGTTTCAGCTATAATCCATAATGGCGTCCAATAGTAGAGGGTTGGACCTGCTAAGATTGCGGATAATAACATAGGCCAAATCATTAAATGACTCCATAAATTAAATTTGCTCTGTTTTAACTTTTGTTCCATAATCTCTATGTCTCCTTTAACTAAGTTATCTAAAGAAACTTGAAACAAAGAACTAAGCATTAACAAATTATGTATATCTGGATAACTTTTATCATTTTCCCAATTTGAAATTGTTTGTCGTGAAACATACAATTTTGCGGCTAAATCTTCTTGTGATAAATGATCGCGCTGTCTAAAAAATTTAATTTGATTACCTATGTTCATTTGCCAAGCTCCTTTAACTTGAGACTATAGTGTGTTTCTAATTTAGACTACCAAATTATATTGACATACGCACATTTAATTATGTAAAAACTCTTTGTCATGTTGCTATTACAGCATTTATTAGACATCCCTTAGTCTTACATAAAACAAGAGTAAGACCGCAACTAAATTATGTTTTAATTACGTATCTTACTCTCATTATTGTCATTCATCTTTAACTCGTTTTTATCACTGATTTTAAAAATCAGCATCCATCATCGTTTTATACTTACGTCACAGTTTGTTGTTGTTGATACGGTATAGGATGATCTAATTCAAATGAAGCACCTGCAGTAATTTTTTTATATTGATAAGTAAAGTAACCAATCCATAAAATTGTGAATACAAAGGCGAGAATATAACTTAAATTAAGATCCAAACCTAAACCTATCTTCTGACTTAAAATATAAGTGAAAATATTCCAAGTCATAAAGACTGCCGGAATTGCTGCCACCCAAAAATTCTTTTTCGCAATAAGTAAGTACATTGCACCTACCCATAAGGCGACGACAGCTGTAGTTTGATTTGCCCAAGAGAAATAGCGCCATAAAATAGTAAAATCTACCTGAGTCAAACCAAAGCTTACGATAAATAATGGTGCGGCTACAATCACTCGTTTTAACATACTACGCTGACCATAATTTAAATAATCAGCTATAATCATACGTGCACTACGGAAAGAAGTATCACCGCTGGTAATTGGTAAGATGATAACACCCAGTACTGCAATCGTTCCAAACACAGAACCTAATAATAGATGTGATGCTTCACTTACAACAAGTGCGGCTTCACCACGCGCTAAAACATCATTTAATCCACTATATCCATTAAATAAACTCATGCCTGCAGCAGCCCAAATCATAGCTATAATACCTTCAGCAATCATCATGCCGTAGAATATAAAGCGACCATTTTTCTCTTTGTTTGTCGTTCTCGAAATAATAGGCGTTTGTGTAGCATGAAAACCAGATAAAGCACCACAAGTAATTGTAAAAAATAGTAGTGGAAATATGGGAGCACCGTCTGGATGCATATTTTTCAAATTAATTTCAGGTATCGGTGCACCTGTTTGAATAAGACGGAAACCTATACCTACTGCGCTAATGAGTAATAATGCACCGAAAATTGGATAAATGCGTCCAATGATTTTGTCTATAGGTAAAATTGTAGACAAAATATAATAAACAAAAATCACAAAGATAATGATACCTAATGCAATGCGACCATCTAATAAATTATGTAGTAACAACGCTGGACTTGTCACAAAAACTGTACCAGTAAGCAATAATAATAAAATTGAGAAGATATTTACAAAGTGTTTCATGACCTGACCTAAAAATTTACCAGCAAGCTCCGGTAAGTGTGCCCCTTTGTTTCTAATTGAAATCATTCCAGTCAAATAATCATGCACTGCACCTGCAAAAATACATCCCACAACAATCCATATAAATGCTACTGGTCCATATAATGCGCCCATAATCGGTCCAAAAATCGGACCTACACCTGCAATGTTCAATAGCTGAATGAGTGAATTTGATGACGTCTTCATAGGTAAATAATCAACATTGTCACGTTGATTATATGCCGGCGTTGGCCTATCTTGTTTCGTTCCGAACATTTTATCAATATACTTCCCATAAGTGAAATAACCTATAACTAATAATATAATAGATACAATAAACGTTACCATTTTAAATCCCCCTTTAATATGTAAGCGTTTTCTTAATTTAATCACATATTTTATTATTCTACAATCCTACAAACGTTTTTTTATTTATTTATTTTTAATTTTTAGGGAATATAAAATAAATAATACTTTTAAAATAATCTTTGTATTTAAATGATAACTAATTCATAAATATTTATAATAAATAAAAAAAGTACAACCTCATTTAAATTAAAACGAAGTTGTACTTTTTGCGGAGGTCATATGTTTAATTAACCTCAAATGTTATTTTTTATAAAGTTTAATTTTGATTTCATAATAATCATCATGGTCTTTCGCTTGATGTTCAAACTTGATGCCACTTTTTTCAAGTTCTTCTAAACTTTTGCCTACCGCTTCACGTGCATCTGTTAAGTCTTTTTCAAATGCAAAACTTTGCGCTTTCACTTTTTCAGGGCCAACTTTTTGTTTTACTCTTGCTTCAGTTTGTTTCACATTTAACTTTTGGCTTATAATCGTTTCCACTAATGTTTCTTGATCTTCATCTGATAAACTTAGCATCGCACGTGCGTGACGTTCTGTAACTTTGCCTTCACGCAAACGTTCTATCACTTTAGGCGCTAATTTTAGTAATCTCAATTTATTTGCTATAAAACTTTGACTTTTACCTACACTTTTAGCTAATTCACTTTGTGTCGTATCGCCTAGTTCTAAAAGTTTCTTATAAGCTTCTGCCTCTTCAACAACAGATAAATTTTCACGTTGAATATTTTCTATTAAAGCTACCACTGCAGTTTCTTCATCGCCTAAATCTCTGATAATGACATCTGCGTATGTCTTATTCAACGATTGTAAGGCTCTAAATCTACGCTCTCCAGCAATAATTTCAAACATATCCTCTTCTATAGGACGCACTACAATCGGTTGTAACAATCCATGCTCATCTATTGATTCTGCGAGTTCTTTAATCTTATTTGGCTCAAATACTTGTCTTGGTTGATAACGATTTGGCACAATACGTTCAGTATGAATAGATTCAACACTATTATGATCCTCTTCAATATAACCAACAATGTCATCTTTATTTTTCAAACCAAATAATTTAGAAAAAGGTTTCTTCATATTTTATGCGCTCCCTCTAAATTAGTTGTATTAAATCACTTTTCTTTTTCAAGTAATGGAGACTTATTGGGCATTCCTGGTTTTCTTGGATATTTCTTTGGTGTCTCGCTTCTCTTATCTATCTTGATTATTTGCCTTTCACCAGCATCTTCTGGTAATTCATATGAAATGACATCCTGAAGTTTACCACCGAGGACTCCTATACCAAAACGCGCTTCTTCCAATTCTTCTTCGCCTTTAGCTGATTTTAAAGCAATGAATTGTCCACCCTTTTTAACTAACGGTAAACACAATTCGCTTAATACGGAAAGTCTAGCAACTGCACGTGCAGTTACAATATCATAAGACGCCCTGTAGTCTCCCTTCCCGTATATTTCTGCGCGATCATGTACAAAACTCACATTTTCTAAATCTAATGCTTCTGCTAACTGATTTAAAAAATGGATGCGTTTATTTAATGAATCTACAATTGTAACTTTTAAATTAGGATAAATAATTTTTAATGGAATACTTGGAAAACCAGCACCAGCACCAATATCACAAATTGTTTGCGCTTGTGTCAAATCCGTATAAAAACTGAGTGCAATCGAATCATAAAAATGTTTCAAATACACCTCATGTTCTTCAGTAATGCTTGTTAAATTCATTTTTTCATTCCATTCAACGAGCATTTGAAAATACGTTTGAAATTGATGTTGTTGATTCTCTGTAAGTTCGATACCTTGTGTGCTGAGTTGCTCAGTTAACCATTTTACACTCATCTTAACTTTCCACCCTTTGTATTTTACCTTGTTCTAGGAACACTAATAAGATCGAAATATCTGCTGGATTCACACCTGAAATCCGAGATGCTTGCGCAATATTTAACGGTTTAACTTCCGCTAATTTCTCGCGTGCTTCAGTCGCTAAACTATCGACTTTACTATAATCTAAGTCTTCTGGAATTTTCTTTTCTTCCATACGTTTTACTTTTTCAACTTGTTGTAACGACTTATTGATATAGCCTTCATATTTTGTCTGAATCTCAACTTGTTCTGCTACATCACTTGGTAATTGGTTTTCTTCTTCTAAAATTTCTAGAATTAAGTTATACGTCATTTCAGGTCTACGCAATAATTCCAAAGCTAATATACCATCTTTCAAACGAGAACCGCCTTGCGCTTCAATAATTTCTTGTACGCGTTCGTGAGGTTTTATTCTAATTTCATTTAAGCGTGCTTGCTCATCTTTTATCATTTGACGTTTTTCATTGAAACGTGCATAACGTTCTTCAGAAATCATACCTAATTTATAACCTAAATCTGTTAATCGTAAATCTGCATTGTCATGTCTTAATAATAAACGATATTCTGCACGAGATGTTAATAAACGGTATGGTTCATTTGTACCTTTTGTTATAAGGTCATCTATTAAGACACCAATATAAGCATCTGAACGACTTAAGATGACTTCTTCTTCGCCTAATACTCTTGACGCTGCGTTAATTCCAGCCATGATGCCTTGTCCTGCCGCTTCTTCATAGCCAGAAGTTCCGTTGATTTGTCCTGCAGTATATAGATTTTTAATTTTTTTAGTTTCTAGTGTTGGCCACAATTGTGTTGGTACAAGCGCATCATATTCAATGGCATATCCTGCACGCATCATATCCGCTTTTTCTAAGCCTGGGATTGTTTCTAACATCTGACGTTGAACATGTTCAGGTAAGCTTGTTGATAGTCCTTGTACATATACTTCATTAGTATTTCTACCTTCTGGTTCTAAGAAAAGTTGGTGTCTAGGTTTATCATTGAATCTTACAAATTTATCTTCAATTGATGGGCAATATCTAGGTCCTGTACCTTTAATCATACCGGAGTACATCGCAGATAAATGTAGATTGTCATCTATAACTTGGTGTGTTTCTCCATTCGTATATGTTAACCAACAAGGTAGCTGATCTAAAATATATTCCGTTGTTTCAAAACTAAACGCTCTACCAACATCGTCACCTGGTTGTATTTCTGTTTTAGAATAATCAATCGTTTTGGCGTTAACACGTGGTGGTGTACCTGTTTTGAATCTCACTACTTCAAATCCAAGATTTCTAAGATTATCAGCTAGTGAAATAGATGGTAATTGATGGTTTGGACCACTTGAATATTTCATATTACCTAAAATGATTTCGCCACGTAAAAATGTACCGGTTGTAATAATGACTGCATCTGCCCAGTATTCTGTACCAATGTTCGTACGTACACCTTTGATAACTTCATCTTCAATGATTAAGTCATCTACCATGCCTTGCATAATATCAAGGTTTTCTTCATCTTCAATGACTTGTTTCATTTCTTGTTGATAAAGTACTTTATCTGCTTGTGCGCGAAGTGCTCTGACTGCTGGTCCTTTACCAGTATTTAACATACGCATTTGGATATGTGTTTTATCGATTGTTTTTGCCATTTGGCCACCTAATGCGTCTATTTCACGAACTACTATACCTTTAGCCGGTCCACCAACTGATGGGTTACATGGCATAAATGCAATATTATCTAAATTTATTGTTAACATTAACGTTTTGGCACCACGTCTTGCTGAAGCAAGTCCAGCTTCTATACCAGCATGTCCGGCTCCAATTACTATTACATCATATTCTTGAGCCATATTTTTTTCCTCCCTTTTATTTCCCTAGACAGAATTGACTAAATAACTGATTTATCAATTCTTCACTTGCGGATTCTCCGATAATTTCACCTAAAATTTCCCAAGTTCTCGTTAAGTCTATTTGAACCATATCCATTGGCACACCCGCTTCTGCAGCATCTATAGCGTCTTGAATTGAATTTCTCGCCTGTTTTAACAATGAAATATGTCTTGAATTCGATACATATGTCATATCCTGATTTTGGACATCTCCTGCAAAGAACAAATCTCTAATTTGTATCTCTAACTGATCAATACCTTCTTGTTTTAGCATTGATGTTTGAATGATTGGCATATCTCCAACCATTTCTTTAACTTCTGAAATATCTAATCGTTTGTCTAAATCCATCTTGTTAATTATGACAATGGCATCTTCGTTTTTAATAACTTCATATAGCTTGCGATCTTCTTCTGTTAAAGGTTCGTTATAATTTAACACAAACAAGATTAAATCCGCTTCACCTAAAGCTTTGCGTGAACGCTCTACACCAATACGCTCAACGATATCTTCTGTTTCACGTATGCCAGCAGTATCTACTAACCTTAAAGGTACACCGCGGACGTTTACATACTCTTCTAAAGTATCTCGAGTCGTACCAGGTACCTCTGTTACAATCGCCTTGTTGTCTTGGATCAGGTTATTTAGCATGGATGACTTACCAACATTAGGCTTACCAACTATGACCGTTGCCAAACCTTCTCTCATTATCTTCCCTTGTGTACCTGTATCTAATAACTTATTAATTTCTGACTTAATTTGATTCGATTTTTCTAATAATACTTCTGTTGTGGCATCTTCCACATCATCATATTCTGGATAATCTATATTAACTTCTACTTGTGCAAGGATTTCGAGAATGGATTGTCGCTGTCGCTTAATCATATCACTTAAACGACCTTCAATTTGATTCATTGCAACTTTAGATGCACGATCGGTTTTAGAACGAATAAAATCCATCACCGCTTCGGCTTGAGATAAATCAATACGCCCATTTAAAAACGCACGTTTTGTATATTCACCAGGATCTGCCATTCTAGCACCGTGTGTCATCGTCAACTCTAATACCCTGTTGATGGTTAAAATACCACCATGACAATTAATTTCAACGATATCTTCTCTAGTAAATGTTTTCGGTGCACGTAAGACAGACACCATTACTTCTTCTACCACTTCATTTGTCTCAGGGTCAACAATATGTCCATAATTTATTGTATGAGAAGGTACATGTTCTAATGATTCCTTCCCTCTATATAATTTGTTTGCAATATTTACTGCGTCAACACCTGACAAACGTACAATACCGATAGCACCTTCACCCATAGGTGTGGATATACTCGTTATCGTATCTAAATCCATCATCCATCTCGCCTCCTTTTATTCTAAAATTTATCATTATAATATTGTAAATAGTTTTGGATTAAAAAGCTAACATCTTGTTTAAAAAATCTAATAAGTTAGTCTAAGGGTTGTCTGAGGTAATACTTACGAGGGTCTTAAATGTTCAATCTCCCCTACCCTATTTAATTCGTTTATTAAAAACTTTAGCGATTTTTAAAACATGTTCTAAACTTGCTTGGATTTGAAGTGTATCCATATCTTTAGCTGGCTGCCTAGCTATGACAATAATTTCCATTGGTAATATATTTTGCTTATGCACCTTGAAGCTTTCACGAATAGCACGCTTAATTTTATTTCTAACAACAGCATTACCTAATTTTTTAGAAACACTAATACCCAGTCTAAAGTGTTCTAGTTCTTTATTAGGTTTCGTATAGACTACAAATTGACGATTTGCTACTGATTTTCCTTTTTTGTATATAAATTGAAAATCACTGTTCTTTTTAATTCGGTATGCTTTCTCCACGAAACATCACTCGCTTATCTTTTCATTACATTCATTATTATATATCAAGCCATAACATGTATTGAATTTTTAATAATAACAATAATTTTGCTATTAATTTACGTTATTTTAAACCAAAAAAAAGACCACTGATGAGTCAGTGATCTTATGCTGATAATACCTTACGGCCTTTACGACGACGACGCGCTAAAACTTTACGACCGTTTTTTGTGCTCATGCGTTTTCTGAAACCATGAACTTTACTATGTTTACGTTTATTTGGTTGATAAGTACGTTTTACCATGCAAAAACACCTCCATCTGTATTCGGTTATCTAATTATTATAATAGATAAATTAATATAAGCTTTTTGCTTCAAGTCTTGATTTAATATTATTAATTTCTAGTCATAATTCAAGCAACTACTACAATATAACAAAATCTTTTTTATAAAGCAAGCATCAATTTCAAGCATATTTTCATCTTGCTAATAATGCAAATCAGCACTTGATACTTTAAAACTGTATTGATAAATACATCTATTAATATAGTAGATCCACTTTAGCATATAAATATTTTTCGCTTCAAATCTATCGATTTTTCAATTATACAAATTTCATACACTTTTATAAATTATTTCCCAAAACCACAAATTGGTTATTTTTTGATAGACTATTCATTCTTGTAAGTTATCCACTTATTCACAGATATACACGCTTGTTTTGTGGATAATATTCCATCTATACACAGGTTTATTGACGATTTAACAACATATTCACATCCATTTGACAGAGGTGTTTGTTAAAAAGTATAATTGTGTGGATAAGTTATGTAAATATTGATAAATAAGGGATTAATTTATAAAAATATATCCTAAATGGTTGTGTATAACTTATAATTTACTGTGAGTTATCCACTGAATGTGTGTAACTTGTGGATAATTATTAACAGCTTGTGATTATGTTTATTCACACATGTTATTTCTGTGTATAACTTTTAAAATATAGAAAGTTGGAGTTTGCTATTATGTCAGAACAAGAAATTTGGGAAAACGTTTTAACTTTAGCTCAAGAAAAAGTCAGCTATCCTAGCTATCAAACTTTTTTGAAAGATACAAAACTTTATTCGTTGCAAAATGATGAAGCTATTGTAGTCATTGACG
Source organism: Staphylococcus sp. GDY8P196P (assembly GCF_017891705.1). Taxonomy (NCBI): domain Bacteria; kingdom Bacillati; phylum Bacillota; class Bacilli; order Caryophanales; family Staphylococcaceae; genus Staphylococcus; species Staphylococcus sp. GDY8P196P. The sequence continues at coordinate 78,981 of NZ_JAESJS010000018.1, read as the reverse complement.
ATCCCTTTGTAGCTAATTGGTTAAAGACACATTATGTTGAAATCGTACAATCTGCATTATATGAAGCTATTGGTCATAAAATTACGCCAGTATTTTACTCTGAAGATGAATTAGAAAGTTTAAAATCTGAAAAAAAGCAAGATGCTAATCAGAGTACTGATGAAAAAGAGATAGATCTTGATACAGTGGATGTAGCAAAAATGGGGGATGAACAATTCAATATCAATAATACATTTGAAACATTCGTCATCGGCCCCGGAAACAGATTCCCACATGCTGCAAGTTTAGCTGTAGCTGAAGCACCAGCCCAAGCATATAACCCATTATTTATATATGGTGGTGTGGGATTAGGTAAAACCCATCTAATGCATGCTATTGGCCATTATGTATTAGATAATAATCCAGATGCCAAAGTAATCTATACATCTAGTGAAAAATTTACTAATGAATTCATTAAATCTATCCGAGACAATAAAACTGAACGTTTTAGAGAAAAATATCGTAATATCGATGTGCTCTTAATAGATGATATACAATTTATTCAAAACAAAGAGCAAACTCAAGAAGAATTTTTCCACACATTTAATGATTTACATCAAGCGAATAAGCAAATTGTTATTTCTAGTGATAGACCACCTAAAGAAATTGCTAAATTAGAAGACAGATTACGTTCTCGCTTTGAATGGGGATTAATAGTAGACATTACTCCACCGGATTACGAAACAAGAATGGCAATTTTACAGAAAAAAATTGGTGAAGAAAATATAAATATTCCTACTGAAGCCCTGACGTATATCGCTAATCAAATACAATCTAATATACGTGAACTTGAAGGTGCACTTAATCGCGTATTAGCCTTTTCAAAATTACAAGGACAACCGATCACAACTGAATTAACAGCAGCTGCGCTAAAAGATATCATCCAAGCACCTAAATCTAAAAAAATTACTATACAAGATATCCAAAAAGTTGTTGGAGAATACTATAGTGTGAGAATAGAAGACTTTAGTGCCAAAAAGCGTACAAAATCAATTGCATATCCACGTCAGATTGCAATGTATTTATCACGTGAATTAACCGACTTCTCACTACCTAAAATCGGGGAAGAGTTTGGTGGACGTGATCATACTACTGTTATTCATGCACATGAAAAAATTGTGAAGGATATCAATAATGATCCGACATTTAAACAAGAAGTCGAAAATCTTGAAAAAGAAATTAGAAACCAATAAAACAATCTGTACTATAACAGATTAATGAATCAATTTAGAGGTATAACAAAATAACTTATTTTTTTAACTTTGTGGACAATGTGCAAAAGTAGTACACACTGTGCACAAGTTATCCACAGTCGTCAAACAATGACATGATTGTATTAATTTGAGTTATCCCCTAATCCACAAGCCCTACTACTATTACTACGGGTTTAAAACCTATATAATTATTATATAAACGACTGGAAGGAGTTTAAAAATGGAATTTACAATTAGAAGAGATTATTTTATAAATCAATTAAATGACACATTAAAAGCAATCTCCCCAAGAACTACATTACCGATACTAACGGGTATAAAAATTGAAGTTAAAAACAATGAAGTCATACTTACTGGTTCAGATTCAGAAATCTCAATAGAAATTACAATTCCTAAACAAGTAGATGGAGAAGATATTATTGAAGTTGCAGAAACTGGTTCAGTTGTACTCCCTGGTCGTTTCTTTGTAGATATTATTAAAAAACTACCAGGAAAAGAAGTTAAATTATCAACAAATGAACAATTCCAAACTTTAATAACTTCTGGACATTCAGAATTTAATTTAAGTGGTTTAGATCCAGATCAATATCCTTTATTACCACAAGTTTCACGTGATGATGCGATTCAATTATCTGTAAAAGTCCTTAAAAACGTGATAGCACAAACAAATTTCGCAGTGTCCACCTCAGAAACACGTCCAGTACTCACTGGTGTTAACTGGCTTATACAGGATAATGAATTAATATGCACAGCGACTGACTCACACCGCTTAGCTGTGCGAAAAGTAGCTTTAGAAGATGAATCTGAAAATAAAAATGTCATTATTCCAGGTAAAGCTTTAGCAGAATTAAATAAAATTATGTCAGATAGTGAAGAAGATATCGATATTTTCTTTGCTTCAAACCAAGTGCTATTTAAAGTCGGAAATATAAACTTTATATCACGTCTCTTAGAAGGTCACTATCCAGATACTTCACGTTTATTCCCAGAAAACTATGAAATTAAAATAGGCATCGATAACGGAGATTTCTATCATGCTATTGATCGTGCCTCTCTATTAGCACGTGAAGGTGGAAACAATGTTATTAAATTAAGTACAGGTAATGAATTAGTTGAATTATCCTCTACATCACCAGAAATCGGTACTGTAAAAGAAGAAGTAAAAGCGGATAACGTTGATGGTGGCAATTTAAAAATTTCATTCAACTCTAAGTATATGATGGATGCACTAAAAGCAATCGATAACGATGAAGTGGAAGTTGAGTTCTTTGGTACGATGAAACCATTTATTTTAAAACCAAAAGATGATGATTCAGTTACACAATTAATTTTACCAATCAGAACATATTAAACTTTTGTTTAAAGAGATAGAACCTGAGACAAATTGATGTCTCGGGTTTTTATAATATGGATATTTAAAGCATAGTGAGACAACTTAAGTAGAAAAGGTCAGAATTTTATCTTGTCTTAAACTCTGTCACATTTAAATCATTGTCTCACTCTTTTTTTTAGAAGTAATTTCATAAAATGAAACGTGTATATTGATAAAGATATATTAATAATAAATATTCAAAGATACGTACAAGCTACTTAGAGCTTAAATATAAGCAACTTAAACTTTTTTAGACTTATGATACCTAAAATTAATAATTAAGCTGAGAAAGTCTTTAAAATTCAAAATCACAATATTAGCCATTCGCTTTATATAAAAATACTTTTATGAAGTATTGCGTAGTTAAAAACATTAATAAATAATTATTTAGTTAGAATATTTTTAAAAGAAATAGAATAATACGAATAAAAGTTTGTTATAATATATGAGTATTACATTGTTAAAAGTACCTTTATAAATAATTTTCAAAAATATTAAAAATCATACATAAGAAAACGCTTTCCATCTGCATTTTGCATGAAATTTTTCTCGAAAAAAGGTATAATATATAGATGAGTTTAAAAGGAATGGAGTGATTGATTTGGTTGAAGAAGTAATTGTTGATGGAGACATTACTTTAGGGCAATTTCTAAAGACAGAAGGTATTATTGAATCTGGTGGTCAAGCGAAATGGTTCCTGCAAGATTTTGAAGTAATGATCAATGGTGAGCGCGAAATACGTCGTGGTAAAAAATTAAACCATCAAGATAACATCGTTATACCAGAAGTCGGTTCATTTTTGATTATACATCAAGGTGAAGAATGAAACTAAAGACACTCCAGCTAGACAATTATCGTAACTATGAGTCAATTACCCTAAATTGTCACCCTGAAGTCAATATATTGATTGGTGAAAATGCGCAAGGGAAGACTAATTTATTAGAATCTATTTATACATTAGCATTAGCTAAAAGTCACAGAACATCAAATGATAAAGAACTCATACGTTTTGATCGAGACTATGCTAAAATAGAGGGTGAACTCAGTTATAGATATGGAGAAATGCCTTTAACGATGTTTATAACTAAAAAGGGTAAACAGGTTAAAATCAATCACTTAGAACAAAGTAGGCTAACACAGTATATAGGCCACTTAAACGTTGTCTTGTTTGCACCTGAAGATTTAAACATTGTCAAAGGGGCACCTCAAATAAGACGTAGATTTATAGATATGGAACTTGGACAAATTTCAGCTGTTTACTTAAACGATTTGTCTCAATATCAAAGAATTTTAAAACAAAAGAATAATTATTTGAAGCAATTGCAATATGGTCAAAAGACTGATAGCACTATGCTTGACGTCTTAAACCAACAATTTGCAGCATATGCACTCAAAGTTACATTAAGACGTGAACATTTTATTAAAGAACTAGAATCATTAGCCAAACCTATTCATTCTGGTATTACGGATGAGAATGAAACACTGTCATTAAAGTACCTTCCTAGTATCAAATTAGATGCTGAAGAAAAAAGTGAGACGGAACGCTTAGAGGAAGTCTTAACTTTACTAGATGATAACAAAGAGCGTGAAAAAGATAGAGGTGTCTGTTTGTTTGGCCCTCACAGAGATGATTTAGGTTTCAACGTAAATGGTATGGATGCTCAAACTTACGGTTCGCAAGGACAGCAAAGAACGACGGCGTTATCAATCAAACTTGCAGAAATTGAACTGATGAATATTGAAGTAGGCGAGTACCCCATTTTATTGCTAGATGATGTGTTAAGTGAATTAGATGATTCACGTCAGTCTCATTTATTGAGCACAATTCAACATAAAGTACAAACATTTGTGACGACAACATCAGTTGATGGCATTGATCATGAAATTATGAAAAACGCTAAACTTTATCGCATTAATAATGGCGAAATTATAAAGTAACGGAAAGTGAAGGTGGAAGCATTGTCAGATGTGAACAACACGGAAGATTATGGTGCTGGTCAGATTCAGGTATTAGAAGGTCTAGAAGCGGTTCGTAAAAGACCAGGTATGTATATAGGCTCAACTTCAGAAAGAGGGCTGCATCACTTAGTTTGGGAAATTGTTGATAACAGTATTGACGAAGCACTTGCTGGTTATGCTGACCAAATCGAAGTTATTATTGAAGAAGATAATTGGATAAAAGTAACAGATAACGGCCGTGGTATCCCTGTTGGTATACAAGAGAAAATGGGACGTCCTGCCGTTGAGGTTATTCTAACTGTACTACATGCCGGTGGTAAATTCGGTGGAGGCGGTTATAAAGTCTCTGGTGGTCTCCATGGTGTGGGGTCTTCTGTTGTAAATGCTTTATCGGAAGATTTGGAAGTATATGTATATAAAGATGAAAATATATATCACCAAGCATACAAAAAAGGTATCCCTCAGTTTGATTTGAAAATCATTGGTAAAACCAATGAGAGTACTGGTTCTACTGGTACTGCGATTCGTTTTAAAGCTGATCCTGAGATATTCACTGAAACAACAACATACAATTATGAAGTATTGCAACAACGTATCAGAGAACTAGCATTTTTAAATAAAGGTATTTCAATTACTTTAAGAGATGAAAGAGAAGAAGAGGTTCGTGAAGATACGTATCACTATGAAGGTGGTATAAAATCTTACGTTGAAATGTTAAATGAAAATAAAGAACCTATTCATGAAGAACCGATTTATGTGCATCAATCCAAAGATGATATTGAAGTTGAAATAGCGCTTCAATACAATAAAGGTTATGCTACGAATCTTTTAACATACGCAAATAATATACACACTTATGAAGGTGGGACTCATGAAGAAGGCTTTAAACGAGCGCTCTCACGTGTGTTAAATAGCTATGGTCTTAACAGTAAAATTATGAAGGAAGATAAAGAAAGACTTTCAGGTGAAGATACACGTGAAGGTTTAACAGCTATTGTTTCAATCAAACATGGTGATCCACAATTCGAAGGACAAACTAAAACGAAATTAGGTAATTCCGAAGTACGTCAAGTTGTTGATCGTATATTCTCTGAGTTATTTGAACGCTTTTTATATGAAAATCCACAAGTAGGTCGAACAATCGTAGAAAAAGGAATTATGGCTTCACAAGCACGTCTTGCAGCTAAAAAAGCGCGTGAAGTGACACGTCGTAAATCCGCATTAGAAGTTTCTAGTTTACCAGGAAAACTGGCTGATTGTTCTAGTAAAGACCCTTCTCGTAGTGAAATTTTCATCGTCGAAGGTGACTCTGCCGGGGGGTCTACAAAATCTGGACGTGACTCAGAAACGCAAGCCATCTTACCTTTACGTGGTAAGATATTGAACGTTGAAAAAGCACGTTTAGATAGAATTTTAAATAATAATGAAATACGTTCTATGATTACTGCTTTTGGTACTGGTATTGGTGGAGAATTTGATTTAAGTAAGGCACGCTATCACAAGATTATCCTTATGACAGATGCCGATGTTGATGGTGCACATATTAGAACATTATTATTAACATTCTTCTATCGTTTTATGAGACCGTTAATTGAAGCGGGCTATGTTTATATTGCACAGCCACCATTATTCAAGTTGACACAAGGTAAACAGAAATACTATGTGTTTAACGAACGTGAACTAGAAAAACTTAAAGCTCAATTAGATCCAAGTCCAAAATGGTCTATTGCACGTTACAAAGGTCTTGGTGAAATGAATGCTGACCAATTATGGGAAACTACTATGAATCCTGAAAACAGAGCTATGTTACAAGTATCATTGGAGGATGCGATTGAAGCTGACCAAGTTTTTGAAATGTTAATGGGCGATGTTGTTGAGAACCGTAGACAGTTTATTGAAGATAATGCAGTCTATGCAAACTTAGATTTCTAAGACAATGAACTGAATTTTTGAAGGAGGATATCTTGATGGCTGAATTACCTGAATCAAGAATAAATGAACGAAATATAACGAATGAGATGCGTGAATCGTTCCTAGATTATGCGATGAGCGTTATCGTTTCACGTGCGCTACCAGATGTTAGAGATGGTTTAAAACCAGTACATCGACGTATATTATACGGCTTACACGAACAAGGCATGACACCTGATAAATCATATAAGAAATCTGCGCGTATTGTTGGGGACGTTATGGGTAAATATCACCCTCACGGTGACTACTCGATTTACGAAGCTATGGTTAGAATGGCGCAGGACTTCAGCTATCGATATCCTTTAATTGATGGCCAAGGTAACTTTGGTTCTATGGATGGTGATGGAGCAGCGGCGATGCGTTATACAGAAGCGCGTATGTCTAAAATCACACTCGAAATGTTGAGAGATATTAACAAAGATACGATTGATTTTGTTGATAACTATGACGGCAATGAAAGAGAGCCGGCAGTCTTACCATCAAGATTTCCAAATTTACTCGTAAATGGTGCATCAGGTATCGCAGTAGGTATGGCTACTAATATACCGCCACATAACTTGACTGAAGTGATTAATGGTGTATTAAGTTTAAGTCATAATCCAGACATTACGATTTCAGAATTAATGGAAGATGTCCAAGGGCCAGACTTCCCTACAGCAGGGATTATTCTTGGTAGAAGTGGCATACGCCGTGCATTTGAAACTGGACGCGGTTCAGTTCAAATGAGAGCAAGAGCTGAAATTGAAGAACGTGGCGGCGGTCGTCAACGTATTGTTGTTACTGAGGTTCCGTACCAAGTAAATAAAGCACGCATGATTGAAAAAATTGCCGAATTGGCACGTGATAAAAAAATTGACGGCATTACAGATTTACGTGACGAAACAAGTTTACGTACTGGTGTACGTGTTGTGATTGATATACGTAAAGATGCCAACGCTAGTGTTGTATTAAATAACTTATATAAACAAACACCATTACAAACATCATTTGGTGTTAATATGATTGCTTTAGTTGATGGTAGACCGAGATTGATTAACCTCAAAGAAGCATTAGTTGAATATCTTGAACATCAAAAGATAGTCGTAAGAAGAAGAACGGAATACAACTTGAAAAAGGCACAAGACCGTGCACATATTTTAGAAGGATTAAGAATCGCATTAGACCACATTGATGAAATTATTCGTGTGATTCGTGAATCTGAAACAGATAAAGTTGCAATGGCAAGCTTGCAAGAACAATTTAAACTTACTGAACGACAAGCGCAAGCCATCCTTGATATGCGATTAAGACGTTTAACAGGTTTAGAAAGAGATAAAATTGAATCTGAATATAATGAATTAATTGCATATATAGAAGAATTAAAAGCGATTCTTGCAGACGAAGAAAAACTATTACAACTTGTTCGTGATGAGTTAATTGATGTTCGTGAACGCTATGGAGACGAACGTAAAACAGAAATTCAAATGGGCGGTCTCGACCACATTGAAGACGAAGACCTAATACCAGAAGAACAAATCGTCATTACATTAAGTCACAATAACTATATTAAACGCCTACCCGTTTCAACATATAGAGCGCAACATCGTGGTGGTCGTGGTGTACAAGGTATGCAGACCTTAGAAGAAGATTTTGTAAGTCAACTTGTTACGTTGAGTACGCATGATCATGTCTTATTCTTCACGAATAAAGGTAGAGTGTATAAACTTAAAGGATATGAAGTGCCGGAACTCTCCCGTCAGTCTAAAGGTATACCAGTAGTCAATGCGATTGAACTAGATAATGATGAAACAATTAGTACAATGATCGCCGTCAAAGATTTAGAAAGCGAAGAAGATTACTTAGTATTTGCAACGTTAAATGGTATCGTTAAACGTTCAGCATTACGTAACTTCTCACATATTAACAAAAATGGTAAGATTGCGATTGGTTTCAAAGAAGATGACGAATTGATAGCTGTGCGTTTAACAGATGGTGAAGATGATATATTAATCGGTACAGCTCACGGTTCTTTAATCCGCTTTAATGAGTCGGCATTACGTCCTTTAGGTCGTACAGCTGCCGGTGTTAAAGGTATTACATTAAGAGAAGGCGACAAAGTCGTCGGATTAGATGTTACTAAAGCAGAAACAGATGATGAAATTCTAGTTGTGACTGAAAATGGTTACGGTAAGCGTACGCCAGTTAGCGAATATCGTTTATCTAACCGTGGTGGTAAAGGTATTAAGACTGCTACGATTACAGAACGTAACGGTCAAGTGGTATGTATCACATCCGTTGAAGGTAAAGAAGACTTGATGATTGTTACAAATGCCGGTGTAATTATCCGCATAGGCGTTGAAGATATTTCACAAAATGGACGTGCAGCTCAAGGTGTGAGATTGATTAAATTAAACGATGATCAATTTGTTTCTACTGTTGCTAAAGTAGATGAAGAAGAAAAAGAAGCTGAAGAAATTGAACTACAAGAAGCAGATAATGAACAAATTGAAGGCGCTACAAGTGACAATCAACAATCAGAATCTGTAGTATCAGATGAACTATCAGAAGGCATTGTGCATACCGAAGTTGAAGAAGATTCAGATGAAGATGGTCGTCAAGAAGTGAGAAAAGACTTTATGGACCGTATCAATGAAGATATTGATAATAGTGATAATGAAGAAACTGAAAACGAAGACGACGAATAATCTCAATTTTTAGCAGTAAACCAATAGCTGTATTCAAAATTAAAACATTTAAATACACAAGTGAGTTTGGGACATAAATCCCCATTCTCAAAATATAAGAGGGTCAATCCTTAATATGGATTGACCCTCTTTATATTTAAAGTCTGACGATTGACTGTACATGCTTGCCTAGGGCATGGTGCGAGCCTATAGTCTCTCACTCACAAGATTCCCTCGGGTGTCAGCACATTACAAAATCGGTACAATTTATATTTTGTTATTCCAAAAAGCCTTTACGTATAATTTAATCAGCACTATTAAATTAACGAGAGGCATATATAAAGATGATAACTTGACTCAACATATACTACCAATAGAAACTTAAGATCAGTATCCCACAAATGATATGTCACGATATGTGAATGAAATCGTTGAAACAATCCCTGAAAATGTATTCGATGCATTTAAACATCACGTAGTGCAACAACATATCACCCCAATAGAAATTGCCTTTTCATTTGTCTAAGCATTTTATGTCTCAGATACATTTTATTTTGGTTTTAAAAATTTTTATCACCGATGTTGATTTAACTTTCCAATGCTTTCATAGCATATGGAATTTCACTAATTAAATGGGAAGGTGGGACTACATACATTTTGTTTGATAGTTCTTCACCGATATAACTATGTGTATAAGTGGCACTCGTAACCGCTTCTTTCGTGTCGTCGAATTGACCTACAAAACTTGTAATCATACCAGCAAGTGTATCCCCCATGCCACCTGTTGCCATCGCAGGCGTGCCGATTGGCAGTTTGTAATCCTCATCTTTGAAATAGATTTCAGTGCCATGCATTTTTAATACAATTGTTGCCCCAATTCTATCAGCAGCTTCGCGATTACGTTCATATGTTTGTTCTTCTATTGCGATCCCACTTAAGCGTTCCCACTCTTTTTGATGTGGTGTGAAAATAACATTGCAAGTTGGAATATCTGGTTTTAATTTACTAAATATAGTAATAGCATCTCCATCCACTATAAGCGTTTGATGTGGTTGAATGTTTTGTAATAAGAACGTGATAGCATTATTTCCTTTGAAATCACATCCTAATCCAGGACCAATTAAGATACAATCTGTATTTTCAATCATTTTAGTGAGCATTTTAGTATCATTGATATCAATCACCATTGCTTCAGGACAACGTGAGTGTAGCGCTGCATGATTTGTTGGGTGTGTAGCTACTGTAATTAAGCCACTACCACTATAGACACAAGCGCGTGCAGCAAGCATGATTGCCCCACCTAGATTCGCATTTCCTCCAATTAAAAGAATTTTGCCATAATCACCTTTATGCGTTTCATCTTTACGTTTTGGAATGCTTACTGATGAAATTGTTTCCAACATTGAAACCCCCTTTAATTCTATTAGTTATTTCAACTTTTAATTTGTATATTTAATCATTATATTGTTGATTTGTAATTTTGTGCTTTCTGAGAAAAATTGTGTGTTTATAAGTATTATGAAAGCTTTTCTCTGTTGCTATTTTTAATTTATTTTTTAAATACAATAGAAAATATTATACCTGGTTTGCATTTTAGTCAATAGGTAAAAGCATTAAGAATTTGTTTATTTTTAGAAATAATAAATTTGCCATCTTTATCTTAGTAAAATACTAATTTAATACCATGTTACGGATATGGATGAACCTATTGTTCTTAAAAATATGGAAGCGTATACTCTAATTAATTGAAAATCATTAGAAGTCAGGAGATGGGGAAATGACATTACAGCTTAATGGTGAAAATTTAACAATAAATGCAATTAAAGATTTTTTATATCAAAGTGATGATGTAAAAGTAACAGAGGATGCTTATGAACGTGTAAAACAGAGCCGTGTAACAGTAGAAAAGATTATAGATGATAAAGAAACAATTTATGGTATAACGACTGGATTTGGCTTATTCAGTGATGTACGTATTGATGAGGGAGAATACAATCAATTACAAGCCAATTTAATTCGTTCACATGCATGTGGTATCGGAAAACCTTTTTCACAAGATGTCGCGTTAGTGATGATGGTTTTACGTCTAAACACATTGTTAAAAGGTCATTCTGGTGTGACAATCGATTTAGTAGATCAAATCATATATTTTATTAACAACAGAATTATTCCAGTTATTCCACAACAAGGATCTCTTGGTGCATCGGGTGACTTAGCACCACTTTCACATTTAGCTTTGGCGTTGATTGGAGAAGGTAATGTCTATTATAAAGGTGAAGAAGAAGACAGTCGGTATGTCTTAAATTTATTAAATCGTGAACCTTTGAGCTTACAGGCTAAAGAAGGTCTAGCTTTAATTAATGGTACGCAAGCTATGACTGCACAAGGTGTAATTAATTATATAGAAGCGGAAGATATTGGTTACCAAGCAGAGTGGATTGCTGCATTAACACATCAAGCTTTAAATGGCATTACGGATGCATATCATGAAAAAGTGCATCACGCTCGAAATTTTCCAGAACAGATAGATGTTGCTTCACGCATGTTAGACTGGCTCGAAGGTTCTAAATTAACAACGACACAAGGAGAAATTCGCGTTCAAGATGCTTATACATTACGCTGTATTCCACAAATACACGGCGCAAGCTTCCAAGTGTTTAATTATGTAAAAGAAAAACTTGAATTTGAAATGAATGCGGCGAACGACAATCCATTAATATTTGATGAAGATGATGAAACATTGGTTATTTCTGGAGGGAATTTCCATGGCCAACCGATTGCATTTGCATTAGATTTCTTAAAGTTAGGGGTAAGTGAATTAGCTAATGTTTCGGAAAGACGTCTAGAGAGATTAGTAAATCCACAATTAAACAATGGTTTGCCAGCATTTTTAAGCCCTCAACCGGGTTTACAGAGTGGCGCGATGATTATGCAATATGCAGCTGCAAGTCTTGTTTCGGAAAATAAAACACTCGCACACCCTGCTAGTGTGGATTCTATTCCATCATCAGCTAATCAAGAAGACCATGTTTCTATGGGGACAATTGCTTCACGCCATGGCTACCAAATGATTGAAAATGCACGTCGTGTGTTAGCAATAGAAGCAATTATCGCACTTCAAGCGGTAGAATATAAAGATGTCGAAAAATTATCACCTAAAACTTATGAAAAATATCAAACTTTACGAAAAGTTGTACCATCTATCACTGAAGATCGCCAATTTCATAAAGATATAGAAGCTGTTTCACAGTATTTATTAGATCAAGCTTATACTAATTAAGTTGAGTGAATTTTTAATGAACATTCAGCGATTGCATATTCTTGGCCTTGAAAAGTAATAGGTTATTTGCTATATTGAAATCAAGTAAATAAAGCTATTGTTCGTAGGATAAGTAGTGTTGCACTTCTGGTTTCAGAGAGCTTGTGGTTAGTGAGAACAAGTAATCAGGGTCAATGTGAATCTACCTACTATATGAGAACAATCGGGTTTAACCGTTATTTTGGTGAAAGTGCAGTCTCTTTTGACTGTTAAATAGGGTGGCAACGCGTAAAGACCACGTCCCTTGTACAGGGATGTGGTCTTTTTTGTGTTCTATTCTTAAAAAATAGAAATTGAAAGGATGGAAAGTGACATGTTAGACATTAAACTATTTCGTAATGACCCAGAGTTTTTAAAAGACAAAGTTGCAAAACGTGGTATGGATACAAAAGTAGTAGATGATGTATTATCACTTGATGACAAACGCCGTGAATTAATTCGTAAAGCTGAGGAAATGAAAGCTGAACGTAACAAAGTAAGCGGTGAAATTGCTGAAAAAAAACGCAATAAAGAAAATGCAGATGATGTAATCGCAGAAATGAGAAAATTAGGTGATGACATCAAATTGTTAGACAATGATTTAAATGATGTGGATAAAGAATTAGAAGACTTATTATCTCGCATTCCAAATACAATTCATGATGATGTACCTGAAGGCGATTCTGATGAAGATAATGTCGAATTAAAGCGTTGGGGCACACCAAGGAAATTTGATTTTGATGAAAAAGCACATTGGGATCTAGTAGAGTCATTGCAAATGGCTAATTTTGAACGAGGCGCAAAAGTCGCAGGAGCAAGATTCGTGTTCTTAACTGGCGAAGGTGCACAGTTGGAAAGAGCATTAATGAATTATATGGTTACAAAACATACGACGCAACATGGTTACACAGAAATGATGGTACCACAATTAGTAAATGCTGATTCAATGTATGGTACTGGCCAATTACCAAAATTTGAAGAAGATTTATTCAAAATTGAAAAAGAAGGATTATATACAATTCCAACAGCAGAAGTACCATTAACAAATTATTATCGCAATGAAATTATTGGTCCGGATGTCTTACCTGCTAAATTTACTGCGCAATCAGCGTGTTATCGTAGTGAAGCGGGCTCAGCTGGTAGAGATACAAGAGGATTAATCCGATTACATCAATTCGATAAAGTAGAGATGGTACGTTTTGAAAAACCAGAAAATTCTTGGCAAGCGTTAGAGGAAATGACAGAACATGCAGAAGCAATTTTAGAAGAGTTAGGCTTACCGTATCGTAGAGTTATTTTATGTACAGGTGACATAGGCTTTGGCTCAAGCAAAACGTATGACTTAGAAGTATGGTTACCAAGCTATAATGAGTACAAAGAAATTAGCTCTTGTTCAAATATTACTGATTTCCAAGCACGTCGTTCTAATATTCGTTTTAAACGTGAGAAAGCAGCAAAACCAGAATTAGTGCACACATTGAATGGAAGTGGTTTAGCAGTAGGTCGTACATTTGCTGCAATCGTAGAAAACTATCAAAATGAAGATGGTTCAGTCACTATTCCAGATGCATTAGTACCATATATGGGTGGTAAAACAGTGATACACCCAGTTAAAGAAAAATAGAATTCGTTTAAATGAATTCATCAGCGATATTTGAGATAGTTTAAATATTAAACTTTCAAAATAGTGGTTACAAGTTAATACTGAAGTGCAAGTAGAGGTTGAGATAAATGAATGTCTCAACCTCTCATTTTATACGAATAATGAATTATAAGGCTTTTAATCTATTAAATGGCTTAATATTTTTAAAGTAAAGAAAGGGGAGGGGAGGTGTTAAATATCTCAGTTTTCAGTTTTTTAAATTTGTAAAATGACTTATTTTATTCAAATGATAAGGGGTGAGTCTAAAATAATAACACAATATTCTGAAATATAAAATGCCAATTTAATAATGTTTTTAGACGCCGGTAAGTCTTAGGCCATACATACCTCAGTCTAAAGATATTGAATATGTCTTTTGCTTTGTATTAAACTAGTTCTATTATTTTTATAAAATATTTGGGAGGTGGCATGATGACAACACATCTAACTTTTAAGCAAGGTGTAAAAGAATGTGTACCGACTTTGTTAGGTTATGCTGGTGTTGGTCTTTCCTTTGGTATTGTTGCAGTGGCTTCAGGTTTCAATTTAATTGAAATTATTTTATTATGTTTACTTATTTATGCAGGCGCAGCACAATTCATTATTTGTGCATTAGTCATTGCTGGAACTCCAATTTCTGCAATTGTCTTAACGACATTTATTGTGAATTCTAGGATGTTTTTATTAAGTATGACCTTAGCACCAAGTTATAAAGGATATGGGTTTTGGAATCGTATAGCCATGTCTTCTCTGATTACAGATGAAACATTTGGTGTCGCTATTACACCACATCTAAAAGGTGAAAAAATCAATGATCGTTGGCTACATGGATTAAATATCACTGCATATTTATTTTGGACATTTGCAAGTGTTGTTGGTGCTATTTTTGGTAAGTACATAACGAATCCCGATGCATTTGGGTTAGATTTTGCTATTACTGCAATGTTTATATTCCTAGCTGTTTCGCAATTCGATGCTATTAAGCAGTCACAAGTTAAGACATATTTAGTATTAATTGTTTGTGTAATTTTGTTAATGCTTATTTTAAGTTTCTTTATGCCTTCATACGTAGCAATCATCATAGCGTCGACAATTACTGCGGGATTAGGGGTGGTGATCGATAAATGACAACGACTTTACATATGTTATTAATTATTGTTTTATGCGGTGTGGTAACGTGGTTGACACGTATTATACCTTTTATATTAATTACAAAAATCAAACTATCTGAGACAGTCGTAAAGTGGCTTTCTTTCATTCCCATCACATTATTTACTGCATTGATTGTAGACGGCGTCCTAGAACAACATGAAGGCTCAATGGTTTATAGTGTTAATTTGCCGTTTTTAGTGACGATGCTTCCAACAATAATCATTGCCATTATTACACGGAGTTTAACGATTACGATTGTCAGTGGTATTTTAATAATGGCAATTTTAAGATGGATATTTTAAAGATATTATTGAAGTGACTCCCATTATCCGTTAAAATAGCAATAATTAGAAAATTTTGATAATTTTAATGAAATACTTGTTAAAATGGATATTTGATTTATGCACAGCTTTTTACAATTAAAATTAAATCTTATTTCGAGAAGCAGAGGGATTTGGCCCAATGAAGCTTCAGCAACCGACTTTAATAAGCACGGTGCTAATACCAACGATTCGCTCGAATAATAAGTATTGTAACTTCTTACTTATTATAAATAGGTGAGAAGTTTTTTTACTAAGTAGGAGGTAAATGATGACAAATTATACGGTTGATACATTAGAATTGGGACCATTTACAACTGAATCAGGTGAAACGATTTTAAATTTAAAATTACGTTATGAACATGTTGGATATGAAGGACAGCCACTTGTGCTTGTATGCCATGCACTGACTGGTAATCATTTGACCTATGGTACGGATGACAATCCTGGTTGGTGGAGAGAGATTATAGATGGGGGATACATGCCTATACATGATTATCAATTTTTAACATTTAACGTGATCGGTAGTCCGTATGGTTCCAGTTCGCCATTTACAGATGCTGATTTTCCTAAGCATTTAACATTGCGTGATATTGTCAATGCAATCGAATTAGGTATTCAAACATTAGGGTTTGATCGAATTAGTATTTTAATCGGTGGGTCTTTAGGAGGTATGCAAGCGCTGGAATTATTGTATAATCATAAATTTGAAGTAGATAAAGCAGTAATTTTAGCTGCGACTGATAAGACTTCCTCATATAGTCGTGCATTTAATGAAATTGCGAGACAGGCGATTCGATTAGATCATGGTGAAGGTATGAGCATAGCAAGGCAACTTGGTTTCTTAACGTATCGCTCCTCCAAAAGTTATGATAGACGATTTACACCTGATCAAGTTGTAAACTACCAGAAACATCAGGGGAACAAGTTTAAAAAGCATTTTGATCCATTGAGTTATTTAAGCCTGCTAGACGTCTTAGATAGCCACGATATAGATAGAGATCGTACTGATGTAGATGAAGTGTTTGGACGTCTGGATACTAAGGTTATGACTATGGGCTTTACGGATGATTTGTTATATCCAGACGATTTAGTATATGCCACAGGTGCGCGATTTAAATATCACAAGCATTGCTTTGTGCCAGATAATGTAGGACATGATGGTTTCTTATTGAACTTTAATGATTGGGCACCTAATTTATATCATTTTTTAAAAGTTTCTAAGTTCAAAAGAAAATAACGATATGATTTATTTTAGTTTATTTTGTATGATAAGACGTCTGGGATAGTTATTTTATCCTTTATGAAAGTTAAAATAACTGTTTTCCTATGATGTCTTCTTTTTTTATAGCGAGCAAAATATGAAATTTGAAGTTGGAATCAACGACGGAAATGCAATTTAAAAAGGCGTTCGTTTTCAGATATTGGCCCCGATATTGAACTTCTGACAAAAAGGATTGTCAATAATTGTATAAAAGTTTTAAAGAGGTTAAAATAATAAACATAGACAAAAATTGTATAGGAGTGGCGAATTTGTTTTCTAAAATACATACTAAAGCCACTATACTTAGTGTAATTACGTTAATTATAGTTGCTTTAGCTTTACATATATTACCGATACTTGGACTCGTGTTGAGTTTATTTGCAACAATTCCAGGTATTATTTTATGGCATAAATCTGTAGAATCTTTTGGCTTAACGGCAGTCATTACAGTTGTGCTAACTACGTTATTAGGTAATATATTCGTGTTAAGTATCATGATCCTCTTGTTCGTAGTAAGTTTTGTAGTGGGTCAATTATTAAAAGAACGAACATCAAAAGAACGTATACTATATATAACAACGACTTTTATTAGTATTATTGCATTAATTGCATTTATGGTGTTACAAGCATCAAAAAAAATATCGAGTGCTGCTTCATTAATCAAACCGATTAAAGAACAGATGTATCAAATAATTTCCAGCGCTTCAGTCAACGCAGATTATAAACAAATGTTTGAAGAGGCTTTCCGCCAATCAGCAGTACAACTACCAAGTTATATAATCATTGGCGTATTTCTACTTATATTAATCAATTTAATTATCACTTTTCCAATCTTGCGTAAATTCAAAATCGCTACACCCATATTCAAACCATTATATGCTTGGCAAATGAAGCGTTCTGTCTTATGGATGTATATTATTGTATTAATTTGTGTTATGTTTTCAACGCAACCAAGTGCGTTTCAAACGATCGTCTTAAACTTTGAAATTGTGTTATCATTATGTATGTACATTCAGGGGTTAAGTGTGATTCACTTTTTCGGAAAAGCGAAATCAATGCCGCCAGCACTTACAGTGATATTAATGGTAATAGGGACAATTTTAATGCCATTAACACATATTGTGAGTCTCCTGGGATTTGTAGATTTATGTATCAATTTAAAACGTATCATTAAAAAATGATTTGAGGTGGAAAAATGAACCGTCAATCCACTAAAAAAGCGTTGATTTTACCATTTATTATTATGGTGCTCACAGCAATAGCGCTTGTCGTCGTTTGGTTTATTTTTAATCAATTGATTGCAGGTATAGCTACTGTTGTATTACTCATCATAATCGTAGGGACAGTACTAATGGTAAGACAAGCTTTACAAAAATTGGATAACTATGTAGATAATCTGAGTGGAAAAATCTCAGCAAGCAGTAATACTGCTATTAAAAGATTACCTATTGGGATGATTATCTTAGATGAAAACGAAAACATAGAGTGGATGAACCAATTTATGTCGGATCGTCTAGATCGAAATGTAATTTCTGATCCAGTCAATGAGGTATATCCTAATATATTAAAACAGTTAGAAAAAACACAAGAAGTGGAAATTCAAGAAAATGAATATCACTATCGCGTGAGATATTCAGAAAAAGAACATGTATTGTATTTCTTCGATATAACAGAAGAAATACATACACAAGAATTATATGAAGCATCTAAACCAATTATTGCAACACTATTTTTAGATAACTATGATGAGATCACGCAAAATATGAATGATACGCAACGTTCAGAGATTAACTCTATGGTCACGCGTGTAATCAGTAGATGGGCAACTGAATATAACATTTATTTCAAGCGTTATAGTTCAGACCAATTTGTTGCCTATTTAAACCAACGTATTTTAAATGAAATTGAAGCATCTAATTTTAGTATACTGAGTCAATTACGTGAAAAAAGTGTGGGTTACCGTGCGCAATTGACATTAAGTATTGGTGTGGGTGAAGGCTCAGAGAATTTAATCGATTTAGGTGAATTATCTCAATCTGGACTTGATTTAGCATTAGGTCGTGGTGGCGACCAAGTTGCGATTAAGCATATGAACGGAAATGTGCGTTTTTATGGTGGTAAGACTGACCCTATGGAGAAACGTACACGTGTTAGAGCACGTGTGATTTCTCACGCACTAAAAGATATATTAATGGAAGGCGACAAAGTCATCATTATGGGACATACGCGTCCTGACTTAGATGCTATTGGTGCAGCGATTGGTGTCTCACGATTCGCTATGATGAACAATTTGGATGCTTACATTGTGTTGAATGATTCAGATATAGATCCGACGTTACGTCGTGTGATGAATGCAGTCGATGAAAAGCCTGAACTAAAAGAGCGTTTTATTACATCTGACGAAGCATGGGACGTCATGACGTCTAAGACAACTTTAGTAGTTGTAGATACACATAAACCAGAAATGGTTATTGACGAAAACATATTAAACAAAGCTAATCGTAAAGTTGTGATTGATCATCATAGACGTGGTGAAAGCTTTATCTCTAGTCCACTATTGGTTTATATGGAACCATATGCAAGTTCAACTGCAGAACTAGTGACTGAATTGCTAGAATATCAACCAACAGAACAACGATTAACACGTTTAGAGTCGACAATTATGTTTGCAGGTATTATTGTAGATACACGTAATTTCACATTGCGTACAGGTTCAAGAACATTTGATGCGGCAAGTTATTTACGTGCACATGGTGCAGATACAATATTAACGCAGCACTTCTTGAAAGATGACTTAGATACGTACATTAATCGTACTGAATTAATCCAAACAGTGAAACTACAAGACAACGGTGTCGCAATTGCACATGGTTCGAACGAAAAAATCTATCATCCTGTAACAGTTGCACAAGCAGCGGATGAACTGTTAAGTTTAGATGGTGTAGAAGCTTCGTATGTAGTTGCTAGAAGAGAAGATAATTTAGTCGGTATGTCTGCCCGCTCACTCGGTGCAGTTAATGTTCAGCTGACAATGGAAGCACTTGGTGGCGGTGGCCATTTAACAAATGCAGCTACACAATTAAAAGATGTCACTGTTGATGAAGCAATCGAACAATTACAACAAGCTATAACAGAACAAATGAGTAGGAGTGAAAATTCATGAAAGTAATATTCACACAAGACGTTAAAGGTAAAGGTAAAAAAGGCGAAGTTAAGGATGTACCAGTAGGCTATGCCAACAACTTCTTATTGAAGAAAAATTATGCAGTAGAAGCTACACCAGGTAATTTAAAACAACTTGAAAAGAAAAATGAAGCTGCAGAAGCGGAACGCCAACAAGAAATTGAAGATGCTAAAAAATTAAAAGAAACATTGAGTCAAATTGAAGTTGAAGTATCTGCTAAAACAGGCGATGCGGGAAAATTATTTGGTTCAGTAAGTACTAAACAAATCGCTCAAGCACTACAACAACAACACGATATTAAAATTGACAAGCGTAAAATGGATTTACCAAACGGTATACATGCCTTGGGTTACACAAATGTACCAGTTAAATTAGATAAAGAAGTAGAAGGTACAATTCGTGTACACACAGTTGAACAATAAAAACGGATTGAGATATGAGGTGTAATCATAATGGATGGAATGTATGAACAAAATCAAATGCCCCACAGTAATGAGGCTGAACAATCTGTCTTAGGTGCCATTATCATAGATCCGGAATTGATAAACAGAACTCAGGAAGTCTTACTTCCTGAGTCCTTTTATAGAGGCGCGCATCAACACATCTTTAGAGCCATGATGAACCTCAACGAAGATAATAAAGATATTGACGTGGTTACAATTATGGATCAACTGTCACATGAAGGACGACTAAATGAAGCGGGTGGCCCACAATATCTAGCAGAATTATCTAGTAATGTACCGACAACTCGAAATATTCAATATTATACAGATATCGTATTTAAGCATGCAACAAAACGTAAGTTGATACAAACTGCTGATAGCATTGCTAACGATGGTTATAATGATGAATTAGAATTAGATACAATATTGAACGATGCAGAACGTCGAATATTAGAATTGTCATCTACACGTGAAAGTGATGGATTCAAAGATATTAGAGATGTGCTTGGAGAAGTGTATGAGAATGCAGAATTACTTGATCAAAATAGTGGTCAAACGCCTGGTATTCCAACTGGTTATCGAGATTTAGACCAGATGACTGCGGGCTTTAACCGTAACGATTTAATTATTCTGGCTGCCAGACCGTCAGTAGGTAAGACTGCCTTCGCACTTAATATTGCGCAAAAAGTTGCTACACATGAAGACCATTTCTCAGTAGGTATATTTTCACTGGAAATGGGTGCTGACCAATTGGCAACACGTATGATTTGTAGCTCTGGCAACGTAGATTCTAACCGTTTGAGAACGGGTATGATGACGGAAGAAGACTGGAATCGCTTTACCATAGCAGTAGGTAAATTATCTAGAACAAAGATATTTATTGATGATACACCAGGTATTAGAATTACAGATATTCGTTCAAAATGCCGTCGTTTAAAACAAGAACACGGTTTAGACATGGTAGTCATTGACTATCTGCAATTAATCTCAGGTAGTGGTTCGAGATTCTCAGATAACCGACAACAAGAAGTATCCGAGATTTCTCGTACATTAAAGGCGATTGCCAGAGAAATGGAATGTCCGGTTATAGCATTAAGTCAGTTATCACGTGGCGTAGAGCAACGTCAAGATAAACGGCCAATGATGAGTGATATTCGTGAATCAGGATCAATCGAACAAGATGCTGACATCGTCGCATTCTTATATCGTGATGATTACTATAATCGTGGCGAAGATGAAGACGATGATGATGGAGATACGAGCTTTGAACCACAAACAAATGATGATAATGGTGAGATTGAAATTATAATAGCGAAGCAACGTAATGGCCCAACAGGGACTGTTAAATTACATTTTATGAAGCAGTATAACAAATTTACAGATATTGATTATGCACATGCAGACATGGGTTAAGAAAAAAGAATAAAATTTATTTTTCCGTACGATTTTTAAATACTTTTATTAATTGTACGGTTTTTGTTTGTTTTTAGTTCTTTCGTTTTTGATGAAGTATGTGTTGCGAAAAAGTGGATATCGGTTTGAAAACCTTGATGACACTATGTTTAAGGTGTGCAATAGCTTTTTTGGACACTCAACAAAATTTGAAAAAATGTAAAAAATCAATGTTCGATTTTTGTTTGCATTATTAGTGTGGTATTGGTAGAATACTTAATGGTTAATTGAGAAAAACTTGGAGGTGCTCATATGTCATCAATCGTAGTTGTTGGGACACAATGGGGAGACGAAGGTAAAGGTAAAATCACAGACTTTTTAGCAGAACAAGCAGATGTTATTGCACGTTTTTCAGGTGGTAACAATGCAGGTCATACAATTAAATTTGGTGGCGAAACATATAAATTGCACTTAGTACCATCTGGTATTTTCTATAAAGAAAAACTAGCAGTTATTGGAAATGGTGTAGTTATAGATCCAGTCGCATTATTGAAAGAGTTAGACGGTTTAAATGAAAGAGGTATTTCTACAGATAATTTACGTATTTCAAATCGTGCTCAAGTTATTTTACCTTATCACATAAAACAAGATGAATATGAAGAAGAACGCCGTGGAGATAATAAAATTGGTACTACGAAAAAAGGTATCGGTCCTGCTTATGTAGATAAAGCACAACGTATCGGTATCCGTGTAGCAGATTTATTAGACAAAGAAACGTTTGAAAAATTATTAAAAGAAAATATTGAATACAAATCAGCATATTTTAAAGGTATGTTTGATAAAGCATGTCCTTCATTTGAAGAAATCTTTGAAACTTATTACGCAGCAGGCCAACGTTTAGCAGAGTTCGTTACGGACACTGCAAAAGTATTGGATGATGCATTTGTAGCTGAAGAAAAAGTATTATTTGAAGGTGCACAAGGCGTTATGTTAGATATCGACCACGGAACATATCCATTTGTTACGTCAAGTAACCCAGTTGCAGGTAACGTAACTGTTGGTGGTGGCGTTGGTCCAACTTACGTATCTAAAGTTATTGGCGTATGTAAAGCTTATACATCACGTGTCGGTGATGGCCCGTTCCCAACAGAACTATTTGATGATGATGGACACCACATCCGTGAAGTTGGCCGTGAATACGGTACAACTACAGGCCGTCCACGTCGTGTAGGTTGGTTCGATTCAGTTGTATTACGTCACTCTCGTCGTGCGAGTGGTATTACCGATTTATCAATCAACTCTATCGATGTCTTAACAGGTCTAAAAGAAGTGAAGATTTGTACAGCTTATGAATTAGACGGTAAAGAAATTACTGAATATCCAGCGAACTTAAATGACTTACAGCGTTGTAAACCGATTTTTGAAACGTTACCAGGTTGGACTGAAGATGTTACAAGTTGTCGCTCATTAGATGAGTTACCAGACAATGCACGTAGATACTTAGAACGTATTTCTGAGTTGTGTGACGTTCAAATTTCAATCTTCTCTGTAGGACCAGACCGTAATCAAACAAACTTATTAAAATCATTATGGTAAGTCGTTAACCTATGTTAACGGATTTATAAATGTAAAATAATAAAATGTTAATATGAAAGAAACACCTTGTTGATGTAGCCTGAGATGGACATCGTTACAAGGTGTTTTTATTTATATCGTTGAATGTGTTACATATTGATTACGAAAGTTTAGAATGTGATCGACTGCTAGCTGATAACCTGTTTTATTACTAGATTGTATAGATTTAACTTTTCTGATATTACGTTGATAGCTTGGTATTTCATCTAGCATGTTTAAGACGATTTGTTTTAAATCATGAGACGTTATATTTTCTAGTTGTAACTGACGACCAACAAGTAGTTTTTCGATTTGGCGAGCCACAACAGGTTGATCCGCGCTTTGTGGAAAAGCTAACATAGGTACTTCCATCAACATTGCTTCATTCGTACTATTCATACCAGCATGTGTTAAAAATAGTGTCGTATGTTGCAATAATTCTGTTTGTGGCACAACATGTTCAACAGTAAAATTAGATGGTATCGCATTGAAATCTTCAAGTTGATTATCATGACCGATTGATACAACAAATGAAGCATCGATATCTGCAAATGCTTCAAAGCAAAGATTGAAAAATTCAATATTTTGATTGAATACCGTTCCAAGAGAAATATAAACGACTGGTCGTGTGGTATCAATGTGATCCATAAAGCCAGAATCTTTAGGTTCGAGTATGGAAGGACCAACAAATTTGTAATATTCAGGGTCAAAGGCGTCATAACCGACTTGGAATCCTTTCATTACATAAGCGATATTAATATTTCCCGGGTTATTCATGACTTCAAAACGGGAAGGAATGGTTACATCATATGTTGATTCAACATGGGCTTTCAAAGTGTTAAATGTTTCATCAGCATGTTGAATTTCTTGTTTGCTCACAGTCGAAGTTAAATGATTAATGAATGTTTCAAAAGATGTTTTTGTATGGGCAAATGAAGATACTGATGAAATCGATGGTAAATTTAATTTTTGCGCTAATATATAACCGCAACTAAACATAGAATCATGAATCATATAATCAAAATGCTCATTTTCAGTTTCTCTTAAAATTTGTGGCACAATGATATCTACAGTTTTTAATAAACCATTGATCACATTAAATAAATGATGATTTTCATGATCAGTGAAAGCTGTCATAATCGCTTCTGTAGGTAACGTTCTAATTTCAGCACCAGTATCTTTCAATTTATCTTTATATATATCGCTCGCGTAGTAAACAACTTCTTCGCCACGATTGACTAGTTCTTTAACAACTGCAATTGTTGGGTTTACATGTCCAGCAGAACCTGGATTTACAAATAATATTTTTGCCAATATTGTGCCTCCTTATTTATACTAATTATAATTTTAGCAAAATAAATTTAAAACAAAAAAGATTTTGTATTTATTATTTGAGTTTTGAAATAAAAATGAAAAAGTAGATAATTATAGAGCAAATCACAGAGTATTGATGCTCAAAAAATAAGTTATAAAGCAGATAAAATACTGATTTGTCAGCGTTGAGCATTATTTTCTTACTTTATACATTAATGATAGAAAATTATACTAAATAAATTTAAAAAATAGCTTGTCAACCATAATGAGAGTTGATATAATTTATCTTGTGCTTAAGAGAGGCTCCTTGGTCAAGCGGTTAAGACACCGCCCTTTCACGGCGGTAACACGGGTTCGAGTCCCGTAGGAGTCACCATTTTTAGGTCTCGTAGTGTAGCGGTTAACACGCCTGCCTGTCACGCAGGAGATCGCGGGTTCGATTCCCGTCGAGACCGTATTGCCCATCCAATAGGATGGGCATTTTTTTGTGCAATTTTCTAAGCTACATATTTCAAACTCAATTCAATTGAAGGTAGTAGTTATGGATGCATGAATTTTAAAGTGAGCGCCTTCGTGTGCATAACGAACTGATGCTAGGTGAATGGTCAATTTAAAATGTAGACTTTAAAATAATTCATGTTAGTGCAAATTAGCTCAGTTCATAAAAGTATCGTTGTAAACGTGATACATTTCCAGTATAGATGACTCATGTTCAAAATATGACAAAGGTATCTCAAAATAATCTTAGTCAAAATAACATGAACCTTGCTGAGATATGTATCACTTTTTTATAGACTATGGGCAATATAGTCGCACAGTGATATCATGTTGTGTAGGCTTAATATATCTATTATTAACCTATTAATAGTAAAAAATGTTATAATTTTACAATATACCAATTTATTTTTTTGTTTAGAAAAATAGAATTAGCACGCTATAAATGGTAAATTATATTATAGAGAAATGCGTAGAAAAATATGTAAACGTACTACAATTTAGAAATGAGGTTTATAAATATGGCTAGAAAAGTTGTGGTAGTAGATGACGAAAAACCAATTGCTGATATTTTAGAGTTCAACTTAAAAAAAGAAGGTTATGAAGTATTCTGTGCATATGATGGCAATGACGCAGTAGATTTAATATATGATGAAGAACCAGACATTGTCTTATTAGACATTATGTTACCTGGTCGCGATGGCATGGAAGTGTGCCGTGAAGTACGCAAAAAATATGAAATGCCAATTATTATGCTAACCGCAAAAGACTCAGAAATCGATAAAGTGTTGGGTCTTGAACTTGGTGCCGATGACTATGTGACGAAGCCATTTAGCACGCGTGAATTAATTGCGCGTGTCAAAGCAAACTTACGTCGTCATTATTCACAACCAGCACAAGAAGTGAACGATGCATCTAATGAAATTACAATAAAAGATATTGTTATCTATCCAGATGCATATTCTATTAAAAAACGTGGTACAGATATTGAATTAACACACCGTGAATTCGAACTGTTCCATTATTTATCTAAACACATGGGTCAAGTTATGACACGTGAACATTTATTACAAACTGTTTGGGGCTATGACTATTTTGGTGATGTACGTACAGTAGACGTAACGATTCGTCGCTTACGTGAAAAAATTGAAGACGATCCATCACATCCAGAATATATAGTGACACGCCGTGGTGTTGGATACTTCCTCCAACAACATGATTAGGGGACAATATTAAATGAAGTGGCTTAAACATTTTCAATCTCTACACACGAAACTTGTTATTGTCTATGTATTGTTAATCGTAATCGGTATGCAGATTATCGGTTTATACTTTACCAATAGTCTAGAAAAAGAATTAACACAAACATTTAAAAATAATATCTCGCAATACGCGAAACAAATAGAAATTAATATAGAAAAAGTCTATGACGAAGACAACTCGGTCAATGCACAAAAAGAAGTACAAAATTTATTGAATGAGTATGCTAATAGACAAGAAATAGAAGAAATTCGTTTTATTGATAAAGATCAAATTATCATGGCTACCTCAAAGCAGTCTACGCGTAGTCTAATAAATCAAAAAGCTAATGACAGCTCGATACAAAAAGCGCTATCTCTAGGAGAAATTAATAGCCATACGGTATTGAAAGACTATGGTAATGGTAAACAACGTGTGTGGGTCTACAATTTACCTGTGAAGACATCAGATGATGGGACAATTGGTGATGTTTATATAGAAGCAGATATCAATGATGTCTACAACCAATTGAGCAACATCAACCAAATCTTTATTGTTGGGACAGGCATCTCGCTATTAATTACTGTGATATTAGGTTTCTTTATTGCGCGCACAATCACAAAGCCAATTACTGATATGCGTAACCAAACTGTTGAGATGTCTAAAGGTAACTATACGCAACGTGTTAAAATTTACGGTAATGATGAAATTGGTGAACTTGCACTAGCCTTTAATAATTTATCCAAGCGTGTACAAGAAGCACAAGCAAATACGGAAAGTGAAAAACGACGCTTAGACTCTGTTATTACACATATGAGTGATGGTATTATCGCAACTGATCGTCGTGGCCGTGTGCGTATTGTCAACGATATGGCATTAACGATGCTAGGCATGATGAAAGAAGAAATTATCGGTCATTACATGTTAAATATGCTTAAATTAGAAGAAGACTTTTCATTAGATGAAATTCAAGAAAATAATGATAGTTTCTTATTAGATATCAATGAAAGTGAAGGCATTATTGCTCGTGTAAACTTCAGTACAATCGTACAAGAGACTGGCTTCGTTACAGGCTATATTGCTGTACTTCACGACGTAACAGAACAACAACAAGTGGAACAAGAACGTCGCGAATTCGTCGCAAATGTTTCACATGAATTACGTACGCCGTTAACGTCCATGAATAGTTATATCGAAGCATTAGAAAGCGGTGCATGGAAAGATGATGCGTTAGCCCCACAATTCCTATCAGTAACACGTGAAGAGACGGAACGTATGATTCGACTCGTTAACGATTTATTACAATTATCAAAAATGGATAACGAATCAGATCAGATTACCAAAGAAATTGTCGACTTTAACATGTTTATCAATAAAATCATTAACCGTCATGAAATGTCGGCGAAAGATACGACATTTGTACGTGAAATTCCAAAACAAACCATCTTTACAGAAATTGATCCAGATAAGATGACACAAGTGTTTGATAATGTCATTACCAACGCTATGAAGTATTCACGCGGCGATAAACGCGTTGAGTTTCACGTGAAACAGAACTCACTGTATAATCGTATGACTATTCGCGTTAAAGATAACGGCATTGGTATCCCTATCAATAAAGTAGATAAAATCTTTGACCGTTTCTATCGTGTAGATAAAGCACGGACACGAAAAATGGGTGGTACAGGATTAGGTTTAGCCATTTCTAAAGAAATCGTCGAAGCGCATAATGGTCGCATTTGGGCAAATAGTGTAGAAGGACAAGGTACGTCAATCTTTATTACGCTTCCATGTGAAGTACTAGAAGATGGTGATTGGGATGCAGAGTAAAGAGCTAATTAAATCTATTATCCTATTTCTTTTAGTACTCATGAGTGCGATTTTAACTTATATGACATGGAACTTTTCACCCGATTTGGCTAATGTAGATAAACAAGATAATAGTAAAAAAGAAGCGAAATCAAACACAATCGGTAAACCTTTGAAACAAGGCATGCCACAAGTAATTACACCATATCAAGTCATTCACTCAAAAGGTGAAAGCACAGAAGGTATGGAAGCAACACGCAGCAATGTCGAAGAAACAATTAAACCCTTAAAAAATCATCGTGTATTACACGCGGAACAAATGCATAGCAATCATAATTTAATTATTCCAGACTTGAGCGATGAATTTTTAGTATTGGACTTCACCTATGATATGCCACTCGCTACATATTTAGGTCAAGTTTTAAATATTAATGCCAAAGTACCCAACAACTTTAAATTTGATCGCCTGTTAATAGATAACAATCAAGATGGCAAAATTAAACTTTATGCGATAAGTAAAGATAGACACAATGTTGTACGTATGACGACAACGGTTAAGGCAGATAAATTCACGGAAGCATTGGAAAAGCAGCATAAACATATGCAACCTTACACAGAAATTATTACCAATAAAGATACGATAGATAAAGCGACACATATCTTTGCACCGAAGTCACCAAAAGGACAAAAATCCTACCATACAATCTATAATCACATTAGTGTGGATACCATGAATTCAATACTATTTAACGATTCTGTTGTAGTGCGTAGCTCAAGAAGTGGCTCAGTCACTTACAACAATAATACAGGTGTAGCCAATTACAACGATGAAACCGAAAAATATCGCTACACAAATCTATTAGAAGATGAAAACCGTTCAACAAACATGCAAGAAAGCATTCCAAGTACCTATGCATACATCAATAATCACGGTGGTTTTACAGATGATTTCAGATTGTTCCATACGGACGACAAACGTGGCGATCTGACTTATCAAATGTTCTTGAATGGACGACCAACGTTTAACGACGACGATTTAAATACATTGAAAGTCTCTTGGGGCAATAAAGGTATTTACGGCTATGCGCGTACGTTATTAAAAGCGAATGTGACGATTGATAGTGGCGAAAAAGAAGTCAACCTGCCAGGTGCTGAAACTGTGCGTACGGAACTCGCCAATAATCCTGAAATAGATTTCGAAAAGGTTACCAACATGACGATTGGTTACCGAATGGAAGATAAACAGGACAACGGAGATATAGAAATCCAGCGCAACAGTGAATTTAAGCCATGTTGGTATGTAGAGTACGATGACAAGTGGCGTGCATACAAAGATGGGGGGCTAGAATAAATGAACTGGAAACACACGAAAACGTTATTTATTTTTGTATTTATTCTAGTAAATATTAGCCTTATCATCATTTATATTGATAAAGTCAATAAATCTCATATTAACGATAGCGCTGAAGAAAATGCAGTGAATTTTAAACAAGAAAAAATAGAAATTCCTGAAAATTTGCCAAGCGTTAAAAATATAGAAATGCAATTACTCACTGCAAGATCTAATGATTTTTCATCTTATGCAAAAGCACGTTCAAGTATTTCAAGCGAAGCAGACGGTCAAAAAATCAAAGGTGAAATCAATGACCCGATTGATGTGAGTAATGACCAATACACAGATTTAAAATCATATGTTAAAGATAAAATCTTTAAAGGCCAAAATTACGAAATGAGTAAAATTGACGATAAACACGTCACCTTTGAACAGACTTACAACGATTTTCCAATAATGAACAATAGTAAAGCACAACTTAAATTTAATATCAATGACGATGGTAAAGCGTCGAGTTACAGACAAACCGCTATGAAATCGATAGAGCCATCAGAAGGTGCAAACAACGATAAGAAACAAGTAAATACTGCGAGAAGTTCGATAGAAGCACTGTATTATAATCGTTATCTTAAAAGAAACGATGAAGTGACCAACGTCCGACTCGGCTATTATACCGTCGTTAAAGAGCCTAACGTGCAAGTACTAGAAGCCAATTGGGAAATCAAAGTAAAACATAAAGACGAATCCAAGACATATTACGTCGAAGCCATTTCAGACAGTCCAAAGATAGTTGAAGAATAGTGCAAACATAGCG
This sequence comes from Staphylococcus sp. GDY8P196P, assembly GCF_017891705.1. Taxonomy (NCBI): domain Bacteria; kingdom Bacillati; phylum Bacillota; class Bacilli; order Caryophanales; family Staphylococcaceae; genus Staphylococcus; species Staphylococcus sp. GDY8P196P. The sequence continues at coordinate 48,450 of NZ_JAESJS010000018.1, read as the reverse complement.
TTTATGACTTCACGCAAGCACAACGTTTAGTGAGTATTGAAAGATTTATCATAAAAATAAGAGAGCGGATATACGAAATCAAAAGTATATCCGCTCTTTTATTTTGTACTTTGAGACACAGTATTTTAAAAAACAAGACACCACATTAAACATTAAATTCAATTTAAGCTACAAAGTATGTTAAAATAGATTATTGTTAAATCAAAGTTATAAACCAACTGCGTTGATTTAAGATGAACGCATGTAAACATAAATATGTACCACATAGGATAGTTCAAAAGTACATAATTTAAAAAACAGTTTCAGCAGATATAAAAAACTTTAATAATTAGACAGAGGGCATGTTGAGGTCACATAAACCGTAGACTGCCTATACAAATTATAAGCAACGAGTGTTTATCGATTAGAAAGGGTGAATCGCTTGATACGAATGAGTGTCTTAGCGAGTGGTAGTACAGGAAACGCCACTTATGTAGAAAGTGATAAAGGTAGTATTCTCGTCGATGCAGGCCTGACAGGTAAGAAAATGGAAGAACTGTTTGGCCAGATCGACAAACAAATTAAGCATTTAAACGGCATTTTAGTAACACATGAACATTCCGACCATATCAAAGGCCTCGGTGTCTTAGCGCGTAAATACGGATTGCCAATATACGCAAACGAAAAAACATGGACAGCGATTGAAAAGAAAGATAGTAAAATCCCAATGGATCAGAAATTCATTTTTAATCCATACGAGACTAAGTCTATTGCAGGCTTTGATATTGAATCATTCAACGTGTCTCACGATGCCATAGATCCACAGTTTTATATCTTCCATAATAATTATAAAAAATTCACGATACTTACAGACACAGGTTACGTTTCAGATCGCATGAAAGGCATGATTCAAGGCAGTGATGCTTTCGTATTCGAAAGTAATCACGACGTTGACATGCTTCGTATGTGCGGCTATCCATGGAAGACAAAACAACGTATCCTTAGTGATATGGGACACGTATCTAATGAAGATGCAGGGCTTGCCATGACAGACGTCATTACAGGCAACACGAAACGCATCTATCTATCCCACTTATCACAAGACAACAACATGAAAGATCTTGCCCGCATGAGCGTTGGCCAAGTCCTAAACGAACACGACATCGATACAGAGAAAGAAGTGCTCCTCTGCGACACAGACAAAGCTCAAGCCACACCAATATACACACTATAGTAAGAAGCCCTTGCCCTTCATTGAAGAAGCGGTTAGGGCTTTTTTGTGCATTAATCCAAGACTACTGTAAGCTATTGTTGAAATGGCATGTTTGAATAGATAGATGATTTTGATGGATTTGCTGAAGATGATGCAAGTCGTAGTTAGCATATGGAGTAAAATTGAGTATTTTTTAACACGATGGCTAAACGTAAATCTAGTTAAAGCACCAGTTTTCATATTATTGAGTTATCGGAGACTTATGCATGAGCCTTAGCTTAGTCTCACTTTAACGCTAGTCATCTTGCTGTGATGACACAATGAAATCATTTTAACTAAATTAGAGGTTTGTTTAACAAGCGATTTTTATAAAATGATTAGTCCATTAAAGTAGTTACATATATGCATTTACCTTATAATTTATAAACAGTGGATAACTTACCTAATAGCTTGAACGAACATGATATTTTGTAAAATAAGCGTAAATTTTGTGAATAAGTATGTAAGACAATCGGCAACTTATCCACGTATTTATCCAAAGTTATCCAGAGATGTGCACAATTAACATAGAAATACCCACATTATACACAGGGTTATCCACAAATAAACAGGTTATCCACCGCTACTTGTGAAAAAAACGTAAATTATTTTAAATTATCGTATACATTCCTGTTATAATAAGAGGGAATTGTGTGAATAAGTGTATAACTTGTGGATAAGTCTAATAACTATTGATTTTTAAGCTTTTACAGGAGGCAAATTATGAAAATTACTATACTTGCAGTTGGCAAATTAAAAGAAAAATACTGGAAACAAGCAATTGCTGAATACGAAAAACGTTTAGGTGCATATTCCAAAATTGAAATTATCGAAGTACCAGATGAAAAAGCACCCGAAAATATGAGTGACAAAGAAGTTGAACAAGTGAAAGAAAAAGAAGGCCAACGCTTACTAGCAAAAGTAAAACCACAATCCACAGTCATTACCTTAGAAATAAAAGGCAATATGCTGACTTCTGAAGGACTTGCTAAAGAATTAGAAAGCCGCATGACACGCGGTCAAAGCGACTTCACATTTATTATCGGTGGTTCCAATGGCTTGCATCAAGACGTCTTAAACAGAAGCGACTACGCCCTATCATTCAGTAAAATGACATTTCCACACCAGATGATGCGCGTCGTCTTAATCGAGCAAGTCTACCGTGCGTTTAAAATCATGCGTGGTGAAGCATATCATAAGTGATGAGGTTTTTGTTAAATGAACAATAATATAATAATACAACCTCCAATTTAGTACGAATGAATATGTTACTTCACAAAGATAATGACTATAACTTACATATTCCAAAAGATGTCGAAACATTTGAAGAAGAATAATTGATTAACTTAGACTTAGTTCAACAACAACTGTTAGAAATTGATAAAGATATTGCAGAAGTTGAATCAAAAATCAAAGAATATCTTAAAAAACTCGGAGTGTTAAAATATGATTGGACAAACTAATATGCGAGAAACGCGCTATTCACTAAATTATTTAATTGATGAATATAATATGTAAATAGGCGATACTATTAAAGAAGAAATAAATTTAGAAACAACATTGAAATATCAAAGAAAAAAAGATTGTCATCCAAAAAATTATATTTATTTTTGAGACAATAATAAATACTATGATTTTAATCTAATGAGTGACGGAGAAAGATAAGTACTTTATTTTGTCGCAAGCATATTAGTTAACGACAAAGAAGGATATATAAATTACTATAATGAAGCAGTGTATTTGATTAAAAATAATATTGAATTAAAAGAAATATTATTTTTAATTGAAAATTTTAAAGTTAAGGATGAGTAAAAATGAGAAAAGGAAGTATAATAAATGAGTGAAACTTTAAGAATTCAAAAAAATGAAGACACATTAATAATAAATTATTATATATATAATTATCCAAACTTTAAAGAGGAATTATTTAGGGCATTAAAAACTAATGGATCATATAGGTTAAAAAAAACTTTTAAAATAACATTCGAATCGTTATTAGAACATGAGGATGAGGAATGTGTGTGTTTTAAAATTGGATCTTTACAAGATGGATTTTATAAATTAGATTCAGAAGTGTTCGAATTAGAAAATAATTTTTATTAGACATAAACAAAGTATAAATTTCTAATTATCTTTTTATATTTTCTTAAATGCTCGTAAAGCCTTATTCTATGTGCTTTCGAGTATTTTTACTGTAGGAAGATACTTCACGTTTCTTTGCATATTTCCTCATGTCTTAGCTGTCAGAAGTGGTAAATAAGTAGTAAATTCATTTGTACTACTAAGCAACAAGACGCTCCTGTTGCTTCTCTTTATTCAAGCGTTTCATTTCTGCCATTGCAGAATCGAATGTTGCATGTGCGTAATAGTTCAGCGTCATGGCTATATTAGCATGTCCCATAATGTACTGTAATGCCTTTGGATTCATTCCTGCATTTGCATAGTTGGTACAGAATGTATGTCGCAAACTATGTGGAGTGATGTGTGGCAATTTATCCTCGTTATACTTATTGTATTTCTTAACAAGACCTTTCATCATGCCGTTGTAATCACTTGCCACTTTTGGATAGTTCTTTCTATTAAGAAAGAGGAAATCACTATATCCATCAATCTCAACACGCTTATCATTCTTTCGATTCGCTAACACTCGCTTAAATGCTTGATAGGCTTCTTCAACCATAGGAACTTGACGTTCGCCACTTTTGGTCTTTGGTGTTTCAATGTAGTACCCAATTTCAGTATCTCTCAATAGCTGATGGTCTATATTGACAAGACGATTCTCAAAATCTAAATCTGGAAGTGTCAAACCACCAAACTCTGAAATACGAAGACCTGTTTTTAAGAGTATCAGAATTTCATCATAATTTTTGCTGTAGGTTTTATCAGCTTTTGCAAAGGCTAACAGTTTTTCTTCCTGTTCTTCTGTTAGTACGGTCTTAGGGACAGTATCATCATCAAGAACTGCTTTCAGTTGAAAGTCAAATGGATTCTTCCGAACACAATCATCTTGTATAGCAATATAGAATGAAGCCTTTAAAGAACGTTTGTAGTTATTGATGGTTTGATAAGCATAACCATTTTCACTCATTCTAATAGCCCATTCTTTAGCGTCTGATGGCTTAATACTGTCAATACTTCTTACACCTAACTTGTCTTTCTTCAAAATATCCATAAGATATTTGCGTCCAGTTTCAGTGTTTTTTCTAACCTTTGGTCTTTGAGCGTTCTGTTTTGCGTAAAGCTGGCAGAGTGTCATTTTCTTTCCTACAACATCAATACCATCATGAATGTCTTTCTGTAACTCTGCGATTTTCTCTCTAAGTGAGATACAATCACGCTTTCCTGCTGGTACTCGGTCTGTAGCCACAAGTTTCCACGAGTAAACAAATTGCGGTTCTCCAAATGAATCTATATATTTGTATAAGTATCTTCCGTCTTTTCGTTGGCTCTCTCCAGTCTTTAAGATTCGACCTTTATTGTCACGTCTTTTTTCTGACATGGCATTTGCTCCTTTCCTTTATGGAAAGAGCCTTGATACGACTTAATACTATTTTATCATATACAAGACCCTTTGGCGACGCTAGATTGCGTCCAATGTATCTATAATTTTTTCAAATTGTTTTCGTTTAATCTGAATACGATTGCCATTCATAATCAGCCAATTTGCATTTTTATTTTCCTCTGCCAAGCGTCGTAGCTTGTTTTCGCCAATACGAAAATATTTTGACGCTTCTTCAATGGTTAGGGTATAACGTTCCCAAATAGGAATGTCAGTCTGCTTCATAAAATCCTCCTTTCCAAATCACTTATTTGGATTTCATAAAAGTTGTTTTACCAGCAATCGAACAGCTTTAGCAAAGCTCACGGGAGTTCCACCCCTGCATGGTTCTCATGTAGCCATACTCATTGCCTGCGACGGTTTTATCACGCTCGGACTATTGACTGTATGGGAGTATCATTATCACGATAAGAATGTCGTTGCAGGCAATCCTGCTAAAGATTGCTTCTCGGATCACTAACATGAATCGCTCGCTATCTTTATAAGATAGGTCATGGCGGTTAGTTCCGTTGGCTCTTTTCTTATCGAAACGTATTCGATTACTTTTATTCAGTTTTCAAAGAACAATGGCTCGTTAGCCTATCAAAACACATTGAAAGCTCAATATGCTTTGGTGGAATAACAAACCTCCCTGTTCGGGAAGCGTGGAATGGTTTAGCACGCTTCCACGAAAGGAGAGAGGATATTACTTAATTTCAAATGACAAAATCTTTGTAATCAGTCTGGTTTCCATTCTTCCACGTAAGACTTCATCAACGACCATACTTTGATTGCCATATTCATCTTTCATAAGTCGTAGGGAACGCTTCGTTATGTACCCTCTGTAATGATGTAGAATCTGGTTAATCGCTTCGGTATCGCCATCTGTTGCCTTTACAATGAGAGGAAAGGGAATCATAGGATATTGTGTTTTCATTCTTCAAATTCCTCCATAAACTTTTTAATTAAGGCTAGTCCACTGGTTCTATGCCGATAGACAGTAGAACGGTTCAATTTCAACAGGTCTGCAATTTCTGAATCGCTCATGTCCATAAAGTAAAACAGCAGTAGAATTTCACGTTTCTTGTCTGGCAACTCACGTAATGCTTCACTCAACAAATCATTTTCAACGCCTACTGATAACCCATTGAGTGTAAAAATCTGAAAGTCAGTTGAATAGTTATCTGTTGTCGCAAACTGGCTAACAAGATAATCGCCAACATCCGAAAAGGACACCTCACGCTTTGCAATCCTTGAAAGATAAAGCATATAATTCTTTCGCTCGTCTTCCATAGCACGTTTACAGATATAGTCAAACTGATTTTCTATTGTGGTCTGAAAAGAAGATGGTTTCATGTTTCTCACCCCCTTTCTGTCTAGGAAAGGAAGTGAGCCTTGCTCGTTTATCTCCTTTCACTCTTAGTCCCAATGTGAAAGGGGGATTTGTTGCATTACTGATAAATAAACTTTGTAAAAAAGTTCTGAATAGCCAAAAAAGCATATAAACAGATTTATTTCTCTGTTTACATGCTTCTGTTATTCTATCTATATGATTTATAAAACCACATTGGTGGACGTACTTATCTATTGCAGATAGACGACTTTTTTTGACAAGAACCCAATGTAAGGAAATTTATTGTATATGATGTACTTCATGGCGACGTTGACCTCCAACAAACCGCCATTTGGAAGTAATATACAATATTTTAACAGCGTAAATAGCACTACCATATAACGGTTTTTTTTATTGGCGTTTAGTAGTGCTTTTTATTAAATATAAACCTATAAACCATATAACACGTTTTTCTATACCTGTTTTTAATTCAGTAGGAACAATAAAATGTATAGAGGTGGTCTACTATGCGTAAAAAAGAAGATAAATATGATTTTAGAGCCTTTGGTTTAGCCATTAAAGAAGCTCGATTGAAACGAGGTTTAACTCGTGAACAAGTGGGAGCATTGATTGAAATTGACCCACGGTACTTAACTAATATTGAAAATAAAGGGCAACACCCCAGCATACAAGTTCTTTATGACCTTGTATCGTTACTTCATGTTTCCGTTGATGAATTTTTCTTACCTGCTAATAACTTGGTAAAAAGCACCCGACGATTACAGATAGAGAAATACATGGATAGCTTTACAGACAAAGAACTATCCTTAATGGAATCTTTAGCCAGCGGTATCAACGAAGCAAGAAACATCGAAGACTAATTAAAAGAATCCATACATAACGGAAAGAGCCGATAAAATGAGATTGTATTAATCTCATTTTATCGGCTCTGCGTCTTTGCGTCTGGCTCTGTAATCACAGTTACTTTGAACTGCTTTATTTCAATTAAATTTTCTTGTCTGCATTTCGGACAATAGAGGGGGAATTTTTTTAATTCAGTATCTTCCCTTATCTTTAATCGTGTTTTATTTCCACATACAGGACACAATATCCACTTGTAGTTTATAATAACTATCTCCTCCTTTACACTTTAATTCAAATCTTTATTAAAAAATATTTCATCTTATTTAACAAGAAACCATATTTATATAACAACATAAAATACACTAAGTTATTTTATTGAACATATATCGTACTTTATCTATCCGACTATTTGGACGACGGGGCTGGCAAACAGGTTCACCGGTAGTAACATGGTACCCTTTTAACTCTGTTAAACAAACACTACGTCCATTTGTAAAGAAAGTTAAATCACTACGATATTCTTGAATACACCGAGCAGGGATTTCTCCACTAAGAATGACCTCATTATTTTTCAATTGAGTGTCTACGATGTTCGCACAATATTTAGGAGCATCGTTGTATGCTCGTGAAAGATATTCCTGTGGCGCATAAATTTTAAAACTAAGATATGGCTCTAACAATTCTGTTCCAGCTTTTTTTAAGACTTGTTCCAATACAATAGGAGCAAGCATCCGAAAATCTGCTGGGGTACTAACAGGGCTATAGTATAAGCCATACTTAAAACAGATTTTACAGTCCGTCACATTCCAACCATACAATCCTTGTTCACAACCATAGCGTATCCCTTCCATAACTGCATTTTGAAATGATTGATTTAAGTATCCAAGAGAAACCGAGCTCTCATACTGCATTCCACTTCCCAACGGAAGCGGTGATACAGATAAACCAATGGAAGCCCAGAAAGGATTTGGCGGCACTTCGATGTGAATGGTATATTCTGCATTTTTTAACGGTCTCTCCATATAAATGACTGTAGGCTCTTTTAGTTCTATCTCCACATGATACTTTTCTTGCAACAGTGCACTAATCACTTCCATTTGTACTTTCCCTAAGAAAGAAAGTATAATTTCATGTGTCGTAGAATCCACGTAATATCGTAGAAGCGGATCACTATCTGAGATTTCCAAAAGGGCATCAAGCAACATTTCTCTCTGTTCAGGTTTACTCGGTTCAACAGTTGTTTGTAGTAGAGGGTGCGGATTTTCAATCTTTTTTCTCTGTGGCAATAGTTTTGTATCTCCAAGAACACTATTTAACTTCAAAAACTCATTTTGCAAAATAACAATTTCTCCAGAATAAGCTCTATCAATCTTACATAATTCACCATTTATTGAAGTATACATTTCTGTAACTTTTATTTTTTCTTTTTCTGATACTCTAACCGAATCTCGTAAATGTAGTACTCCACTATAAAGGCGTATATATGCAAGACGTTGTCTTTTTTTTGTATATTCAATTTTGAAAACATTTCCGCAAAGTTCAGACGGACCTCGATGTGTTGATGAATAAAATTTATTAGTAATAACTTCTATAAGGTTATCAATCCCTATATTACTTTTTGCACTTCCATGATAAAGAGGGAACAGAGAACAATTCTGAAATCTTATGCTTTCCTCTTGTTCGAGTTCCAATGCTTCTAATGATTTACCGGACATATATTTCTCTAAAAGGTCATCGTTTCCCTCTATTACCGTATCCCATTGTTCAGATTCGGTAAAGTTCGTCACACACACATTAGGATACAGTTCTACCTTCTGTTTGATTACAATTTCGGCAGAAAGTTTCTCTTTAATATCCTGATAAACCGTTGATAAATCAATTCCATTTTGGTCAATCTTATTGATAAAAAAGATTGTGGGAATCCCCATTTTCCTAAGTGCATGAAATAATATACGAGTTTGTGCTTGTACGCCATCTTTTGCAGAAATCAGTAGAATTGCCCCATCTAAAACTGATAATGAACGATATACTTCTGCTAAGAAATCCATATGTCCTGGCGTGTCTATGATGTTCACCTTCGTATTTTCCCACTGAAAAGAGGTTATTCCTGTCTGAATTGTAATTCCTCTCTGACGTTCTAAAAGCGTATTATCCGTCCTCGTTGTACCTTTGTCCACGCTTCCTAATTCTGTAATCGCTCCACTGTTATATAATAAGCTTTCTGTTAAGGTAGTTTTTCCTGCATCAACATGAGCTAAAACTCCAATATTAATAATTTTCATGTGATTTTCCTCCATTCAAAAGCCCAAAAGGGCATAAAAATCCCAGTGATAAATACTCTTATCACTGGGATTTTTATGCATAACCATAGGCATACAAAGCATACAGATATTCTCCGGATACTTTAGAATCACATGATAAAAGTATTCTTAAACTGGGTACAAAAAACTAAGCCCTCCTAAAAAAGGACATCCAATTATTTGTTCCCGCTATCAAATTGACAGTTTATTTAAGAATACCTTGCCGCATATTTATTAACTCCTTTTAAATAGATACTTAAATAATAGCACGTAAGAGCATATTTGTAAAGGAATCTCCAATTTTTTATCAAAGAGAGTACGTGATTACAAAATAGCTGTAATAATGTACCAATATTTGTTATTCTATAATCTTCCAATTACTCCCGTTCTTTTCAAGTACCAAATCAAATTGAGATACCTGCGTTGCTTTGGTCTGCTGGTCGATATACTCCACTGTCAGCGATACCGTGACTTGATTATCCTTACGATTGTGAATAGGATTTACCAGTTCTTGAAAGATGTACTCTTTTCCGATTGGTTTTAATATCCCGTCATTCACATAGTAGGAAAGTTCACTGGCTGTCGCTGTAGGATAGAGCTTGAAGAACGTCGTTAAAAACTCATTGATTTCATTGGTTGTAATGGAATCAACCGTCCCCTCACTTTCAATGGCTTTTGGTTTATAACTTGATTTCTTAGGTATGTTGGTAATGGTCGGATTCTTAACCAGTACCATATTTCCAGAACCATCTACATAGACACTCACTATATAAGCAGAGTGGACGGTCTTTGTATTTTCTCCCTCTGTAATGAGCTGGTCTACACTGTAGGTTACATTAAACTCATTGTCGCCAGTTGGCTCTACCGTCCATATCTGAAATCCTCTTACAGAAGACGATACAGGAATATCTTTGCGTACTGTATCAACATTGAGAGCTTGAAGTTCATCTGTCAGATAGCCTTTTAGACTTTCCATTCGATTATCAATGGACTTATCGGATTGCTCCCATGAATAGTAGACTTTCGCAAAGTTCTCTACAAAATTTTCTACATGATGAGTATCAACGTATTCCTTTTCTATGATAGTTGTTTCGTGAATAGTATGAGTATCTATAGCTGTAAAGTGCTTGAATATCGCAAAGCTGAAACTAAGCCCTAAAAGTACCCACAAGGCAATCACAACCTTTTTATGAGGATTGACCTTATAGACACGAGGTTTCTTTTCCTTTGGTATCTGTTTTTCTTTATTCTGATTTTTTCTAAATTTCATCATTAAATCTTCCTTTCTCATTGTTTGATTCGTCCTGCTCCCACTAAATGCTGTTGCCAGTAGGGGCTTGTTAAGTCGGCATAACCGATTGGGTCGCCTGCATGAAACATACGGTTATTGCCAAGGTATATCCCAACATGAGTAATATAAGAGCCAGCGTTATAGGTAGAATGAAAGAAAACCAAATCGCCAGCTTGTGCTTCCGATAGTGGGATATGCTGGGTCACATCATATTGCTGTTGTGCGGTTCGTGGTAAGTTAATTCCAGCTTTTCCATACGTCCATTGTGTCAGTCCGCTACAATCAAAAGAAGTAGTCGGGGAAGCTCCACCGTAAACGTATCGCCAGCCCTCATATTTCAGTGCTTCGTCCATGATGGCTTGTACCGTATCATCATCAAACTCTGTTGTGACAAGATACTGCGTTACCAGTTGCACATAAAACATATTGCCATAGTTGTATCGCCAGCCCCCATTGATAGGTATGGCTATGGGATTGGGGTAAGACACTTTTTCGCCACCTGAATACTCTTTTGAGAAACTTTGAGCCAGTTCAAAGGTATATTTATTTCCACGATTAGCCACATACCCTAAGAAACCACCACCATAATTGTAGGACTGGATAACCGATTCTAAATCTACACTGAGCCTTTCGCTACTGGCTAATAATTCACTGAAATACTTCACACCTTGCTTAATGGATTCTTCTGTACTCAATGAATTAGGTGGAAGACCGAGGGATTCCGAGGACTGCATAACATCTTCCGCAGTACCGCCCGATTCCACCTGTATAATCGCAAGAAGTATGTTGACATATTCTTCAACGCCATATTCTTTGGCATATTTTTCTACCATAGGCTTATGAGCCAGCACTTCTGCGGAAACATTCACACCTCCATAATGAATATTGGAAATTCCGCTGTCCTGTTCATCTGAAAATAAAATGGCAACAAACAGAAGCAGTGAGAAGACCATCAAGAATAATCCAGAACCACCAATCACTAAAGTTTTCAACTTCATGGTTTCTTACCGACTTTCTTAATGGTGGCGGTTTTGATTGGTGGTCTACTTCTTGTATTTTGTAGTGGTACTCTTTGAACAGTAGACGGACGTTCTTTTGTGATTGGACGTTGTGAAGTTCTATCTGCTGTAGTGGTTGAAGTTGCTGGCTTTTGAACGGTTTTTTCTTGAACGGTATTGCCTTGGCGTTCCACTTTTGGACTTGAAAAATCGGACTTAACTGCTGGACGCTCTTGTTTGGCTTGTTGAGATTCCTTATATGAAGTCTGAATATTAGACTGTTTTGAGGTCTGTTCATCATGATATTGTTCTTGTCTTGTAGTCGGTCTTTCATGAACAGAAGAAGCAGGCTGTTTTTTCTGTTTGACCTGTTCCATTTCAGAGCGACGCTTCGCAATGGTTTTTCGCCTTTGTTCCTGCTGTTCCTTGCGTCCACTGGCTCTGTCCGCTTTGGTTTGAGAAATACTACTGGTTAAATCACGGACATTCTCTTTTACTTTGGATTTTCCTTGATATACTGCATATCTTGCATTGGTCGGCAAATCTTTAACCTGTTCTTTCAAACCACTAGCAGTGTCTACCATTCTGTCTTTGGTATCAGCTACTGTACCGATGGTTTGACCGATACGTTTTCCAAGTGTTGATTTTTCCTTTCCGTCTGGTCGGGAGTGATCTGCTTGTGTCCTTGCAGAACTCCCCGAACCCGACTGTCCTTTTTTACCTGTAACAATGGCAGACCCAGCCCCTAGAGTAGTCATGGAACGTCCAAGTTTCCGCTGTAGACGGTGCATGTGAGCGTGCATAAGCATACGAGGTTTTCTCATCACACGACTTCCCACACTTTGAGAATCGTTACTCTGTAGAGAAAACATACTCATTAAATCGCCCAGCTTGAAGTAGATTCCTGCAAAGGTCACAATCTGTAGAAAAGCAATCAAAAAGAACGGATAACCAGCCGATAAGGTATAGAGCATGGTTGAAATACTAAATGCTGTCGTAATAATCAATGTGATTCCAGCTCGTGTCAAAATGGTATTAAAGAGCTTTGTTATGGCTCGTTTTGACATACCATCAAATGATGGAATCATGCTTAAAATAAAGCTCACAGGCAGAAACATAGCATAGATGATAAAAAGTACCTGCGAGAAAATCATGATTCCTGTTAATAGGAATACAAATATGGAAATCCCAATATTGAAGACAAATAGGAAGAAGACTGTACCTAAACGGTTAATGGTCTTTGTAATGGTTAGATTGGTATTGCTTCTGTCTTCAATTTCTTCCGCAACAATTTTTTCTCTGTCTTCGCCATTGTTGGAATCTGGGCTGGTGGAGAGCAGGCTTTCCACACGGTCAATACCGATACTTTCAATGTCTGAACTGTTGTATTGAAGCAGTAGCCACGGTTGCTGAACCTGTATGGAAAACAGGCTATCTCTGATTAAGTCCACGCTGTCCTTGCCTTGACTATCGGAATGGGGCATGACAATCTTCGTGCCAAGTGATAAACTGGCATTACTGATGTCTGATGAAAAGTCATTGATTTTTTTAATGTAGTCGGGAGCGTAGGCAATAAAGGAAGCCGATAGGATAAACACCAGCACAAAATTCATAATGGCATGAATTGCCTTTGTGGTTTCTCTCTTTATCAGTCCCGTATAGGCAACATAAACCCCAAGAACCAAAATCAAGAGTAAGAGGAATCCAACATAGAAACCCTCTGTTGAAAATCCGTTTGCACTCACACCAGCTAAGGTCTGCATATTCTTACCAATGGAATCTGCTGTAGCGGAAATGAAGTCTAAGGAATAGGCTTCCTGTACTAAGTAACCTGTCGCATTGGAAACATACAAACTGATTGTCCAAATAAAATTGGTAATGGCATATAGTCCATACATGACCTGTTTTCCAATCCCGTCCGACCAGTTCCACGGAAGCCAGCCCCAGCTATTATCCACATAAAAATCCAGTTGATAGTTTTCAAGTGGGTATCGGCTGTATTCATTTGCCACATTGACCGTATCATCTACCAAGCCCGCAGCTTGAACCACCGTTCCCAGCATGGCTAAAAGAAAAATGGCAATCACAAGTGTGAAAGCCACTGTCATTGCCACTTTACCTAGACGTTTCAGCGTCCAGTTTGATTTTATTCTGTTTACTATTGATGGTTTCACATTTACACCTCTTTTCGCACAGGTGGTCTGGTATCAAAGGCATGGAGCAGTTCTTCAAATACAGGGTGGAACTGTATCACACCGACACGACCATATAAATCACTGATAAGGCATTGCCCGTTTTCCAAATCACGCAATCGCTTCTGATTGTTTTCGTCCTCTGGGTCTACACCAAAAAAGGCTAAGGTCTTTTTAATCTCGTTAAGGTCAGTGGAACGAAATGCAAATTTTAAGCCGAGGTTATTTTTCAGTTTTTCATCTAAGAGGTCGTCTGTATTTTGGGTCACGAAATATACCCCAGCGTTCATAGCACGACCAGCCCGAACCAGCTTCATAGATAGTGTTTTTCCTTGTGCTACCTGTAAAAAGCTCCATGCTTCGTCTAAATCTACAATCTTGAAAATGCTTCGGTCTGTATGGATAAAGTCTAAAGCAAAGGTACTAATGACAATCAGCATAGCAACGGATAAAAGCTCCATAGTGGTATATTCCTCAAAGGAAGTTTCCTTGTCGGGAAGTACCAAGTCCGCAACCTGTATAATGTTCAGTTGTTTTTCTAAGCTGATAGACTGCTCCACATAACCATTACTGAATAATAAATGTGCAAAGTCATAGTCTGTAAAACTTTCGATATGGTCGGCTATACTGGTACTTAGTGGCGTATTCTCAACCCGTAATTCCTCAATCACTTTCATCAACCCTCGTACTTCACTATTGGTTACTGCACGAATGGCTTTTCTAAGGATTGGGAAGCGTTCCCCATCACGAGAGGAAATCCCCGTAAGGAATGTCAGAATATCAATAGCCAGTGATTCAGAATCTTTGGGATTTTTCATAATCACATAAGGGTCAAGTAAGCCTTTGTTTTTCTCATCAGAAGTCAGAGTGACGATATTGATTTCATGGGAAATCTCTGGCAAGGTTTCTTTCCATCTGCCACGTTCTGCTTTTGGGTCTACAATCACTGCTTGTGCCCCATAAAGCACCGCATAATAGACGATAAGGTTATTCGCAAAGGATTTACCACCACCCAGCGAACCAACAAAAGCCGACGCTAACGCATTGGTTACTGAACCCTTAACCCCTTGACTGGCAAGAGCAGGTTTCAGATAGACATTGCGTCCAGTATCTAAGCTGTAGCCAACATAAATCCCCTCATTTTCCCCCAGCATTTGAGTAGCACCAAAACCTAAACCAGCGAGGAAATCAGAGGTCACGTATTGAATATAATCATTCATATAACGCTTGCTGGCAGGTAAAAATTCTTCATGTAAGCCGAGCATATCCCCAAATGGTCGTACCAGTTTTACGCTTAAATCGTCATAAAAATCTTTCACTTCATTACAACGACGTTTGAGTTCGTCAAGATCATTTGCTGATACCCTTACCACATAAGACAGCTTGTACATAGATTCCTTGCTTTGGTCTAAATTGGTTTCCAGCTCATTCACACTTTCCAGAGCTTCCGCCACATTGGAGCTGGTTTCATTATCACTTTGCCAAGCGTAGTTATCCAAGTCTTTCAGTTCTTTCTTTTTATTGCGGACAGTAGATAGGGCTTTACGATTCGCTACAATTTCCACATTCATTGACGTATCAATCGGGAATGTAAATTGCTGTTGCTGGTAGTAGAAGATTTCAGAGGACGGGAAGTCCAGTTCTCCGACAATGCTGTTAATGGTAAAGTAAGCTACATAGACGGTTTCATCTTCCTGCTGGATTTTCAAATATCGCTGTTTTTCTTCCACCAAACAGCGAGTAGGCTTAATCAAGTCATAGTATTTAATCAGCGTTTCATTATCCAGCTTTTTCTTTGATAGATGGTACTCATACTCTTCATAGGCAGTGCCTGTCTGTCCGTAAAGGTGTTCAATCAGATAGCCGAAGTCGTCCTTATCTAACCTGCGGATTTTGAAACGACGAGAGATTTTATTTTCTAAGAGCTTTTCCATCTTCTGAAAACGCAGGATTTCATCATTACTCATACTAACAAAATCGCCCATCAGCTTATGGTTCACATCATAGACAAAATCAGACAAAGCATTTTTTGCTTCAACGGTAAGACTTTTCATAGAAAACTCCTGATCGTTGAGAAGCAACTTAAAGCCGATAAAGAAACGGTAGTTCACTCGATTTTCGCCAATCATGGATATTAAAGCGTCTGTCTGTTGGTCGATTTTGTCATAGGCAACCGCTTTGAGCTTGCCAGTGACTTCATTTTTGGAACGCTCTTGTGCAGAACGTATGCTGGATTCTGTACTGATTTGTAAAGCATGAATTTTGCCATCACGATTTTGTGCGATAAGCTGTCTGAAAGAATCATGCACTTGTATTTTCTGTTCTGGACTTAGAAATGAGTAATTGTAAGGAACAAGCTCATAGTAAGCATAACATTCCCCGTCTTTATTCCAGACGAGATTGTTTTCAATGTATTTAATTGGATATGCCATAAAATTCACTCCTAACTGCTGTAATGGCTTCTTGTGGCTGGTTTCTGCCAAGCGTTACTTTTTTTCCTGCATAGGTCAGCTTTGGTCGCAGTGCATAAGCAATGACAGACTTCAAAAATCCATAAGGCTTTTTACCATCAAAAGTTTTTGTAGACATAAACCATGTGAAAGCCACAGGAATCCCAAAGTATTTGAGAAATGCTCCCTCTATCATGGAAAGAGGGGGCAAGTTGCCAAGTATCATCACTGCAAAGAGTGACACGACAAACCATGTCATTTGCGTAAAGGTTATGGGAAACGGAAGTCTAAAATCATTGATAGAATACAGTACCTTTTCCACAGACCAGATACTGGTATAGCTTCGTATTTTCTTCATGTAATCAATCCTTTCATAAAAAATAGGGGTAGCTGATTGAGCCACCCCGTAAAATAGAAAATCTGCCAGTAGTAATGTACCGACAGATTTAATAGACGATTTCAAAAATCCCATGATTGGTTGAGATAAACGTTCCTGAAAGGTCTAAATCCCGACCATAGGCTTGATAATCAATATAGTTTTGAAGACTAGCTGGTACTTCGCCTAAAGCACCCGTTTCTTCAATGTAGTAGCGTGCCACGTCATACATATCATCACAATCGGAATGAATGATAATATCCTCTTGATGTTCGCTTAGTTCTTCAATGCTTGAAAAATGAGTGAGCAGAGCAGATAGCTCCGATTGTAATTCTTCGGGTAATTCCGATACCATTTCCCATAGTCGATTGAGTTCGCCAATGGAAGTGTATTCGTCAACCGTAAAGGGTAACTCGTAGTCATGAATGGCGTATTCCTCATATTCATCATTCAAGCCGATTTTCTCTTTGACTTCCTCAAAGTCAATGGGAAAGGTAAACCACGCACCGACCAATTCGCCCTCATTGTATTTGCCTAAATTCGCAATATAGACTTGCATATCGTCCATATATTCACGTCCTTTCTTTGTAGAGATTCAAAAATCCCTACCGCACTTCGTTTGGTGTACCATTCCTTTGCGGAACATAAGAAAACCACTTATATTCCACAAAAGAACGGTTTTATTTAAGCACCAATAATGCGATTGAATAGCTCTAGTAAAATGTCTTTTACTCCAGCAGCGTTGAAGACTAAGCCAACCGCAATAATCGCAATAATTAAAAAGCCAATCAGTTTGCTAAACTCACGCTTGAAGCCAAGATACAAGCCAATCACAACGATTGCTAAAAGCACCAGTGATTGAGCGTTTGATAGAAACCAGTTATAAAGGTTTTGTCCAAAATTCATAAAAATGTTCTCCTCTCTATATTCAATGAATTTGTATTTGAGTTATTTTTTTGTTGTTATCACGTCCTGTTCTTTTACTGACTGTTGCTTCAAAATCTGCTTGTGTCGGTCTGTCAGTTTCGCATGGTCGAGAATGTCTTTTACAACCTGCGTCTGGTTGATTTCATCAAGTTTAATCGCAACCTTTAAGGTCGGGGCAACTTGATGAGATAGCCAGTTCAGCGTCCTTTGGAAGGAGTAAGGCTCTGGTTTTGTGGTTAGTTTTAATCGTTCACGATTGTTCCCAATAAACCAAGCCCATTCTTCATTCAGTTTCCAATCAGAACGAGGTTTGGAATCGTCTTTATCTACAAAACGGATATACCGATTGATAATTTTAAAGGCGGTATGCTCTGGATTGTCATAGACGAGTAAATCACGGACTGCATAATAGGCACGCTCATTTTTCAATCGAATCTCAAAACGGTTTTTTACTTCTGCGTCTTCAATGGGAATATCATTTTTCTTGTACTGCTCGTAGTCCTTTTCATAGATACAGAAATAAACTTCACTTTGTAATGAACCGATATAGAGGGTGTTTCCCATACATTCCTTTTCCTCTTTGCGTACCAGTTCGCCACTGCGATAGCTTTTAAAACTGCGGAAGACGGAGATACATTCTTCCTGTTGGCACTTTTCAGTGAGTACAGGGATATTCAAAATCCCTGTCTTATCGTTAATGGCAAGGTCAAGGCGTTTCATCACACCGCCAGCCACCAAAACGTCCATAAAGAACTCATACCAGCTTCTTTGTTGTGCCAGAAGATAGCTTTCAAATTGTCTGCACCCACGACCTTTCAATTCCACCAGAACTCCTTTGTCCAGTTCATGGGAGCAAAGGACGAATATGTCGCCTAAAGCATAATGCTCTGAATAAGAATAGAAACCATAGTCCTCATGAAGAAAATAGGACAGTTTCAGTTGTAAGATGTTTTCGACCACCTGCTGTACGTCTGTTGTCGGAAAGCGAATCCTTACATAATCAAACAGCATTTCAAGGGGAGCGTCGGGATTGAAGCGTTCCAGAGCTTCCCAAAGGGACTGCTGTAAATCCTCTGATGGCTTGACTTTTCCTGTTTCAATATCGCTTAGATACTGCCTTGTAATACCAGTCGCAACAGCTAAACGGTTTTGAGATAGTCCATAAGCCAAGCGTTTTTCTTTTAAATGCTGTAACCAAGTTTGTTCATTCAGTAAAAATCCCTCCAATCAAAAAGGCGTATGTCAACTTTTAAAGCCCATTTGACATACGCTGAAATTTTGTAAATCCCTTGTAACCAAAGGATTTTCTAATGTTTTTTTGACTGTTTCCTGTCGATTTGTACCCCCCTGTTAGATACGGGGGGTTAAGTGCTGGCGTGGCTATTGCCACACCAGCCAGCAAGATCAGTCCACACCTGCGACTTCCGCTTCGCACGTCGCCTGCGTGGACTGTCTGCTGTTGGATAACTTTTTAATTTCCTCCAAGAAATCATATCCTTTTGGTACAAGGGGAGTATAAAACTCTGATATGACACTTGTTCCTACATCAACATAGCCACGACCTTTGATTCGCTTTAAGAAGAAATCCTTTTGTACGTCACTGCCAAACATCATGCCATAGCCCATTTCAGACATACGACCTAAAGCCACTCTGAAATTAAACTGATCACGGATTCCGTCGCCTAAATATTTTGCGTCTGGACGTTGACAAGCCAGTATTAGAAAGAAGCCAGCTTGACGACCTAACATGACAATCTGTTTCAGCTTATTCATAACTGCGGTGTTTTCTTTTGTTCCCAGCATTTCCATGAAAGCGACGTATTCATCAAAGATTAAGAAGTGTGCCGGGAGACCTAAGTAAGCATAATTTTTGCCAGTCTTATAGTTCTTCATCTGCTTCATTTCCTCACTACGTTTCATCATTTCTTCATAGAATGTTTCAATGCAAGAAAGCAAGTCTTCTTTTCTATAGTAGACATTTGCCATCACAGAACCTAAGTCCGCAAGGTCAGCATTTTTCGGGTCAAGAATATACAGTTTTGAATCTGTATGAAGCAAGGCTTCAATCAGTGTCAGTATAAAGTAAGTTTTACCGCCACCTGTACCACCAGCAATCAACATATGAGGGAGCTTATCATATTCCCACCATACGTTTTTCATTAAGCGAAGTTTACCATCTTTAGCTTCTACTTCATCAATAGAAATACGACTGGCTATGGTGTCATAGAGCAAAGTATATTCCACATAGGAATCCTTTAACTCTTTATCCGTCAGCTCACAGTACAAGCCACTCTCTAATTTCTTTTCCAAGTGTAAGAGTTGGTCTTGATATTTTCCCAGCGTGATTTCCACCCGTATCTGTATCAAGCCATTTTTAAGTCGATAATACATTTTAGGGAAGTAGGTTATCTTTTCCTTTGTACGACCAGCACTATCTTTAAAGAAACCCTCTGTTTTGACCTGTTCAGATTCATACCACTTGTTTTCAAGTATCATCTTTGCCAGTTTTTGACGGTGGTAAAGTTGTTTAACCGTATCATAGCGAACCCGTTTGAATACAAACGCTACCAGCAAGCAGATAAGAATTGCGACACTGAAACTGATAATTAAATAGGGAATGTCAATCTTATCTGCTTGTGATAGGTTAAAATCCTGCCAGTTGATCTGCTGGATTGTCTTCACATGAAACAGTCCGACAACCAGCAGGAAAACAGGCAGGAGTGACGCTATCGTAAAATGAAAGACTAAATCTTTACCAGATGGGCGAATCCTTTTACCACGCTGTTTCATGCGAAAAAGTCTCCTTTCTACCTAGCGACTATTTGTCTTGTGTCGGTTCTTTCTTTGCTTGTGGTTGAGCTTTGAATGAACTAGAATCCTTTGTCAGCACAATATCGTCTGCCTTGATATACCAGTCAACATCTGCTCCTTGATAGGTGGCAGTAGCAACGGTGTCCGCAATGGGATTGATAAGTTCCACCCGTGCGTTATAATCAAACTCTTTCAAAGGCACGCTGGCAGGAATACTTACTTGAATCATGCGTCCTTGTCCTTTGGATTTTAAGTCATAGGTACGTTCCTTGATTTCATCTGAAACCGACCCGTCTTCATTTTGGATTCTCACTTCACGACGTAGAGCAGAGAATTTCAATTCTCCAAAAGTCGTGTCTTTATCTAATACAATGCCATTTGCTAATCTCATCATTTTTCCTCTCTTTCTTTATTCTTTTATCATGTCGTCAGCATGTAAAAGGTAATTTGTAAAACCACGAGTGCCGATTTTGTAGCCCTCTGCGGTAATACGTGGATTGACTAACTTCACACGTTCCTCAAAGCCGAAATGTTTTTCGCCAGCTTCAGCAGGAAGCACCACCACAATATCATCTGCTCTTTGAACATCAGAATAGAGATTATAGCTTCTTGATAAGACAGTTAGCCGTCCGTTGATTCTTCGCTGAACGACTTTATCCTCGCCAGCAAATTCTAAATTGCCGAATGTTTTTTCCATGTTGGGAATCACAAATTTAAGTTCCATATTTTTACCTATCCTTTCTTTTTTATTGGCTGAATGAATGTTTGATGGTCTTAAAGAGTGGGGAACGACCTTTTGATTCTTGATTTTTTGTTTTCATAAGTTCACTTCCTTTCAAAATCGGGTAAAAAAATAGACACCTCATTTTTTGAAGTGTCTACCTATTAAATATTCAAATTTTATTGGAAGTATCTTTATATCTTCACTTTTCAAGGATAAATCGTCGTATCAAAGCTCATTCATAAGTAGTAAATTAGTAGTAAATTGAGTGGTTTTGACCTTGATAAAGTGTGATAAGTCCAGTTTTTATGCGGATAACTAGATTTTTATGCTATTTTTTTGATAAAAATTTTAAATTTAATAAAAAGCATTTTATAGCTTGGAGAAATATTTCAGTTCTCAAAAAGATAGATGACATAATTGATGAAGATTTTATAGTTATTTCTAATTCAGATGACGATAAGAATTTGAGTTTATCGACATCTACTATAACAGAATTAGAATACAATAATTTAATTAATAATTTTCCGAAAAGTACAGAATTAGATAAATATAGTAATGTTAGAATAAGCCAAATTGTTTCAGAATTTTTTAATGTTAAAAAAGATTATATTGGAAACTATGAAGAATATATAAGAAAACAAAAAATAAAATTGAAAGAAATTAGTAATATATCTACTGAAAGTGAAATGTTACTAAGTGATGTTTTATCTGAATATGAGCAAGATAAATACAGATTAATTCTAAATAGGCTTAAATATTTAATATCTAATGAACAAACACATGAAAAAGTTTGGCAAAAAGAAATTGTAGATATTTTAACTCTAATTTTCCCAAAATATATAGATGTCTTTAGTGAATATGAAGTAATCAGACATAGTGATAAGAAAAAGAGAGTCGACTTTATCTTGCTAGATAATAATAATAATGTAGATATTATTGAAATTAAAAAAGCCCATGGAATAAAAATTTTAAATTCTACAAAATCAAGAGGAAATTATCCTCCTACAAGAGATTTAAGTAGTGCTTTAATGCAAGTAGAAAAATATTTACATTATATTAATACTGAAAGTAAAAATGTGATAAAAAAACTCCAAAAAGCAATTAAAGAAAGAGAAGCTAAGGATATTGAAATTAATATAAGAAGTCCTAAGGGTATAGTTATTTTAGGTAGAACTAATAATTTTAATCAGGAGCAATTACAAGATTACAGACTTATTAAAAATGCATATAAAAATATTGTAGATATATATAGTTATGATGAATTAATCGTAACTCTAGAAAATATTATTAAAAAGTTTGAAAAAAATAATATAAATAGTTAGTTATGTGTAACAGTTTAACTTTCGTTGAAAATTAATCTTAATTTGTTAGTCAAAAATGAAGTATACAATATTAATTATTACTAAATTTTGATATATTTAAGAAAATATTAAGTTTAGGGTGGATAAATGGATGGCTTATCAAAGTGAATATGCATTAGAAAATGAGGTACTTCAACAACTTGAGAGTTTAGGATACGAACGAGTAAACATACATAACGTTGAATTAGAAATCAAAGCGCTAACCAACTAGCACAAGCAGAGTTGAATAATAGTTTTACATTTACCAATGAAATTTTAAAATGTCCATGTTGTGCTGCGATGTCCTTAGTAACATACACTAAAAAAGTAATTACTGATATTCATGAATATGAGTACGAGGATGAACAAGGTAATGTTCAATTTTATGAACAAGAAGATAGTTTTCAATGTATATATACAGTTAAATGTGCAAATTGTAGTTTTCAATTAAATGATAAAGGTATTAAAAATTTAAAAGAATATGAATTTGATGTTGAAGATTACTGGATAAATATAGACCACTATTAATAAAAGGGAGAGAAAGTATATGGCAACAATTGGATTTGAAGAAAAGTTATGGCAAGCTGCAGATAAATTACGTGGCAGTATGGATGCAGCAGAATACAAGAATGTAGCGTTAGGTATTATATTTTTGAAATATGTTTCTGATTCTTTTGAAGAAAAATATGAAGAATTGAAAAATGATGAATATGCAGACGAAGAAGATAAAGATGAGTATTTAGCAGAGAATATTTTCTGGGTTCCTAAAGAAGCACGTTGGCAATATATTAACGATAATTCAAAGAAACCAGAAATTGGTCAAATTATTGATAAAGCAATGATAGCAATTGAAAAAGAAAATGAGTCATTAAAAGGCGTGTTACCTAAAGATTACGCAAGACCAGCATTAGATAAAGAAAAATTAGGCGATATTATCGATCTATTTACATTCAAAGTCGGAGACTCTGAAAGTAAGAAGCAAGATGTCTTGGGGCGTGTTTATGAATACTTTATCGCGAAATTCGCAAGCGCTGAGGGTAAGAATGCTGGGGAATTCTACACACCAGCTTCAATAG
The DNA here is from genome assembly GCF_017891705.1 of Staphylococcus sp. GDY8P196P. NCBI lineage: Bacteria > Bacillati > Bacillota > Bacilli > Caryophanales > Staphylococcaceae > Staphylococcus > Staphylococcus sp. GDY8P196P. The sequence continues at coordinate 24,999 of NZ_JAESJS010000018.1, read as the reverse complement.
TTAAATTGCTTGTTGAAATGATTGAACCATATCAAGGTAGAATTTATGACCCTTGTTGTGGCTCAGGAGGAATGTTTGTACAAAGTGAGCATTTTATAGAACGCCATCAAGGTCGTATAGATGATATTGCTGTTTATGGTCAAGAATCTAATCCAACTACTTGGAAATTAGCAAAAATGAATTTGGCTATTCGAGGTATAGATAATGATTTAGGTGATCATCATGCAGACACATTTCATAATGATTTACATAAAGATTTGAAAGCTGATTTTATATTAGCTAACCCTCCATTCAATGCCAGTGACTGGGGACAAGAAAAATTATTAGATGATTACCGCTGGAAATTTGGTATTCCTCCTAAGGGCAATGCCAACTATGCTTGGATTGAACATATGATTTCTAAACTTGCACCAAGTGGTACAGCAGGGTTTGTATTAGCGAATGGTTCGATGTCTACAAGTGGTAAAGATGAATTAGAAATACGTAAAAACTTAATTGAACAAGACTTAGTTGAGTGTATTGTCACATTACCAGGGCAACTATTCTATTCAACTCAAATTCCAGTATGTTTGTGGTTCGTGACAAAAAATAAAGCTAAAAACGGTAAGAATGAACGACGTGGAGAAGTACTATTTATAGATGCTAGAAATATCGGAAGTATGGTATCAAGAACATTAAAAGAGTTCTCAGATGAAGAAATAAAAGATATAGCAAATGTCTATCATTCATGGCGTGGAACAAACGATAATCAATATGAAGACAAAGCAGGTTTCTCTAAAGTAGCAAAGACAGAAGAAATAAAAGATAACGAATATATCTTAACACCAGGACGTTATGTAGGCTTAGCAGAAGTACAAGAAGATTCAGAACCATTTGAACAGAAAATGGAAAGAATCACAGCAGATTTAAGTGAACAATTTGCGAAATCAAAAGAACTCGAAGACCAAATCCGTAAGTCATTGGAGGGATTAGGTTATGGAGTTTGAGACATTTAATTTAACTGATTTATATACTATTAGTTCAGGTTTATCAAAAAATAGAAAATATTTTGGCACTGGTACACCTTTTTTAACATTTAAAGATGTATTCGATAATTTAATATTACCTAATGAATTTTCTGGGCAAGTTATAACTGAAGAAAAAGAAAGAGAAAAGTATTCAGTTAAAAAAGGAGACCTTTTTTTAACAAGAACTAGTGAGAAACAAAATGAGTTAGGTATAAGTGCAGTAGCTTTAAAAGACTATAAAAATGCGACTTTTAATGGATTTACCAAAAGATTAAGACCAAACAAATATTGTGAGAATAAATTGTTACCAGTATATGCTGCATTTTATTTTAGAAGTAATAATTTTAGAAATCAAGTAAATTCTATGTCTATCATGTCTACAAGAGCAAGTTTAAATAACGAAATGATTTCAAAACTTAAAATTACTATACCTAGCCTTCAAAATCAGATGAAAATTAGTCATATACTATTAGCACTTTTAAAAAAAGAAAAAATCAATCAAAAAATCATAGCAAATCTTGAAGAACTTTCAAAAACATTATTCAAACGATGGTTTGTTGATTTTGAGTTTCCTGATGAAAATGGAAATCCATACAAATCAAGCGGCGGAGAGATGGTTGATAGTGAATTAGGGAAGATACCAAAAGGATGGGAATGTGTATATTTAAAAGACATAGTACATCACAAAAAAGATACATTTAATCCTAAAAAAAGTAATGAATCAGAGGTGAAACATTTCAGTTTACCAGCATTTGATAGTGGACAGTATCCTACCATTGATAATGTAACTGATATTAAAAGTAACAAGTGGATAATAGATGAGAATTGTATTTTGTTTTCTAAGATGAACCCCACAACTAGAAGAATATGGGTAACTTCATATAACGAAAATTTTCTAAACGTTGCTTCATCAGAATTTGTAGTTCTTAAAAGCGATAATAGTTATAGAAATGCTTTTATTTATAACATATGTATTTCTGACAAATTTAATGAATATTTGGTTTCAAATACTACTGGTTCAACTAATAGTAGGCAAAGAGTTAAGCCAGATATAGCAGTCCAATACAGGTTTGCATATAATGAAGAAGTTTCATATTTATTAAGTGAAAAAATTGAACCATATATTCAAAAAATTAAAATAATTAGAGAACAAAACCAAAATTTAACCCAACTCCGTGACACATTACTACCAAAATTAATGTCAGGTGAAATTGAGATACCTGACGATATCGAGGTGAATGAAGATGAGCTTTCAATTTAGTGAAGATGATTTAGAACAGGTTGCATTGAAGTGGTTTGAGGGTCTTGGTTATTCTGTTAAGAATGGTCGAGATAGTAGTGACAATGGGATTATGAATGAACGGAAGAGCGACAAAGATGTTGTGCTTGATGATCGTTTGGAAGCGGCTTTGAGACGTATTAATCCTGAACTAAATAATAGTGCAATTGAACAGGCAATTCATGAAATTTCAATTGAGAAGTCTCCTAGTTTATTAGAGAATAATCGTTCTTTCCATGAAATGATTACAAATGGTATTGAGGTTGAACACTATAATGATGACGGTGAGACGATTAATGATTTGGTCTATGTATTTGACTTTGATAACCCAGGAAATAATGATTTCTTAGCGGTTAATCAATTAACTGTTGTGAATGGAGATTATAAAAAAAGACCTGATATTGTGTTATTCATAAATGGATTACCAGTAGTGGTAATTGAACTGAAAAATTCTACAAATGAATCTGTTGGTATTGAAGATGGATACCATCAGTTAGAAACTTATAAAATGAGAATTCCACAATTATTTAATCATAATGCAGTGTTAGTAACGAGTGATGGTATAAATACAAAAGCTGGTTCTTTAACTGTTGATTATGATCGTTTTATGACTTGGCGTACTAAAGATGGAAAAAATGAAGATTCATCAACGTTTCGTAGTTTAGATATATTGATTCACGGTATGTTAAATAAGGAAGTACTATTAGATTTAATTCATCATTTTGTTTTGTTCCAAGATGATGGTAAAGGAAATATAGTTAAAATATTAGCTGCATATCATCAATATTATGCAGTGAATAAAGCTATTGATCGTGTTATGGAAGCAACATCTGAACATGGAGATGGCAAGGGTGGTGTTATTTGGCACACACAAGGTTCTGGTAAGAGTTTGACAATGGTCTTTTTCTCAGGAAAGTTAATTCAAAAATTAAATAACCCAACATTAGTGGTCGTAACAGACCGTAATGACTTAGACAATCAATTGTATGGTACTTTTGTTAAGTCCAAAGGACGCTCAGGTAAAGGATTACTAAGACAGACACCTAAACAAGCAGAATCACGAAAAGAATTGAAAGAACTATTATCTGTAGAATCAGGTGGTATCGTATTTACAACTATGCAGAAATTCGAACCTGAAGAAGGTCAAGTGACAATGGATGCATTAACAGAACGTAAAAATGTAGTAGTTATGGCAGACGAAGCACACCGCACACAATATGGTTTCAAAGCAACTTACGATGAAAAAGGTGAAGGTATTAAATATGGATATGCAAAATATTTAAGAGATGCTCTACCTAATGCTTCGTTCGTTGGTTTTACTGGAACACCTGTATCTTCAACAGATAAGAATACACAAATGGTATTTGGAAATTATATTGATGTATATGATATGACACAATCTGTAGAAGACGGTAGTACGGTTAAAATATATTATGAAAGTCGTATTATTCCATTAAATTTACCAACCGATTTAGATATTGATGAAGCATATGATGTCATTACTTCTGGCCAAGAAGAAGATACTAAATCTCGATTGAAATCTAAATGGTCACGTATAGAAGCTCTATCTGGTGCCGAACAACGTGTACATGCTTTAGCGACTGACATTATTAATCACTTTGAAACAAGACAGAAGGCAATGAAGGGTAAGGGTATGATTGTCACAATGAGTCGTCGTATTGCAGTCGATTTATATGATGAAATTGTAAGACTTAAACCCGAATGGCATTCAGATGATGATGACAAAGGTGTTATCAAAGTCGTTATGACAGGTTCATCTAGTGATCCGCAAAACTTCCAAAAACATATAGGTCCGAAAAAACGAAGAAACCTTTTAGAGAATCGTATGAAAGATGTTAATGATGAATTGCAACTCGTAATTGTGCGAGACATGTGGTTAACAGGATTTGATGTACCTTCAATGCATACAATGTACATAGATAAGCCGATGAAAGGTCATAACTTAATGCAAGCTATTGCACGAGTTAATAGAGTATTTAAAGATAAACCAGGCGGCTTAATTGTTGATTATGTAGGTATTGCTGAAAGTCTGAAGGAAGCACTAAAAGAGTATACGGACTCTGATAGAGAACAAACAGGTATAGACACAGATAAAGCACTTGAGGTTATGTTAATGAAATACGATATCATACAAGATATGTTGTATAATCATGACTATTCTGATTTTGAGTCAGAAGACCAATTAAATCGCTATAATGCTATCTCAAATACGATGGATTATATCATTGGATTAGGTGAGAAAGAAAGAGAGCGTTTTGTGAAAACAGTGACCGAGCTTACTAAGGCGTTTGCTCTTTGTGCGACAGAGGAAGATGCTCAGGAACTGAACAGTGAAATTGCATTTTTAAAAGCCGTAAAATCAGGGCTTGTTAAATTATTAGCTCCACCTAGTGAAGGAAGCAAGCGTAAAAAGACACCTGCTGAAGTTGAAGCAGAGATAAATCAATTAATTTCAAAATCAGTTGTCACTGAAGAAGTTGTAGATATTTATCAAACCCTTGGATTAGATAATCCAGACATTTCAATTTTATCTGATGATTTTCTAAAAGATGTTGCAGCTTTAAAACAAAAAAATGTAGCAGTTGAATTGTTGAACAAATTACTTAAAGGACAAGTTAAGTCATTAATGAAAACAAATGCTACTGTATCTAAAAGATTTTCAGAGATGCTAAATAAATCTATTCAAAAATACAATAATCGAACAATAAATGCATCGAAGACTATAGAGTTATTAATGCAATTATCTAGCGATATAGAAGCGGAGAAACAAAAAGGTAAAGATTTAGGTTTAAGTGTCGAAGAAATTGCATTTTATGATGCATTATCTACACACGAAACTGCTAAGGAAATAATGGGTGACATAAAACTTAGAGCAATAGCACATGAATTAACAAAAACAGTGAAAGATAATATGGGTGTGGACTGGCATAAAAGAAGTAATATTAAAGCAAAAATGAGAACCCAAGTAAGAAAATTATTGAAGGAGTATGGATATCCACCAGATTTACAAAAAATTGCCGTTGAACAAGTAGTAGAACAAGCAGAATTAATGGCAAGTCAGCAATAAAAAAAATAATTGAGCATCTTCCAAGTAAAGCGGAAGATGCTCGTATTTTTAACTATATTTATACTTCTATTTTAATAATTTAAATGTAAATGATACTTTAAAATCTTATTTTTTATTAGGATCGATTACTTCCAATATAATGAAAATAATTAAGACAATTCTATTACTAAAAAATTATCTATATGGGTACTCGTATTCAACCTAGTGGTTTTATTGTCCAAGCTTTTCGTGCATAAGGATTTAAAGGATGCATGATTTCATTTGTTTGAGGGTTTGTTAGTATATTGATTTTCTTACTGTGAGGTTTTAACATGTCTAATACATCATTCACTCGATTTTCCACAAGGGGTTTCTTTCCGTAGGAACCCCAAGCCAATAAAACACTATCGGCTTCTTTGACAGCTTTCATAATATGAATATCCGTATGCTTGTCATGGCTGTTTTCGATATGTTTTAAATTAATAGGTGTATCAATATTTGAAAAAAGGTTAATAAAATTAACACCACCATATTCATCTTTTTCAGCTACTTTATTGATAATTAGTTGTGTTGTAAGGTCAACGTTGATAACTCCATCATAATGAGGATACATCGTTATAATTGTGAGTACTTCTTTATCAATATCCCAAGTTTTCTTGAGAAGATAACGATGCATTTTATCCTCACTAAATATCGCTTCTGTTTCTAATACACTTTTGATTGATTTCATTTTTTATCTAACTCCTTTGTTTAATATTCTTCTGGTAACAACATGACGTAATAAGAAAGGTCTACATCATCTTCTCGGATAATGTAGACCTTATTAATATTGATAGCTTTTGAATAATTTGCCTTATGAATTTTTACGTACTCTGGACGTTCTTGCTTATGTTTGATATATAATTGACTATTATGCATATTGAACTGGAATATATGAAAGTAATCAATCTCTTCTAGTTCCTTGAATTGTTCGTTTTCGCGTTGCGCTACAAGTTTCCATAACTCTTGCTGCAATATTGCTGGCAAGTAATTGGCAATACCACGTGTAATATAACGTTCCATGCTCATTTCTCCTTTTCTATATCTTTCATTATTGTAATAACTTCTGTAATGACTGTGACGCTTATCTGAGCTATGTGTATCCATTTATTCATTATTATAATTCTCCTTTTCAAGTAAGTGTCTTTGATCTAGTAGTGGCATAACTGTGTTATGAAGATATAAGAAGTCCATATCGTTTGTTTCATCAATATAACCAATCGCAATGAGTTGTTTTTGATAGTAGAGGATAAAGGGGTATATATGTCTTTCATGAAGTGTATCAGAGTAGTAAGTATGCGTATGAAGGATTTTGTTGGTGAGTGGACCAAGTCTGACATATTGATCAGGAAGGATATCATCAGCGATTTCCTCGATAGATTCACATTCCCATTTTTCATCCCTTGGCAGATTGAATAAGTTGGTTATATAATGCTTGAGTTGTAGTTCTAATGTCATTGTTATGACCTCCTAATGTATTTGGTTGATGTATACATGTGATACATCATTTAGATAATATAAGTTTGAAATAATGTTTGTTTCGCTTAGAAATCCCACTGAAATACAGAAAATATCCCAATCGAAAATCATCACAATTGTTGATATGACAAGGAAATCCCGTTATCCCGCTCATTTCTCAGGAAATATAGCTATATATTTATATATGATTTGGATTTGTAGATGTCAGTACGACTGACTTTTTCTTTTTATATTATTTATTTATAAATAATAATGGGATTTTGGGATTACGCTTGCGTAATCCTTCTGCTACATGAAGTTATTGAATCCCGCTGTTATCCCGTTGACATTTTATTTTGGGATGTTCTTTCGTCATACAATATAAGCTTCATATCGAGTTATGACTGATTAGTTTGTTGAAATATTTGATAGATGCGTGTTATTGAATGACGAAAGGACAAGTATGTTTACATTATATTTTGAGAAAGAGGGTTTGAGGTAAAAATAAAGACGAAGTGCTGAGACGCACTTCGTCGAGAGAAGAATGATTAAATTTGATTTTGTAGTTATTATAATTTTGATTCTAATTGGTGGACAAGATGAGTTAGCATTGTATTAATCGGTGTAGGTATATTAAATTCTTTTCCATAAGCAGCTATTTGTCCATTAAGGTAGTCTATTTCAGTTAAGCGGCCATTTGAATAATCTTGATGCATTGATGGGTAATGAAGTCCTTGAGCTTCTTTTGGATAGGCTGATACAACTTTTTTAAAAAGCTCATTACGATCCAAATGAATGTCTTTTGCCTTTGCAACTGCGACAATTTCATCAATAATTGGCATAATCATTTCATCTGATTGTGCATAATTACCAAATTCGTAAATGGTTTTGTTTAATATCGTACATAGAGGATTTAAAACACTATTGAGTGTAGCTTTAGACCATATTGATTCGAATACATTGGAACTAATTTGTGCATTCAAGCCAGAGTCATTGAATATTTGAAGTATAGTATTAGCTTGTTCATCTACTTCACCATCTGCTCTTTGTAGATATATAGATCCTTCGCCTTCGAGTAATAATTGACCTGGCCCGCGCAGTCCAGCTGTCCACATAGTTACGCCAAGATAGATTTGTGATAGCGGAACAATTTGTGATAATCGCTCTTCATGACCTAAGCCATTCATCATACTTAATATAGCTGTCCCACTATGAATACAGCCAGCTTCTTGTAAACGTTGTAACATCTCTTCAGATTGCATAGCTTTGGTTAATATTATGATGAGATCAAATTCAGCTGAAACATCTTTGGTTAATATTGCGGGAATGTTAATTGAGTAGTTATCTGTTTCTGTTTTAATGTTCATGCCATCTTGATTAATTTGATTAACATGCTCTTCCCAATTATCTATAAGTGTTACGTCATAACCAGCTTCTTTTATAGAAATACCAATTCTTCCACCCATTGCGCCTGCACCTGCTATGGCTATTTTGTACATAAAATACACTCCTTAGCTATTTTTAGATTTTATAATCAATATTACAATATAATTGAATTATATCATTTTAGACCTTTTGGTGAATTGTTGCGCAATTCTTTGATTTGAGCCATCATTCAGTTGGTTATCATATTATGGTTTTTAGTATTATTTGAAAATCCCATTGAAATTCAGAAAATATCCCAACCGAAATGCATGCTCATTGTTGGTATGACGAGGAAATCCCGTTATCCCGCTTATTTCTCGGGAAATATAGCTATATATTTATATATGATTTGGATTTGTAGATGTCAGTACGACTTACTTTTTCTTTTTATATTATTTATTTATAAATAATAATGGGATTTCGGGATTACGCTTGCGTAATCCTTCTGTCACTTGAAGTTATCCAATCCCATTGCTATCCCGTTCATATTATATTTTGGGATGTTCTTTCGTCATACAATATAAGCTTCACATTGAGTTGTGACTTGTTAGTATGTTGAAAAGGTTCGTTAGATGGGGGTTATTGAATGACGAAAGGACAGTACATAGATATTAGATTTGAAAGTAGAGTGTTTGAGGCAAAAACAAAGACGAAGTGCTGAGGAGCACTTCGTCTAGATTATTATTATTGAAAAGTTGTTTAATAATTTCATTATTAAGTTTTAGTGTAACGTAGAATTGCTTTTTATGATTCTCATGTTTACGAATGTCAATACGGTCAATAACCGTTAGGTACAAAGCTTTGAGCTGTGATTTATCCATGGATTCTATATTTTGAAATATTCGTTGTAATAGGGCAGCGATTTTTTTCGTATCATAAGATGGTTTCTCTTGATTTTGTTGGTGCTTGAGTTGATTCATTTGATTTGTAATGTCATTGAGTTGTGTTTCATATTGATGAATAGTTGGTTTGAGTGCAGATGTTAAGTCTGGATTGTCTTCGATGGTTTGAATTAGATTTTTTAGTTTAGTGTTTATTTCATCAAATTGTTGTTGCTTATATGCGATATCATGGTTAAGTGCAGCCATATCAATTTGACTATCTTGATTAACACGTTCGACAACTTGTTTGAGAACTTTATCGCTTTTGACAATTTCAAGTATTTGATCCATAACGTATTTCTCAATCACCTCAGCTCTAACACTATTCGCAGAACATACTTTTGAGCCTTTATTTCGAAAGTTACTACAAGAATAATAGCGTATTCGCTTCTTGGTACCATCTTTCAATGTGTTCGTTGTGTTACTAGCTGCCATTGGTGCACCACATTGTGGGCAGTGAATAATACCTGTTAATTGATTGGTTCCTTTTCCATGAACTTGAGGTTTTTGACTGACCTGTTTTTTGCGTGATTGGACTTTATCCCATAATTCTTGACTAATAATAGGAGGGTGTTTACCATCAGCTATAATAGGTTTATCATTCAGTCCTTTACGACGCTTTTCATTCCAATCTTTGTACTTCGCAAATTGAATTTTACCAATGTAGAATGGATTGACTAAGATATAGGTTATTGAATTGATGCTAAAAGGATTACCTTTTTTAGTAACATATCCTTTGTGATTGAGGGCATTGGCAATTTTACGATAACCATGTCCTTTGGCATAAGATTCGAATATATATTTCACGATATTCGCTTCATGTTGATTAATCATTAGTTCGTGTTTATTATCAGGGATTTTGTCATATCCTAGTGGCAAATTCCCTTGATAGTAGCCTTCTTGTGCACGTCTAGTTTGGCCCATGAATACATTCTCGACAATGTTATTACGTTCGAATTCTGAGAAGCTCGCAAGTATTTGTAGCATCAGTTTACCACTGCTTGTATTAACTTCCATACGCTCAGACAGGCTGAAGAATTCGACATTTTGACGATGAAGGTCTTCAACAATTTTGAGTAAGTCTGATGTATTACGTGCGAGTCTATTCGTTTTATACACCATGACACAATCGATATGACCTTCGTTCGCATCTTTTAACAAACGTTGGAGCTCAGGGCGGTTCATAGACTTTCCTGAAATACCACGATCAGCGTATATATCTTTGACTTCGAAATGATGGAAGTTACAATATTCTTTGATTTGATTGATTTGCCCGTCGATACTATAGCCCTCTGCACTTTGCATTTCTGTTGATACGCGGACATAGATACCGACACGTTTTTGTTTGAGTTGTTGCATGATTTTTTCATCCTTTCTGATTAAGCAATCGATGACTGTGTTTTTTGATTGACGATGTTTAAGGGTTCATTTTTGAAATAGATTCCAACAAGGGCTTTGTTTTTAGTAATGCGAATTTCATCAATATAGGGATGCAGCATGTTTAACGTGAAACTTTTCTGTATAACCTTTTGTAGTGATGCTTTTATCCGAATATCACTTATTGCTTGTATAGGTTTATTCTGTAGATTAATTGATTGGGACTGTTCTCTGAATGTTTCTACATCAATTGTTCCTTGAGCTAATTTTTCAATGAGCTTTTCATGAGTTAATGTGTTATTAGTATTATGCATTTTTTGTTTTTTGAGCTGTTTCTCAATAGCGTGTTTGATTTTCGAATAGAGCTGTTGGTCTCGAAAGAATTTTTGGCAAGATTCTAAGACCTGTTTTTCTAGGTTTTCAGCGTTTATGCCTTTAAAGTCACATGCAAAACGTGATGCATTCATATTTTTAGGACAGACATAATAACGTAATGAATGATTGGTTTTTCTAATGGTCATGTTGGTAAGGGTTGAACCACAACAAGGACATTTTATTTTTTGTTTGAGTTGGTTTTCTGACGGTTTACGTTTGACTTGTTTCTGAGTTCGGGTAACTTGAGCTTCTTCGTATATCGTTGTACTGACAATAGCTGGGAACATGTTTTCATATTGTCCGTATTGATTGATAACACGGCCACAGTAATTAGGGTTAAGGATAATATTACGCACTTGATAGGGCTTACGATTAATGAATTTATCATCAGCTTCTAAGTATTGTGCAATTTTTTTATAACCATAACCTTGAAGGTAATAATTGAACACAGCTTTTACTGTTGGTGCTTTTACTGTGTCTATCATGAATGTTCCATTATGGTAGTGATAGCCAAATGGAGCGTGCGTTGTAATTAGTTTACCTTGGCTTGCTTTTTCTCGGATTCCATTTTTAACTTGTTCTCCAATATTATCGGATTCAAGTTCAGCGAGACTCATGAAAATATTGAGTTTGAGCCGATCGAATGCTTTATCCATGTCGAAGTAGCCATCATGAACGCTTAAGATATGAACATGATACTTTTGACACAATTTCATGAGTTTTAATGCATTTTTTAGGTTACGATGAAGTCGATTCAGACGATAGCAACATAATACGTCACATTGTCCCTGTTGAATCAGTTCAGTAATTTGTTGATAACCATTCCGCTTATCAGTGCGTCCTGATTGCTTATCGTTATAAAAAGTGATTTGTTTAATACTGTGTTTTTTGGCTAGTGCTTTGATGGTCTGTTTCTGTGCTGCTAGAGATTGTTGTTTGAGTGTACTTTGACGTAAGTAACCTATTGCTTGTTTCATCTTGTTTCCTCCTTCCAAAGTAATAATATATATTTATGAACGAATTTATAGATTAGCCCAACACCAGCCAGGTGTTGGGCGTATTATTAGTCATCAACGTGATTGATTTCTTCAATCACTAAATCAGCAAGTAATGTGATTAATTCGTCCATATGATTCAACCTCCAAATATCAAATTATATAGAATTGATAACATGTTGCATTGTTATTCGTTCTTGTCGTTTACTTGGGACAAAATGTTCAGTTATCTCTTTTTCATTCATGAATTCAGGGTACAAGTGATAAAATTTTAGTAGCTTTTGTTCCGTTTCAGTTAATACATATTGTTGTATATGGTAGTATCTGTCGATATAATTAACGATAATAGATTTTTGATGATCATCGACTTCTACCGAATCAATTGTATAATCTAATAAGTTGACGTTTGTTTTCATTTTTATGCCTCCGATTAATTTAATGAGCTACAACGCATAGAGCGTTGTAGCGATATAATATTCAAATTTATAGTTCTAAATCGTCATTTGCTTCTTTTTCTTTCGCTTGTTTAATAAAATTATTAAGCAAATCTGGATTTGTATTATTATCAAATTTCGGTGGTGTAAAAGCTTCTGTATCAGGGCTTAAGCCGAGAATAGGTGCAAGTTCTTTATCCAATTTAAGATGGTAGAACACAATGGTCTTTGATTTTCCTTGAGCATCTTTGATACTACGTTTAGTTGTTTTTCGATTAGGGTCAGATTGAATATGGCCTTTATCTCGCAAAGCATTGATAACATTATTGACATCTTGGTATTGATTTTCTTCCAGCATTTGTTTAAAAACATCTTTAAGCATTTTGACTTGAACACAATTTTCCTTTAATTGAATAAGTCCATAATTCTCCACTATAGTTGATAGCTTACTATCTTCAGTAAATTTGCCTCTGTTCTGTGCCACAAACTGAACTATAGTTTCGAGAGCTTTGGAAGACAGATCTCGTTCACTAACAGAATCTAAATGATAGTTAATGAGGTAATCTCTAACTGCATCCAAACCGATAGGTGTCGCGATTACACGTTCTAATATTCGTGCTGAAGTCGTAATGGTGGCGTAGCGCTTGAACATGCGGATACCTGTATTGCTCGTTTCATTTTCTAGTTGCGTTTTGAACCATTGATGCTCAGTTCGGAACCATTGAATGACTTCTGCTTCACGATTAAGTAGGTACTCGGCGACTAATGGCATCACATGACCGTAATTAGCTGATGTTGCCTTTTTAATGGCATCAGCATTTTTAGCGCTTTTAGTGAAATGTTCGTTAATTTCGATGGTTCTAACCCGTAGCCCATCATTTTTTGCTGAGTCTTTAAAAATACTATGTTCGCCTGTTACTATAATGCTAGTTCCCCAATGTCGGACACCTTTAGCCTTGCCGTTTATATCTGAACGTTGTCGTCCTAATCCTTCTGCAATACTGTACAGAAGTCCGGTAGAATCTTGAAATGAGGAAGAGGACAACTCATCTAATACAATAGGGACACCGTGATTATCATTTAGGTAACTTTCTATTCCATTACGTGTTCCGTTAAGTGATTTCATTAATGTATTTGAGCCATTGTTTACGTTACCCGCTACACTAGCTGAAAGTGCACCACTAGTACTTTTACCGCTACTAGAATTACCTACAAACGAGAAAATAGTGCCTGCAAATTCAATCTCATGTTTTGCTTTTAAGTACGCAGACACTAAAGAAGAAACACCAAATACCACGGCAAGCTCTAGCAACAAGTTCCCTTTTACTTCATCAAGATACATTTGCCACCAGTTTCCAAATGAACCTTTAGGTTGTAAATCATATTGTGTTTCGCAAATAATTTCGTCAGCTTGTGACTGTTTGATTTCATTTGAAAGATAAGGCTCGTCCAATGAAATGACGATACCTTTATCAGTATTTAAGACACCAACACCTGTATACAATGAGGACAGTGGTAGTGATTGGCGCATTAATTGCAAGGCATTACTTAACGATTTAATGTACTTTTCATTGATGCTGAAGCCATACATAATCAGACCGGGTAGCTTCTGCGATATTAAAATATCTGACGTTTCAATACGTTCGATATTTTTACCGTCAGTGATAGTCAATTTCTCAATCCCAGTAGAGGGATCAAGAAATTTGTTTTCAATGATGATTGGACTAGATAAACGAACTACCTTATCTTCGTCGTTTTTGTTTTTTGCTGGAATAAGTTCGTAACATCCAGTTGAATTTACCCAGTATGGATATTGCTCGAAAATGTTGTTAGCCATTAGTTGTTACCACCTTTCCAGTTACTTTTGTGACGCATTGGATTTGGTCCTATTTTAAATTCGTTAAAATCTTCACCTTTGTACTTCATACTAATTTACCTCCGAATGTTTTAATTTTTGTATCGGCCGAATACATTTACAACTATATAGGTAATAGCGTGAGTAGTAAGTCTGTAAAATAGCCTTAGAAATTCCATACAAAATTCCGGAGGAAAATATTGACAAAAAAAGAGTACCGATTTATATCGATACGTCTTTATATAGTAGTGACTATTTTGTTGTTATAAAAAAATAGTCAGATTGACTATTTTCATCTTTATCATCCTTCTTAAAATGATAGTTTAAAGCTTTTTTTAATTCAGCAATAAGTTTGTTACGGTTTTCTTTGGTGTACTCTGGGGGATCTACTAACTCGCTATAACTTAATAATCTAATTACTAGATCTTTAGGTGCAGATGCTTGGGTTTCTTTGTTGGTTAAGTACTTCGCAAGATTTAAGTTAATGTGAACAAGACTCTCTTGTTCTAGATAGTCGCTATAGCTGTAAGTTTGAGATGTAGCCAACCTTGAATTAACTTCGTCGTTAAGTTCAGCTAATTCGTCCATGTAGTAATTCATTACATCTATTTTTTGAGCATTATTAACATTTGGTGCAGTTATTATGTCTATAACTTTAGATTTGATACCCACTTCGATATTTGAATTGACTAAGAAATATAAATAATAATTTGTCATAGCAGTTTCATAATCAATAGGGTCTGTAATTTCATTTTTTATGAAGTAATAAAGATTTTCATTAATTTTGTTTATATATTTTAAGTCTTTTTTATTAACACCATTTTTTAAAAAATGAATATATTCAGGGTTATTTAGTAATATATCATGTAAAACGGATTCACTTTCAGATTTAAATGCATAAGACTTTCCAATTTTAAAGTTTTCAGAATCAATACCAAGTGCAAGACAAAATTTTTTGAAATTTGCTGAAAAGTTAGTTTTAGTTGGAACAAATAAATCATGATCTTCCCATTTTTTGGGTTTATTTTCGTCATCTTTATGATTGGTGTAATAAATACGTTCTACTTCAAGTTTAATTATATCATTAAGAATCAATGGGTAATTCTCCTTGTTACGAGTGTTACTATTCCTGTGTAATTCTTCATAGGATTGATTTGCGTAGTTCATTACTTCTTTTACATTTTTTGAATCGATATCCTCAATAATTGATTGTAATTCACGGCCCCAATCATGGTTCATCAAATCACTCATTTCCAATTTTTTAATAATTATACTTTAATACACTCAGGTATTTAAGGGAACATAAGTTCCTTTGTGGTATAATATGAGAACGCTAGTTCTATAAAGCGTTTATTATTGTAAGTATAACTATTCAATTAATCGAGTAATTCTCTAGTTATATAAAGGTGCTAGAAAATATACTTAATAATGAACGTGTAATTTAGTGAAAAGTTTACAAACTATTGCTTAATAGTAATATCGCAAAGATATATCCATTGCATAGCACATCGTTTTATCAGATTAGAGGATTACAATAAAAGTGAAAAATGAGTTATTATTGTAATGATGCAGATTACATAGGGAGTTGATTTATTAATGAAAAAAATATTTATTTCATACGCCTGGGATGAAATTGAAGATGAAAAAGTTATTAAGCTAGCGGAGATGTTAGAAGATTACAAAGAATTCGAAGTAAGTTTTGATAAATGGGATATAAACAAAGGACAGGAAGTACCTCTTTTTATGGAGCGTGGAATTCAGCAATCTGATTTTGTACTAATTATTTGTAGTGAGCGCTATAAAGTGAATGCAGATAAAAGGCGTGGTGGAAGCGGGTATGAAGCAAGGTTAATGTCTGATGGAGTTTTAAGAAACGAAGATAAAGATAGATTTCTTCCTATAATTTTAAATGAAAAAGATAAAAAAATATACCCAATTTTCTAAAAAGTAAGCTCTGGACAGAATTATATCATGATGAACAATCCATTGAATATAATAATCAACTTGATGACTTATTGACAACAATTATAGGACATGATAAGAAACCCAAATCAAAAAGTAAAAGCGTTTATGATCGTTTAGATAATACGAGTATATCAAATATAATTAGGAGTGATATTAAAATTTTAGGAATAAAGCAAGAAGAAGTAACGCTTCCGAAATTAGATGGTACAAGAGGATCAGCATTATATAGTATTCCATTTCTATTAAATCAAATCCCGAATCAAGAGTGGTGTGAAATTTTTATACACAAATGGAATAACCCTAGAGTTTATTCTACAATGCATAGATTTGGAAAGGCAAAAGTTGTTGGAAATAGAATAATATTGGATGGGACTACAATTGATGAAGTGAAAAAATATCATAGAGACACTTTAGTTATGTGTGTTGATGATGCGAATGAAGAGTATAAAAAAATAGAGGAAAGGAAATTGGAGTTGGAACAAATTGAAAAAAATCAAAAAAATCAATTTAAAAAAGCAATAAATAAAAAAATTCAAGATATTGAGTTTTGAAACTCTAGGATATTGCAAAATCAAAGGGTAAAATTAATAAATAGTATATCCAATTTTTATTAATTATTAAGCATTTGGAGGTATGTAAATGAAAGTTGTTTTTTCAGCTACAGGTTTTTGGAGGATTAATAATAAAGGAAAAAAATTAAAAGGGGATTTATATTTAAATGAAGAAGAAGGTGGCGTTATATTATATATTCGTATACCTAATAAGGGGCCAATGATGAGTTATTTAGAATTACCTCTTGAAATACCTTTTATTACTGGTTCTACAATTAATGGTGCCAAAATGACAATTGTCAATTGTTCAAGAATAAGTACTACTAGTAGAATAGGAACAGAAGAAGTATACGGATATAGAGCTGATTTTATGTTTAATGGTGTGAACTTTAATAATGAAGAAGATATTAAATTTTCTAAAATGACTGTAAGTATCCCAAATATTATTCAATGGGGGGATACTTCAAATTATGTAAGCCCTGAATTAGAAACTAATGCTACTTCCTTAATAGATTTAAATATCGTAGAACCTATTGAAATATATTCTAATAAAAATTATAGTGTATTCTATTATTTGAATTTTAGTAACCCATTTGAACTAATGAAGGAGGAAATAGTTTTAAAGCAAATTCCTCATCTTATAATCGAAGTTCAAACAACTAAAACGATTGAATGGTTTATGAATGTATCCAATCAGATGAGACGACTTATAGAGATAGCTATAGGTATTCCTTTAAGTTATGGGGAGATGATTGTGACAACTCCCAAATTTTACTATGAATTTGAAAATGGTAAGAAGTATATCCAACCACTGAAAGTTATTCATAGTTATAAACATACTGTGCATAATGAAAATAGTGATAATCATTTAACAAAACATGACTATCTTTTTAGCCTAAGTGAGCTTAAGAAGGGGAATTTCTCCCATTGGCAAGAAGTATCAACTATAATGGAACCTATAATTGAACTTTATATCGATAGTTTATATAACCAGAATTTATCGATTAGTCGACACTTTTTGAACATGGTACAAGCATTAGAGACCTATCATTCTCGAAGAATAGCTTTTTCTCTTAAAAATTATAAAAAAAGAGTTGAAAAATTATTAAAATTAAGACCTGAATCTTTTCGTGAAAAAGATAGGAAGTTTTTATTGGATGGTTGTAGAAAATTCATTACATTGAGAAGTCGTATTGCCGATTTATTACTAGCTAACTATGAATTTTATTTTTTTATTGGAGATTTTGAATTACAAAAGTTCCCAAGCTTAATTGCTAATACTAGAAATTATTACACCCACTATAATCCAAAACAAAAGGATAAAGTTCTTAAAGGTGAAGATTTAAGTAATGCTTTCCACATGTTGCGTAACATATTAGAATTTTATTTATTACAAGAATTAGGATTTGAAGAGGATTTTATTCACGAAAGGATAAGTGAAAGGATACAACCAATTGCGAATAGTATTAGTTTAAAAAATGCTGATAGAAAAAATATTTAATAACAATAAGTATCCAATTAAGTGATTATTAATTTTTCATTTCACTTTAGCCATCATAAGTTGAAAAGTATTATAAATAAGCTGACATACAAAGATAATTCGACATTCGTAACTTACTTTTTTAAAACCGCATCACCAACCGATAAGCAGAAGCGTATCATAAATGATGCGGTTTTTATAAGGTTCTTCTTATTGGTGAAATTGTTAAAAAAACAAAATGCAATGAACTGACAAATTAAAATCGCTTTAAGTCGTATTCTCAAAGAATCTATAAATCACTCGTATGTACACAGCCCCTTACTATCAGTTAAAGTGTCACTTTTCGGTTCTAATATTTATTATTCATAAGATATGCAATATATGATACAATTCATTCAAATGTATATTTGAATGAGGTGCTCTATGGTTCAGACTATTATAACTGCGGCAATACTTTATATTGCAACTGCGGTAGATTTATTAGTGATTTTATTAATATTTTTTGCTAGAGCAAAGACTAGAAAAGAATATAGGGATATTTATATAGGTCAATATTTAGGATCGATTATCCTCATATTAGTCAGTTTATTTTTAGCTTTTGTGTTACATTATGTTCCAGAGAAATGGATATTAGGTTTATTAGGTTTGATCCCCATCTACTTAGGTATAAAAGTTGCTATTTATGATGATTGTGAAGGTGAAAAAAGAGCAAAAAAAGAATTAAACGAAAAAGGTTTGTCCAAATTAGTAGGGACTGTTTCTTTAGTGACAATTGCAAGTTGTGGTGCAGATAATATTGGTTTATTTGTCCCTTATTTTGTAGCATTGGATATTATTGAATTACTGACTACCTTAATTGTATTTTTAGTTTTAATTTTCTTTTTAGTATTCACAGCACAAAAACTAGCTAGAATTCCTGGTGTGGGTGAAATTGTTGAGAAATTCAGTCGTTGGATTATGGCTGTTATTTACATAGCATTGGGCTTATTTATTATTATTGAAAATGAAACCATACAAACGATATTAGGATTTATATTATAAATTAAGGTGTGACTTAATATGAGTAACAATAAAATTTGTGACGTCATTTGTGTTCATGAGGAAAAAGTGAATTATGCTTTAAGATTTTTAAAAGAAGA
Organism: Staphylococcus sp. GDY8P196P; assembly: GCF_017891705.1. Classification (NCBI taxonomy): domain Bacteria; kingdom Bacillati; phylum Bacillota; class Bacilli; order Caryophanales; family Staphylococcaceae; genus Staphylococcus; species Staphylococcus sp. GDY8P196P. The sequence goes on along the minus strand of NZ_JAESJS010000018.1, from coordinate 5,672 downwards.
AAAAACTCAACGGCTTATCAATACATTATTAAAGATAAGTGATGAGAATAAGCTGAAAATTATATTAGCTCTAATTAAAGAGAAAGAATTATGTGTTTGTGACTTATCTATAACATTAGGTTTGAGTATAGCTTCAACATCACATCATTTGAGAGCTCTGTATAAAAGAGACGTGCTGGATTTTTACAAGGATGGGAAAATGACATACTATTATATCAAAGATATAGAAATGAAATCATTATTAATAAAATGTATGACTTAAATATAAAGAAACGCTCACATTAAACGAGCGTTTCTTTGAATTCTTGTATTCTTTTTCCAATTTCATCTCTAACACGTTGAAATTCTGGCCATTCTTTTCCTGCTGGATCATCAAAGCCCCAGTGTTCTTTTTTAACATTAGGTGGTAATATAGGGCAATTATCGTCTGCATCACTACATAATGTTACGACCAAAGCTGACTGTTCTAAGATATCACTATCAATCAAATCTGATGTATGGTTTGAGATATCAATATCCACTTCTTTCATAGCTTCTATTGCTTTAGGATTAACACCATGTGTTTCAATACCAGCAGAATAGACATTCCAATCTTCACCCAATATTTCTTTTCCCCAACCTTCAGCCATTTGGCTACGACAAGAGTTTCCTGTACATATAAAATAAATTGTTTTCTTATCCATAATTAAAGCCTCTTTTCTTAAAATATGATTAGTGAAAGGTATAAACCTAAGAGTGTTACAAATAGGACCGGAATAGTAATGATAATTCCAGTTTTAAAGTATGTTCCCCACGAAATTTTCACACCTTTTTGTGTTAAGACATGTAGCCACAATAATGTTGCTAAAGAACCAATCGGTGTTATTTTAGGTCCTAAATCAGAACCTATGACATTCGCATAAACCATACCTTCTTTAATTGTTCCAACTACATTCGATTGTCCGATAGCAATTGCATCTATTAAAACTGTAGGCATATTATTCATAATTGATGATAACAAAGCAGATATAAAGCCCATGCCCATAACACTACTGAATAGTCCATAACTTGAAATATTGGATAATGCATCAGCTAAAATTGTGGTGATGCCTACGTTTTTCAAGCCGAATACGACTAAATACATACCAATTGAAAATAGGACAATATTCCATGGTGCACCTTTAATTACTTGTTTCGTATGCACAGCTTCGGAATTGCGAGCTAACAGTACAAAGATAATAGCAATAATACCAGCAATGATTGATACAGGGATTTGAATAAACTCACTAACAAGATAACCCACAAGTAGTATTGCTAATACAATCCATGAAATCTTAAATAATTTAGAATCTTTAATTGCATTTTTAGGATGTGAAAGATTTTCTGTATCGAACGTTTTAGGTATAGATTTTCTGAAATATAACCATAAAACGAGAATACTAGCAATCAGAGAGAATATATTAGGAATAATCATTCGACTAAAATATTCAATAAATCCAATATCGAAGTAATCTGCAGAAACGATATTAACTAAGTTACTTACAATTAAGGGTAGTGATGTAGTATCAGCGATAAAGCCACTGGCAATAATAAAGGGGAAAATCACTTTTTTATTAAACCCTAGATTTCTTACCATCGCTAATACAATAGGCGTTAAGATTAAAGCCGCACCATCATTTGCGAAAAATGCTGCTACAATTGCCCCAAGTAACATAATAAAAACAAACATTTTTAAGCCATTACCGTTTGAAGCCTTGACCATATGTATTGCAGACCATTCAAAAAAACCAATTTCATCTAATATTAATGAAATTAGAATAACAGCTACAAAAGTTAAAGTTGCATTCCAAACAATACCGGTTACTTCTAATACATCGGAAAAACTTACGACTCCTGTAAAGATAGCAACAACAGCTCCAATTAAAGCTGTAATACCAATATCTAAACCTTTTGGTTGCCATATCACAAAGATTAAAGTTAACAAGAAGATTATAATTGCTAAAATGGTCATCAACAGTCACCTGATTTCACATTTTTACATACACATCTTTGATTAGATGTATTAATGATGTTTAAGTTTTGAATAATATCATCTAAAATAGCATGATTAAGTTGATACCAATGTTTGTTGCCGTCTTTTCGTGTTGTAACTAATTCGTTATCTACTAATGACTTCATATGATGACTTAGTGTAGGTTGTGAGAATTGAAAGTGTTCTAATAAGTCACAAGCGCATAGCTCACCACAAGAAAGTAAATCTAATATTTCTAACCTGCTTGGATCTGATAAAACTTTTAATATTGCTGATAATTCTTTATAAGACATAAATAATACCTCCTTTTCATTACATAGATTAACATCTATATAGTTTTATGTCTATGTAGTTTTTTGACTAATTTTAGTATTAGATTAGAATGCGTCCTAAATAACTAGTTTTATTATCTTGCAAAAGTTGAAATAATAATTTATATTTAATACATCAAAAAAAATTGATGTATCATTTTAGTATTTTATAAAGGAGTTCGATTTTATGAGAATAAATCATGCAGGTACATTATCTGTTGATTATTTTGTTAGCTACTTAAATCTAATTATGATATCAAGAGAAGTTTCTTTAAAAGAAGCTATATCATATATGAAAAATGAATTCTTTAAAGGAGAACCTGACATGTATGGTAAAATAACAGAAACTCATTTTAATCAAGCAATACAAGAACTCAAACAAAAATAGAAATATCTATATATAAGAGAGGTGATTATTTAATGGAAATTATTAAGTCCAGTCCTAATAGAAGTGAGGAAGAAAAATTAGACTTTTATGAACAGATGTTTAATGCGCTAGCTGATAAAATCAGGCTTAAAATTCTACAATCAATACGTCAAAGCGATTCAAAATCTTTATGTGTTTGTGATCTAGAAGAATTATTAGCGTTAAAACAATCTAAACTTTCCTATCATTTAAAAAAATTAGTAGATGCAAATATTCTTATTGCTGAAAAGCATGGCACATGGAATTATTATAAAATTAATGAGCAACAAATACAGGTGGTTTTAAATGAAGATACTTGCTGTAAGATACTTTAAGTATCTTCTTTATAACATAGAATTAATCAAATTTTTTTGATTAATACATCAAGAAAAGTTGATTAAATGAATTCGGAGGCGTTATACTAATGATAGATTCAATTATGGAATTCATAAAAACATTTCTGATGTTATTTTTTGAATTATTATTACTATTTATAGTAGTGAGTTTTATAGTAAGTCTGATTCAACAAGTTGTTTCAGAAGAAAAAATTAAAAAGCTTTTGAGCAAACCTAATAAAGCTGTCAATTACATATTAGGTATGGTGTTTGGTGCTGTTACACCATTTTGTTCTTGTTCAACTATTCCAATACTTGCAGGTCTATTAAATTCCAAAGTTCCTTTTGGTCCGGCTATGAGTTTTTTGATTGCTTCACCATTAATGAACCCATTAATGATATTTATGTTATGGGCTTTATTAGGATGGAAAGTAGCCATTGTTTATTTTGTAGTACTAGCAATTTTCAGTATTTTAACAGGTTTAGTATTTTCAAAAATGAATTTAGCTGAAAGTTATAAAGGGGTCAATGTTAAAGGTGATGGATTTTTTGCTAATAAAACAGGATCTCGTTTTAAACAAGCATTAAACGATGCGTGGGCATTTTTATACCCAATGTTACCTTATCTATTTATTGGTGTATTTATTGGTGCCTTTATATATGGATTCATACCTGAAGAATTTATAACTAAGTATGCAAGTGGTGATGGTTTTATATCGGTGTTTATTGCTTCTGTTATCGGTATCCCTATGTATATCAGACCAGAAACAATGTTACCTATAGCCGAAGCATTAGTATCAAAAGGTATGTCGCTAGGAACAGTAGTTGCATTAATAATTGGTGGTGCTGGCGCAAGTATTCCAGAGGTCGTATTGCTATCTAAGCTATTCAAGAAAAAATTTGTAATATCATTCATTATTGCAATTTTAATTGTAGCCATTGCTACAGGTTTGATTGTGAATATCATTATTTAAAGGAGGTGAAATAATGGGTATTAAAGACGCATTAAAAAAAATAAAACCTCAAGAACAGTCATGTTGTTCGGTAGAAATTGAGGAAAAGAACGAAAAAAAAGAAAAAGATGAAAAAGAGCAAGAAGATAATAACAATTGCTGTAACAAGTAATATAAGGGCCTGGAATTTATATCCAGGCCCTTATATTAATCTATTTTGCTACGCTTTTCTATATTTATTCTACAATAATTAAAAAAGGACATATTTTGAAATCAATGTGTCTTTGAAAATGGTTACCTCTATATTATGCTTTGATTTCTACAGGTTCACTAAAGTGATTTTCTATAATTCTTGTTATTTCTTTACCTAGTGGTCCATTTATTGTGAAAGTTCTTTTGAAATAAGAACCTAAAATACCTAGACCTGCTGTTGCACCGACACCTTTTCCAATGCCTTTGCCTATCGTTTTTATGATGTTACTCATGATTATCATTCCTTTCATTATAATTAATATTATTTGTAAAACATTGTCTGCTTGGTTTACTTTTGAACTTGTTGTTTTAAATATGTTAATTGTAGTAAAAGTAATTCATCAATCACTTGTTCTCTTAAATCAGGGGGTGAAATGATACGTATATTGGATTGATATATAAAACGGAGTTGAATAGCTTCGACTCTTGTCATCTTGAAAGTGACAATAAGATAATGTGCATCATATTTTTCTATTACATGAATTTGATAAAATCGATGCATTTTTGACCACACATCTTTACCGATTTAAAACGTGATATAGGTTTGTAACTTTGATTTTTCTTGTATATCCACGGATTTTTCAGACAAACTCAGATTCATTTGATTAATATCATCTATATAAATTTCATTCATTGCGCGAACAACTAATGATGCTGGCAAAATACCTGTTTGATTTTTATCAATTTCAAAGCGGTCAAGATATTTTAGTAATGTAGTTCGATGACCTGAATGATGTTTGATGATTAATAATTTAAGATATTGATAAAAGTAATGACTTAATTTGGGTGTCGTCAGGTATAAAGCAGTCAAAATATCATACATAAAATGCATATTTTCATGCTTATCTTGTTCGAGCTTATAACTTTCTGATTTATAATCGTACGTGATTGCTTTAGGTGTACTGATCCACGATTTACTTTCATATAAGAAGTTTCTGGTATCGTCGATATCTCTTTGTATCGTCCTAGGACTCGTATTGAGTTCTAATGTAAGTGATTGTTTGTTGACGGATTTATTCTGTAGTAAACGATGGTATATTGTTAATATTCGAAATGCACGATCCAATATGTCACCTCCTTTAAGTTATACATTACAAAATAGGTTTGTCACAATAAGTCAATCCTCCGTATATTTAATAAAAGTTGTGAAAAAAATTTTTTAGATAAATACATTGATATAAAGAGATTTTATAAATATTGATAAGTGAAGAAATAGCGGTAATGACAAAATACGGCTATACCTCTACTTTTAAATTATGTTTTCTAATGGAATAGGCGTTACTATTTGAGAAAATAACATGGTCATAAAATAAAATGCCCATCATTTCACTGATGAGCATTAATCGTTCGGTCACATTGATATCTTCAGGAGAGGGTGTGGGGTCTTATCAAGAGTAAATTACT